>JAEEYQ010000010.1 GCA_016288215.1 Lentisphaeria bacterium | reverse complement strand
CTCATCACGATGGCGTTGTTGGAGAGGGCGTCCAGCTCCTCCACGCACTTGAAGCCGTCGTAGACGTAGCATGTCTTTGAAAGCAAGGCATTTCCGCTGTAGACGCATTTCTCGACGCGGCGTCCCATGTAGTCGTACTTGAAGGTCAGGCGGTCATTGCCCTTGTACGTCTCCACCATGCGGTTCTCGCCGTTCCACAGCTGCGTCCAGCCGCTGGTCCCGTCCACGGGGCGGGAGGTCATGCTGCCGTCCAGGTCGTAGGAGAACGAAAGATTGGTGTTGTTTTCGGTGGCGGCGGTGTATTGGTTCAGGCTGTTGGTGGTGTAGGTCCACGGCACGCCCGCCTCGGACGCGGCGACCCGGTTGCCGATGGGGTCGTAACTGTATGAGTAAGAGTAAGTTGGGTCCATGTTGGATGAGGCGCCAGTCAGCTCGCTGCGGTCGTTGTAGGTGTAGCTGATGGTGTCCGATGTCGTGTATGCGCTGCCCGAACGGGACATGGACGTGCGCCGACCGACGGCGTCGTTGACGTAGCCGTAGGCGATGTCGGGGGTGCTGTCGGAGTAGTCGATGGCCGTAATCTCGTCATATATATTATAGGCATAGGAGGTGACCAGCTCGTTGTCCTGCGCGTCCGTCCGCGCCCATGTGCGGCTGGCCAGCCTGCCGTCCGCCTTGTAGGTGTAGGACGGGACTGTCTTGGAGATGTCGTAATCAGGTTGCAGTGCACTCTCCAGACGCTTGCTGGCTGTCATGCATATCGCGCCACCGTGGGCGCTCGCCGCATTGCGGCTGATTGAAAAACACCATGGCTTGCGGCGTTTGACTCTGAATGGACATTTCAGGACAGCAAGTCTTGTGAATATGGTCAAAAGCCATGGCCATGTCGCATGGACTCCCCACGCAACCCGCGTTGCAGAAGCAGGTTGCACAGGGAAAGAGGAGAGAGGGGGCACGGGGGAGGGAGGGGAAAGGGCGACAGCCCGTTTCCATTCCTCCCCCGTTTCGGCCATGTCAGGGGAGGCCTCGTCGCAGCTCTCCCCCGTCCCGCTGCAGTGGACGGGGGTGTAGGGGAGGTTGGCGAGGGCGGCGGGAGGGAGCAGCCACAGGAGCGCGGCGACGCCAAGGGACGGCCAGGGCCGAAGCCTGGCCGAGAAGCGGGATGCCATGGAATGTGTCGCCATAGGTGCCTCCTAGCCGTGAATGTGCCGCATATGCACATAAGGTAATGCGCCGCCGACGGTTGTCAAGGGGGACCTTTTTGAAAAACGGTGATTTTCAAGGGGAAGGGATTGCCGCCGACCGTGGGTTCCGTCAGCACCTGAAGGGACTGACCCGCGAACGGCAATGCCACATTGAGAATTCAATGCATAACCATCTAATCTCCAATGTGTTGAAAAATTGCTAATCGCTAATTCAACCAAAACCAAACTGCTGTATTTAGGATTACGAGGCATGGAGCCGCTTGACAAAGTAAAAGGCGCCAACGGAGTTGATTTCTTTGGAACCTTGGGTAAATTTATACACGTCAACCTCATTGGTCAGCAGTGACACTACAGAAAAATGGATATCTGTAATGTACTGCAGACCAAAGAGTTAAATAATTAGCGGAAAATTACAAGTCCACATTTCACTAAATTACAATTTCCGAATTGCCAAGCGCCGATTCCGAATTGCCATATTCGTCGTAACTCTTCAGAAGGAGTCCACAGAAGACATTGAAGGACTTAGAGCAGCCGCTGGCCGCTCCATGGCCTTTTATGGAGTTCTGAATAGATATCGTTCGTTCTTTATTGTGTACTCGAATTCGCTAAACACCGTTTATCCAAATGGGACTTCGAGCCGCGTTCCCCATGATGCATACTATTTTATAAGTTGTTTGATACCAGAATGTTACGTATAATGGAAGAGAAAAACCATAGCAGCGGATACCAGTTCGGCACCTTCGCCGGCGTCTATCTTCCCTCGCTTCTGACCATCCTTGGCGTGGTCATGTTCATGCGGCTGGGCTACGTCGTTGGCGAGCTGGGGGTCACGGGGTCCCTGCTTCTGCTGGCGGCCGCCGAAAGCATTGCCATCGCCACAGGTCTCTCCATTTCAGCGATTTCCACCAATACGCCCGTGAAAAGCGGTGGCCCCTATTTTCTGATCTCCCGCTCCTTGGGCCCCAGTTTCGGCTCCTCCATCGGACTGACCTACTATCTGTCCCAATCCCTTTCCGTCCCCTTCTACATCATCGGCTTCTTCGAGGCCCTCGCCAGCGTCTTTCCTGTCCTGCAACCCTACATTCTGTGGCTGGAGCTGGGGCCGCTGTTCATTCTCTTCGCCATTGCGACCATCGGGGCGGACTGGGCCGTCCGCACCCAGTTCTTCATCTCGTTGGTGCTGGCCCTTTCCATCGTCTCCTTTTTGGGCGGCGCAATCGCCTACGGCCCCACGGTTGAGACCCTTCAAGGGAACATGGGTGCCCTTCAGAAGGACGATATCCTCCGATTCATCAGCTGCTTCGCCATCTTCTTCCCGGCGGTGACGGGCTTTCTGGCCGGCGTGAACATGAGCGGCGATCTGGCCAATCCGCGGCGGGCCATCCCCCGAGGCACCTTGGCCGCCATCCTCACCGGAGCCGTCATCTATCTGGTGGAGATTCTCTGCTTCGGCGGCTGCTGGAGCCGTGAGGCCATGCGGGAGAACTGCTATGGCCTATTGGTGCAGAACGCGTTGCTCCACACCCGCTATTTGGTTTTGGCGGGCATGATCGCAGCCACGCTTTCCAGCGCATTGGGCACGTTGACTGGCGCACCGCGCATCCTGCAGGCCTTTGCTGCCGACCGTATCTTCCGTCCGCTGAACATCATGGCCACGGGAAGGGGAAAGAACAACGACCCCCTCTTCGCCATGATTCTAACGCTCATCATCTCCGCCGCCATCATCCTCTGGAGTGCCCGCGCCCATGGTGGCAACGCGCTCAACACCGTGGCGGAGCTGGTCACCATGTTCACCCTCTGCACTTACGCCATCATCAACCTCTCCGCCGCCGTGGAGAGCTTCGCCGCCAATCCCTCCTTCCGTCCCCAGTTCCGCCTATTCCATTGGACCATCGGACTTTATGGCGCCGCTGCCAGCGTCATCGCCGCGTTTCTCATCAATCCCGCCCTGCTGGCCGCCGTGGCTTTGGTCATCGCCATCCTCTTCCTTCTGACCAGCAAAAGCTCTCTCCAGTACGATTTTGCGGATGCGCGAAGGGGGTACTATTTTGAGAACATCCGCCGCAACATGCTGAAACTGGCCACCATCCAGCCGGACCCCAAAAACTGGCGCCCCCAAATGGCCGTTCTGGCAGGGGATTTGTTCAAACATCAGCCTCTCATCGAATTCGCCACCCTGCTCAACAGCCGCCGTGGCATCCTCTCCGTTGGCCGCATCGTGCAGCCAGAACCCACTGGACGAACTCCCGAACAGCTTCGGAGACAGGAACTTCAGAAGATGGAGGATTTTGCCAAACGGACTGGGCTGGTCTTCTTTCCCACCGTGGCTGTCTCCACGGAGGAGAATTTCGACTTGACCTTGAATGTCCTTCTGCAGACCCATTCCATTGGTCCGTTGGCCCCCAACATCATCCTCTGCGGATGGCCCAACGCGCCGGAGCGGGTGGCTGCCTACTGCCGTCATATCCAGACCATCAACTCCATGCAGATGAACTGCCTGCTCATGCTGAACGAACCCGCTGCCGCTCCAGAGCACCCCACTGGCACTATCGACATCTGGTGGCGTGGCATGCGCAATGGCTCCCTTATGTTGGTTCTCGCCTACCTGCTGACCCGCAACCCCAACTGGCGGGACATCCCCATCCGAATTCTGCGGTTGGCTGAGCCGAAGGACATGGAGCAGGCCCATCGGGAGCTGGAGAGCCTCTCCGAACAGGCCCGCATCTCCTCCGAACAGATTGTCCTGCCAGACACGGGAGACTTCGCGGGTACCCTGCGGCGGGAGTCCGCCCACGCCGCCGTCATCTTCATCGGATTCCTTCCCCCAAAACCTGAAGCCTATCAGAAATTCTATGAAGAACGGAAGGCCATGCTGGCCGACATGCCTGTCACCTTCCTCATCGCCTCTGCTGGTGATGCAAAGTTATCTTCCTGATAATAAGTGGGTTACAATAAGATATAATGGCCAAATCCTTCAAATGAGATGGACGAACCACGAAATTCTGCAGATAGCCATGGAGCAGTCCGCCTACGACGCCACGTGTCAGGTGGAGGACTTTGTCCGCCATGAAAACGTCATTGTCCGTTCGGAGGCGAATGAGCGGGCGAAAAAGTACCTGGCCTTGCCCCATGTCTGCCATCTGATTTCCTATGGAAACAACGTGGTCGCAAGCATTTGCGAGACATATCGGGATGTGGTGTCCGCCTTCATCAGCCGCTTTCAACCGGAGCGGTGCTTTGAGACGCCCAATCTCCATGTCCTCGACGACGCCTTTCGGAGGCTTGGCTACCGTGTCTGCTTCATGGCAGAGAATTTTCTTCCGGATGTGGAAAAGCTGAGCCCCTTGCCGTGTCCATATGAAACGCGACTCATGGGACCGGAGGACTTCCGCGAATTGTACACGCCGGAATGGCTCCATGCGCTGTCCGAGACGCGTCGGGAGCTGGATGTCCTTGGTGTTGGGGCATTTGACGATGGTCGTCTCATCGGACTGGCCGCCTGTTCGGCGGACTGCGACTCCATGTGGCAAATTGGCATCGATGTGCGTCCCGACCATCGCAGAAAGGGCGTGGCGGCGGCGTTGACGAGCCAACTGGCGTTGGAGATTCTGGCAAGGGACAAGGTTCCGTTCTACTGCTGCGCCTGGTCCAACGTGGCCTCCGCCCGAAACGCCGTCAAAAGCGGCTTCCGTCCCGCGTGGGTAGAGCTGACGGTGAAGTCCGCCGCCTTTGTCGACGAGATGAATCGATGACCGACATGGAACGCTACACGGCTACGGCTGCTTCTGCAAAAAATGCAATATACTGCATAATATAGAATATATAAAATGAATGCCGTTATCACGGCGTGACAGAGGCTAAAATTGGCCGAGAACGATGTCCAGAAGAGGAAAAATGACTGCTAAATTTTCGATGAATGCCCCTAGCGGCCCCCCCAGATGGCCTCTGCTGCGTTTCATGCTAAATTAGGTAGGTTAATACCTACTCTGCATATAGAGCCTAAAATGGCCGTTTCTGTGAGTTTTGCCATTATTGCACTTTCTTTTATTATATTGCAATAATCCTCAGGAGAAAATCGGTTCATACATTCAACATCCTTTGCAATATCTCAATGAGCAATGCTCTTATTCCCATGGAAGCGCTGTCCGAACGGGGTAGGGGACATGAGGACGCAAGTCATGTCAATCGCTGAGGAATCAAATACGTCATGCTCTGAACGCCCTTCGTCAAATGCTGCATGGACAAATGGACTATTGAAATATATATTGTATCTGTACAGAACCTTATTTCAATTTCGCGCGCTTGCAAAAACATCAGTCGTTTTGTAGCCACAGAGCGGCAAGTGCCTGTGAGAGCGCAATATGCGTAAGCGCCTGCCTCGCATGTCAGCAAATTCCGCCTGTTGCCTCCCATTTATGTTTTTCCAAAAAGGGAACAGAGACCACAAAGGCATATTCCATTGAACATCAACGCTTTACGAAAACAATTCGCATGGTTGGAGCCAGCCGCCGCCATTGTCTTTTTTGCATTGTTTGCGGCCATGTTGCAGGGCTGCGCCACCCGAAAGGCAAGCGCTGTGACGCTTTTTCAAGACAGCCACACCGATTATGTCATCGTCCTTTCCGAAGGCGCCTCTCCCATGGAAAAGGAGGCGGTCGAGGACATGCGCGAGCTCCTGCGCCAATCCTCCGGCGGCGCGGACTTCCGTATCGTCTCGCGGCAGGAGGCCAACGCATGCCGCCACCGCATTTTCATCGGCGACACGCAAGAAAGTCGTAACTATTTGAAATTTAAGAAGTTAGAAAACGAGGAGCGAGTCTGTGCCACCGTGGGCGAGGATATTGTCATCGTGGGCGGCGGCCCCTGCGGAACCGCCTATGCCGTCTATCAGTTTCTGATGGACACGCTGGGCTTCCGCGCTCTTCACTTCTGGGGTGACATCATCCTTCCGCGGCATGAGCGGCTGGAGCTGCCGCCGCTCGCCTATGACCGCGAACCGGCCTACGTCTCCCGCGAACTGAACGAGTACGCCTGGCTTCTGTCGGGATGCCCCACCGCCCCGCTGGCCTTCCGACGGATGATGATGCACGGGCCTGGCCTTGCCTCTCTGGACTATGCGGAAAAAAACAAGCACAATGTGGAGCTTATTGACCAGATTCTGGAGAAGGCGCGTCTGCGCAAGGGGCTGAGCCACCGCGAGGCGGCCGTCCTTCTGGACTGCGACATCGAAGAGAAGAATCAGGAGATCTACGCGCTGGCGGAGCAGATCAAGAAGGACTTCTACGGCAACCGCATCGTCTTCTTCGCGCCGCTGTATCTTTCCAATTATTGTGTAAACGGCTGCGTCTATTGCCCTTACCACATGCAGAACAAGCACATTCCGCGCAAGAAGCTGACGCAGGACGAAATCCGCCGCGAAGTCATCGCCCTTCAGGACATGGGCCATAAGCGGCTGGCCATCGAATGCGGCGAACACCCCGTGGAGAACCCCATCGAATACATTCTGGAGTCCATCAAGACCATCTACAGCATCAAACACAAGAACGGCGCCATCCGCCGCGTCAACGTGAACATCGCCGCCACCACGGTGGAAAACTACCGCAAGCTGAAGGACGCGGGCATCGGAACCTACATCCTCTTCCAGGAGACCTATCATAAGGAAAGCTATGAGATCCTGCATCCCAGCGGCCCGAAGCATGACTACTGCTATCACACAGAGGCCATGGACCGCGCCATGGAAGGCGGCATCGACGATGTGGGGCTTGGCGTCCTCTTCGGCCTGGAGCGCTACCGCTACGAGTTCTCCGCCCTGCTCATGCATGCGGAGCATCTGGAGGCCGCCTTCGGCGTGGGGCCCCACACCATTTCCGTCCCGCGAATCCGTGCAGCGGACGACATTGACCCCGCTTCCTTCAAAAACGGCATTGATGACGACCAGTTCGCCAAAATCGTCGCCTGCATCCGCGTCGCCGTCCCCTACACGGGCATGATTGTCTCGACACGGGAGAGCGAACAGACACGGAAGCGGGTCCTGCATTTGGGCATCTCGCAAATCAGCGGCGCCTCCAAGACCAGCGTGGGCGGCTATGCGGACAACACGCCGGAGGCGGAGGAGTCCGCCCAGTTCGACGTGAACGACCGCCGCACCTTGGATGAGGTGGCCCGCTGGCTCATGGAGATGGGCTACATCCCCAGCTTCTGCACCGCATGCTACCGAGAAGGCCGCACTGGCGACCGCTTCATGTCACTCTGCAAATCACGGCAGATTCTCAACTGCTGCCATCCCAATGCGCTAATGACTCTGAAGGAGTATCTTATGGATTACGCAACGCCAGAGACACGCGCCATCGGCGAGAAGCTCATCGCCGCCGAAATCGAAAAGGTGCCCAACGAGAAGATCCGCGCCATCGCCAAAAAACATCTGGCCGAAATCGAAAACGGCCAGCGGGACTTCCGCTTCTAGGAGACGACCATCATGAACGCCACCCCCTCTTCGGAACGGTTGCACATCGGCTTCTTCGGCAGGAGCAACGTAGGCAAATCCAGCCTGATGAACGCGGTCACGGGGCAGGAGATGTCCGTCGTGGCGGAGGCCCGGGGCACGACCACCGATCCAGTGCCCAAGTCCATGGAGCTGTTGCCTTTAGGCCCTGTCGTGCTATTGGACACTCCGGGTCTGGACGATGACACCGCCCTCGGCGCCCTGCGTGTTCGCCGCGCACGGCAGATGCTTAACCGCATGGACATCGCCGTGATGGTTCTGGACGGCACCGATGGCCTGACCGCCGCCGACCAGACCATCATGGAGCAGATTCGAGCCAAGGGCATCCCCATGGTGGTGGCGGTGAACAAGTCAGATCTGGCGCGGCCGTCCCTTTCCATTGAGGGGGCCGCCGTCCTGCATGTCAGCGCCCGAACCGGAGAGGGCATCCATGAGCTGAAGGAAGCCATGGCGAAGGCGGTGCCGCCGCAGGACAACTCCCGCCCCATCGTGGGGGACCTCATCGAGCCGGGGGATGTGGTCGTTCTGGTGACCCCTATTGACGCCGCCGCCCCCAAGGGCAGGCTGATTCTGCCGCAGGTCCAGACGCTGCGCGATGTGCTGGACCGCGGCGCCATCGGCATGGTGACAAAAGAGACCGAACTGACCCAGACCCTTGCGAAGCTCGCCGCCCCGCCCAAATTGGTGGTGACGGACAGCCAGGTCTTTGGAAAGGTTGCACATCTCATTCCACCAGAACAACTTATGACTTCATTTTCCATCCTCTTCTCCCGCTATAAGGGATTTTTGGATGGCGCCGTCCGCGGCATTGCGGCCCTTGACCGCCTGAAGGACGGTGACACAGTTCTCATCTCCGAAGGCTGCACCCATCACCGCCAATGCGGCGACATCGGGACGGAGAAAATGCCGCGGCTCATCCGCCGCCATTGCGGAAAGGAGCTCCATTTCGAGTTCTCCAGCGGCACGGGCTTCCCTGAGGAGCTGGGGGCATACGCTCTCATCGTCCACTGCGGCGGCTGCATGCTGACGGAAAGGGAGATGCGCTTCCGCGCCAAATGCGCCGAAGACCAAAATGTCCCCTTCACGAACTACGGCATCGCCATCGCCCGCATGACTGGCATCTTGGACAGGGCGCTGCAGCCGCTCCGCCT
>JAEEYQ010000009.1 GCA_016288215.1 Lentisphaeria bacterium | reverse complement strand
GGCCTGATGGCCGGAGCCGAAGGGCATGAGTGCCTCTCCAACCGGGAGAGCGGCGATGGCCGCGCCGACATCCAGATGAGGGCGAAGGACCTCTCCGCCGCCGTGGTCGTCGAGGTCAAGGTCGCCTCCGGCGACTCCGACGACGAGCTGAACAGCGCCGCCGAAGTCGCCCTGCGGCAGGCGGTTGACCGCGGCTATGAGCGTCCGCTTCGGCTCTACGGCTACAGGCGGATCCACACCTACGGCATCGCCTGCTTCGCCAAACGCTGCCGCATTCTGATGAAACCGTTGAGTTAAGACGTTTTTCCCCCTTCCGAACGTGATTTTTGCCCATTTCGCCTCTTCTCACGGGCAGATTCCATTATGCATTTATTGCAATGCAATTTTATGCAATATATTTCAATTTGACAGGATGGCGAGATTGTAGGGAAACGGGACGCCGGACGAGATGAGAAGACGGCGAACTGTTTCCATTGCCGTGTAAATGTGGCAAAATGTGCGGTATTTTTTTCCGCCAGGTGGAGATTGGAAAAGTGATGGAATAGGAGTTACAATATAGATGCGTATATTTGTTCTGTCCGGAGGCTCTGACGGGACGATGGCGTCTTCGGGCATTCATCACCGTTGCGTATCATATATTTAAGGAATAGAAAGCAAACATGAACAAGCTTATCGTTGCGATTTTCGGTGTGGTGGCGATGTCGGCCGTCATTGCCCAGAGCGTCATTCCAATCGGCAAGAACCGCGAATGCTTCTTTGACGACTGCCTGCTGGACAAAGGGCTTACGTCGGCGGAGCTACGGCTGCATCGGCCCGTGCTCAGGGGGCCTGCGCTGATCCATGACGCCGAGTGGGAAGGCAGTTGCTGCAACTACCACAACCTCTTCTTTGACGACGCCTACAAGGGAGTCGACGGCAAGAACGAGAAGGGCACCTACCGCCTGTACTATCTCGGCTGGCAGACGCCGCCCCACGATCCCAGCCACAAGCCGGACCATCCCATCGTCGCCTGCTATGCGGAGAGCGCGGACGGCATCACATGGATAAAGCCTTCCACCGGAATTCCTTACGGCGACCATAGAGACACGAACATCGTACTGGCGGCAGGCGTCAACCACACTGGCGCCATTGACAATTTCATGGTCTTCCGGGACGACAATCCCGCCTGCGCTCCGGAAGTCCGCTACAAGGGCGTGGGCGTCTCCGAAGGTTCCCTGCGCAGCTATCTCAGCGCGGACGGCATCCACTTCACCGAAGGGGACATCGTCACCAGCAAGGGCGCGTTTGGCACGCTGAACGTGGTCTTTTGGGATGCCATGGCCAACCTCTACCGAGGTTACATCCGTAATTTCGTCAAGACGGACGATCCGAGCGTCAAGCACAAACAGCGCTACATCTGCTACATGGAATCCAAAGACTTCAAGACATGGACCGATCCCGTCCTCCTTTCCTTTGCGGACGAGCAGGACATCCCCCTGTACACCAACATGGTCGTCCCCTATTTGCGCGCGCCGCAGATCTACATCGGCTTCCCCACGCGCTACATCGAACGCCACGCCTGGAACGGCAGCTTCGAGGAAATGGGCGGCAAGGACTTCCGACGGAAGCGCATGGAAATCGAGCCCCGCTTCGGACTGACCATCACGGACTGCATGTTCATGGTCTCCAGAGACGGACGGAACTTCACCCGCTATCTGGAAGCCTTCCTGCGGCCTGAAATCGAGAACAACGTGAATTGGGTCTACGGCGACTGCTTCCCCGCCAGAGGCTTTGCCGTCACGCCGAACCCCGTGCCCGGCGCGCCCGACGAACTGTCCCTCTACGTGCCCACCAGTCAGTGGATGCAGGAGCCCTCCGTCCTCAACCGTTATTCCATCCGCATGGACGGCTTCGTCTCAATCCACGCCGACGGTTCCGAACGCATCGCCGCCACTAAGGTGCTTACCTACGACGGGTCCGACCTGTTCATCAACTTCGAGACCTCCGCCATGGGCTATCTCTTTGTGACGCTGACAGATGCAAAGGGGAAGCGCTTCGCCTCCTGCGAGACCTTCGGCAATGCGCTGGACCGCAGGGTGGTCTTTGACGATCCGGAGGCCGTGAAGGCCAACTCCGGCAAGCCCGTCACCATCGAGTTCCGTCTGCGGGACGCGGACGTCTATTCCATGCAGTTCAAATAGCAAACACCATTTCGCGGCTTTTCAAGTCTCCTGTGTGTTATTTGGGGTGACTGCTCTTCTGGAGAACAGAGCGGTTCATTATTTCAAAAAATGAAATAAAATGCCATAAAGGCCAAACTCAAAAAGCGGCCCGTTTTCGGGCCATTTGCACGAAGAGGTTATTATACAGGGTCGCACATAAAAAGCGACAGCGAGCGATTACGGGGCCTTTAGGGCCATTCTTCGAAAAATCAGGGGCGTTTTTCTCCCCTTCCGAACGTGATTTTTGCCCATTTCGCCTCTTCTCACGGGCAAATTCCATTATTCATTTATTGCAATTCAATTTTATGCAATATATTTCAAATTAGCAGGATGACGAGATTGAAGGGAAACGGGACGCATGCCGAGAAGAGAAGACAGCGAACTGTTTTCAGTCTTGCGTGGCGGCAATGATACCGGTTTGCATTCTATCCAACAGTAAATATAGTACGTTTTATGATTTTCAGGCCATGGCAGGCCTGTGGTGCGATATTTATATGTAATATACTTAGTATAAGGAAGTTGTATGCGTTTCTGCAAACCTCTGGCCGTTTTGCCCGCCCTTCTGGTGACCATCGCCGTCCATGGCGAGCCGCTTGTCATCGGCAGCCGCCGCGAATGTTTCTTCGACGATTATCTGCTGGACAAGGCCGCGACCCAGGCGACGCTCATCGTCCATCATCCGGTCCTGCGCGGTCCTGTCCTCAAACACGACGCGCCGTGGGAGGGCTCCGGCTGCAACTACCACAATTTCTTCTTTGACGATGCATGGCCGGGCTGCGACGGCATGCATCCCAACGGCGTCTACCGCATGTACTACCTCGGCTGGCAGTGCCCCTCCGGCCTTCCGGACGCGCCGCCCGGACACGCCATCGTCGCCTGCTACGCGGAAAGCCCCGACGGCCTCACATGGACCAAGCCCAATCTCGGAATCTGCACCTATCAAGGCATTAAGGACACCAACATCGTCGTTGACAATCCCCTTCTCGGCCACGAGTTCATCGACAACTTCATGGTCTTCCGCGATGACAATCCCGCCTGCCCCAAAGAGCAGCGCTACAAAGGCATTTCCCTCTACCATCACGCCCTCTGGGCCTTCTACAGCCCAGACGGCCTCCGCTTCACCTTGGGCAACATGGTCGCCTCAAAGGGCATCTTCGACTCCCTTAACGTCGTCTTCTGGGACGCCGTCGCCGGCAAGTACCGCGGCTATGTGCGCGGAAACCACTTCGACCCCAAAGGCCGCCCCACCGCCTATGGCGGCGCCATCCGTGACATCAACTACATCGAGTCCGACGACTTCCTCCACTGGACCGAGCCCGAGCTGATCAACTTCATCGACGATCCGGAGGACATCGCGCTCTACACCAACTGCGTGACCCCCTACGACCGCGCACCCCATCTTCTCATCGGCTTCCCGACTCGCTACGTGGAGCGCGTCGTGTGGAATGGCACCTTCGACGAGCTGGTGGGCGTGGAAATGCGCCGCGCCCGCTACAAATTGGAGCCCCGCTACGGCACCACCGTCACAGACTGCATTTTCATGGTCTCCCGCAACGGCAGAGACTTTACCCGCTACATGGAGGCCCTCCTCCGCCCCGAACCGGAGAACGGCCTCAATTGGCTCTACGGCGACTGCTATCCCTCCCGCGGCTTTGCCGTCACCCCCAACGACCGAGTGCCCGGCGCCCCGGACGAGCTGTCCATGTATCTGCCCACCAACCACTTCACGAACTTTCCCGCAGAGTTGAACCGCTACACCCTCCGCATGGACGGCTTCGCCTCTCTCCATGCAGGGGCAAAGGAAGTCACCTCGCTGACCAAACCCTTTGTCTACAATGGGAAGGACATGTTCATGAACTTCGAGACCTCCGCCTTCGGCTACATGATCATCACGCTCATCGACGAGGCGGGAAACCGCTTCCCCTCCTGCGAGACCATCGGCAACACCACTGACCGCAAAGTCATCTTCGACGACGCGGAAGCCGTCGCCAAGCTCTCCGGAAAACCCGTCCGTCTGGAATTCATCATGCGGGACGCGGACCTCTACTCCATGCAGTTCAGATAATGCAATATATTGATAATCAAAAAAATAACAACAAAAGGGAAATCAGCTCCATGAAAAAGATGCTTTTCTGCACCGTCCTGGCCACGGTGATTCTGTGCCTCCTTTCCTGCTCCACGACCGCCGTGGGACAGAAGGCGACCGCCCCGCAAAACCTCTTCCCCGACCCAAGTTTTGAAAAAACTGGCACGGTGACCGAGATCACGCATTCTGGTGTGCGCGCCGGTGTCTTCTCCCCCGCCGAAGGCAAGACGGAGGAATGGAAAATCTGTCAGGATACGGCTATTCCCGTGGAGCCCTACGCCGTCTACGAGGCGAAGGCCTTTGTGCAGCGCCATGGCGGCGAAGGCGTCTTCTACGCCCTCTACACCTATGAATGGGACTCCTTCGCATGGAGCTTCGTGTCCAATGTGAGCGTGGAGCCGACGACGGAGTGGAAGGAAGTGAGCACCCGCCTCTGCGTTCCCTCCACGACCGCTCACTTCTGCCCTGGAATTCTCACAAAATTCTCTGGCGGAACGGTTTACATTGATGATGTCACCATCGTCAAAGTACAGTCCGCCGCCGACCACATCGCCGAGCTCAAGGCGAAGAATGAGTTGACCGATGAAGAGCAGGGCATCCTTGCCCGCTGGGCCATCGAAAACAAGGACTTCGAAACCGCGAAGAAATGCTTTGACATGGCTGGAGAAATCCGCAAGGCGGACATTGCCTGCCAATGGGGCCTCTCCCTCAAGGGCGACCCAGAGGCTCAGATTCCCTTTTTGGTGGACATGATTCGCTACAACGGCCCCACGCAGCCTCGTGGCGGCATGCGGCTGGACGAATACCTCCGCGAATTCAACTTGACACAGCTGCACGAGGTCTGCTCCCGCCTGCTGAAGCAGGGCGGCAACCAGAATTCCATCCGCATCGCCATCGCCAAGCTCAACGCCGCCTTCCGCTCCTTGAAGACCCCGGTGCCGCTGTCTGTCATCAAACCCTTCCTGGACAAGCTTCAAGGGGACATGGATGCCTTCAACGGCGAACTCAACGACGACAACACGAAGAAAGCGGTGCAGGATCTTCTGACCCATGTGAAGAACACCTACGAAGGCCGCGTCAAGGGCCTTGGCCATCGCGTCATCTCCTTTGAGACGACGAAAGTCACGCCGGAGACCCACGCCATTGTCATTTCCGCGCAGGCCACTCCGTCTGAACTTCAGGCGTCGAACGAGCTGATGACCTTCATTGAGGACATGTGCGGCATCGGCCTCGCCGTCATCAAAGACAACGGGCCCCTTCCCCAACATGCGATTCTTGTCGGCAACACCGCCGTTGCCGACAAATACGGCTTTGCGAAGCAACTGCCCGAACTGGGCACGGACGGCATCTACTATGGCTGCAAGAACGGCAACCTGCTGTTGGGCGGCAACAAGCGTGGCGTTATCTTCGCCGTCTACCGCTTCTTGGAAGAGTATCTGCAGTGCTACCGCTTCGCCATCGACAGCCGTGCGCAGCCCGTCAGCGGAGAGGCCGTCATTCCCGCGCTGGACTACACCTATGTGCCCCAGATCGCCTATCGCGACATCACGCTTGATGTGACCCGTCAGCCCATCATCGGCGTCCGCAATGGCTACAACGGGATGCACTCTCAGGTTTATGCCGAATACGGCGAGCGCATGCGCTACCACGGCTATGTCCACACTTTCTATAACCTTGTGCAGCCCAAGCTCTACGCCGCCTCCCATCCGGAGTATTTCGCGGAAATCGACGGCAAGCGCGTCACGGAGAACGCTCAGCTGTGCCTGACCAATCCGGAAGTTCGCAGAATCGCCACCGAAAAAGTTCTCTACTGGTTCCGCAACAACTACCTTGCGGACATCGTCAGCGTCTCCCAAAATGACAATGACAACTTCTGCACCTGCGAAGCCTGCAAGGCGTTGGCGGAGAAGGAGGGAAGCATGGCCGGCCCGGTCATTGATTTCGTCAATGCCATTGCCCGTGCCGTGGCGGCGGAGTTCCCGGACAAGCAGGTTGACACGCTGGCCGACGGGCTGACCCTGCAGCCGCCAAAGAGCGTGAAGCCCCTGCCGAACGTGATTGTGCGTCTGAAAACCCATGGCTGCTGCGTCTCCCATCCGCTGGAGAGCTGCCCGAAGAACGCCGCGTTCGCCGCCGCCCTGAAGGGCTGGGCCGCCATCTGCCGCAACATCTACATTTGGGACAAGCTGCCGTTGGTCACCAACGTGGATGTGATGAAGGCCAATTTCGCCTTCTTCGCCGCCAATCACGTCACGGGAATCACGGAGGATGGCGGCGCGGCCATGCCTGGAGAGGCCATTCCCGTCATGCGCAGTTTCCTTCTTGCCAAGCTGCTGTGGAATCCTGCCTGCGATGTGGAGGAAGCCCTAAAAGTCTTCACGAACGGCTATTACAACGCGGGCGAAAAGGACATGTGCGACTATGTGAAGCATCAGCAGGCCATCTGCGCCAATCCGGAGCTCCATCTGACCAGTGATGAGTTCGCCCCCTGCTTCGACGCGGAGGCCAAGGCCATTCTCGACAAGGCGGTGGAGTCCACCAAATACGGCCCCCATCTGCTGAAGCGTGTCCAGTCCTGCTATCCTCAAGCCCAATAGGGATTTGGCGATTTTGGAATTGGAACGATTCGGGCTGTTATCCATGTTGGATGCGGCCCATGAACCAAATTCACAATAATAAGGAATCCGACAATGGAAATGAATGACAAGCTCACGGAATTGATTCAGCAGATGAAAAGCTCCTTTGGCGAGGACATTCTGGCTGGCTTCAACAAACCTGGCTACAGCAAGGAGAAACTGCAGGAGCTGAGCAGCTATCTGAGCTCCAACGAAGCGGGCAAAATCTGCGAGGATCTGCAGAAGTTCGGCATCAAAATCCCTGAAATGGTGTTGAGCCTCTCCAAATCCAAAATCGTCAGCGCCATCGACGAGAAGATCGCCAACATGTGATTCGGCGGTTGGAATACCGCGGCATTGAATGGCGGCAGGGCAAACCCTTTTCAGGGGCCTTGCCGCCATTTGCGTTTGGGGATTGGCTCAGTCAAGTTTGAAGCGGGCGGAGAGGATTTCGTAGTCGAAGGGGCATCCTTCCTCGTCATAGCTGGAATTCCCTGCCATCTCGTGAGTTATGCCGAGATAGGGCTGCGTTTTGGAGCCATGGATGTCAAAGGTTCCGTCCATATCAACGGTGATGATGGCGGAGAGTTCGTCCTCCAGAAGCAGCGTATGGTCGGAGCAGCCGTATTTTGACATGAGCTCCGCAGGATAGAGGTGGTGGGGCGTGTTCAGCCAGTCTGAGGAGGCGGTGTTAAGGTCGAGCCAGGCGGAGCCGTCGGCGAACGTGAGTCGGTTGCGGTGGTGGTGTCCGTTGATCCAGAGGACAGGGTGCCCTTTGCGGGCCTCTTTGACCCGACGCCGAATTTCGTGGGCGTTCGCGAGGGAATGCTCCCGAATGGCGCTTGAATGCGAGAAGATGACGCAGGGGCCGGAGGACGTGGCAAGGGCGTCGCAGAGGAAATCGAGCTCCTCGGGGGGAATGATCAGGTTGCTCTGATGGCATTTGGCCCAGGCTGTGTCGTCGGCGTAATGGAGGAGTTTTCCATCGTCGCCGTAATGGTAGTTTGTGTCGAGGGAGATGAGACGGACGCCGTCCTTGTCGAAGCAATAGAAGTTTTTGGGCATGCGGTAGGCGTCAAGGACGATGGAGAGGCCGTCGGTGGATTCGAAATCATGGTTTCCGACGGTATGATAGGCAGGGATTGGCGCATGGTTGTACTTGTCAATGATGGCATGAGCTCCGATGACATCATGGCAGAAGTCGCCGCAGTGCATGACGAAGGCGGCCTTTTCGCGGCAGGCGCGTTCCAGAATGCGGTCAAGGCGTCTTTCGCACCAGCTCCAGTCTCCCACACGATAGTGCAGATCCGCAAACACGCAGAACGTCAGCATTATTGTAACTCTCTCATATTCAATATGTTACAAAGTTTTTAGTGGCCGATTTTCAATGAAAGACAGCGGCGGCTTCTTTGGCCGTGGTGGCGTGCAGCAGGATGTCCCGCTTGTCAGGCTGCTGAAGGACGCCGGCGATGGTGGTGATGAAGTGGAGATAAGGCTCCGCCTGGTCTTTTGGGGTCAGGCTCAGGATGATGATATGGGACTTCTCCTGTTGGGCGTCGTCGGACATGGGGACGCCCTCCGGACTGATGGCCATGAGAACGGAGAGCTGGCCCACGCCGTCTGTCCGGGCATGGGGAAGGGAGATGCCGAAACCCTGATATGTTGACGCAACCTGTTCTCTATCAAGGACATCCAAAGCGCATTGCTCCGGATTCCGCAACGGCGTCTGTCGTTCCATGGCGTGGATCATGCTGTGGATGGCCTCCTCCATGGTGGCCGCCTTGAAATTGACGAGAATGGTCTCCGGACGGATGAGCTTCTCGAGGGAGCTGGCGGCGGTGTCGGGGGGCACGGCGTCTGGCGGCGGGGCGGTGGGCGCCTTGGCGGTGCCGTAGAGCTCGCTGCGGAGGGTTTCCGGCTTGGTCAGCTGCTGAAGTTCGGACAGGCTCTGATGGAGCTCGATGACGCTTTCATAGAGAGTGGTTTTGATGAGGGGGACCATGGAGACGTCCGAATTGAAGACGAAAGTCCGTCCGTCGACGCGCAGGGAGAAGATGCTGTCCTCCTTGCGGAAGTGAATGAGCCGGATGCCTTTGGAGATGGAGGAGTGCATGAAGCCCTCGTTCTCCAGCAAAGTGATGATCTCCTGCAGCACGAAGTTGGCGATGCCTTCCGTATGGAAGCTGAAGGTGGTGACGCAGTCGTTCTTGCCCTTGGTCTCGTGGCGGACTCCTTTCCCCTTGATGGAGAGGACCATTTTCAGCAGCGGCGGTGCGAGAAGGGCGGTGATCAGCGGCATGATGATGGCGATGCCGAAGAGGCGGCTGTCAAAGATGGGGACTTCCATGGGCAGCGTGGCGTCCATGCCCTGCGCCAACGCGGGGTTCTTCATCATGGTGGTGGCGGCGATGCCCGCGATGATGAGCACCACTTCGCAGCGGGGGATCATGCCAATGCCTATGCGGAAGGCTCCTAACCCGTTGAAGTTCATCGTGAAGGCGGGGAGGGCGCAGCCCACGATCTTGCCGATGATGGCCATCAGCGTGAAGATGAGGCCGATTTTCAGCACCCAGGGATCCTTCATGACCCGGATGTCCACTAACATGCCCATGACGACGAAGAACAGGGGCACGAAGAAGGCGTTCAGCGGCTCCAGGCCGGCGCGGATCTTGAACGCGATGTCCGTCTTGGACAGGCTCAGCCCCATGACGAAGGCGCCGATGATCATGGCCAGGCCAGCCTGCTCGAAGAAGCCCGCCACCAGCAGCGCCATGCCAAAGGCCAAGGAGGAGATGATGACGGAGCGGCGGAACCATTTGAGCATGTCGGCGATGTGACGTGAGAAGAGGAGGCCCGCCGCGCTGGCGCCCAGCCAGATGGCGAAGCTCTTGACGGTGATGAGGCCGATGTGGCCCCAGTCCATGGTGCCCCCCGTCAGCTCCACCCGCGCAATGCCGGCCACTATCGCGAGACAGACAATGCCCAGAACATCGTCGATGACTGCCGCCGCCATGATGGTGACCCCTTCCGGGGCGTCCATGAACTGATGCTCTGACAGAATGCGGGCGGAGATGCCCACGGACGTGGCCGTGCACAGGATGCCAAGAAACAGGGTGCGGGGATCCATGAAGGTCCAGTCGAGCACCCAGACGCCCACCGCCGCGCCGCAGAGGAAGGAGCACACGATGCCGCCGATGCCCACAATGGTGCCGACGATGGAATAGCGGAAGAAGGTCCGCACGTCCGTCTCCAGGCCGGAGATGAACAGCAGGACGATGGACCCCATCGTCGCCATGCTGTAAAGCTTTGGATCCACGGGAATTACAGAGCCTTTCACCAACGGGAAGAGTCCGTTCTCAAAGCCATGGAGGGGCAGCCCGATGCCGCCCAGGCAGTAGGGGCCAAGAAGGATTCCTGCCATCAGCTCTCCCATGACCGGAGGAACCTTGATTTTGGTGAAGAGGATGCCGAAGAGGCGGGCCACCAACAGAATAATGCCAATCTGTATGGCCAGAAACGCGATTTGCTGTGACATGATGAAACGGCGCAGAGTAACAGGCGGCGCCTTCCGCCAAAGGAACGGTTAAAACACAAAATGCGCGAGACAAATCCCGCGCAACTGTCATATAACGTACCTTTCTGACGGCAAAAGTCAAGTTGACACCTCATGAATTCCCGCTAGACGTGGCTTGTGGGACGTGGAATATGGAACGTGGGACATGGGACGCGGAACGTGGAACGTGGGACGCGGGACGCGGAAGTCTCCATTGCGGGGCGTTGTGGAAGAAATTCTTCGGTTTGGGCCGTTTTCGGGTTGCCATTCGTGAAAGGACGGCTATCTTCTATGTCATGACTGTTTCATGAATCCGTTTTCCATTGACAGGAGCTCGCCATGGCCTCTCCCCAGTTTGTCTTCCAGATGCAGAACATGTCCAAATACTATACGGACAAGCCGATTCTGCAGAATTTCAACCTGTGCTTCTATTTAGGGGCGAAAATCGGCATCGTGGGGGAGAATGGCGCGGGCAAATCCACGCTGCTGCGCATCATGGCGGGCATCGACAAGGACATCCAGGGCACGGCGCAGATTACGAAAGGCTGCCGCGCCCTGCTGGTTCCGCAGGAGCCGAAGCTGAACCCCGAAAAGGATGTCCGCGGCAATCTGGAGGAGGCCATGGCCCCCATTCAGGCGCTGATCACCCGCTATGACGAAGTCATGGAGAAGATGGGGGAGGACCTGCCTGAGAAGGAGATGGAGAAGATCAACGATGAATTCGACTTCCTTCAGAACGAAATTGATCGGCTGGACGGATGGAACATCGACCATCTTCTGGACGTGGCGTCGGAGGCGTTGGTGCTGCCGCCCGACCATGCGGACGTGACGAAGCTCTCCGGCGGCGAACGGCGCCGTGTCGCGCTGTGCAAGGCACTGCTGGAGAAGCCGGATCTGCTGCTGTTGGACGAGCCGACGAACCATCTGGACGCGGAGACCATCTCGTGGCTCGAAAAGACCCTGCGCGAGTATCCGGGCACGGTCATCATCGTGACCCACGACCGCTATTTTCTCGATCACATCACGAAATGGATTCTGGAGATTGAAAACACCCGGGGCCTTCCCTTCGAGGGCAACTACAGCTCATGGCTGCAGCAGAAGCAGGAGCTTCTTCGCGTCATCGAGAAGAAGGAGACGCAACGGCAGCGGGTTCTCGCGCGGGAGTTGGAGTGGATCAACAGCTCTCCCTCCGGGCGCCTGAAGAAAAGCCAGGCCCGCGTCAGCCGCTATGAAGAGCTGGCCGGACAGAAATTCGAGGTGCGGCAGGACGACATCAGCATCCAGATTCCGCCAGGGCCGCGGCTGGGCGACACGGTCCTCGTTGTGGAGGATTTATGCAAAGGCTTCAACGGCAGGACGTTAATAGACCACTGCAGCTTCTCGCTGCCCCGCGGTGGCGTGGTCGGCGTCATTGGCCCCAATGGCATTGGCAAGACCACGCTGTTCCGCATGATCGTGGGGCAGGACCAGCCGGATTCGGGGACCATCCGGTTGGGGGAGACCGTCCAGCTGTCCTATGTGGATCAGCACCGCGACGCCCTCGATGACAGCCTGACTGTCTATCAGGAGGTTTGCGGCGAGAACGAGGACCTGCAGCTAGGCGACCGCCGCATCAACGCCCGCGCCTACCTCTCCCGCTTCAACTTCCGTGGTCCTCAGCAGCAGAAGCTGGTCGGCCAGCTCTCCGGCGGCGAACGCAACCGCGTCCATCTGGCCAAACTGCTCCGCAGCGGCGGCAATCTCCTGCTGTTGGACGAACCCACTAACGACTTGGACGTCAATACGATGCGTGTGTTGGAGGAGGCGATTATGGGCTTCCCCGGCTGCGTCATGGTCATCAGCCATGACCGTTTCTTCCTCAACCGCATCTGCACCCATCTGCTGATTTTCGAGGGCAACGGAAAAGTCCGCTGGTACGACGGCAACTACGAGGCCTACGAGGAGAACGTCCTCGGCAAGGACAAGGAGCATTACCTCCACCGCCGCGGCCGCTGATTTGTCTGTTTTTGTAATTCATTGCAGTGCAATATGTTATGATAATATAATCGCTTGAGATTAATGCATATGCGGAAATATCACATAAAAGGAGAAGAGCGACCATTGCAATTCGGCCTCAACGGGCTGAATGACAAACATGGCCAACTGCTTTCTTAAGCCAACAGGGTTTTGAATCGTTACATATTCTATATTCCATATTATATATACAAGTTTTCAAAAAGGGGGGTTCCGTGTCCCACACCATTGAATGCAAAAACCGCCAGTTCCTTTTGGACGGCAAGCCCTTCCAGATCATGTCTGGAGCCATGCACTATTTCCGCATCCATCCGGATCTGTGGGCGGACCGGCTGGACAAGGCCGTCGCCTTGGGACTGAACACCATCGAGACCTACACCTGCTGGAACCTCCACGAGCTGAAGCCCGGCCAGTTCGATTTCAGCGGCATTCTGGACATCGAGCGCTACATGGAGGAGGTTCATCGCCACGGCCTGTACATGATTCTGCGGCCAGGGCCCTACATCTGCTCCGAATGGGAGGGCGGCGGCCTGCCCGGCTGGCTGGGGGCCATCCCTGGTCTCGAATACCGCTGCACCAACGAGCCGTTCATGGAGGCGGTCAAACGCTACTACGATGAGCTGCTGCCGCGCATCCGCCCCTTCATGTGCTCCAATGGCGGCCCCGTCATCATCATTCAAGTGGAGAACGAATACGGCTCCTATGGCTGCGACAAGAACTACCTCCGCTTCATCCGTGACCTCTACAAGGAACATGGATTGGATTGCCTTTACGCCACCAGCGACGGCACAATCCACCATTTCCTCCAGGGCGGCATGTTGGAGGGGGCCATCGCCGCCGTCAATTTCGGCTCTGACGCCGCCCATTCCTTCGACGTTGTCCGCCCGCTGCGCCCTGACGAGCCGGACATCTGCATGGAGTTCTGGAACGGATGGTTTGACCATTGGGGTGAAAAGCACCATGTCCGCGCGGCGGGAACCGAGGAGGGCGGCGCCGGCGCGGAACTGGAGACCATGCTGAAGCGCGGCGTCAGTGTCAATCTCTATATGTTCCATGGCGGCACGAACTTTGGCTTCACCAATGGGGCCAACGGCAATCTGTTCACGGACTATGCCCCCACCGTGACCAGTTATGACTATGATTGTCCCCTGAGCGAAAGCGGCGACCCCACCGACAAGTTCACCAGTTTTCAGAACATCATCAGCCGCTATCTGCCCAATGAGCGGATCCGGCCCGTGGCTCCTTCGGAGAAGATGTGTGTTCCGAATGTGGAACTTGCTGAATCCGTATTACTTATGGATTGCCTTGACGTCTTGGGGGAGACTCGTGGACACGCTGTGGTGCCTCCCACCATGGACGCCTTGGGGCAGACCTTCGGCTTCATCCACTACCGCCGCCGCATGGAGGGTCCGCTGCCCCGTGTGTCGCTGCATCTGTTCCAGGTCAATGACTATGCGCAAGTCTATCTGGATGGCAAGCTCGTCGGCAGCCGCATGCGGGAAGCTGGCCAGAAGCCCATCTCCGTCTCCATCCCGCCGGAGGGCGCGGTCATGGATGTCCTTGTGGAGAACTGCGGCCGCATCAACTATGGCCCCTATGTCGGCAAGGACCCCAAGGGCATCGTCGGCAGCGTCTGCATTGAGCTGCAACGACTTACGGATTGGGACTACACCACGTTGCCCCTTTCCGCCCCGCCGGAGGACGGCTACGGCCCCCTCCGTCTCTTCCAGACCGGAGCCGCCTTCCACCGCGCGGAATTCACCTTGGACCATGTGGCGGACACCTTCCTTGTGCGGCCTGGACGCAAGGGCCTTGTGTGGATCAACGGCTTCAATCTTGGCCGTTATTGGGACATTGGCCCGCAGGAGACCCTGTACGTTCCCGCTCCCGTGCTGAAAAAAGGCGTCAACACCGTGGTTGTTCTGGAGTTGGAAAGCCTTGCCAAAAAGGAACTTGAATTTGTCGATGCCCCTCGGCTCGGATAAGGGGAAGAGGTTCAGAAGACATCTGGCATCTTAACCATAAATACCACATCAACAGGAGGTTAACATGTTTTTGGAGCTTGCCGCGAAACGCTATTCATGCCGTGCTTACGAGTCTCGCGCCGTCGAGAAGGAGAAAATCGACCGGCTGTGCAAGGCGGCGCAGCTGGCGCCCACGGGCTGCAACAAGCAGGCCCCGCGTCTGTTCGTCATCCAGTCGCCGGAGGCGCTGGCGAAG
Source organism: Lentisphaeria bacterium (assembly GCA_016288215.1). Classification (GTDB taxonomy): domain Bacteria; phylum Verrucomicrobiota; class Lentisphaeria; order Oligosphaerales; family Oligosphaeraceae; genus Tb-RUG-64. The sequence continues at coordinate 50,791 of JAEEYQ010000009.1, read as the reverse complement.
ATCCGCAGCTGCACGCCCTGCCATTTCAATGCGCCTGTGATGCTGTTGGTCTGCTACGACAGCGGTGACCTGTGGCACCGCTCCTATGACGGATGGGACACCGGCTACACGGACGCCGCGTCGGCGGTCGTCCACATCCTGCTGGCCGCGGCGGACGAGGGGCTTGGCACCTGTTGGGTAGGCTGCTTCGACCCGCAGAAGGTCAAGGCGCAGTTCAATCTGCCGTCCAACCTGGTTCCGGCGGCGCTGATTCCCGTCGGCTATCCTGCCCAGGGTCCCAGCCCCATGCATGGAGATCGCCTCCCGCTGACGGAGACGGTCACCTATCTGTAGTTGTAAGTCATTGATAGAGAATATGTTATAGTGATTTCGACCAGACGGCGTCTGCTCGATAGTCCATTCAAAGAGGAAGCCATGAAATTCAGTTTGTTCATCATTGGCGCGGCCTGTGCCACGTCGTTCGCCCAAACGGCTTTGGAGTCCAGCAAGGCCTATCCTGTGTCCTTTGTGTATGACGGCGCGGAGTTTGCCGCCGATGCCTGGTCCCCTGTGGAACGGGTCCCCGGAACCATCTCCTACACGTCGCCCGACGGCAAACTGAACTTGATTGTGGAGTACCGCCATTTCCCTGGCTATCCCATCACGGAGATCATTCCCGTCCTGGAATGCGCGGGCAATGAAAAGACGGCCATCATCGAGAACATCTGCTCCCTGAAACTGCGGCGTCCCTGCGACAAACGTCAGATTCGCGTGCGTCGCACCACGGGCTCGGAGACCAGGCTCACGGACTTCACGCGGCATGACCTGCTCCTTCAGCATCGCCATGAATGCGATTACATGCACATGACCACGGACAAAGGCCTCTCCTGCTCCGCATGGATTCCCTATTTCGGCATTGACATTGATTCCATGAACGGCATTGAGCTGGCCGTGGGCTGGACTGGCGCGTGGCGGGCGGACATGCAGCTGTGCCCCAAGGACTTCTGGCTGAACGTGGGACTGGACGGCGCCCGCTTCTATATGCGCCCTGGAGAGCGTTTCGCCCTGCCCACCATGCTCGTCATGGAGCGGGAGAACCTGAGCGTCGCCGACGGACTGGTCCTCTTCCACCGCATGATGCTGGAATACAAGGCCCCCCGTGATTCGAAGGGACAGCTCTTCAAGCCATGGCTCCCCTCCGGCTCCTCCGGCGGCAACAAGACCGATGCCAACATGCTGAAAATCATTGACTTCATTGACAAGGAATTCAAGGGCGTCTTCGATGTCTACTGGGTGGACGCCAACTGGTACGGCGAATACCGCGAAATCGACCAGAACCCCAACTGCGGCCCCGGATGGTACGACTATGTGGGCGACTGGCGCCCCAATACGTGGGCCCATCCCGACGGCAACATGAAAAAGGTGTCAGACGCCGCCCACGCCGCCGGCATGAAGTTCCTTGTGTGGTTCGAGCCGGAGCGGGCGACCGAAAAGGCCCCCATCGTGAAGGAGCATCCTGAGTATTTCCACCGCGTGAAGAACAATCCGAATCCTGCCCAATACCTTCTGGATTTGGGCAACCCCGTGGCCCGCGAGTGGATCATTGGCGAAATCTGCCGCAACATCGAAGAGAGCGGCATTGACATCTATCGGCAGGACTGCAACTTCGGCGGCGTCGAACGCGCCATTTGGCGAGACAATGACGAGCCGGACCGCGCCGGCGTCAACGAAATCAAGCACATCAACGGCCTCTATCTGTTTTGGGACGAGCTCCGTCGCCGCTATCCGGACATGCTGCTGGAAAACTGCGCCTCCGGCGGCCGCCGCATGGACTATCAGATGATGTCCCGCTCCCACAGCTATTGCCGCGACGACGCCCACATGTTCCCCAACTGCGACGAGCTGACCCAGAACATCACGCTGAACACCACCGCCTACATTCCCATCACCGGCGGCGAAACGTTCACCGTCCCGCTCTTCGACGACTATGCCTTCCTCAGCCGCCTGGCCGCCGGAACCGTCTTCACCCCAACGGATTTCAACGGCATGCTGCTGCGGAGGACGCCCTCCGCGGAGGAGCTGGACTGGTTCCGCCGCATGTTCGCCATCGCCAAACGCATCCAGCCCCATTTCCTCGGCGACTTCTATGCGCTGACGGACATTGCCTTCGACAGTTCCGAAATCTATTGTGCCTATCAGCTCAATTCTCCTGCCTCGTCGGACGGATTCTTTGCGGTCTTCCGCCGGCAGGACTGCCGCGACGACCAATTCACCCTCTCCCTCCACGGCATCGACCCGAACGCCATGTATGCGTTGGATGAGCCGGGCAAGGAGCCCCAGGTCATGAAGGGCAGCGATTTGGCGAAATGGACCATGACCTTCGAGAAACCCCGCAGCACCCGCTGGGTGTTCTACCGCAAAGTCAAATGAGGTGAAGAATGGAACTTGATGAAGCTCTTCTGAAACAGGTGGATGCCACATTCCACCAGCCCCCCGCCATGTACAACTGCGCCCAAAGCGTGGCCGCGCTGTGCGGGATGGAGGACTTGTGCGAGGCGTTGAAGGCCATGGGGGGCGGACGCGCGCCAGAGGGTCGCTGCGGCGCCCTTCACGCCGCGTTGCAGCTGGTGCCCGAGGCGCGACGGCAGGATCTGATCGATGCCTTTGTGGCTGAAGCCGGCGCCCCTGACTGCCGAACCATCAAGGCCGTCACCAAATTCCCCTGCCGTTCCTGCGTGGCTTTGGGCTGCACATTGGCTAAACAATTGGGAGAAAAGTAGTTAGGAATTAGGAATGTGATGGTTCAGAACTTGGCTACAAAGCGGGTTTCACGGGGTAATTCGGCCCCGTTGGGGCCGTGGAGTCATGGGTTGAGGTCTTGCCTCGGGTTTCGCTTTGCTCAACCCGAGGTTACGTTAATTGAGCCGCGTTGCGGCTCTTTGGGTGGCACGATGGCATATGGACTTGCCATGGCATGGTTTTTGCAAGGCCCTGAAGGGGCCTAATTTAGGTAACCTCGGGTTGAACGAAGCGAAACCCGGGGGTTAAAGTGTCTCCTCTGATTTTACAGCCCCAACGGGGCCGAATTACTACCACAAATTGAGCTTTGACGGATGGTTCTGAATAGTTACTTAGGAAACAGGAATGTGACGATTCAGGCCTGGCATGTCGTTGCGTCAAAAGCGATTTTTTTGTGTAACATATTGATTATAAACAGGTTATATGTTTTTTATGGTTTTATGCCGTTGAGGGAATGCATCCATGATGAAACAATTTGGAATTTGGCTGGCTGCTGTAGTGGTGGCCGCCAGCGCCATGACCGCCGTCGCCGAGCTCAGCGATGCGGAGTGGGCGCAGGTGAAGCGGAAGGCATTGGAGCGGCCGCGCCTGGTCATCTATGACAACGATGGCGATGACGTGAACTACCATCCGGGAGTCCCGACGTTGGAGGCCATTCTGGCCAAGCGGACCACCTGGCTGTGCAAGTATCCCGTCAACACCATGATCTACTGCATCAACGGCACCACGTTCCAAATGAAGATGCCGACGAAGAACGGCGATCTGGGAGACTACTCCTGGCCACAGGACGACCAGAGTTTGGAGAAGGTCGGTGGCAGCACAAATGCCGTTAAATGGTTGGCAGAGAATAAAATAGATATTCTTCAGGTCGAACTGGACTATGCCAGGGCCCATGGCATCGAGTTCTTCGCGGAATTTCGCTTCAACGACACCCATGAGTGGTACGACACGCCGGAGAATCCCGTGCCCTATTTCCCGCCCTTCAAACGGAAACATCCCGAATATCTCATGGGCACCTACGACAAGCCGCCGCCCTATGCCACATGGTGCTCCTATGACTTCTCCCATAAGGAGATCCGCGACCGCTTTGCGGCCCTGGTCATCGAAGTGGCCGAAAACTACGAGCTGGACGGCATCTTCATCGATCTCTTCCGTTGGCTGGGCATCTTCAAATCGGTGGCGTGGGGCGGCACCGCCTCCGCCGAGGAGACCGCCGCCCTCAGCGCCATGTTTCAGCAGATTCGCGACGCGACGGAGGCCATCGGCCGCCGCCGCGGGCGTCCCGTCCTGCTGGCCATCCGCGTCCCCGATTCCCCTGCCTTCTGCAAAGGCATCGGCTTTGATTGGGAGGGACTGATGGCGGCGGGCGTCTTCGATTTGGTCTTCCCTGGCGGCAACAACCACTTCGAGCCGTGGACCAACAGCATCGCCCTCTGCCACAAATATGGCGTAAAATGCTATCCCTCTATCGATTACCCCTCTTTCGACAAGAACCCGCTCATCCGTGTCCGCGACTCCTACGAGTCCTACTGGGGACGGGAGGCGGCCGCCTATCAGGCCGGCGCCGACGGCATCTTCTACTACAACATGTTCGTGGAGAGCGTCGTGGCCAATCTGATGCCTCCTGGCTATGGGGCCCTCCAGCTCAAGAACAAGCGCTATTATGTCTCGCCGCTGTGCTTCAACGGCTGGATCACCATCGAGGGGAGCCTGGCCGGCGGTGGCGAACTCTGCCAGTTGCCTGAACTCTTCCCTGGCCGCCCCCACACCCTCCAACCTGGAGACAGCCAGACTTTCCGCATGGAGATTGGCGATGATTTCGCGGCGTTGCGGCGGGCGGGCGTCTCCGTCCAGACGCTGGCCACGCTGGTGGCCGATGGCGATGCCAGTCAGGTCCACATCGCCTCCAACGGCGTGGCATGGCAGTATGGCGGCACGATTCAGGGCCGACATGTCTACGAGGTGCCGCCGGAGGCTCTCCGCCCCGGCTGCAATGACCTGCAGCTGACCCTGAAGGCCCCCCTCGGCGAACCCGTCTGGAAGCCAATTCTGGAGGGGAACGTCATTCTGAGCGGGAGCAATCAGCCGCCATGGCGTCGTCTCTTCTATCCAGCCCTTGACAATCGTGACAATGAAAGCATCGTGGACGGTGCCTACCGCATCCGCGACACGGGCGGCGGTTGCCCCAACCTCTTCTATCCCATCGATGACGGGGCCTCCCGCCATGGTGTGGAGCTGGCCTTCGAGGCGCGGCTGGAGGCGACTGACGACCCCTTGGGGGCCATGCTCCGGCTGGCTGGCGGTGGCATCGTGGAGATTCTCACCCTCCAGCCGGGTCGCGTCGGCCTCTTCTACGCAGGCAAATCGGCCCCGCTTGATACGGAGACGTTCCACCAATACATTTTGCGCCTTGGAGCAGGAAAAATTGTATTAACAGTTGATGGACAAGTACTTATGGAAACGCCTGCGGCCATGGCCACTACGGACCCGAAAGCCCGTCTCCACGGCATGGGCCATATTCTCCACGGTCTCCACAACAGCGGCCTCCTCATCGGCTCGCTGGCGGACAAAGGCGGCGGAACGTCCCTGTGGCGCCGTCTCAGGCTGCGCCAGAACGCCAACAACGTGACTCTCCACGATTGCTTCATAGATGTTCGGTTGGGAGCGGCGTTGACGCCCAAGCCAAACGTGATTTGGCAGAAATGCGCCGCCGAAGGTGCCATCGCGCTGGCTGGCGGAAACTACGCCTACCATGCCTATCCCGCCGTGGGCGAGTGCGAGCTGACGCTGCCTCCCGATGGCGAGGCCCGCCTCTGCTTCTCCACTGGCGGCCTCTGCACGGACATCTCCCTCCACGGCAATCTGATGGTCCATGGGGGACGCCTCGTGCCGCTGCCGCCCCTGCGGGACGGAGTTCGGCTCATCCGCTTCCAGATGGACAACGATATCGCTAACATCTTCGTGGACGGGAACTTCTGTTCCAGCGAGGCCGGCGAGTTCGTCACTCAGGTGCTGAAGAACAACGCGGCGATGGCCGCCCTTAACGACGAGAGCGGCGGCGTCCTGCGCAACAGCGGCCTCGTTGTGAAGCCTGTCGGCGTGGCGCGGGTGAAGGCCCTCCGCTTCTCCGAATATCCTCCCGCCAAATGACCGCGGTAATATCCTCCGGCCATATGAGTTGACCCCGTATACGACTTTCCATAAAAAACTATTGCAATATAATGAAATAAAATGCAAGAATGACGGGGCTCGCAGAAATGGCCATTTTAGGCCCTATGGGATAGGGGAGGTATAATATACAGGTTAGGGCATGTAATGTGCTAGAGGGCCTCAGAAATGGCCGTAGCGGCATCCTTTGAAAAATCAGAGGCCGTTTTTCGCGCTTTCGGATACGATTTTCGGCCAATTTTGCCTCGGTTTGCGGCAAGAGAAGAGTATTCATTAAATGCATTCGATATTATGCATTTTTTGTTGCACAAGAACGGTGAAAGTTTGGTAGATAAAGAGCAATGCCGCCGCTTGGCGATTGGCATCTCAACAAAGATTTGCAGTATAACTTAAAATTTTTATGAAAGATTTGCAATACACTGCAAAAGATGTATAGTAGGGATGTTGCAGAACAAGAGGTGAGTTGATGGATTTCATGCGAATCATAGCTGAACAGAAGGAGGAACGGGACTCCCTTCCTCTGGACTCATATTGTCGGCGGAGCCAAATGTGCGAGCTGGATGTTTTCAGTCCTCTTGCGCAGGTTGTCATTGGCATGCGCCGTTCAGGCAAGACGGTTCTTTGCCATCAGGCGCTTCATGAGGCCGGCGTCCCCTACGCCTACATCAATTTCGATGACGAATCCCTTGCGAATCTGGAGTCCAGCCAGTTCAACGAGCTCCTTCAGGCGGCATATGTCGTCTATGGAGATGTCAAGCACATTTTTTTGGATGAAATCCAGAATCCCGAAGGGTGGGAGCTGTTCGTGAATCGTCTGCTGCGCCAGGGAATGCATGTTGTCCTTACAGGCTCCAACTCCAATCTGCTTTCGCAGGAACTTGGAACACACCTCACGGGACGATATAAGGAAATCGAACTGCTTCCATTCTCCTTCCGCGAATATCTGGATTTTTCCCATATCACTACGCAACCGGCGACCACTCGCGGTACCGCTCGTCTGCTTGAGGCTTATCAGAACTATGCGATGGTTGGGGGCCTGCCAGAAAGCCACTTGGTCCGAGACAGACGGAACTACATCAAAACCCTCTATAACGCGATTCTTTTCAAAGATGTCACAAGGCGCTACAATGTCCGATATCCGAAGGTCCTTTCGCAGCTGTCATCCATCCTGTTGGACAATTTTTGCCGGGAGGTCAACTATTCTGACATTGCAAACGCATTGTCGCTCAAAGGGATACATACCCTTCAGAATTACGCCAGCTATTTGGAGAGGGCCTATCTCATCAAGCTGCTGGCGAAATTCTCCTACAAGCCATTGAGGCGGCAACAGCACGAAAAGGCATATGCCATGGACATGGGAATGGTTTCTGCCTTCACGGGCATTACCGTCAATGGCGAAAATGCCGGATGGCGCATGGAGAACATCGTTTTTCTGAAACTCTATTCGGAACGTGAGAAAAACGACTATGAGCTTTTCTATTGGAAAAACGGCTGCGAGATTGATTTTGTTCTGGTCAGAAAGCAGGTTGTCCTAAAACTGGTGCAGGTGACATACGACATCTCCGCCCCCAAAACGCGACAGCGCGAAACCAAGGCCCTGCTGTATGCGGCAAAACGTCTGTCCTGCGACAATCTTCTTCTTGTCACCCTTTCGGAACGCACAACCATCGAAGAGGACGGCAAGTCAATCCAAGTCCTTCCTATTACGGAGTTTCTGCTGGAAGCTCAGGAATGAGATGGTGACAATTAGCGATTTCCAATTCCCTGAATGGCTTCCGCGACCTCCTGCAGCAGTTTCGCTTCGGCGGAGGCGCGGTCCGCGAACCATTCCGCCGACCAAAGCCGTATCATGTTCCAGCCCAGATTGTTAAGCACGGAGAAACGGCCCAGTTCGCGGTCGCGGGTTGTGGGCAGGGCGGCGTAGGCGTCGCCGTCGCATTCGATGCCGACGACAAACTGGTTCGCGTCCGTGGGCGACATGACGCCCACATCAATCTTATAGCCGGAGCGGCCGATGTTCCGATGGACAGTGTAGCCATGGCGCTGCAGAAGGTCGCAGGCGGCGTCCGCCAGACCATTTTTGCCGTGGGGTGCGTCGTCCGCATAGGCGGCCTGTTTTCGCATGCCCTTTTCCGCATAGTCCAAGAAGGCCTTCAGGTGGGCGGCGCCGACGGCGCTGGTCCGCGACAGGTCGATTTGGCTGCCGTGGATGGAGGAGAAGACGATGACCTGCTCCTTGGCGCGGGTGATGGCCACGTTAAGGCGGCGCTCGCCGCCCGTCTGGTTCAGCGGGCCGAAGTTCATGGCGAATTTGCCGTCCTTGTCCGGACCATAGCCCACGGAGAACAGGATGGCGTCCCGTTCATCGCCTTGGACATTCTCCAGATTCTTCACGAAGGGCGGCTCGGCCAGCTTTTCGTTGAAAAGCTCCTCGAATTCGGGGTGGGCGGCCCGCATCTCCTCAAGCAGGTCCTCAATCAGCTCCTTTTGCGTCTGACTGAAGGTGACGATGCCCACGCTCTTATGGGCCAGCTGAGGATCCGCGAAGCGCCGCTCCAGACAGGCGATGATGGCCTTGCCCTCCGCGATGTTGGTTCGGGAGCCTCTGCGGTCATAGACGCCCTCCGGAACATGGACGAAGGAGACACCCAGGTTGGCGCTGTCGCTGGCGGCGGGGAAGGTGGCCAGCCGGTTGCCGTAGTACTTTTCGTTGGAGAAGGCGATGAGGGACTCGTGGCGGCTGCGGTAATGCCAGCTCAGGAAGGTGGACGGCAGGCCGGCCACGAGACATTCGTCCAGAATGCTCTCCATGTCCTCCACTTCCGGCTCCTCCTCCGTCGCGTCCGCATCCAACGCGCTGGCCTCGTTCTTCTGGAAGAAGCTGGTGGGCGGCATCTGCTTGGGGTCGCCGACGACGATGAGCTGCTTGCTGCGTGCGATGACGCCAATGGCATCCCACACAGGGATTTGCGACGCCTCATCAAAGACGATCAAATCGAAGTCCGCGCTGTCCGGCGGCAGATATTGGGCGACGGAGAGGGGGCTCATGAGGAAGCAGGGCTTCAGCGCGGGAGCCAGCTTGGGCAGCGCCGCCAGCAGGGCGCGGACTGGCAGATGCCGCGTCTTCTTTTCGCATTCGCGGCGCAGGCGGCCCATCTCCGTGTCCAGAGGGAACTTGCCATCCCGTTCCGCAGGCAGATTGGCGGACAGCTTGGCCACCACCAGCTCGCGGGTCAGCTGCATGTATTGCGCCTCCAGCTGCTGGAAATGACGGATTTTCGCCTCATGGGTGTTGGCGACGAAACGGGCCAGCACGGGAGACCCGGCCAAAATCTGCTCCAGCATGGTGTGGAGATAGGATTCCAACAGGGCGTCGACGGCGGCCTCCGGCTCCAAGGTCTTGGTTTTCAACGCCGCCACGAGGGAACCCGCACCAAGGGCCGTGGCCTTGCGGCATTGGTCCTTGAAATTGACGAGGCGACGGAAGCGGGGCAGCAGGGCAGGCGCCTCCTCCATGGCATGATTGAAGGCGGACAGCGTGTCGGGCGTCTCCTCCGCATCAAAGCGGGCCGCCTCCTGGTTGCGCCAGAGGGCAAAATCAGTCCATTTCTCTAATGCATTGGTATTGAATAAGTTACGCAATTCGCTCGAATGATTGGCGATGGCGGTCCACAACCGCCGCTTCAATCCGTTGTCATCGCCGCATAGCTGCGCCATGGCTGTGGACACCTTTTCATGGAATTGCAGCAGCGCCCTCACCGCCTTGCGGTCCATGTCCGCCCCTTGCCACAAGGTTCCCAAAAGGGGCTTGACGGCGGGGGTTTGGGCGGCGACATCCGCCTGAAGGCGCGCATATTCCTCCAACGCAGGAAGATGCGCACGCAGGTCATCCGCTGTCAATTTGCCGCCGCCGCTCTTTTTGAGGGAGCCCAACTCCTTGGCCAATCCGCGGTCCGCGAAGAACTTGAACATGCAGAACTTATGGCTGTTCTCCTCCAGCCGCCGCCGAACGGACTTCCAGTCCACGTCCCCTAGACGGTCCCGATGAAAACTGGCCACATCGGCGTCCAGCTCCCGCATCCGACCGCTCTTCTCCACGAAGGCGGCGACTTGGGGAGCTTTTTCTGCAAATTCTTGATTGACAAATTCTTGTGGAATATCTGGCAGGCCGAGGGCAGCGCCCAACCGAGCCAGTCCCTCCGCCTTTGTCAGGTCATCCCATTCGTTGAGAGCCAGCCCCAACGGCGCGGCGGTGGCCTCCAGGGCGGTCGCGGCGGCATGCCCCTTTTCCTGCCCCGTGCGGCAGAGCGCCTCCAGACTGTCCTGCATGGCGGGAGTCCAGCCCTCCGTCTGAAGACAGCCCAAAATCTGCCGATCCTGTTCTGTCGTGTCCTGAAAGGCGGTGGCAAGCTGGCGGACGGCGTCCACTACGGCCTCCAGCTGCTCCCGTGGCTCCTCCAGTGGGGCGTGGCCTTCCAAAGGAAATCGTAACCCATTGCTATTCAATGTGTTAGAAATGCAGTCATAGGCGGAGAAGCCATTTGGATAGACTTGATGGAGCTGCGTTACATAGTCGTCCAGGTCCTTGCGAGACTGCTCCAGCTTGCCGATGACAAAATCCCAGTTGCCTGGAGCGGCCTTCGCCGCATAGTCCAACGCCTCGCGGAATTGGGCGAGAACTCCCGCCTTGCCCGCTTTGTTGGAATGCAGCTCCAGGCAGAAGGGCTGCAGGCCGATTTTGGCCAAACGGTGGTGCACCACGTCCAGCGCCGCCTTCTTCTCGGAGACGAACAGAACCCGTCTGCCCTTCGCCAGATTGTGGGCGATGATGTTGGTGATGGTCTGGGACTTGCCTGTGCCTGGCGGCCCGTGCATGACGAAGCTCTTGCCCAGCTCCGAATATTTGACCGCCGCCAGCTGCGAGGCGTCCGCGCTGACGGGACAGTAGGTCTCCCGTGGGTCCGCGTGGGCGGCGGTCTCCTCCGGCGGCTGAATGGCGATGCCATCGTCGTAGGTCGCACCGCCGCTCTCCAAGTGGCTGACAATAGGGTTCTTAAGTAAATCATCCTGACGGGCGGCCATGTCGTTCCACATGGTGATTTTTCCAAAGGAGAATTGTCCAAGCATCGCTCGCTCAAGGACTTCCCATCCTTTCATGGATTGGGCCGCGGTGCGGAAAATCTCCAGAATGCGCGGCACGTCCACGCCCTTGTCGTCCATGGGCAGGGGGGACAGCTCTGGCAGTTCCATCTGGAATTCCTGCTTCAGCAGTTCCAGCAGGGTCACATTGATGAGAGGGTCTTCATCGGACAGCCGGATGGTCACGCCGTCGGCGATGGTTCGGCGGCTCATTCGAAGGGGCAGCAGCAGCAGGGGCGCCAGCAGATTCTTCCCCTTGGTCTCCGGGCTGTTCCAGCTCAAGAAGCCCACGGCCATGAACAGCGTGTTGATTCCGCCCTCGTTCTGATCGGACTGAATCTGGCGGTAGATTTTGATCAGGCGGGTCTTGAGCTCCTTCTCTGACACATCCGCCCATAACTGCTTGTCATCCAGTTCTTTATGGAGGACGTCGCAAATATAGTCCACAGGGGAAAGGGCGGTCTCTTCGCGCAGATGACCGTAATCCTCCTCGCCAAGCAGAGTCTCCAGCGAGAGGACTTTCATGGCGGCGTTGCCGGAGAGTGTGTCCTCCAGGCCGCCAATGTTCTTGCAGACCAGCGGGAGGAGCAGTTGATTGTCCCGCGTGTTCAGAAGACGGTTGCGCAGAGACAAATCCAGCAGCTTCTGCTGCCAGTGGATGATTTTTCGGCTTTCGGCCTTTGGGGAATTCTCTTCCGTGGTCATGGATGGTGCCTTGGTTTGATGCTCGAGAGGGCAAGGGGTTTCCCAACGCGCTGCTGGAATCCGAAGCGAAACGACAAAAGCCGCGGGCGGAGCGTGTTGCGCTCACCCACGGCTAACGCGCCTGCCGCCGTTATGGGGCAAGTGTGAAGAAAATGGAACGCGGGAAACGGCGTTAGTTTGCGTTTTCCGCCGGCGCTTCGGCGGCGGGGGCGGCTTCCGTTGCCGCCGCCTCTGTCGCGGCAGCTTCCGTGGCGGCAGCGGCTTCCTTCACCGCGCTGTCAACGGCCGCGGCGGCTTCAGCGGCTTCGGTGGCGACGGTCGCCGGAATCGCGGCATCTTCCACGAGGCTCTTGCCGCCGCGCATCCGGCCTTTCACCGTGGCGAGGAAGAGGGTGGAGATCAAAAAGACGATGGCCAGCCATGTGGTCGCCTTGGTCAGCACATTGCCCGCGGAGGCGCCGAACATGTTCTCCGTCATGCCGCCGCTGACGGCTCCCAAGCCGCCACCGGACTTGTTCTGCTGAATCAGAATGATGCCAATGAGCAGAATGGCGCTCAAAATGCTGATGATAGTCAGAATGACAGTGAAGAATGTGGTCATGGCAAAATCGCTTTCGTATGTGAGGTTGTGGAATTCAATTGACAGAATTAATAATTTACAATGCAAACCCCATAAAGCAAATAGCCCCGTGGAAGAAAAAGTGAAAAGAGGGACGCGGGACGGGGGACGAGAGACGGGGGACGGGAGGAGAGGGGATGTGAGACGCGAGACCTGTAAATTACTGAGGGATCGTTACTTACAGTAACTCTTGGATTATTGATTCTGAAGGTCTGATTGAATTTGAAGCAGAAGTTGCCGAAGCGGTTCTATTTCCCTAACAACCGTTTCCCAAATGACCTCTGCTTCTGTCTTGAGATAGTCATGGGCCACAGTATTCCGCATGCTTTTGATTTGCTGCATGGAATGACGGGATACTTGCGTTTGAGTTCATCGGAAATGGCCCCTGCATCCTCGCCAAGCATGACAAATGCGAATTTCATCGCATATTGTTTTTCCACGGATAACGCGTATTCCTCTTTGGAAAGATTGGCGGCAAACTGCAGTAACAAATCCGCATTCTCAATCATGTGTGCAATTCGCTGATGGTCTGTCAGCATAGCTCCACCATCTCCCTTCGGACATTTTTGCCAAAGGCATCATCCTTTTGCGCCCTGCGCCAAGTCACGACGTCAACAGAGCATCCAAGCAATTCAGCCAAATCAAGTTCAAGTCCTGCATGATCGAAAAGGGTGGCGTGCTCCTTGAAATAGGCGATGAAATCCACGTCGCTGTTTGGCGTCTCCTCCTTGCGTGCGCAGGAGCCGAACACAAATATCCTTTCGGCGTTGTGGCTTCTGGCTATCCGCAGTATTTGGTCTTTCAATTGATGAAGTCTGTCAAGCTGGCACATGGTCGTCTTCCGTTAATCTCACACGCGAAAGATAATGTAATGACAATTGCGCCGATTGCAATGGGACTTGAGTGAAAAGCCTCTTCGGAATTCACTCCACGGTAAAGAGATAGGTGTTGCACTGGCGGGGGCCGGAGGTGGGCGACAGCGGCTCCTTGGCGGACCATATCTCCAAATTCATGCGCTTTTGGTGGATGTTCCGGTTGACGTAGCACTCGCTGGTCCGCTCGTAGAGGAAGCGGTCCGTGAGGGTGGCCTTGCCGCCCTGTGGCAGCTCGAACTGGATGCGCCATTCACCGGCGGGGCGCTGCTCGCCCTTGAGCCAGAGCTCGTTCTCGTTGCCGTCCATGATGGTGGTGGTGAAGGAGCCGTCGGGACGTCGCAGGAGGAGGGTGGCCGCCTTGGAGTCGGGGACGTAGAACTCCGGATGGACGCGACAGCTGCGTGGCGGCAGCGTGGTTTTGGCGGTGTACTGCGTGTCCACGGTGAAGCCTGGCTGGTCGGGCAGCAGCTCGATGAGGCGGGTGGCGATGGAGCCATCGTTGAATTCGCAGCGCATGCGGATGTGGCGGGAGTCGGCCTCCAGAATCTGGAAGTCGTCCTTGTAGCCGCCGCTGCGGTAGCCCTCGTTGTTGTACTCCTCATAGCCGCCATTGTAGGGGGAGATATTGCCGTTGGCGTCCTTCATGATGCAGATGAGCTGGAAGTCGGTGGCCTTGTGCTTCAGGTCCCAGATGCGGCCGCCGATGGAGGGGATGACTTTCATGACAAATGTCTCATTCTCAAGGGTATAGATGTCATGGGACTGCACGGGGTCGTGGCACATGTCAAGCCATTTGTCCAACGAGCCGTCGCCCTCGCTGACTTGGGTCATGCCGACCTTGCGGGCGGTCTCCTCGAACAGCGTCTGCTCTTCATCTGTAACCACTTGATAGGGAACGAGTTTATTGCCTTCAAGCTTCATGGCGGTGCGGCAAAGCTCCTGTTTGGCGCCGATGATGGGCAGCCGAGCCACCTGAACCCGGAAGAGCAGAACAGGGTCGTCCGCCACCATTTTCTCCGCCCTTTGGAGGATTTCCGTGGCCTTTTCCAGCACTCCCGGCTCGACTAACAGGAAGTTGTTGGCGGTGGCGCCGATGTTGACATGGGTCTCTTTGGGAATGCAGAACGCGTTGTGTATCAAGTCGATGTACTCGCGGATGCAACTCCCCGCCGCGCCGAAGTAGCCGTCTGTGAATTCGCGGATGGCCTTCTCCGTGTCATAGTCGGGATTCCAAAGGCATTTGGCCATGATGTAGCTGCGCAGCTCGCCCATCTCAGCCCCTTTGCTGAAATAGTTTCCTTCTTCGTAAATACCTGTGACATTGTGCTTTACAAAGAATTCGATGTTCGGCTTCAGGCTCCGCATGTTGGGGAAGGGGAAGAGGCTGTTCCAGAAGCTGATGACGTAGTCCCACACATAGAGGCGATTGCAGATTTTGGACCAGCCGATGATGTCCTCCGCGAAGGGGAGGTTCATGGGGCAGTCGCTGTCCAGAGGATGGGAGAAACAGCATTCGATGCTGCAGAGGCGGACGCAGACGTTGGGGGCGGGCTTCACGAATTTCGGCGGCTTGCGGGAGTAGGTGTAGGCGAAGGTGTCGATGAGCTTGTCGGGGTACTCGTCCCGCACGGCGTCGGCGATGGCGTTGACGAAGTGGATGATGGGGCCGGACTGGCTGCCCTCCTTCTCCGCCAAAGCGGTGCAGGCGGCGCATTGGCAGTATTTCATGTTGTCGTTTTGGGAGACGCTGAAGATGGTGGCGTCGGGATTCTCCCGCAGCCAGCGGCGGATGCTCTCCGTGGCGATCTTCACCACGTCCGGATTGGTGAGGCAGAGCTGGGCGTCC
The DNA here is from genome assembly GCA_016288215.1 of Lentisphaeria bacterium. Taxonomy (GTDB): domain Bacteria; phylum Verrucomicrobiota; class Lentisphaeria; order Oligosphaerales; family Oligosphaeraceae; genus Tb-RUG-64. Next base: position 35,661 of record JAEEYQ010000009.1, on the reverse strand, counting down.
TCGCAGATCCGTTTGCCGTTGAGCTCCGAAAAGTACTCCGGATGGCTGTCGCGGTAGACGTCGGGATTGACCAGCGCGTACATGGTGTGGCCGAAGCCCATGTAGGACACATGGCCGCCCCATTGCTTATCCGCATGCATGTATGTGCCATTGAGCTTGTTACGGACGGAGAAGCCGAATGGGCGGCTGGAGATGTAGTCCACGTCGCGGTATTCCAGCGGGGGCACGTAGACCGTGCGGAAGTCCTCCAGTTCCACGGTTCCCGTGTTGGGCAGCCGGATGCAGTCCGCCGTGAACCAGCGGCAGTCCAGATGGTCCTCCAAAAAGCTGTAGACGGCGTAGAGGACGCCGCGCTTGCCGCCGGCCAGCAGCAGATTGCCGCCTTTGGCCTCGATGTGGATGCCCTCCAGACCCAGTTTGGCGTAGTCCACGCGGAAGCCGTAGTCCGCCAGCTTGGGGTTTCGCCCCACGAAGATGAGCTGTTTTGGCCAGCCGTCGGTCCCTTCGATGATGGGCAGAGTTTCGCCAGTCATTTCCTCCAGATGGCCCCTGAGGTCGTCGGCCGCCGTCCGTTCCGAGGGAGTGGCGTCCGGCGGGAGCACGATGGCGGTCTGGCCGGTTTTCAGCGGGACGCCGCCGATGGCCACGCGGCGGTCGCCGATGCGGGCCACGCTGTCCCTCCAGTAGGCCTGCATGGACTCCAACGCCTCGCGGCAGACGGCCGCCCCCGGCAGGGTGTCTCCAGCATTCAGATAGGCGGTGATTTCCGCTAACATATTCTCGCGGAACGCTTTAGGTAAAATCATGTCGGATTTGCACATATTTTCCTGCAGCAAATCCATGGCTGTGGCGATGTCCTTATCCGTCATGCCCTGCCGGATGGCGCGGGACAGGGTTTCCCACTGCAGTTCCGTCGGCAGCTTGGCGAGGAACTCATCCCACCTTCTGGGGCCTTCGGGATAGTGCATGGCTCCGTAATGCAGCATGTCGCTGACATGGCGGGAGACGGTGGCAGGGTCCGTGGCGGCCTTCGCCAACAGGCATGAGAGGTCTGACTTGGCCAGATCGTTGGCTTTTTCAAAGACTCTTTGGAAGGCCTCCATCTGGCCGGTGGCAAGGTAATGGCGGCCCAGCAGCTGGCATTGATGCTGAGTGGGGGCCTCCACCTGCTCCATGCGGCGGATGTGCTCCTCCGGCGGAAGCTCCATGACAATCTCCAAATCGTCCATCTCCGCCGTCGCATTGCTGGAATTGTTGAAGACCAGCGGATGGAAGGTGATGCTGCTGTCGGGGACGGAGAAGGTGATGGTGACCCTCTGCCATTCCGGGCCGATGGGCATGGCCGTCTCGGCGACGAAGCCCCAGCCGAAGGAGTCCTGTCCGTAGAAGAAGAGGGATTTGCCATGGCCGCCGCCGTGACCGTCGCTGCGGACATAGGCCGTTGCGCGGTACAGCGCATAGGGCGTCACTTGCAGGATGTCATGGCTGGCAAACGCCCAATATTCCTTCTCGCCGACATGGAGGCGGAGGCCATGGGTGCCCGAATGGGCGTTTTCCATCTCAATGCCGTTCCTCTCGAAGTCCGGATCCCTCCAGATGTTGTCTTGTTGGCCATGGCAAAGGCATGCGAACAGGATGAAAATGGAGAACAATGATTTCATTATCTTCCTTTATGATGTAAAAGTGAATGGAGCCCATGCGAAAGGGGAATATGATGGCTTTACTATAATCGGCGTGATTCAAAGGGCAACTCCCGCGACCCGCAGAAACCACAATTGCAATGAATTTAATGCCCCTTGTGACGAGGGACGAGAGACTGGAGACGGGAGGACTTGGACGAGAGACGAGAGACGGGAGACGAGAGAGACAGGAACGTGAGACGGGAGACGCAATGACTTGGACGTGAGACGGGAGACGCGTAAATCACTGATGAAACGTTACTTTTTCACTCTTCTTGTCTCCTTGTGTCTCTCGTCTCACTTTCCCCTTCCTCCCGTCTCCCGTCTCCTGTCCCTCGTCCCGCTTTTCCTTCCTCCCGTCCGTCTTCCCCCTCCTCAAAAAACGAAACGGTCCTGCAGGCCATCAGCCTACAGGACCATGGGAAATCCCTAACTTGTTGTCAGCAAACTATCTGAAGTTGATGACGACGTTGGCGTCCTGCGGGAAGAAGTAGACGCCGCTGGTGAAATTCGTGAATTCAATCTTGCTGGCGGCCGAGAGCAGGTCACCGCCGGCGAGGGAGGTGGCATGGCCATCGACGAAGGCCATGTTGCAGCGCTCATTGTGGAGGGCATGGTAGTAGGGCTGGTCCGCGCCGTTGTTCGCCGACACGTTCACATTCACCCATGAGCTGCGCTGAACGGGATAGTAGTCATCGCCGAACATGATGAAATTGGAGGGGTTCTTGATCCGCAGGGTGTTCCACCAAACGGTCAGGATGGGGGAGTCCACGCGGCCGAGAACGGTGTTTTTCAGGTCGTTCCAGTTGAGGCAGCCGTAAATCTGGCAGGAGGCGATCTGAGTTTCCACAATGGATTTCCATGTGATGGTCACGGGGCATTTCACGATGGGGGAGCTTTCCTCAATGTAGCCGGTGGCCATCAGATGGATGGCCCAGGAGCTCTGAGTGTAGGCGTTGTTTTGGGCCACTCCATTAATGGTTCTCGCCGACGCCATGTAGCGAATGGCGGCGCCGCTGTAGTCGTCCATGTAGAGCATCATGGATTCCATGGAGCCTTTCAGATTGGACATGCAGTTGACGGCCATGGCCTTCTGTTTGGCTTTGGCCAGCGCGGGCAGCAGCATGCCTGCCAGAATGGCGATGATGGCGATGACGACCAGCAGTTCGATGAGGGTGAATGCCTTTTTCATTGTTGTAAATACCTTTCTATTAGTGATTTGCGGCTTCAAAACACCCCTCCCCGAATTTTTCGGCGAAACAGGGGACATTATTTTTTCCACCACACATCTATAATTATACGAAACTTTCGAGAAAAAACAAGAGCCCAGCGTGTTTTTTTGCTGAATTTCACTACTATCCGATAAAAAGAACGAATTGACTAGAAAAAGTCCATGGCCAGTTCTAAATTAAGAAATCGCTAACCCAGATGCACGAAACTCGCGCCCGGACACGGCTTCCGCTTCCACAGCGGGTCGCAACACCAAATATCTACGGAAATGATAACGATTTTGGGCTGTTGCGTCCATGTCTGGGGAGGCGTTTGGCGGCATTACTTCCAGGCGAGGAAATATCGTCCATTATGTTGTGCGGCAGTGTGTTGGAAGCTGACAAGACGGTCTTTGGAGAGGGTGAAGGGCACATCGCAGCCGGGTTGCGCGGAACCTTCCGGAGCGGCGCGCAGGGTGAAGGCGTCGGCGTCGGCGGGAATGTTTGGGAACTGGTTCAGCCGCAGAGAGATGGTGAATTCCCTGTTGCGCGGATAGGGGAAGATGACGAGACGGTTCTCTTCCAGATTGACTTTGACGGAGCCGTCCGTGACGATGGGGCCGAAGTCCACCATGGTTCCTGTGGGATTCATGCGCTGCATTTGCTGCTCGGCGCTGTTCCAGAGGCGGAGCGACGGCGTGTGAGAGGAGGGGACAAGACGGATGTCCGTGATGGCGCCGTCATTGTCGCGGGTCAGCTCGAGAGTGCCGAGACGGTAGCGATTAAGGGGCATCGCCTCGTTATCCAGCTGATAGCGGCCCATGGAGCTGTAGAGGCCGACGGCGATTTCATAGCTGTCCAATTGCGGGGAGACCTGGATGGTGTAGGGGCCGTCCTGCAGCGGGGTGGCGAGGTGCCATTCTTTGGTTTTGGCGGGGAGGTCGTGGTCCTGCTGGAAGATGATGTCGTGGTCCGTTTTGTCCAATTTGTCGATGAAATGGACGAAACAGGTAGCGTTGTGGAAGAGCCTGCATTCGGGATACCATGTGTAGGTCAGTGATATCTTGTTGCCGCCCAAGTACTTGAAATCGGAGATGCACACATTGGCGCAGGGGATGACCATGTCGGCGGAGGGAAGGTGGAAGGAGGTCCGCGCGTCCGCGAAGAGGTATTCGGGGCATTGGGCGTAGTCGGCGAAATGGCCGTCTGGCGTGGGGAAGGCGGTTTTGACGCAGATGCCGTCGCCACCACGGCAGTACGTAGCCCATTGTGGCAGAACGACATTCGGCAGAATCTCCCAGGGGCTTTCGCCCCAGTTGACCCACACTTCCGCGCTGTTGTCGTAGGTCACTTTCGTGCGCGTGGTCTGCTGCAGCGCCAATGCGACGGCGGCGGGAACCAGCTGGCCGCCCACCTCGTATTCGATGCGGACGGGGTTCGCGTCACCGTAGAGCAGCTGGGCGGCGTGCAGCAGATGGTGTTCTTTCGCAACCCATTGGGTATGATTGACATAGCTGCCGGAAACAAAGCCCGCATGGCCGTAGGCGATGGTCTGCGCGCGATATTTGTCCAAATGCTTCATGGGACTGGTTTCGTCGACTCCCCACAGGTCGCGGTGGTTGGTATTCAGCCAGCGTTCATAGTAGCCCATGCCGTGGTTCAGCATGAGCGGGTGGATTTTCAGCAGATCGAAGTCAAGAAATGGCGTATGATTCTCTTTGTCATTGACTTGCGCTTCGACGGCGTCGGCCCTGCCTGCCCAGATGAAGTGGCAGCCGCCTTCGCCGAACAAGGGCCCTTTGTGGACTTGCCGCATGTAGTCGAACAGCCTTGAGTCCTGCAGCAGCTTGAAGCGGGCGATGGCGGCCATGGGCTGGGTGGCGTCGCAGTCCAGCTGATGGGAGGGCATGACACAGGTGTGCACGTCCAGATAGGCGGCGGTGGTGGCGTAGCGTTCATGGATGGCGGGACTGTTTCGCTTGGCGAAGTCCATGGCGTGGTTGCACTTAAGGCCGTAGCTCTGGACGCCGGTGCCCGGGTTGAACCATGCCTTCGAGAAAGAGCCGTCCGAGTTGAGCACTGCGCTTTCCTTCCTGTAGGAGGGGGCGTCCGGATAGAGGTCAATGTAGTTTTCATGGAGGGAAAACATGTAATTGCAGGAGCTTGCGGCGTTGCTAAGCTCCTTCATGCCGTCGTCGCCGCCGAACTGCGGATTGGCGGGAAGGTGGTCGGGGAGCTTGACGTCATAGCCGTAGCGTTGCCAGTTGTGGTAGATGATGCCGATGTGGTCGATGCCATTGTCCTTCAGGGAGCGCAGCGTGGCGGCGTCCGAATGGAAGGAGTTGATGCCGCCGTTCCAGAAGTCCAGAATGGTCAGCGGTCCTAACTCTTTGCGGTAACGGGACTTGGGATTTGGAATGTTGGGCAGGACCTCTTGCGGCAGAGGGGAGAAGGCGATGTAGGCGACGTCGTGGAGCGGGTTACGGGTGCCATTGGTCTTCTTTCTGTAGGTGGAGATGATGCCATTGTCCGCTTCGGAGGCGTCGCTTTGCGTCCAGTCGACGTGGCGCATGCTGAAGAGGCCTTCGGATTTCATGTGGAGCATATGACAGCTGTTCCAGCCCGTGTAGGGGATTGGAATGGAGCGGCGAAGTCGGAGCGGGCCGCAGGAACCCAGATTGAGGCCTGCGGCGCCTGGTTTGTCGCAACGCACGTCCAGAACCAGGGCCTTGCCATGAACGGAAAAGCGCCATGTTGCTGTAAGTTCTTCATTATCAATAAGATAGGAAGTTACAACCTGAAGGGTGTCATCAATTTGGTCAACGGAAGCGATTCGCGGTTTCGCCTCCTTGTCGAAGAAAAGGCCGCCGTCGATGGCGACGGGAATGGGGGTGCCGCCATTGTAGGTCAAAGTGAAATCCTCCAGCGTGCCTGTGGCGGGGCGGAACTGATAGGCGAGGGCGGCGTCCTCCCCTTCGTAGGCCAGCTCCCAACCATCGCCGTCCGGAAGACGGCGGATGGAATTGGTGAAGCGCTCCACCAAGTTGCCGGGGACGATGCCGTCTTTCGCGTTGCTCCAGAGGTGGTTAAGGGGGAGGTCACGGGTTGCGCGGATGGCTTTCGTCTCCAGAAGGCGTGTGCATTCCGCCGCCATGGTGTCATGGGCGGCTTGATTCAGCGGGGTGGGGCCGATGGTGACGAGAGGGGCGGAGAAGTCGGAGAAATCGAAGGAGGGGTCGTTTTGGGGACCGGGTTCGACCTGAAAGCGGAGGATGCAAACTTTGCCGGAAAACGCGTCGAGATTAAACAGGAAGTCCTTCCATTGACGTTCGTTATAGTGTTCGCGGAAAAGCGTCTGCTCCGACTGGCCGGGCTCGAAGGCGTAGGCGCTGAAGGTGACGCCGTCGGTGGCGGCGTCGGTGCCCATGCAGATGCCGAACTGAAGGGAGATGGGCTGTATGGCAGGAAACTGCAGCTTATAATCCACCCACGTCTTGCCGACGGCAATCCGCCATGGGCTATGGAGCAGGAGGGACTGTCGGCCTTGGACATCGCGGTAGTGGAAGGAGATGCCTGTCTTCTGCTCAAAGTGCTGCTCCCAGCCGATGGGCATGAGATGGACGTCGGCTTCGCCGTAGGATTGATAGCCGACTTGATAGTAGCCCGTCTCCAGAAGATTTGTAACTCCTTGTGCCACAGGAAAAACGGGTTGCGCGACGACGGCAAGGCACAGTAGGGCGAAAAGCAGGCAGAGACGGCTCATGGGCAGAAGGGCTAGCTTAGCTCTAGAGGCTCTAGAGGCACTAGAAGCTCTAGAGGCACTAGGAAAATTCCTAATTCCTAATTTCTAACTATTTGACAGTACCGAGCTTGATGTTCAGGTCAGCGCGCTTCTCGAGGCGGTCGACGGCGCCGTCCTTGATCCAGAGGATGCGGTCGGACTTGTCCAGCATCTTGTGGTCGTGGGTGGCGGTGACGACAGTGACGCCGAGGCGGCGGGAGAGATCATGGATGAGGCAGATGATCTCCTCGCCTGTGTTCAAGTCCAAGTTGGCGGTCGGTTCGTCCGCCAAAATGATGGCGGGCTCGTTGGCGAGGGCGCGGGCGACGGCGACGCGCTGCTGCTGACCGCCGGACATCTCGTCCGGCCGATGGGTCAGGCGGTGTCCAAGTCCGACCATTTCAAGGACTTCGATAGCGCGCTGACGGGCCTTTTCAGGGTCGCATCCGCTGAACAGCAGGGGCATGCTGACGTTGCCGATGGCGTCATAGGCGGGAAGGAGGTTGTAGGCCTGGAAGACGTAGCCGATGTGGTTGCCGCGGAAATAGGCCAGCTGGCGGGCGGAGAGCTTGGTCAAATCGAAGCCGGCCACGTTGACCATGCCGGAGGAGGGGCGGTCCAACGCGCCGATCATGTTGAAGAGCGTGCTCTTGCCGGAGCCGGAGGGGCCCATGATGGAAAGGTACTCGCCGCGGTAGATCTCCAGGTTGATGTCCTTTAGGGCATGCACCACCGTCTTCCCGAGATTGAACTCCTTGTTGACGTGCTCAACTTTGATTAGTACATCCTGACTCATGGTATCAAGCCCCTTGGATTAGAACGACAGTTTGATGACGGCTTTGCTGAGGAAGGTGACGCCGACGCCGACGGTGGTGATCAGACCCATGCCGCAGGAGTAGCCGGCGGCCACCACGGGGATGTACTGGCGCCATTTCAGCTGCAGGCGCTTCTTGAAGTAGAAGTGGCCGATGAGGGCCCCGATGAACTGGGAGATGATGGAGTGGGGCAGACTCTGGCCGAGGCCGCGGACCACGCCGTAGGTCATCATGATGGGGGCGCCCAGCAGGTTCATGGAACTGAAGAGCACGATGCCGAAGAGGGCGCCGTAGCCCAGATAGACGATGTTGAAGGCCTGCTCGAACATGGAGTACTCGCCCATGGTGGAGGAGTACATGATGCAGGAGTTGGCGGCGTTCAGCTCCCACATCTTCTGCGCGTAGGGATAGGCGACGGACGGGATCTGGTCCAGCCCCCAGATGAAGTTCTGGAAGAAGACGGAACTGAGGAGGATGAGCGGGAAGAGGATGATTTTCGTCTTCCAGATACTGGTGAATTTCGTTCCCGTCAGCTCGCACTGGCGGTAGAAGACGGTCATGCCGCCGTAGTTGGCGATGGGCAGCGGGAGGAACCAGACGGCGACGCCATGGTAGCCGCTGAGGATGAGGGCGGCCTCGCGGATCATGGGGACTTCCACCACCTGGCCGACCATGCCCTCCAGACGGGCGGTCACGTAGCTGATGATGGGCGTGTAGACGAAGCCCAAGATGATGAGGACGATGAACACGTTGCGGATGTCGTTGCGGACTTCCGGCGTGGCCATGACCTTCTCCCAGCCGCCGTGGTGCCAGAAGAGCAGGAAGATGGAGACGGCGGTGTAGGCGCTGGTGACCAGGAAGTAGCACAGGATGATGGCCCACAGGCTGATGTCTCCGCGGCCGGCGGGAATGTCCTTCCACGCGTTGCGTTTGGTCTGCCCCGCGGCGCGCAGCTTCCGCTTCTCCTTCGAGCTTTGGATGATGCTGCGGACAACCTGGAAGAGGCCCGCCAGCGCGATGGCGACGGCGATGCCGATATGCAGGCTGAAATAGAAGTCGATGTTGTTCTTGAAGAGGGTGGAGACCGTGTCGTCGCCGAATTTCCAGTTGCTGAGGATGCCGTGGTTGTAGAGGATGGGGTTGAGCACCATGGTGAAGACCAGGCCGATGAAGCTGCCCACCATGCCGAAGAAGGGCATGACCATGCCCGCGATGATGTTGCCGAAGTCCCACGACAGTCCCGTGGCGACGGCGGGAAGGTACTGGCCCGTCTTTCCCGTGAAGTCGGAGAAGGGGATGGGGAAGATCTGGATGGCGGTTCCCGTGAGGGCGCCGCTGATGACGGGAAGGAAGAGGTAGATGGAGCCGAAGGCCAGGCCGATGGCGCCGCCGATGGCGAACACGCGCCAGCGCCATGAGTTCTCCGCGTCCTTCGCGTTCTTCGCCTCAATGTCCTCCGCCATGGCCATGATGCCCTGCGCGCCGACCGGGGCCATGGGGAAGGGCAGCTTCTCCATGTCGCTGGCGACGCGGAAGAGGCCGTAGCCCAAAATGACGTTGGCCAGTTCGCCGACGAAGGAGCCGAAGAGCATCATGAGGATGGCGGGCAGCCAGTCGATGTGGAAGAAGGTGCGTTTGGCGAAGGAGTCGGACTCGATGGCGGGGGCGTACCAGCGGGGCAGCTGGTCGGTGAGGCCGTTGGCGGCGGCGGCGTCGCTTTGGACGAAGAACTGCTGCCACAGCAGGCCGCCGGTGGAGGCCACGCCCATCATGGACCCCGCCATGAAGAAGAGGACGAAGATTTCGGAGCGGTTCAGATAGCGGTGGGCGCGCCGCGCCACCTCGATGAAGAGGATGACGGTGACCCACTGCGCGGCGGAACCGATGCCCGCGCCGGCCAGCAGACCCATGTAGATGGCGCCAGGCACCATCAGAAGGGCGACGAAGATGGCGCCGAAAAGGGCGGACCAGCGGAATCCTTCCTCAAAGGTGGAAGGCACTTCCATGATCCGGCGGAATTCTTCAAGTTCTTTGTCGATGTTATGTGCCATGATATGCTATCCTCGTGCTGCTCAGTTGCTCTGGCCTTCGGAGACGGCCGATGCGCCGCCGCCCAGGGCGGTCAGGGTGCGCTGGCGGTACAGCTCCATGGTCTGCCGCGGAATCGAACGCCAGATGAGGAACTGCTGGCGGAGGTCATCCAAAAAGACCTTGTTCAGGCGCTGCCAATCCTTCGGCTGGCCGGAGGAACGGGTCAGGACCACGCGGACCTCGTCGATGCCGGGGATCTCGCTTGGGGTGCTGCGGAGGGAGAAGCTCTGGCTGACGCCCAAATCGAATGGGGCCAAGGCCAGATTGGCGTCCAGTCCCAGTTCACCGCTCTTCTCCTTCACCAGCTCCACATGGCTGGTCATGAAACGGCCCAAACCTGTGTCCGTGTGGTTGCCGAAATGCTCCTGCAGGAAGCTGACCACGCCCGTGATGTCATATTGGGAGACGGTGAAGGGGAAGACCAGATCCATCACGTCGCCATTGGGTTCCGGCGGCCGCCAGATGCGCATCAGACCCGGATTGGCGGATTTGGAGGCCTTCACGGCGGGGTAGACGGAGGAGATGAGCACCGTCGCCATGACGATCAGAATGGTGACGATGGTGTTGGAGGAGGACATGTTCATTTCGGGGACGCGGACAAGGCCGTATTCGGAGGCGACGCCCAGCACCTTCAGGGTGCCCTGCGCCAGCAGATAGCCACCCAGGCCGCCGATGAGCGCGTACACCATGGACTCCGCGAAGAACAGCGTCGCCACGTGCTTCGGCGCGAGGCCCAGGGCGCTGAAAGTGTAGATTTCCTTCTTGCGGTCGGCCACGGAACCCAACATGGTGCCGAAGATGACCAGGCCGCCGAGGACGATGGGGAAGAAGAGGTCCTTCGCTCCGGAGGCTTTCAGCACCGTGCCCAGCAGGTGGCGGTAGACGCCGTTGTCCCGCGTGGCGGGAATCGGGCAGGACAGGATGCGGGCCAGATTCTCCGCGATTTGGATGGCCGATGTGCTGTCCTTTGTGTAAATCTGCAGACCATAGAGACTTGCGCCAAGGCTCTTGGCGGTGTCCGCTGAAAGGACGGCCACTTGGTCCACGGGCAGGCTGGCCCAGTTGCGCTGCGACATCATCTCCATCTCCTCTTCGCCTTCCGTGTAGTTGGACTGGCTGGAGGAGGTTTCCGTGAAGTCCGCGGGAATGATGCTGCTGGTGTCCATGTCCTTGGCGGCGGAGAGCTCGACGGCGTCCATCAGCTTGCCGACGGTCAGCTTGCGGCCGCGGAAGAGGATGGCGTCTCCTGGCTCGACCTCCAGGACCTTGGCGACGGCGCTGGTGATGAGAATGGTGTCGTCGTTGATGTCGCCGAAGTACTGCTTCAAATCGGCGCGTTGCGTAAGTTCTTGCGGTTCAATGCCTAAGACACCTTTGATGGTCAGCGGGGAGCCGGCATCCGTGCGACTGATGAGCAGACCCGGGTTGTCCTGCGTCTTGGGGGAGACCCAGAGGCGGCGGCAGACGGTCAGGTCGGGCCAGCGGCCTTTGATGACGTCCCTCAGATCCTCGCTCAGGGGGCTCCAGTTGACGTTGTGGACGAAGGCGCCGGAATAGGCGGGGTTGGGCGCCGTGAACAGCGTCACGATGCCCGACTGGGTGCCGAAGGAGGCGAAGCAGAGGATGGTGAAGGTGAGCAGGATGATGGTGATGGCGGTCAGCGCGGTGCGGGTGGGGCGGCGCCGCATGGTGGAGACGCCCATCTGCATGGCGGCCATCAGGGTGCTGACGTTGGAGACGTCGTTCACATGGACGGTGGCCGTCATGCCCTGAATCGCCTTCAGCTCATACTCGAATTTCCGCATGATGATGCAGATGACCAGCACGGACATGACCACGATGGCGAAGCCGAGGAAGATGATGATCGGCGTGTTGGCGATGGCGAAGGCGGGATGGGAGAAATAGAGGATGAGGAAGGTGATGGCAAAGAAGAAGATGAACCAGTAGATCTGCTTGTAGATGGTGGTGGCGCCGATGATGACCCGTTCCAGCGCAAAGGCGAAGGGGACGGAGAGGGCCAGCAGGATGAGGACGGCGAAGACCAGGTCGTCCAGCATGGAGCGGACTTTGTTGTAGACGGGGCGGGAGGCCCAGAAGGAGTGGGTGTTCAACGCCTCCTTGCGCATGGGGGAGACGCCCTCGGTCTTCGCCTCCAGCAGGATGTCCTCCGAACGGCCATGGAGTTCGGCCAGCGAGGAGTCCAGAATGCCTTTGGAGCGGAGAATCTCGATGCGGGACTCGTTGAGCCGCCACAGGTCAGCGGAGGAGCGGGCGGCGGCGTTGATGGCCAGCGGCTCGCCCATCATGGAGAAGCCCTCTCCGATGCCTTCCTCCACCGGCGGGAGGTTGGGGTCGTGATAGGCTGGCCCGTTGTTCAGTCCCACCATCTGGCGGAGACTGAACAGCTTGACGCCCTTCTCACGCTCCTCCGAATACCAGCAGCAGACGCCGTCCACCGTCTCCGTGAAGGACTTGCCTTTGTCCAAATCGGAGTTCGCGCGGGCGGAGAGAATCTTAACCTCTTCTCCTGGAAGACGTTCCGTGCGCTGCTGAGAGGGCAGGACAATGCAGCCCGGGCGGGCCTTGAAGGTGTTCAGACGCCAGCGGACGTTGGGGTAGGAGTTGTTGTCGCAGACTTCGATGACGGTGCCGTGGGGGTTGAAGATGGCGGCGAAGCCGGCCCGGCCCCACCAGCTGTTGGTGATGGGCCCCATGGCATAGACGCCGTTGTGGTTGGTGCGGAGCACCTGATGGTTGTCAAAGGCGGGGTATTTGTTTTCGTTGTAGGCCAAAGAATAGTTGCGGCCGAGGCAGAACTGGACGGTGGCGCCGAGGCGCGGGGTGTTGGGGATGGAGGTGCCTTGCAGCGTGCCCATGACCATGGGGCCCTTGACGGTGTTGTCCTCCGTGAAGCTGGGGATGACGTATTCCTTGCTGGCGACGATGCCGCGGCGGAGGGAGAGGCCAATCTGGTTGCCGAGCATGTTGTCCGCGAAGTCGCCGCTGGCCTTTCCGGCTGGGGCGATGAAGCGGGCGATGTCCACCGCCTGACGGTAGATGACGTCCAGTTTCAGGTGGTCCAGATCATCGTCGGGGGTGCCTTCGCGCATGGTGGCTTCCTGCACGGTGCCGAGAGCCAGGTTGTAGATGCCGAAGAGGCCGGCGGGCTCGCCGCTGTGAATCAGGAAGGGGGCGCCCCAGATGACGCGGGTCTGAGGCAGGGTCTGGTTGGCGGAGGCCGCCAGGAACTTGGAGTCGTGGGTGGCGTCTTCGATCGTGTTGTGGGCTTTCAGGAAGGCGGCCTGGATTTTGCCGTAGAGGCCGGGATTGTCCTGCCACGAATGCATGTTGGAGTCGCCGCCGATGATGACGGCCCACCGCTCCGTGGTGTCCCCCAGAAGGAGGGAGACGTGGAGGGTGATCCATGCGTCGCCCAAAAGGGCGGCCAGCTTGCCGTCCGCGTCGAGGCATTTGCGCTCCAGCCGGAGCTCTTCGGCGCGGTTGGCGATGTCCGCCTTGACTTCGGCGATGATGGAGGCCAGGTTGGCGGCGATCTCCGGCTCCAGCTGCGGTGTGCCGCCGCCCTTCAGATTGCGCTTCTCCTTGCCGATGACGCGCTGCAGGTTGTTCCAGCCGCTCTTCTTGGGAGCGACTTTCAACTTCTCCTCTTCAATCTGCTCAATGCGCTTCTGAATCTCCGCCGGGAAGCCGTCGCTGTACTGTTTGCGGTAGGTGAGGATCTCGTCGTTGAGCTGATACTCCTGATCCTTATAATAATAGGCCTGCGCCTGCGCCTTTTCCGCGAGACGGTCCAGAAGGCGGCGGCGGACGGGGGACTCGGCGGTCAGGGCATCCTCACGGGCCAGCAGGCTTTCCATGTCCTCAATGAACTTCGCCTCGTTCTTGTAGGACTCCTCCCGCTTGGCGATGGTGACTTCCTCTTTGTCCGTCTCCAAGGTGCGGTAGAACATGCTGCTGCCGTAGTGGCAGCGGGCCTGATTGTCGAAGAAGGCGATGAGAATGTGGCGGCGGGGGCGGTTTTGGGCGATGTGCTCCGCGATCTGGAGCAGGGCGGCGCAGTTGGCGGCGCCGCGGGCGCCGGGGGACATCCAGGGCACCTCGCCATAGCTGTCCAAATTGGTGCCCAGGATGATGACTTCGTCCTTGCTCTGGCTGAAGACGGGATCCGTCCCCTTGAAGAACGCGAAGATGTTCCGTCCCACGGCGGGCACCCAGACGATGGAGCTCTCCAGGGTCACGTTGCCGCTTTGGGGCAGGTCGGCGGCGTCGCCGGGGTAGAAGAAGCGGAGGAAATTGACGTTGCTTTCCATGAAGTGGGGGCTTTTGGCGTCGGCCAGCTCCGCCTTCGTGAAGATGATGCCCTTGGCGCCCAGCCGGAGGGCGCGGACCCAGCCCTGGCCGCAATTGTAGTCCATGACGACGATGCAGCCTTCCACATGGACGTCGCCGAATTCATCGGCGGTGCCCTTTCCGATGTGCACGATGGGGGCGGTGATGCCGCCTTCCGGCGTGACGGGCGGGATGACGCCGTTGGAGCGCATGGGCAGCAGGTTGAGGGGGGACTTCCCCTCTGGCGTCAGGCGGGCGTAGACGATCTGCTCCCGCGTGCTGGCGAAAGGCTGCACGATGAGCTGGTCTGGATTGAGGGCCTTCAGGCGGGCCTCCACATGGTCCGCCGCCTTGGCGTATTCATCGGTGCCGCTGAGCCGATGGGGCGTGGCCGTCAGAATCCGGCAGTCCTCCAGATAGGATGAGGGGACTTGGGTCTGGGCGCTCCCCATGGCGGCCGCCAGCAGGGCAAGGGCGCCCAGGCATTTCATGGATGGAAAGAACGTTCGCATGGTGAATTGGAATTCCTTTGGCTCTCGGCTTCCCGCGGAAGCCATATATGAAGGTGGTTGTGTTGTCTGCCGCTCCTCAGCCGATGCTGTCGACCTCGATTTGAACGTCTTCGCGGTTGGCGATGCGGTCGATGCGTCCGTCGCGGATCCACATGAGCCGGTCGCAGATGTTCATCATGCGGTGGTCATGGGTGGCGCAGATGACGGTGACGCCCTTCTCCTGATTCAGCTTGACCAAGGTGTCGATGATCTCCTGTCCCGTGTGCAGGTCCAGATTGGCCGTGGGTTCGTCGCAGAGCAGGACGGAGGGGTTGTTGGCCAGGGAGCGGGCGATGGCGACGCGCTGCTGCTGGCCGCCGGACATCTCGATGGGGCGGTGATACCACCGCTCCTTCAGTCCCACAAGGTCCAGCAGGGCCATGCCCCGCTCACGGGCCTCGTCGGGCATGACGCCGCCGAAGGCCATGGGGGTGGTCACGTTCTCCAGCGCCGTCATGTATTTGATGAGGTTGTAGCTCTGGAAGATGTAGCCGATCTTGTGGCAGCGCAGGTAGGCCAGCTCCTCCGCTGTCAGCTGGGCCACGTCCACTTCGTCGATGAACACGCGCCCCACGGACGGACTGTCCAGGGCGCCGATCATGTTGAAGAAGGTGGACTTGCCGGAGCCGGAGGGGCCCATGACCGAGATGAACTCCCCCTGATAGATGGCCATGTCCACGCCGCGGAGCGCCTCCGTGAGCACTCCTTTCATCATGTAGGTCTTCTTCAGGCCCACGGTGCGTATGATGATGCGCCTCTCGCCTTTGGAGGCTTTCGCGGATGGCTGTACGGCGGTTTCGGTCATGGCTAATTCTTCTGTAAGTATCTGATTATCAATGTGTTATGAGAAATTCACAGGTTCATGGGTGGAACCGTGGCTATTCGACGCGCATGGCCTCCATGGGGGCGAGGCGGGCCGCCTTGTAGGACGGGATGACCGCCGCGATGGCCGCCAGCAGCGTGCCCAGCAGCACGGAGACCAGCATGCCCAGCAGCACGTCCCCCACGGGAATCGCCACAAGGAAGTTGACGCCGAAGGCCGCCAGCATGCGGCCCAGGCCGATGACGCCGCCAAGCACCGCGCCGATGATGCCGCCGACGATGCCCATGAAGCAGCTCTCCAACACGAACATGATCATGATGAAGCCGTCCAGGGCCCCCAGGCACTTCAAGGTCGCGATTTCCGTAAAGCGTTCCGTCACAGACATCATCATGGCGTTGGCGATGCCGATGCCGCACACGAGCATGGAGACGAAGAGCAGCCAGCCGAGCCGTTCGCCCAAGCCGAGGGCGCCCTTGCCGGCGTCCATGGTCAGCCGCTCCGCCTTGAGCAGGGAGGCGTTCTCCTTGCGCTTCTGCGCCAGCTCCACCAGTCGCTCCGGAGTCAGGGAGCCGATGGCGATGCCGCTTTCCTGCATCTTGTCCAGGTAGCGCGTGGCGAACTTCTTGCTGTCCAAGTACTTCCACATCATGATGACATTGACGTCCGCCGGCAGGATATTGGCCTGTTGGGCGATGAGCTGGCGGGTGGGACGCTCCTCCATGCTCTTTTCGAGAACCAAGGTGTCCAGCAGGGCGTTGGCCTGGCTCACCAATAGCGGAGCCACCCGGGTCTCGTCCAGATTGAAGCCCGCCTTGCGGATGACGTCTCCGAATTCGCCGTCGGCGTCAGCCAGCTTCTCCAGAATGGTGGCGTGGCCCATGGACTGGTTGATGGTCTCGATGGCCTTCGAGCGGGCGGAGAGAATGGTGGCAACCTGGGCGGAAATGGCGGGCTCCTCCTTGAGGATTTGGGCCAGAAGGTCGGCGGAAAGGGGGAACTGGACGGAGCGGATGCGGGAGAGGGCGGTGTTGAACTGCTCCATGTATTCCGGCTTCTGGAGCCGCTTCAGGATGTCCATGCCGCTGGCGGTGTGGATGAGGGAGCGGCGTTTGGCGTAGTCCAGCTCGTCAAAGAAGCGGAAGATGGTCATGATGTCCTTGGCCTGCTTGCGGAGGACGGTCAGCTTCTCCGCGTCCAGTCCCGTGAAGGCGCGGAATTCCGCCTCCAGAGGGGAGCCGTCCTCGCAGTCGGCCAAATCTTCGATGACGGACTCCTGGCTGCCGGGGGCCGTCAGTTTGGCGCTCCAGTCGTAGATGATGCGGGAGTTGCTGATGCGCTCGCGGGTGTTCTGTGCCACGGCCCGCTTGATGAGGCTCTCCGCCAAAATGTTCATGAGAAAAGCGACGGCGACCACAATGACGGCGACGGTGACCGACGCCCGAAACAGACGGTAGCGGATGCCGTCCACTGTGATGCTGACCGTTCGCTTCATGCTCAGCCATGGCTGATCCGCTATGGAGATTGTCTTCATGTTACTCTGAATCCATTATATATAAAAGGTGTGATGGGTTGTCGTCGCATTCCTTCCCGCGTGGCGGGACTGACCGCCATCATGGAGATGAAAAGACAGATTCCGTACTATAAGGCAAAATCCCCTTTTTTTCAATGCCAGACGAATCTTTTTTTGCAAAAACTGCGGGATTTGGTGCAAACCTCCATGATGGACATGACCGAGTCCCATGTCCCGCGTTCCGCGTCTTTCGGCCCGCGCCCTTTTGGGAAAGGGGGCGTGTGTGGTCTCAATATTGCATTAAAGGTATTAAAAAGAATGCAATAAATGAAATAACGGAGCTGGCCGAAACGCGCGGAAAAAAGGGCGAAAATCGCGTCCGAAAGGGGGTGAAAATGCCCCTGGATTTTCGAAGAATGCCCATTAATGCCCCTGGCGTTCGCGCTGTCGCGTTTTAGGTGCAAACTGGTATATTAATACCTGTTTTGGCAAGAGGCCCTAGAAGGGCCGTTTCTGTCGATTCTGGCAAAATTGCACTTTCTTTCAGTTTCTTTCAGCCAGCCTGGCTCTAGAAGCTCAAGAAAAGTACCTAATTCTCCATGATGGCGGCGATGACGCCGCGTTTCATCAAGGTGCGGAGATAGTCCGTGACGCCCGTGCGGGCCTCGTGGAAAGTGAGTCCATAGCGTTCCATGAACAGCTCCACGATGCGCTCCACGGTGTTTTCGCCGTCGCACCACTTCCAGACTTGAGTGCCCACGGGATCCAACGTGAACTCCCGTTTGGGGTTGAAGGGGACGAACCAGCTGATGGGAGGGACTTGGTAGGCCGGCTTCTTGTTCTTCACGATGACAGTGATGATGCCGTCGCCGCGGTCGCGGATTTCGGCGGCGATGTTGTGCACGGGTTTGGCGCGGAGCATGGGGCGCCAATCGAAGCGGACGTTGGCGGCGGGGGCACTCATAGGCTCACCTCGTGGTCAGGGCAGCAGCACAGCAGGAAGGGAGGCAGGGGGCGTTTGGGGCTTTGGGGGGCGGTGCGGGACATGAAGCGGAGACGTCCGTCCGCGGGGCAGATCCATGCGTAGGCCTCCATATGGCGGGTGCCCCACAGCCAGTCCTTCAGAACGGGGCGGCGTCGGCGCGCCACCACATGGAAGACTTGGTGTCCATGATTTATTTCATTCTGCCGCAATATGATAGAATAATCTCGCGGAATTTGGGCATCCAGCCAATTGACCAAGGGGATGTCCAGCCAGCAGTCGACCATGCCATGTCGGCCCATGGTCTCCTGCACATGTCCTTCCTTGTCATGGAAGGACATGGTGACGTGGGCCGTGTGGACCTGACAGAGAGCCAGCGGATGTTCGGCGGAGACCAGGGCGTCCAGTCCGAAGGCCTTCCAGCGGAGCAGCCCGTTGTCATCGGGCTCCACGACCTGAATCTGGTCAAGCAGGCGGCCTTCAAGCGCATGGTTCGGCTTGTCGCCGACGGGAAAGAGGAAGACTACTTCCAGCAGCAGGCTTCCCAAAGGGAAAAAGGCGCCGTAGCGGCTGACGGGCGTATCGTGGTCCATGCCATAGACGCCGTACCATGGCGCATGTTGCACGGGGCGCAGGTCCTTGACGCCGTCGGTGGCCAGTTTGGCCTGATAGTCGCCGACCATGCGCTGAAAGTCCGGCGGTCCGCCGATGACCTGCCAGTTGATTTCGAAGCGGTATTGATAGCGGTCCGCGAAGGCGCAACGGCCTGCCTCCGGATTCCGTGAGAACTGGAGCATCTCCCAGTCATCGGGAAGGGCGAAGCGCAAGTTGTTCCAAGACCAAGTCTGCATGATGTGATTGTGTTTTGTAGCGATTCAGAAGGAATTCAGTCCACAGAAGGACACAGAAGGACACAGAAGGCACTGAAGCCTGCTTGACTTTTCTGTTTATTCCGTGTGTTTTGTGGACTTGATTTGGGGGTTGAATGGTGTTTATTCCGTGGGTTTTGTGGAGTTTAATGCAGTAGATGCCGTGTTTTCAATAAAGGCCGAGACGGGAGCCCGCGCTCATGATTTCGTCCAGCTCGCTGTCGCTGAGATGGAGCCGTCGCTGGAGAGAGTTGCGTTCCATGGTCGGCTCCCAGAAGGGGTAGTCGCTGCCGTAGAGGAAGTTATGGCGCGGGAAGGCGTGGAAGATGGCCTCGAGAAGCGGTTGTGGAATGGTGAAGAGAGTGGAGGAGGTGTCCAGCAGGATGTCGAGCCCGCGATAGGCTTCGACGACATGCTGCCAATGCAGATAGCCGCCGAAATGGGCGGCGATGAGCTGCAGTTTTGGGAAGCGGCGCTTGATGGCGGCCAGTTTCCATGGGCAGGAGGGACTCTGCTCCGGCGGCAGGAGGCCTCCCACATGGACCATGACGGTGAAGGAGCCCTCCATGGCGGCGAAGATGGGAAGCAGGGCGGGGTCGTCCAGCCGGAAGCCCTGATAGTCCGGATGGAGCTTGACGCCGCGGATGCCATGGTCGAACAGCCACGCCAGTTCCGACTCGAAGTCCTTGAGCTGCGGATGCATGGTGCCGAAGGGGACGAATTGGGGATACCGTTTCAGCGAGACGGCCCATCGGTTGGCGGGATTCACCTGCTCCGCGCTGATGGCGGCGGTGTGGACGAAGGCCTTCGAGACGTCGCACCACTCCATGCACTGCAGCAATTGCTCCGCCTGGCCGTTTCCCATGGGGCGAAGATGGTAATGCGCCTCCAGCTGCGCCAACACCTTCGCCGCGACTTTGGAGTGAAGGACATGCGTATGGACATCAACCCACTCTGCCATGCTCAATCTCCCGCAGGTTTGGGAGCGCCGCCTTCGGGCTTCTTCCTGAGGAACTCCTTCAGCCAGGAGATGTCTTTGCGGTAGGCGGGACGGACTTCGTGGCCCATGCCGATTTCGTTGAGAATCTGCTTGTCGCGGGCTGGAATGCGATTGTAGGCGGCGTAGACGGAGGAGGGGCAACAGGTCCGGTCCGCCAGACCCACGATGACGTGGACCACCACGTCTTTGCCGATGTGGCCCGCGAAATTGGCGGCGTCGTAGTAGGGAACCATGTCTTCGATTTGTGAAATGGCCTTGTTGCGGCTGCAGAATTGGGGCCATCCCGCCTGACGCCCCTCTCTGAAGCCCAGATGGTCGCACAGGGCGGGCACGTTGCAGAGGATAGCGGCGAAGCGGTCGGGATTGAGTCCGCTCAGGATGAAGCCGAAGGCGCCGCCTTGGCTGGTTCCGAAATAGCCCATGCGCGTGGCGTCCACTTTCGGATGGTTGGCCAGCCAGTTCAGCGCACGGTTGATGCCGATGATGCCGTGGTGAAAATAGGTTTTTTCACGGTCGGGAATGCCTTTGAACATGTAGGCGCCGCCTTTGACCAGATCCTGATAGCTTTCTTTGATGGTCTTGCCGGGGATGTCCGGATCATAGATGTGGACGTTCATGACCAGGCCGACGAAATCCTCCATCATGAGGCCGTTGACCACGCCGGGGCCGGCTCCGGGCACGTTGACGATGGCGGGATAGCGGCCTTCCGCCTTGGGGACGGTCAGGAAGCCGTAGATTCGCTGGCCCTCGGGCGCGGCGAAGCTGATTTTGTAGCAGTCCACCTTGTCATTTGTAAGTCGTTGCGAGAGAACAAGTTCTGGCTCCTGTGGAAGAGCCTGGGCCTTTTGGATTTCGGTGGTCCAGAAGTCCATGAAATCCGCCGGCTCGGGGGCGCCTGGCCGAATCTCCAGCGGCTGGAAGGCGGCGCCGTAGACGGCATGGAGCGTTTTGGGCTGCGCCTTCACCTCCACGTCCAGGCTGAGGATGCCTGGCTTCTCCAGAGTGCCCTCCACCGTGAACGGATTCTCCGCGGCCAAATCCACTTGCCGCGTGGCGAGGGTGGTCAGTCCGTCGTTGGAAAGCCGCACAGAGGCGGTTCCCTCTTTGTGAGGCCCCTCGTCGCCCATGACGCTGACTTTGAAGACGGCGGTCTCGCCGCAAGTGTACAGGGCGTCCCCATGGTCCAGGCTGATGGTGATTTTCGTCTGACCCATCGCCATGGCGCACCAAAACAACGCAAGCCATGCCAAAACGTATCTCATGGTCTCTTCTCTCCCTAGTCTAGTTCTAGAAGCTCCAGAGGCACTAGATGCTCTAGAGGCACTAGATGCTCTAGATACTCTAGAAAAATTTCTAATTTCTAATTCCTAATTTCTAATTGCTTTTCGAGCAGTTTCAGCTCCCGCTCCAAGTTTGGCGTGAAGAGGTTCTTGCCCATGGCGTCGTGGATTTCCGTCCACGTCCAGAAGCGCAGCTCGTCAAGTTCCTCCGCCTGCGCATGGAAGGGGCCGCCGTAGACGGTGAGGAAGACGCGGGTGTTCTCCGACTCGATGGGATTGCGGATGGGAAGGTCGAAGATGTGCTTCAGCTCGCAGTCGGCGGGAAGCCCGATCTCCTCCGTTGCTTCGCGGCGGGCGGCCTGGAGAAAATCCTCTCCGGGTCGGAGATGGCCGCCGACGGAGGTGTCCCACTTGCCCGGCTGGATGTCCTTGTCCATGGCCCGTTTCTGCAGCAGGATGCGGCCATCCGCGTCCATGACGACCACATGGGCGGTGCGGTGGAGCAGGGCGGGGTTGCCGTGGCAGCATTCCCGCGGGGCGATGCCGATGACGTCCCCTTGGCCGTTGACGATTTCGAAGAACTCCGTCCCCATGAATCACTTCCCGTATTTGAAGAGAAGGAGCTCGCGGTTGCGGGCGGCGACGTTGGAGGTGATGGCGTCCACGCCGATGCTGATGAAGTACTCGCAGTCCGCGGGGTTGTCGATGGTCCAGACGGCCGCGATGTAGCCTTTGTCATGGAGGGCGTCCACGAAGGGTTTGGTGAAGACGGCCTGGTTGCCGTCGGCGTCGATGCCATCCGCATGAATGGCCTTCAAGGTGTCGAAATACTCATGGACGGGGCGGTTGGGATCCAGGCCCGTGAGCCACAAGGCCTTTTGTTTGGGATACTTCTCTTTGAAGAGTCGGACGATTTCCGCGTCGAAGGCGATCATGACGATTTGCTTCCGCTTGACTTTGGATTTGTCCACGGCTTCCATCATGGCGTCGATGATGGCGGGGTTGCTTCCCTTGATTTCCACATAGAAGGTGCGGTCGGATTTCATGGTGTCCAGAGCCTCGGCGAAGGTGGGCAGGGTCACATCCGCGAAGAGGCGGTGCTTTCCGGCGGGGTGAAGGGTGCGCAGTTCGGCGAAGGTGGCGTTTTCGATGATCATGGGGATGCCGCACATGCGTTTGGTGTCGCTGTCATGGCTGCAGACGAGGACGCCATCGCGGGTCAGATGGATGTCCGTCTCCATGCCGTCGGTCTTGCGCTTTTGGGAGAGCTGGAAGGCGGGCAGGGTGTTTTCGGGGGCATCGGCGGATTCGCCGCGATGGGAGATCCATTTGACGGCCTTGATTTTGGCGGGAGTGACAGGGGCGTCAGGCTTTTTTGCGGAAAGTTCTGCGGCAGAGGAGATTGCGATGGCGGTCATAAGCAGTGGCCGGATGGGGTTGAGGTTCATGTGAGGGATATCCTATTTCCAGTAGCGGTTTTGGCGGGCGGTCAGCAGAACGCTTTGCCACAGCTGGCCACGGGGGTCGATTTTGCGTCGGGCGGCAGTGGCGAGGGCGATGGGGACGTAGGTGAAATACCCCTGCCAGTTGCCCACCACCATGTCCGTCATGCCTGCCATGGCGGCATGGACGGCATGCTGCGCCAGATGGAGGCAGAAGATGGAGTCGTTGCCGCTGGCGGCGGCGCTGCGGATGATGTAACTGGGGTCGAAGTACTTGATGCTGTGTTCGATGCCACGCCCCTTCAGATAGGAGCCGATGCGCTCCTTCAGGAAGACGCCGATGTCCTTGTGCAGGATGTTGCCAGATTTATCTTTCGTTAAGTCATTGCTATTGAACAAGTTCTGACCTGCACCCTCTGCGACGACGATGACGGCGTGGTGTTTATCCGCCAGTCGCTTCTCCAACGCGTTGAAGAAGCCCTGCGGGCCGTCCAGCTCGAATTCGACTTCGGGAATGAGGCAGAAGTTGACGACGGAATTGGCGAGGCTGGCATAGGCGGCGATGAAGCCGGAGTCCCGTCCCATGAGGCGGACCAGCCCGATGCCGTTGAAGGCGCCTTTCGCCTCGTTATGGGCGCAGCCGATGATGGGCGCGGCCATCTCCACGGCGGTCTCGAAGCCGAAGGTCTTGTCCATGCAGTTCAAATCATTGTCGATGGTCTTCGGAATGCCGACGACGCTGACCGGAAGGCCCCGCTTGATGGCGGCGACGGCGATTTCATGGGCGCCCCGCTGGGTGCCGTCTCCGCCGATGGTGAACAGCATGTTGATTTTCATGCGGTCCAGGGTCTTGATGATCTCCTCTGTGGACTGCTCGCCGCGGGAGGAGCCCAAAATGCTGCCGCCCGCGATGTGGATGGAGTCCACGACGTCGGGGTTGAGCTCGATGGGCTTGATGTTGGTGCCGCCTACGAGGCCACTGTAGCCGTAGCGGATGCCGTAGACGCAGTCCACGCCGTAGGTGTAGAAGAGGGTGTTGACCAACGCCTTGATGACGTCGTTGAGGCCGGGGCAGAGGCCGCCGCAGGTGACGATGGCGGCGCGGCACCAGGCGGCGTCGTGATACAGCATGCGGCGGGGGCCGGCGGCGAGGAACGCGGGAATTGGCTTGCCGGATTGGCGGATCTCCTCGTTGATGAGCGGATCGGCGAAATAGCTGATCCGCTCATTGTCGTCCACGAAAATCACGTCCTGCTGGGAGGAGACGATGGTGGGTTTGCCCAGCCGGGGGATGGAGAAGTCCACGTCCTCCGTGAGGACCCGCGTGTTGAAATTCATGTCTTGAGGAAGCATAGGCAGTTGGAAATTAGGAATTAGGAATTAGGAATTTTTCTAGAGCATCTAGAGCCAGGCTAGGTTAGAAGCGAAAAAGGCCATCGGCGGGGAGCCGACGGCCCGTGAGCAGAGTTAAAGGAAGGCGGGAGGTGGCCTATTGCCAGTATTCGTCATCCCAATACTTGTAGTAGGTCTTGCCGCCGGAGGTCTTCTTGCTGGTCCACATGGTGGCGCCGTCGATGCTCTCCACGTGTCCGTCCACGAAGAGGAAATTGGCGCGGACGCGGCCATGGCGCTTCAGCTGGCAGTAGGAGTCATTGCCTTCGGAGTTTTCAGGGGACACCAGGTCGCCGGAGACGATGCCGTAGAAGTCAGGTGTCTTCATGCCGCCGGGGGCGAAGGAGATGATCTGGGCGGGACGCTCGAAATCATAGCGCTTGACTTTGTAGGTTTTGCCGGTCTCGTGCTTGCCGGAGGGATGGACTTTCAGGCTGGCCACATAGCCCAGCTTGATGGTGTCGCCCATGCCGGCCTTGTAGGAGGAGGTGGCCACGTCGCCGTATACGTTCATGGTGCGGGCGGCGTTGGGGCAGGTGAAGACGGCCCATTCCTTCACATAGGGGAACAGCGCCTCGAACCAGTAGGGGGTGTTCTTGCCGTCGTCGCCGCCGGTCTTCTTATAGGTGGAGGAGGGGACAAGATAGTTGCCGTTGTCGTTGGCGAACATGGACTCCGCCTGGCCCAGCTGGCGCATGTTGTTGGAGCAGGAGGCTTCGTCAGCCCGATCCATGGCGCGGCCAGCGACCGGAATGATCATGCCGGCCAAAATGGCGATGATGCCAATGACCACCAGAAGTTCGACGAGGGTGAATTGTTTCGTTTTCATGCGTGACCTCCTTGCTTATTTGGCGACACTGTGTCCGTCGTTGTTGGACCAGAGGGTGTTGAAGGAATAGATGTTGTCCTGGTTGGTTTTGTCTCCGGCGGTGGAAGAGGACGACTTCTTGTCCGGCCCCTTCGACCAGATGACCACATCGAAATAGAGATTGTCGACGCTGCTCTTGAGGCCGTCAATCGCGTCGCCGTCGCTGCCGTCGACGGGAATCTTGCCGTCGTAGTTCACGTCGAAGCGGATGTAGTAGTTCTTGTCCCACGGGTCGGTGTAGAGGCCGGGCTCGTTGCCGCTGATGTCCAGGAACTTCTGCTTGCGGCGGTTGGTGTCCTCCAAAGAGCCAAAGTCACTGGCAAGCGATGAACCGGGGTCTTCGGCCTGAAGGATGGTGATGAGCCATTTGAACGCCTGATTGGCGTCATCTGAGTCGTCGGCATTGCCGCCGCCGATGGCCTTCTTCGCATTTGCGCCGCTTTTGAATTTCTTTGGAATGGGCAGGGTGCCGTAGGCGCTCTCGTACTGCTTGATGGCATTGAGCAGGGTGGTCATCTCGGACTTCGCCTTCGCCATTTCCGCCTTCTTGCTGGCGTTGCCCACCACGGGCAGCAGCAGGCCGGAAAGGACGGCGATGATGCCGATGACGATAAGCAATTCCACCAGAGTGAATTTTCTTTGAGTCATGGTTGTTTCCTTTTCGTTGATTAGGGATTGTATGTCATATAATATATATTGGTATAGGGGAAAGTCAGTTCTGTTTCCAGTTGCAGATGTCGTCGCCGTCGCCAGCCTCGCTGGAGCTGTCCTTCTTGTCGCCGTTGTGTTTGTCGGGGCCTTTGGACCACAGGTCGAAGCTCTCCTTGTTGTGGGAGCCGGGGCACTGGTACTGAAGGGCCTTGCCGTAGGCGTCCTCCAAATCGCCATCATCCGGTGTAAGATTTTGCATATAAGGCTTTTCCGTCTTTGAATGGCCTTTCATGAAGGTTTTCCACGCATCGTTTTGGAAGTTGACGTCTCCAGCGGTCTTCATGACAGGGTAGTAGCCGCGGTCCTGCTTGAAGGCCTCCAACGCCATGGTGAACTCCTCCATGATGGCCTGAGTCTTGGCCGAGTCCGCGCGACGACTGGCATAGCTGAAGCCGCCCACGGTGATGGACGCGAGAATGGCGATGATGCCGATGACCGCCAAAAGTTCAATCAAGGTGAAATGGGATGTTCTTTTCATGATGCGCCTCGAGGTGGAGGGTTATTTCTTCTGCGAAGGCTTCCCCCCGGCCTTCTTCATTTTATCCATGATCTTATAGGCTTCCAGCTCCGTAAGCCACTGCCGTGGAAAGAAGGGGACCTTGTTGCGGATGAGGACGTTTTCGCCGTTGACGTAGGCGGTCAGCGCCTTTTTGGAGTCGGCGTATTTCTGCGCCTCCTCCGCGTCAAGGAACTGCTGCGCCGTCTGTTCCATGAAGAGATAGGCCTGGGCCAGCTTCTGGCTCTGCTGCGCAAGGGCCGCGTTGCTGGCTTGGGTGGCTTCGTCCATCTTCTGCTGCCAGACCTCGGCCTGTTGGCTGTACCATTGGACGGATGTCTGAATGCCCTGAATGATGGGGGCGTAAATCAGAGGACGCCCTTTGGTGAAGTCGTAGTTCTTCGCGGCAACGGCCTTTCGTTTGGTCATGTAGAGCTGGAGGTGCTGCTTTTGGGCAGGAGACAGGGCGTTTGGCGCAGGCAATGCCACGCTCACCTGCGCCTGTGCGCCGCACAGGGCAGTAAGCAGAATGGCGATGATGAACAAGTTCCTGCGCATCAGAGAGTTAGTCCTCCAGCTGGCGGACCTGGACGGTCTGCCATTCGTTCAGCCAGGTGTCCCGCACCACATGGGCGAGAATGCGCTGGCTGCCGAGAATGGTGAAATACTTGGTTTCGGAAGTGGAGCCGTCGAACTTGTACTGCCATTTCAAGGGGGCCACGATGGTGGTCTTGATGTCATCCCAGTCGCTGGCCTCAATGTCCTCCAGCTCCTTGAGGGCCTGTCCCTCCGCCACGATGGAGAAGGCCTCCAGACGGGTGGTCAGCAGACCGACGGTGCGGCCGGCCAGCGCCTCAATTTGACGTTTGGTGGCCGCGCTACAGGTTTTGGCATATTTGGCAAGGAATTCCGCATAGTCGCCGCGGCTGAAGGTGGGAGAGCAATAATGGTCCATGAACCACTCCAAGTCAGCGGGGGCGCAGAAGTCATCGTCTTCGTCCTTGTCCACGCCGTTGTAGGCAGTGTCCATGCCGATTCCGGCAAACAAGTCATGAAGGGCGGCGGGATTGGCCGCATGGAGATTGAACTTGCCGCGGACGAATTTCAGCGGCCCGATCTTGACCTGGTCCAAAATTTCCTTGTCGGAGCCCGTGATGTCCAGCATATAGCCGATTTTGCCGCGATGAATGGCGCCCAGTTCCCACAGGGACTCCATGGGGGCGTTGCGGATATAGGCGGAGGAATAGGTGTTGCCGTCCAAATCGGGGATGTCATTGTCCGGCCCGTATTTGATGTCAACAATATTCGTGTTTGGGCTGCCCGCTTTGTCTGCACCAAGAGAGGTGTTGCTGGTAATCTGATCCGCCTCGTCTTCAAAGTCAGAGGAGTTGATGGCAAGGGCTTCCCAGCAGTCGGACAGGTGGTTGGCGCGGCAGTCCTTCGACTCCCAAGAGGTCCAGAGGACGGCCTGGTCCGTGAGCATGAAATTGGTGTCCGTCGTTGCAGAAGTCTCGCCGACGGCGGGGACATTGCCGATGTTAAAGGTATGGGAACCGCCCCAGTACATGACATCATTGGCGCGTCCGTCTGTACCTCCCGCACAGTTCTTGAGGATGGCGACGATGCGGGTCACGTTAATCTGGAAGCCGAATTTGCCATAGCCATAGGTGGTGGGATCGTCTCCGGTGGCTCCAGGAATTTCTTCGCGCGGGAGAGCGGTTACACTGCAGATTTTTGTCTTTGCGAACCCATCGACAACG
The DNA here is from genome assembly GCA_016288215.1 of Lentisphaeria bacterium. Lineage (GTDB taxonomy): Bacteria > Verrucomicrobiota > Lentisphaeria > Oligosphaerales > Oligosphaeraceae > Tb-RUG-64. The sequence goes on along the minus strand of JAEEYQ010000009.1, from coordinate 8,053 downwards.
GAATGCTCATTTGCTGCGGTCTGTGCAATGTCATCCTGCGAATAGGTCCATGATTGGGTGTCGGCCAACGTGCCGTCTCTGTAGAGGTTCAAGGTCATGTCAATGCGGATATCAATCTGGCCGCCCGTTTCCGAATCGTAGAGGTCGAGCATTTCCACATAGGGCTTGATGTACAGTTCCACATCCATGGTCGGAGAAGTGTCCGTGTCGCCTGCGGTCTTGATGACTTCATACTGCAGGCCGACTTCGTTGAAATAGGCGACCTTTTCATTGCCGCAGTATTTGGGCTGAGCGGTGCTGGCAAGGGAGAAATCTGGATCGATGGTGGCATGGGAATCGCCGTCGGAGTAGTCCACGAGACAGGCGGCAATCTGCTTGGCCACGTCTGCGCTTTCGGCCTGACCGATTTTATAGAGGTATGGGATGCCGAAGCCATCGTCGTCGCGGAAAGGAGCCTCGGCAACTTCCCGCTCTTCGGGAACCTTGTCCAGGTCCTCATAGAAGTCCGCGCGGTTTTCCGTTCCAATGAGTTTTTCGACAAGGGTCTTTTTATCGTCGTTGTCATCGCCTTGATGCCATCCGCTCTTGTCGGGGTCGGGATTGCCGCTGGCGGTGTAGAACGTGCCGGTGATGGAGGTGGGCCGCCATTCGAAGCCGGTCAGATCGAAGCGCTGATAGATGTTCGGGACATCATCGCTGTCCGTCTTCTTGTCTGTATAGGCCTCGATATCCTCTCCGGAGAAGAAGGTGTAGCGGAAGGTGTCGGGTTGCAAGTCTGCGTCGTCATCCCACAGCTGTTTGCGGAGATGTTCGTAGGAGAACCAGGGGATGCGGGTGGCGGGATTGGCGGTGGTGCCTTCGGATGTGGCGGCTTCGGGAAGGGACGTCAAATAGTCCTCATTCACGCGAATCTCCTGGGGATGCTGGCCCAGACGGACCGTGTTGCCGATGGCGGCGGTGTCCGTTTCCGTTGCGTCGTCAGAGGCGCCATAGGTGATGTCATAGAGGAAATCGCCGTCGGCTGTGACAAAATCTTCGCTTAGTTGCGCCATCCGGCCAGCCAGAAGGGAATCGTCATCGCCCTTGACGAAGGGGAGATTCATCTTGCCGTTGCGCTGCCGCAGAGAGAGCAACTCATTGATGTTCAGCTTGTTGGTCTCGTCCGCCACCACGAAGGCGACGCGGCCGATGATGTCGCCGTCGGTTTCCACGGGAAGGTAGGCGGGGGCGAGTGTCGTATCCTTTAGATAGGGCAGACTGCCATTGCCCAGAGAGGCAAGATCCATGTAGTTGCGTTCATCCTCATCGTCCTCCGGGGTGTCTTGAATGACGGTGGCCAGACGCTGGCGGAAATTCAAGTTGTTGATGTCTCCAAGTCCATCGTCTTTGCTGACTTTGAAGGTCTTGGAGCCTTCCAGATTTAGGTCGGTCTCATCAGGCTTGAAGATGAAATCGTCCGTGTCGTCGGAGAAATAATAGGGCATGCCATTGTCGGCGCAGAAGGAGGCGACAAAGGCCATGGCGCGTTGTAAACCGGACTCCGCCAACAACTTGGCCTTGACCTGGTCGGAATTGACCTGAGCGGCCTTCTGGCTGGTGCGGGCGGAGAAGGCAAAGCTCATGCCCATGATCAGGGCAAGGGACAGGATGCCGAGGGTCAGGAGCAGGGCGGAGCCCCGTTCTTTTTTGGAAAAGCGCTTTTTGATGTTTTTCATGGCAGTCATCCTTCCGCTGGAAAGCTCTGCAATATTAGTCGATGAAGATGATCTTGGAGAAGGAGCGGGAGGTCTCCTGAATCTTCTTCATGTTCTGCTTCTCGATTTCGTCCTTCTGGTCGCTGGACATGGAGGCGGTGGTTCGAGTCACGGAGGCGGGGTCGTAGAGGGTCAGGGAGACCCGCACGGCCTTGGGGCGGGTCGTGAAGTAGTGGTCGGTGGTGGCGGGCAACACTTCTATGTTGATGTTGAGGATGCCGTCCGCGATGACATCGCATTCGTCAAGGTTGTTGTAGAAGGGATTTTGGGGGTCGTTGGTCTGAATCAGGGACTTGTAATAGTCGTTGGAGGCATTGTCCTTGTCATAGCCGAAGCTGTACCAGATGAGATTTTTGTCGAAGGAGCTTCCCGCGAAGGAATTGTCATCGATCGTGCAGCGGTAGAGGGTGTTGCGGAATTTGCGATAGTAATCGGAGCTCTCGTCTTGTGTGAAGAAATAGAGGACCGGATAAGTGCCGGCCAGAGTCTCGCCGTGGTCGCCAGTCTCCTCCTTGCCTTCGGAGTCCGTGGCGGTCCACATGCCGAAATAGAGCTCTTTGGTCACTTTGGAGGTGATGTCGTTGCCGTCCAGGTCCTTGCCCATGTCCTTGCTCATGGTGCTCTGGTTCAGGTAGAAGGGAATCTGGCGGCCCGCGTCGGCGGAGAAGCGGGAGGCCTTCAGGTCCTGCTCCAGCACGTCAAAGACCACCTGCGCCTTCTCGAAGAGACTGGTGCGGCGGGTGTTTCCATGCCAGACGCGCTGGGCGCCGATGACGAACTGGAAGAGGAAGCTCATCATGAGAACCAGCACGGCCAATGCGACCATGACTTCCACCAAGGTGTATGGCCGGTTCTTTATGCTTGTCAGATGGCGCATGAGGCAAACTCCTGCGGTTTAAATATTTACGATTATATGAACTAATTGCGGACGACGAAGGGATTGAAGACTTCCAGCGAATAGACGGCGTTCTGCCTCGCTTTGGGAGGAATTTCCGCCGGCCAGAGAACCCGGACATTCAGCTTGACGCAGTACTTGTAGTCAAGAGGCGGCTGGGGAGAGCCGTCAGGAAGTCGTATTTCCACTTGCTCCTTCCAGACCTGGAGGAGGCCGCGGAAGTCAATCTTCTCGTTTTTGAAGTCGGAATCGCCCAGATAGACGGGGTTGCCGCTGCTGTCCAGCTCATTGCGATGGCTGATGAACTGGAAGAGGTTGTTGGCTTTGGTATCCGCGGAGGGGCAGTAGGAGTAGATGGTGCCGTTCATGTCCTTCAGGTTGAAATAGGCGTGCTTGCTGGTTTCCTTCTTATAAGTCCAGTTGTCGTCATCATTCAAATCGGACTGGTCGAAGGTCAAATCGTCATCGTCATCGATGATATCAGCGATTTCCTTCAGGGCGCCTTTGGTGGCGTCGCTGCCGACCACCATGTCCTTCCAGTTGTCTTCGCTGGCGGTGATCTGGAACTTAAGGTAATTGAGCATCTGGTCGGCCGCGTTGGCGGCATAGGTCTCCATGGCGGCGTTGCTGGAGGCGTTGGCGCCGATGGGGAAGAGCACCATGATGCTGCAGATTCCAATGACCGTGACGCCCAGCGCGATGAGAATCTCAACTAAGTTGAAGGGATGATGACGTTTCATGGTTGCGCCGCCTATGGGGTTGAGAGGTTCGAAAGGGGACGACTAGTACAGGTAGCGGACCTGTCCCGTGTATTTGGGAATCTCCATCAGATGGAAGTTGAACATGTTGACGCGGGTGAGGTCCTTAATGTCATTGCCGGTCTTGGGGAAGATGCCCTCCATGACCGTCACATAGGTCTTGATGTGGCAGCGGCCGTTGGGTTTGAAGACGATGGCGCGGATGTTGCTGTTGTCTTTGCCCTCCACCATCTTGTGGGAGGCTCCGTTGTCGGATACCTTGCAGAAGGTGTCGTCTTTGACGTTGTTTTCCAGATAGGTGCCGTTGGGATTGTCAGTCGCCCAAGAGGTGTCGGCGGTGACGATGCCGTCGTCGTTGATGTCCACTTCGGCCCTGTCATTGTCGGCCTCCGCGCAGACGGCGCCGGTGGGGAGGAAGGCCCAGGCGGTTCCGGGGACCCATTCGTCAAAGAGGAACTTGTTGCTCGAAGAGGTATCGGGTTTGACGAAGGCGGCGCGGAGGGAGGAGTAGGCGTAGATGTTGTCGTCGTCGTCATCGGCCTTGAAATTGTCGGCGGGCAGGAGGAGGGCGACATAGCGGCGTTTGGAGACGGCCTCACCGCGGCAGAGCATGAGCTGGGAGGAGACCATGCGGGAGCCGGCGTCCACGGAATTGCCGTTCATGATCTTGCGGAACGCGGGCACGGAGAAGCCCAGAACGATGGCGGCAATGACAATGACCGTCATCAGTTCAACGAGTGTGAATGGATGCCGCCGTTGGACGTGTTTTGGTTTCAGGTCACGCATGACATCTGCCTTCATGATGATAAGTTGACTTCATGGGCAGGGGGATTGGCCGCTGCCGACGTAATCTCAATGGATATGACGAAAAAGAGGCGTTCTATATTTGGAGGAATCCGAAAAATCTCCTATTGGGCATCGGGCAGAAGAGCGGCGTCTGTCATTTCGCCGTAGGCATTTACAGCGGCGTAGAAAAGTTTGGTCGTGCTTTCCGCGGGGGGGACAATGGTGATTCGTAGGGTTCGGGATGCGGTGGTCACATGAGCGGGGAGCTGGGCCAGTTTGGAGGCCAGATAGGAGGCGCCGGCCTTGCGGGGGGTGATCTCCCACCGTTTGGCGGCGGCGGCGGTGATGGCGCGGGCCGCCAGCAGCGGATCCATGGAGGTGATGGAGGCGCCGTCTGGCTGGAGGATGCCCACCAGTTGTTTGGCGGTGAAGGACTTGGTGTCCGCGGGGGCGGCGAAGATGCGGAGGGAGACGAAATCCTCGTCGGGATTGGTCCACACGACGGTGTAGTTGGCGTTGTCCGCCAGTTTGGTGGAGACTTTGGGGGAGCCGCCCAAGGTGTGGCGGAATTCCAGCCAGGGGGTCAGTTCCATGAAATTGAAGAAGAAGTCGGGGGACGAGGCGCGGGTGTCAGCGGCGTTCTGGAGCCATAACCCATTGCGCAGCAACAGGTTGTGCACAACATAGTCCCATGCGTTGTTAATGGCGGTGTCAATGGCGTCCTGGGTGGAGGGGGACACTTGGCCTCGGAGGATGCGAAGAATCTCGACGGCGGCGGTGGTGGCATGGAGATCGGCGCTGGCCTGTTTGTTCAACTCCTTGTAGAACATGAAGTTAGACCATCCGCCGGGACGGCCGTTGCGGGCGGTGATCTGGTTCCTGAGCAGGGTGCCCACAATGGTTTCCGCGTTAGGGGCGGCGGCGCCTTCCAGGCTGCTCCATGGCGTGGGCTGGACGGGGCGGTCGGCGCGGACGATGGCGGTGGGCTGGAAGGCGTTGGCCAGAATCCGCTGGGTGCAGAAGAGGTTGTTCTGTCTGCCGGGTCCCCAGAAACCGCTGCGGGGATCCTGCATGGCCTGGAGGGCCTGCCGCAGGGAGGTGGTCCAGCCGTTCTCGAAGGCATTGGTCTTCTGGAGGGTCTGGCCGGCGTTGCAGAGATAGCCGAGGAAGGGGACGCCGTAGAGCATCTGGCCCCAATCGTCCTTCGCGCTCTCCAGATACTCGTTGAGGGCGGCGGTGCTGGCCATGTCCGTCAACGTGCGGGTTCCATGGACGAAGCCCCAGGGCTGCTTGCCGCTCAGACCATAATAGAGGTGCATGGCGAGTTCGTCATAGTCCGGATTGGGGGCGCGGGAGCCGGTCTGGGGGTCGGTGATCTCGTCGACTTCCCGTCCGTCCAGAAGGGATTCGCCGCGGCGGAGCATTCGATAGGACAAAGTGGAGAAGAGAGCCTTGCCGGAGGCGGGGTTGGCCAGTTTGACATAGAGACCCGGCGTGGTGGCCTTGCCGACGCTCTCCTGGCGGGTGCCTGTGAAGGCCGCCGCAAAATCCTGCAGCGCCTTGTCCTCATCGGTGCTGACGGCGGGGGCATTGCCGCTCTCCAGCGCCAGCGACAGCGGAATCCGCGCGTCGATGTGATAGCAGAACCAGGGGAAGCTGCCGCGGGTCTTGAAGAAGGGCTCGTAGGATTCGACGATTTCGCCGGCGTTGTCCTTCAGCAGCAGCGTGAGGGAGGGGGCGCCGCTCCAAAGGTCTTGGCCGATGCCCGTGCTGTCTCCCTGAATCCACACGAAGATGCGGACGATCTCTCCGCGCATGGTCCGAAGCTCCGAGGCGGAGAAAAGCGGCTTGTCCAACAGAAGCTCCTGGCCACCGTTGAGGGCCAGCGGCGGGAATTCGGAGTATTTCAGCGTGGTGGAAAGGGGCAGGACCGCCGGCGTGTAGGGATCCAGCGCCTCTTTGGAGGCGGTCAGCTGGCTCCAGAGGACGGGCATGGTCTCCGCGTCGCTCTGGCCGTGCATGAACTCCCGCCAGAAGACCTTGTCCCCCGGCTGAATCTTGCGGATGGGCAGCCAGCGGTTCTCAATGGTGTAGGCGCCGACTTTGATGCGTCGTCCGTTGGGGGAGAACTGGGGCGTCAAGTCATTGGCGGCCGCCTGCGCCGCCGCCGCCGCAGTCGCCCGCTGGGCGGCCTTGCTGCCGTATTCCGCCGCCTCCTCCAGATTGAGATCCTGTGCGAAGGCAAGCCAGGGGAAGGCAAGAATCGCCGCCGTTATTGTGGCCAAGAATTTCATGAGACTTCCTGTCATTTCTATATCATGGTTTTGTTGTTGACAATATTGCGGGTCGCGGAAGCCGCCCTTTCGCCTTTTTGGCGGAAAGGCAGTTTTCTGCTAACCTTATTATAATTTTACTAAAGTTTTTGAAAAATCAAAGAGCCAATGAGAAAAAAAGTGCAAAAAAGTTGGTTTTGGGGCAATTTTTTGGGGATTGGGAATTTTGCGGGAGGGGTCAGGGACGCTGGAAGCTCTCTAGTCAAGCTCTAGAAGCTCTAGTAAAATCCCTAATCCCTAATTTCTAATTTCTAATTTCTAATTCCTAATTCCCAATTATCAACCCCCTTCCAACTTCTAGCCGAGAATGGTTTGCAGCCGTTGGACGAGGAAGGTCTTTCGCTGCATGGGGCGGTCGTTGGCGACGGCGATGGAGAGGGCGCGACGTGAGCCCACCAGAATGAGCAGCTTTCTGGCGCGGGTCATACCTGTGTATAACAGATTGCGCTGCAACATGATATAATGTTGGGAAAGCAAGGGCATGACGACGACGGGAAACTCGCTGCCCTGCGACTTGTGGACGGTGATGGCGTAGGCGTGGATGAGCTCCTCCGCCTCCTGCAGCGTGTAATCCACGACGCCGATGTCAAATTTGACGGAGAAGCGTTTGGCGGCGTTGTCCACGAGGAGGATGCGACCGGTTTCGCCGTTGAAGACGCCTTTGTCATAGTTGTTGGCGGTCTGCATGACCTTGTCGCCCTCGCGGAAGACGCGGTCGCCGATGGCGAAGGCGTTGCGGGCGGGGTCATCGGGGTTGAGGGCGTTCTGGAGCATGGCGTTGAGGGCGATGGCGCCGCAGTCTCCCTTCCGCATGGGGGTGAGGACCTGGACGTCCTCCAGAGGGTCGAAATGAAAGACTTGGGGGATGCGTTCGCAGACGAGCCGCTGGATGACGCGGGCGGCGGCGACGGGATCGTCCTGCTCCTGCCAGTAGAAATCGGCTTTGACGGTGGGGGGGACGGGCTGGATGTCCGGCAGGCGGCCACGATTGACGGCGTGGGCGTTGGGGATGATGCGGCTGTTTCCCGCCTGACGGTAGATTTCCGTGAGGCAGGTGACGGGAAGCAGGCCGGAGGCGATGAGATCGTGGAGGACGGCTCCGGGGCCTACGGAGGGCAGCTGGTCCTTGTCGCCCACGAGAACCAGATGGGTGCCTGGCTCCACGGCCTGGAAGAGGCTGGCGGCCAGCAGGGTGTCCAGCATGGAGGCCTCGTCCACCACGAGCACGTCGCAGGGCAGATGGCGGTCGGGGCCGTAGACGAAGGCGCGGGCCATGGGGTCCCATTTCAGCAGGCGGTGGATGGTGGTGGCCTCCTGCCCCGTGGCCTCCGAAAGGCGTTTGGCGGCGCGGCCCGTGGGGGCGGCCAGATAGATGGTCTTGCCGCTTTGGGCGGCTGCCGCCGCGATTTGGCTGACCACGGTGGTCTTGCCGACGCCGGGGCCGCCGGTCAGGATGCTGAAGCCGTAGTTGCAGGCGTACTCCACGGCCTGCCGCTGCATGGCGTTGAGGCGGCGGAAGCCCTGGCC
>JAEEYQ010000073.1 GCA_016288215.1 Lentisphaeria bacterium | reverse complement strand
GAGAAATTAGGAATTTGTCGGGAGAAAATTAGGAATTAGAAATTAGAAATTAGGAATTAGGAATGAGAAATTAGGAATTTGTCGGGAGAAATTATGGAAATGCGTTTTATTGTTCCATGTTAACCTCGCCATTTCTTATTCCTCTAGTCTAATATCCTGGATAACAACGCCATGGGGATTGCGCCACGTGTCCGGGAAAAGGAATTTCCCAAGGCAGAAATAAATGCCCGAAATCTCCTGCGGATTCAGATGGTCCCCCTCGCCTCCCCTGCCTTTTGGCATCTCTGTCCAATGGCTGAACAAATACGGCTGGCTGACGGGGATGCGGATTTTTCTCCAGGCCGTTGTCAAATCCACGTTCATTCCCCACACGCTGCCATCTCTTTCCTGGAAAGCGACTTCGATCTGCGTCGTTGCATCTCCCACGGCCCGCGCCGTCATGACAAGACATCCATATTTTTTGTCGGTGCGCAGCATGGATTTGAAGAGAGGCGATGCCCTGAAGTTCTTGCTGACATGATTCTTGCTGCCTTCAAAGGAGGAGGCCACCCATTGCCATGCCCGCCGATACGGCTCCATGCCCGTCGTCAGGCGGCTGACGGCATCCTCCCCCCATTCGCCTATCGCGAGGCCTTTCTCGAAATCAAGCAGAACTGGCGCCGCATCTTCTTCTTCAACAAAGACATGGCATTCCTGCGAATGGAAAACCCATTCCGCCCGTCGTATTTCCAGACCATGTGGCAGGTGTGCGCGGCTTGGGAAGAGCCATCGTCCCGTCACCAGATTCAGGAAGGCCGCCTGATGGGCATCCGCCTTGCCTTCGACCGTATCCCACAGCATGCCAAGCTCATTCAGATTGACTTCAAGTTCCTGCCAGTCAGGCATTAGGATATTCGACTTCCCGTATGCATGCTTGTCGTCATGCACAAGGCCGATTTCCACCGCATTGGTATTCGGGAAGCCGCGCATGAGCAGCCGCAGGGCCGTGACGGGCACGCCGACGGGCGGCTCCTGCAGCTTCAGCCTGATAGCGCAGGCGCTGGAACGCCCCTCGAACTTTTCCGCAGTCATCTGGATGCACTGCTCCTCCGGAACATAGCGGTACGTCGGATGGCAGCCTTCCTCTTTGACATCTTTCGGCAACGGCACTTCCGCCGATGCGGCAAATGCCGGCCACGTCTGCCCATCCTTTGGTCTAATCCCCTGCACGACATGCTCTTCCGGGAAGACGCGCACCCTGCCCTCTGCCTCATGTTCAATCCACAGCCGATAGCTTCCTGCCTTGTCCAGCCATGCTCCTGGCACCGTGGCTTCATACTGGTTGGCATGCCGTTTCTTCAATAGCGGAACATGCAGCGCCTCTTCGGCACTCCCTTCCGGCGCTATGCACAGCTCCAGTCTATCGCAGTTCTTTTCCGTATATCCGAAAGCATTTACATGCAAGTCGTTACGACATTTTTGAAAAAACGGATAGTCCATTTGCATGAAGGCGGTCTCCTGCGGAACAGGGACGTTTTCCGGCACAAAGGGGCGCCCCGTCTCCACGTTCTGCGCTTCCGCCATCTTCTCCCGTGAACGATAGGCGCGATAGCGCCCCCACGGCACATGCACACGCCCTTCCACCGCCTGGATGACGCGGCTTTCCTGCGCCACCGCCGCACCGGACTCTTCGCGCACCAGTACGTAATCCATTCCCAAATCCGGAAGGGACAGTGTCAAGTCGTTCTCTCCAGGCAACATGCGCACTTTCTCCCCCTTGTTGGAAGCATATGGATCCTGAATCTGGACGATATCCGGATAGATTTCCAGCAGCCATTCGCCATCGCCTGTCCTGTCCAGAAAATAGGCGCCGTTGCCGCCATAGTCCGCGACGCAGGAGCTGCCCACGCCCCACACGCGCTGCAATGCCTCCGGCCGCGGGGGCCGCGTCGCCGTGTCATTCGCATACAGGAATTCCGTCTCCGTCACGCATTCAGACAAATCCTCCTCATAGGAGACACGAAATGGCCCGAAGCGGCTATTGTCCGGATAAGTTCCTGCGTCATAACCTCTTGGAATCTTCTTAAACACTTCCGCCGCTATGGCGAAGCCCATGGCCTTGCCCGGCGTGTAGACAAGATTCAGATAGTGGATTCTCCAATTTGCGTTGCAGTCCGCCAGTACCATCGGATCATACTGGAATTGGCATGCAATCTGCACCCCTGCATGCCTGAACGCCCTTGCCATCGCAGGAAAGACGCATGTCTGGCTGACGTTGGCCGCATCGAATTCATAAATCATCTTGGCCTTCTTGTCAAGGCACGGCTCCAGAAACTCCCTTTGGAAGCGGTCCAGTTTCGGCAGCAGATTCTCCTGTATGGCCCTTGCGTTGTGCAGCCCGCCCGGATACCAGCCATGAGTCGCCCCTTCCACATTTGCCTGTGCGACAATGTGTTCCTTGCCTAGCCAAGCGCTGAAGAAGATCGGCTTGCGCGTTCCGCTTTTCCGCAATCCCTCCGCCAAGGCGTTGGCAAATGCCACCATTTCCTCCTCCGGCGTGTCCTTCTTGAAGATAGGCTCATTGATCAATTCAAAGACGGGGATTGCGGGATCGTCTGCATAACGCAATCCCGTATAACGATTTACATGCTTCCCAAATTGCTCCAGAAAACGGGCCATGCAATCCCATGCATGATGGTCCGAAAGCATCTCCTCTATGGTGGCATAGCGTGACGGGAAGCATCCTTTCACCTGCTGCTGCGTCCCCCACCACGCAATGGGTGTCAGCACGACGTAAATGCCGTTTTGGGAACATTCTGCAATCAGATAGTCCAACAGCTCGATATGCTCGTTGTCAAGGAAATTGCCCTCCCCGTCGCAGAATTCCCTTTCGAAGCAATGGAGGCGCAACGTGCTCAAGCCCAGACGTTTGAAATGATTCACGTCCTGCCGGATGACGCTCTTGTGGTCGATGCCAAGCAGCTTCAGGCGGCGATAGTCCATGGAAAAGGGCGGATAGTAGTTGACGCCGAACAAGGCGACTTCCTCGCCGTTGTCTTCATAGCGCAAAACGCCCTCCGAATCTACCTGCATCGTCCGCAGAGGTTCCGAATGGAGCGTCGAAGTAACCCATGCACACAAAAACAAACAAGCCCACAAGCGTTTCATGACCGTTCCCTGTTCCATGCCTTCCCAATAATATATGGTATAGGGAAGCTCCGCCTGTCGCATCGCCTCCTCTTACGTGAAAATAGCGCAAAGCCATCTCATTGCGAATAGCTCAATGTCTAATATATTCACGCAGAGGATATTTGCAAAACAGCATAGCTCCACTACAGTAATGAAGGCCTTGCATGGCCATCGCATTCTCCATAATTTTCAAAAAGAAAAGAACAACACTATGCGTCAATGTCTACTGAAAAGACTTGTTGCCTTCCTGCTGCTGATGGGCAGCCTGGTATTGGCGGAAGTCGCTCAACACCAATCACTTAGCGTCTTTACGCGGCTGGAGAACGGCGCGGTGGATGACGATGGCTGCCTGCGCATCGGCGAACAGTACATCACTCGCCTTGAAGACGACTTCACGGCGCCTTCCGGACAATGGAAAATCGGCACCAACCTCGGCGACAAGCTGGAAATCGGCCTGGGCGAACGCAATGGAAAGAAGGGCTTGCTGGTCGTCAGCCGCAACCAATCTAACGCCTCGGGCGAAACCCATCATCTAGTGAATTTTGACGACATCACGGTCGAGCCGGGCGGGCATTTCCGCCTGACGCTGCGCGCCATGTCCAATCTGAACTTGGACTTGCCCTACTACTGCGGCTGGATGACCTGCTGGAACCAACTCACGTGGCAGGATGCAGAAGGCAACGACGTGGGATGCATTGACCTTTCGTTCGGCCCTTCTGTCAGCAGCGATTCCGACGGCCTCAACGTCATCGTCGGCGACGTGCCCGCGAACGCCGCAAAGGCCTCCATCGTGCTAGGGTCCTATTCGACGCATTTCAGTGACGAGGCTTATATCCTCTATACATATGTGCGCTTCGAGAGCACCCCGTCCGCCCCTACACTCCATCCCCTCTGCACAGCCGTCTCCCGCCCGATTTCCATCGGCCCCTACGCATGGTGGCGACGCAGTCCATCCCTGTTCTGGGCTGCGGAAGTACCTGATGGATCCGCACTTGCAATCAACCTCTTCCACTGCAAAGACAAAAACGGCCAGCCCGACGGACAATGGGAAGGGCCTCTCGCTGTTGCCAATGGTGCACGCCTGCCCTGGAAGAACGGATGGCTGCGCTACGAAGCCACACTGACCGCTTCTCCCAATGGCGCCACGCCCGTGCTCAAAAGCATCATCATCGGAAAAGTCATGGACGCAAAATGGAGCGGCGCGGACACGCTTCCGCCCATTGTCCGCCAACTTTCGTCGGTGCGGGTGAAAGACGCGCAAACGCCCGTGGAATTTGAAGTCACAGACGATTCCGCCATCCTCTGGAACACCCTTCGCGTGACGATTGATGGAAGGGACATCACGGCCGAGGTCCGTCGCGAAGCCAACGGCCGACTGGTCTACACGCCTTCCGAAGGACTGGCGCCGTTGGAACCTGCCGCCGTGAAACACGGTGACTCCAACTTCCATATTCTGAATATCTCCGTGCAGGACGAGGCCGGAAACACCGCCTCGCAACCCTGCTATGTTCATGTGACGGAACGCTTTGCACCGAACCATGTCACCTTGCGGAAGGACGGCGCCGTGCTCGTCAATGGAGAACCTTTCTTCCCCATCTTCCTGTTCGGCGTCGGGAAAGTCGACTTCAACGGGAATAATTTCGAAAACGCCCTCCGTGAACTAAAGGAGATTGGCTTCAACGCCGCACATACCTACACCACAAATCCTTACATGCCTGAAGATCCTGAAGATGGCAAAGACTACCCCAAAATGCAGGAATTTCTCACAGCGGCGGAGCACCAAAATCTCAAGGTGTTCGTCAATGGTGGCCTAGTCGCCGGCTCCAAGGGCAATCTCTCCAATGTGCTGCGGCAGTTCTCCAGCCCCGCCATCATGGGATGGTATATCGGCGACGACACCGCCACCTTCACCAATGCCGGCGACCTGCGTCAGTGGCATGAAACCCTCCGCCACGCCGATCCGGACCATATCACCCTTCAGGCGGACTGGATCAGCCCAAATGCCGAGGGCTACTCGAACTACTTCCCGTTCGTGCATGCCTCGAATGGCATCCTGCCGGAAATCTACTGCATTCAAAACCGTGAAGAACCCGAGGCTTGCGCTTCCCGTGTCATCAAGACCATGGAGGATGTCAAGCGGGACATACAGCGCAGCGGCTCGCCCGTCAAGACCATCTGGCCCATCCTCCAGAATTTCATGGGCGACCGCTATTTCCGCTTTCCGAATTTCGACGAGCTGCGCGTCATGAGCTATGAGGCCATCATCCACGGTGCAAACGGCATCTCGTGGTTCGTCTACGGCGGTGGCAGCGGCGACTTCAAAGGCGCGACGGACACTCCTGAAAGTTGGGAAAACATGCGCCGCCTGGTCGCCGAACTGAGCGCCCTCCAGGATGTCTTCCTGGAAGAGGAAAGACTGCCCGTCGAGGCGACCGTCACAGACGGCCCACAGAAGGACTCTCTTGGCTATCCCTCCATCAGCGTGTTGGCCAAACGCCACAATGATCGTCTCTTCCTCATCTGCGCCAACTCCGCCAATAAAGAAGTTGCCGTGCAGCTCCCCTGCCCTAACATGTCCCGCGCCCGAGTCTGGTTCGAAGACCGTGAGATTCCGCTGAAGAACGGCATCCTACAGGACACCTTCGCCCCCCGCTCTGTCCATGTCTATGAAATTTGCAAGTAGCGGTTATAGATACATAACATATTGATTATAAATAAGTTATGTATTTCAAGATAGAGATGAACCTTTTTCATTGGAATTGCCATTGGCTATGAATCTGGATCTTGCCATCACTGTTCTGACAGTCGGTTGCGCGGATTAATTCTCTTCAAATGACATAAAAGAACCGCGTTCTGCCGCGGAACGCTTCTGGTTATTCTGTGTGTTCTGTGGATAATAAACACCCCTCATGGGGAACAGAGCGTTCTGCTATGAAATTGTCAAGCCACCGTTGGCTTGAGATTTCTCTCTATTACTATATAGTATTTAATATTTTGTGTGTGCCAACTCAAGTTTCATCATCGGCATCGGCGATTAACCTTTTAGGAAACCCATTCATGATAAGACACCTCTCCCTAATTTCAGCATTTGCCGCTCTGCTTCTTGGCGGTTGCCGCCATTTCACGACGGCGGAAACCGCCGACACGGCCGCTCACGCGTTCACGAGACTGGAAGGTGGCATCATCGGTGAAGACGGCGCATTGCGCGTCGCCCCGAAACAGGTCACGCGGCTAAAGTTCGATTTTACAACAATGACCGATGCCGCGGCATTCACAAGTCAATGGAACCGATACGATTACAAAGACAAGCTGGAAATCGCCCCTGGAGAAATCAAAGGGATGAAAGGCCTTCTGGTCACCCGCCGCGACCAGCCGGGGACTTCGGACGACACTAGCTTCGCCATCTCGACACAGCCCTTTGCGGTGGTGCCAGGCGGCCATTTCCGTCTGACGATGGGCGTCTGCTCCAATCTGAATCTGAACCAAGTCTACTACCGCGGCTGGGGCGAGCGTTGCCTGAACGTTATCCACTGGAAGGACGCAAATGACGAAGATGTTGGGCGTCAAGACTTTGCGATTCCTCATGTCAGAGGAGACCGCGTCAGTGAAAACGTCATCACAGGCGAAATTCCAGCCAATGCCGTCAAAGCCTTCATCACATTGGGCGCCGATGCGCCGAATGTGAAGCGAGGGCAGTACATCCTCTATACCCATATCCAATTTGAGAGCACCGAGGCAGGCGAAGAGCTCAATCCAACTTGCACGGTCCTGTCCCGTCCTCTAAAGATCGGCAAGGCCAGCGACCTGAACGTCATGTGGGATGCGGATGTTCCTGATGGCACGTCACTTGCCTTTAGATGGTTCCGCTGCGCCGACGCCAATGGCGTTCCCGATGGCCAATGGGAGGGACCGCTGACGGCGAAGTCCCGCGCCAATTCCGCCAAACTCCCCTTTGCGGGCGGCTGGCTGCGGTATGAGGCCACTTTAACCGCGGCAAAAGGCGCCACTCCCGCCCTAAAGAACGTCGTCTGCGGCAAAATCGTGGACGCCGACTGGAGCGGCGTGGATACAGCGGCTCCAGCGGTCCGCCAAATCTCCCCTGTCAGAGTGAAGGATCCCCAAGCCCCCGTGGAGCTTGAAGTCACCGACGACTCTGCCATTGACTGGAGCAGTCTGAAGGTGACGTTGGACGAACAGGACATCACGTCGCAGCTGAAACGGGTTCTGGGCGGCCTCCTTTACTACGCGCCCACCGATGGCCTGACGCCCTGCGAGGCCTCCCAAACGACTCACGGCGACGCAAATTTCCACGTGCTGAAGATCACCGTCCGCGACGAGCTGGGCAATGAGGCGAACGAAACCCGTTTCGTCCATGTGACGGAGCGGATCTCGCCGAACCATTTCTCGCTGTTATACGACGGTACCGTCACCATAAAAAACAACGCCATTCATCTCTCCCCCACACTTTCTTTCTTCCCTATCGGCATGTTCGGCGTCAACACCTGCGACTTCAACGACCATGACTTCGACAAGGCCTTCGCCGACATGAAGGAAGCGGGCTTCAACGTTGCCCACACCTACATGGAGAACCCCTACGACGGCTCGAAGGCCATGGCGGACTTCATAGCGGCGGCGGAACGCCACGACATGAAAGTGTTCATCAACGCCGGCCGCACCGCCATGAACTACAGCTGGAATTTCAGCAACATCCTCCGCCAGTTCTCCAGCCCCGCCATGATGGGATGGTACATCGGCGACGACACGTCCACCTACGTCAACCCCGACGACATGAAGCAATGGCACGACTACCTCCACGCTGTGGATCCCGACCATCTTACCGTGCAGGCGGACTGGGTCAGCCCCAACCCGCAGGGCTACTCCAACTACTATCCCTTCGTCCATTCGACGGACGGCTTCCATCCCGAAATCTACAGCTTCTATCAGGGACGGGAAGAGGCGGCGGCCTTTGTCATCAAGCAGATGAAGGCCGTGAAGCGCGACCTGGAGCGCAGCGGCAACCCCGTCAAGACCGTCTGGCCCATCCTCCAGAACTTCAAGGGCGGCGACTGGCACCGCTTCCCCAACGCCGACGAGATGCGCGTCATGAGCTATGAGGCCATCATCCACGGCGCCAACGGCATCACCTGGTTCGCCTATACCTCCAAAAGCTTCGAAGGCGCGACACATACGCCAGAGACATGGGCAAACCTGTGCCGCGTGACCAAAGAGCTGAGCGCCCTGTCCGATGTCCTGCTTGAAGACAACTGCCCGCCCATGGAGGCCACCGTCACGGACGGCCCTCAGACGGATGCGCTTAACTTCCCATCCATCAGCGTGTTGGCCAAATGTCACAAGGATCGTCTCTTCCTTATTTGCGCCAATTCCGCCAAGGCCGAGGTCACCATGAAAATCGCCTGCCCGAAGATGTCCCGCGCCCGCGTCTGGTTCGAAGAGCGGGAGCTTCCACTGACGAACGGCGTCCTGCAGGACACCTTCGCCCCCTACGGCGTCCATGTCTATGAGCTGGAGAATTAGCAATTAGGAATTAGGAATTAGGAGTTAGAAATTAGAAATTTAGTTAGCAGTTTCTTCCAGAGCTTCTAGGGCTTCTAGAGCTTCTAGAGCTTCTAGAGCTTCTAGAGCTTCTAGGGCTTCTAGAGCTTCTAGAGCTTCTAGAGCTTCTAGATCCACCCGCGTAGTTTAATCATAAATCATTGCTGTTCAATAAGTTACAAAATTTCCAATACGTTTGAGGAGAAAGCCATGACTCGTTTTCATCACCACATGTTCGGTTTTGTGATTGTCTGCATCGTCGCCCTTTTGACGGGTGGCTGCGCGGCTCTTGAGGAGACCTTGAGCGGAACGCCTTTCGCTCCAAAGGGCAAGCCTGCCAAAGCTGTCGCCGCTCCTGCCGCGCAGGACAATCGAAGCACGGAGGAGATTCTCGACGCGGAAATCGAGACAGTCAAATTCAGCAAGCTGTGGCACGGCATGGACGAATTGGTCACCGACTATGAAGATGTTCTTGCGGGCGAAGACAACTCGTGGTTCGGCCGTCGCACGAAGAGCCTCACGAACTCCGCGCTGAAATTAATCGCAAGTAAGTCCGGCATGGAGAGTTACGAAAAGATTCTCAGCCTGCAGAAGATGATTTCGGAAAAGACGAAGGACAAAAACGACCTTCAGGCGGGACGGCTGGGCTATCCCGTCACCGCCACCAACCCCTTCGCCATGACCCGCGAAAAGTGCGACAAGAAGATTCAGGAGCTGCAGGGCGACATTGCGGAATGCGAAGCGGAAATCGAACAGCAGAGCGACCTGCTTCTGGCGGACTTGAACCGCCATGGCCAGATCATGGACAAAAAGCACCTGAAGTACCTTCTGACCGCCGCCGGCGGCGATGATGTGATGCAGATGATGAATCTCGCCATCATCCTCAAGCAGGTTCAATACGCCATCGGCAAACAGCTGAAGGCGGATCCCCAGTTCAACGGGGCGCAGCTGCAGCGCTATGTGGGCATCCAGCTGGTTCTCCTGCTGGCGTATCAGCAGGCTCATACCATTGGCATAGAGAACATTAGCAAAAAATATCTGCCTCGGCTGGCGGATATCCAGAAGAAGGCGGAGGCCAACCGTCAGGAGGCGCAGGCCCTGCGCAGCGCCTCAACGGAGGGCACGGAGTATCTGGAGCAGAATCTGCGCCTCAGCGAAAACACCATCACCATTGCGGGACAATACCGCGTGGCGCTGCAGGAGATGGCCAAAAGTCTGGAAAGCTCCCGCGCCAAAGTCGACCGCAACATCGCCGTCACCCGCAACACCTTCAAGACAGTCACCACTGGCGCCAGCCTCCTGCAGCTCATCCAGGAGAGTTCTCAGAACTACTCCGAACTCATCAGCTTCAATCCGCCTCTTCTGGACACCATCTACTCCGACCAGATGATGGAGGCCTTCCAACAGGTTTCCGCCCAGCTGAAAGACTGATAGAAGTCCACAGCACCCACGAAAAAATCAGAAGCGGCCTGCCGTGTAAAAGCGGCAGGTCGCTGTTTTTATGTCCTTTGCAAAGAACGCTTCTGGATATTCTGTGGACAATACCCCACAGCTTGATTAGACTAGAGCCATGCGCAGGCGCTTGAACTGCTCTATTTGCCGTTGGCAGAACAGCCCCACCGTCCCCTGGTTCGGGTTCCGGTTGGCGGACATGTCCAATGTGACGGCGGCTCCGGCCCGGAAGCAACGTTGGAGCCACGGCAGCCAGTCCGCATCGGCGAAACGGCAATTCGGTCGTCCCCATCTATCTCCAAGATACGTCAGGACATGGGCTTGCGAACCATCAACCCAGCGGGAGTCAATGGCGGACTCGAAGGGTTCGGTAAGCTCTCCCGCCGTATAGTCCTCCAGACGCCGTGCCCGCCGCAGGCCGATTCCGGGGTTGAAGGTGACGATGGCGTGGGGATTGCCGCTTTTGGCGGCGGGGGCGTAGCAGGCCGCGATGGCGTCATTGAAGTTCAGCCAATCGTAGGCGCCGTCGAACCACCAGCCGGACACGAGGTCGCCGTAGTGGCGGGACCAATAGGCGATGACCTGAGACCATTTCTCCGCGGCGGCGGGGAGAAACTGGCGGTCCTCCCCCAGCGGCTCATCCGGAAAGCCGAAGGCCTTTATGGCCTGCAGGTCCCGCGTCGGGGGCTGGCACGGCAGGTACAGCAAGAGACGGATTCCCTGCTCCCGCAGCGCCGTCGCCAGCTCCATGGGCAGGTCCCTTTTGGAGCAACGCTCCCCTGCCCTGTAGCCGCAAATCTCGTCATAGACGGGATTTGGCGCATTGATGTAGCCTTCGTTCTGGCCAAGGGTGAAGCCCAAATAGGCCGCCCCCGCGTCCTTCAGCTGGACAACCAGCCCCGCCACATCGAACACCCCCCAAAATTCAGTCTCATCGCTGTCAAAACGATAATGTTCCCGATCATTCGGAAGATAGTGCATGAAGGCCCCCATTTGGGCATGGGAAAGCCAGTCCGTGTCTGGATTGCGAACAGTCATCGGAGGGAGATTCTCCCCTTTTGAGGGACATTTTGGGGCATTGTCTTGGGAGGACATGGAACATTCTCCTCATGGCCATGAATTAACATAAATTTATACTATACAACAACTTAGAGACAATCTTCATGCCTCTTCGAAGACGACGACGGCATAGCCCTGAATGCGGGGCACCGTCACGCAAACGTAGCCGTCCTCCTCCGTCATGGACAGCGGAACATAGTCCGGAGCGAGATAGGCCTTTTGGTAGCGTTTGCCGTCCATGCGCAGCAGAATCCGCTGATTCTCCACAAGCATGGGTTCCTCGATCATGTTGACGCCACTGCCACGGCTTTCCGGCAGATAGGTCAGATAGTAGACCATCCGTCGAGTCGGCTGTTCCATCACGGTGACTCTGGCGAAGGACGGCGCATCTGGCGTCTTCAGCACGGGCCGTGGCAGCAAACGCTCCAGCAAGCCCTTGAGAATCAGGCGTGTAGGAACATTGGCAGACTCGAAATAGGAGGAGAAGACGGCATGGGAGACGTAGCCCACCTGACCGTTGCAGGTGATGGCCGGCCGCCCCGTGTCCTTGTCCGGCGGCATGTAGAGGAAGCCATGCTCACCGTCCCAATGGCGGTTGTAGTACGGCGCCCAAAGAGTGCCCAGAACCTGGCTGCCATCGTTGGCCTCGATGTCCACGCCTTTGCAGTAGAAGTTCATGGGCATGGTCGGGAAGCCATCGGCAAAGGCCGGAGCCACATTGAAGAAGGCAGGATCGAAGTCGTTGTCCTTGAGATACTTGACGCCCCATTCGTCAAAGGCGAACGCCCCTGTGTCGGCATCCAGTCCCGACCAGGCGGAGGCGATGATTTTGCCGCCTTTGTCCAAATGCCGCCGTATCCGCTTTCTAAACTCCTCTGTCGCAGGAATATAGTCAGGAAGCACCAACACATCGTATGAGTCCCACGACGCATAGTAGGAAGGGATGTCAAACTGCTGACGGAGTTCGCAAAGCATTCGCGTGCCGCCTCTTATGGCTCTGTCATTCTTGGCGTACACGGGCTGTTTCTTTGGCGAGAGCATGTCCAGGCCTGGATAGGGATAGATCATGGGCATGGCGATTTCCGTGACGGGTTTGGCGTCCTCCATCCAAGGCTCCAGCTTCTGCAGGCGCTTGTAGATGCGGGCGTCCATTTCCGCCACGGCCACATTGATGTCGCCCCTCGGATGGAAATGGTCGCCGATGGTCGTATATAACCCATTGGCGATGCCATAGATGCAATCGTACTCCAGACTTGGCTCCGTGCGGATGCCCCCAAAGTCGCCCCACGATTTGTGGAAACGGCCCGTCATGTTCAGAACGGGTTTGCCCAACGTGCGCAGATAGCGGGCGCCGAAGGGAAGACATTCATAGCCCCAGCCACCCGTGGGCAGGCACTCAAACTCAAGATAGGAGCCGACTTCCGCCTGCGCCTCATAGCCGATGCCGTTGAAATACAGCATGACGTCCGGCTTGACGGCCCGCGCCGCCTCGGAGATGCGGCGGGCCATTTTCAGCATCTTGCGGTGATTGAAGTCCGCCACCTGCTCGTCGTCCTCGAAATTGATTCCCTCCGCCTTCATGGCCTCCATGCATTCGTAGCCATAGCAGGGTTGAGTGTGGAAGCAATCCAAGAACATGCCGTCCACGCCGCAATGGGTCAGAATCTCCTTGACCATCTCCACCAGATGGTTGCCGTATTCCGTCTCATAGCACATCTGGCGGAAGAAATGGTCCAGCCGATTCGGACGGTTGACTTCGCCGTTCTTGTTCATGACGAGCCAGTCGCGGTGCCGCAGCCCCTCTTCATGGCTCAGCCCTGCATTCACGTAGGCGGTGAACTTGATGCCGCGCCGATGACAGGCGTCCACCAACTTCGGCAGCATGTCGTAAGTCAGTGCGGGATGGCGAATTCCGAGTTTCGTGTCATAGTAGGCGACGCCCAGGTTGCACCGCGCGGGAAACACCACATACTGCACGCCGGCCGCCACAAAGCGGTCGACAATGGCCTCCATGTCAAAGCCCTTGCCCACATCCGGATTGGCCGGCATTGTATGGAAATCAAAGAACAGACACCATTTGGGGAAATCGGACATTCTCACCTCTCCTTTGCATGATTCGGGTTTTTCATTCCACGCCATGTCGTCCGCCGACGACTGCTGTCCACCTTTTTGAAAGAGTCCTCAGAAGACACGGAAAAACACAGAAGACGCTGACGCCATGCTTTTTGGATTTATTTTGTGGAGTTCACCAACGCCATAAATTATATCTAAGTTATTGATAATAAATATGTTACAAAATCATGGACGATTGTCACAGGGTGACCCAAGTACGGTCGGCCGCCGATTGGCGAATCTTGTCAAGCAGGTATTGGATATGCACGCCATGCTCCAGACTCGGTCCAAGCTGTTTTCCTAAGTATATGGAATTCAAGAAGGTATAGATGCAGTGCACATGGCTCCGCATCCATCCGATGCTGGATTTGGCGGAAGGGAAGCCGCCGCCGGGGGCCTCGTAGCGCTGTCCGCAGTCGATGGCCGTCCAGCCGCGGAGACCGCCGATGGGCGCCCCCGCCGCATTGCCATCGTAGTAGTATAAGTGGAACCAGTCGCCGCCGTTCAGCCGAAGCGCCCCTTTGGAGCCGTGGATGGTGAAGCTCAGCTCGTCCTCCGCCCCCGTGGCGATTTTGGAGGCGGTGATGGTGCCCAAGGCGCCGTTGGCCAGGCGGGCGGTCACGAACATGTTATCCTCCGCCTCCACCTTCCGCATGCGGCCCGGCTCCTTGGGATCGGGCCGTTGGGGATACAGGATGCGGGTCGCCGCGCTCAATTCGCAGAAGGGGCCCATCAGATGCTCCATCAGGTCGAGAATGTGGCTCCCCAAATCCGCCACCACGCCGCCGCCGGCCTCGCCGGAGAGCTTCCATTTCAGGGGCGTGTTGGGATCCACGCTGCCCGAATGCATGTGGAAGGCGCTGAATTCAAGGACCTCGCCGATGGCCCCCGCCTCCATCAGCTGCTTGGCCCGCAGGGCCGCCGGAAAGAAGCGGTTCTGGAAAGTCATCTGCCCAAAGGCCTTATAGCTTTTCAACGCCTGCTGAACCTGCCGCGCCTGCGCCAGCGTGGCCGTCAGCGGCTTGTCGCAGTAGATGTTCTTGTTGTGGGCGATGGCGGAAAGCAGCTCCTCGCAGTGCAGATGATTCGGAGTGCAGATGTCCACCACATCCACCTCGGGATTCTCCGTGATCTGACGGAAATCGCAGACACCCGTAACCCGTTCTCCCAGAATCTCTTTTGCCTTGGCGGCAGTCTCCGGACGGGACGTGCACACGTGGGTGATTTCGGCGCGGAAATCACAGGGACTGTAATACAGCGGAAGATTGGCGTAGCCGTAGGCATGCACCTTGCCGATGAAGCCAAATCCAATCAGTCCGACCCGATAGGTTTTCATATGCCCTCTCCTGGCTAGTTTAGCTCTAGTGGCTCTAGAAGCTCTTGAAGCTCTAGAAAAATACCTAATTCCTAACTTCTAATACCTAATTTCTAATTCCTAATTTCTAATTCCTAATTCCTAATTATCAAGGCTTTCCGCCTCGTCGTCATCAGTGGAGGCGGAGGCGGAAGTGCGGCGTTGGCCCGCGACGACGATGACGGCCTCGCCTTTGACCTTTTGTCCGCTGAACGCCTCCGCCAACTGTCCCAACGACCCCCGCTGGATGCGTTCGAACTGCTTGGTCAGCTCCAGACACACCGCCGCGGGGCGGTCGCCAAAGACGGCCTGCGCCTCCTTGAGGAAATCCGCGACGCGATAAGGGGACTCATAGAAGATCAACGTATGGGGCAGTTCGCGGTCCATTTCAAGGAAGGTCCTGCGTTTCCCTGGCTTACGGGGTGCGAAGCCCTTGAAGGTGAAGCTGGAACATGGGAGGCCGGAGCAGATCAGAGCGCTGAGCAAAGCGTTGGCACCGGGGATCACCTGCACCTCATGGCCTGCCGCAACTGCCGCCGCCACAGCAGGATAGCCCGGATCGCTGAGGACCGGATAGCCCGCATCGCTGCAAAGGCCCACGGTCTTCCCATCGTCCAAAAAGGCCACCAGCCGGCTGGCCATCGCCCTTTCGTTATGCTCATGATTGGAGACCACGATGGGAGGACGCGGGATGTCCAACAGCTTCAACAGGTTACCGGTGTGGCGCGTGTCCTCGCAGGCCAACACGTCCACCTGCCGCAGGGTCTCCACGCCCCGCGGCGTCATGTCGCCCAAATTGCCGATGGGCGTGGCGATGACATAGAGCACACTCATGGCTTTTGGCGGCGTCTGTTGCGGTTGTTTGAGGCGGCGCGACGATTATTCCGCCCTCTCCCACCATTGCGATTGCGGTTTTCCCCCATCCGGCGGCGATTGGCAAAGCGAAGCCGAGGCCGCTCATCAGTCACGTCCGTCTCCGGCTTCTTCGACTCAGCGGATTCCGTCTTCGACTCGGGTTCCGGCAGCGGCTCCGGTTCGGCCCCCGAAGTCTCATCAAAACACGCATCTACTTGATTATCAATGACTTGCGTATCTTCCTGATCACTGTCGCTTTCGTCCTCCATAGACGCCTCCGCCATTGATTCCTCTTCCATAGGCGCCTCTGGCTCCTCAACGGAACTCTGGTCGGCGGACGTCTCGACGGCTTCAACGGCGGTCACCTTTTCATCGCTTTCCGCCTTTTCCATTGATGGCGCCGCATCCCGCCGAATGGTCTTTTGGACGATGGCATCGATGTCCAATCCCGCCAGACGGACGGATGCCATCATCTCCAAGTCATTCTCTCCCAAATCGTTGCCCCAATCGCCATCCAACCGTACCTTCAAGTTCTGGAGGATGGTGAGCGAGCAGGCGTTGTTCGCCAGCCACTCCTGCACCGCTTCCACGCCCAATGGGGCATGCCATGGCGCAGGGCCACCAATTCCATAGGCACCGCTCCAGCCGAGCCGCTCCAAAATCCACAGAAGAACGGCCTCCTCCCGCAAATGCCGTCCCGTCTGAGTCAGTTCGCCCAAGGGGAGGCAGGGGAGTTTCCGTAGCAGGGCCAAGCGGGACAGCTCGCCGATTTGTTGCTTTAAATCATTGCTATTCAATGAGTTAGGAAAAACGTTCCAAAATGCCGTCTCCTTCAGTCCATGAAGAGAGAGAGACAGGGCGTCGGCCATGGTGGAGACAAAGGGCTGGAAGCCCGCGCGATTCATCCCCAAGCCCAGACCGCCGCCTTTGAAGCCATGGGCCCCGCCTCGCCGTGCGGCGGCGCTGACGGCGTTGAGTCCTTCCACGAGCCATTCCCAACACCGTTTCCAATCCACGTTCAGAGGTGTCGCAAAGTCCTCCGCATTCAACGAGACATTGCAGAAGGAGGCCTTCAGCATACGGCCCAACTCCATGGAGCGACGCAATTTAGCCAATGCCTCCCGGCGGATTTCCGCATTCGGGTTGGTCAGTGCACCTCCTTGAAAGCGGAGGCTTCGATCAAAGGCGCACGTGACGGCGACCACCTCCAGTCCCGTCGATTTCACCACCTTGGCCGCCTCCGTCACAACCTTTCCGTCCCAACGGGTTTCCGTCATGGGCGGCAGCACATCGTCATCATCCAGAATGACGGCCTCCAGAACGCCCTCCTGTTTGGCCCACCTCAGCACCTCCGCAATGGAAGCAAGCTGTTCCGGTGCCGTGGCACTCTCCTCCTCTGGCAGACGGAACAGCCGCCCAGCCAGATGCCTCCACGAGACGAAGCGGACTTGTCCCCTGCCCTTTTCCCGCCGTTGCATTTTCATGGCCATCAGAACATCCGTATTCCCAATGGGTTACACCGTTCTAGAACGCAGGGGTCCAGGCGGGAAGGGAAACCGGCGCCCCGTTGGTGATGGGAGAGAAGGCAGAAAGCCACGTGTCCACCAGATACAGGTCCCGCTTGTTGCCTGTGCGGCGCGTGCAGACCAAATGGCGGCCATCCGGCGCCCATGAAGGGGCTTCCCAGTCCCCTGACGCCAAGGTGACGATTTCGGGCGCGGCATTGGGCGTTCCCATGTCCACGACGCCGATGACATACTGCCCCGTGTTGCTGCGGGTGGCGTAGCACAGCTTGTTGGTCTGAGCGGACCAGTCCGGAGAGACGCATTCATTGCCGCCCAGCTGGAGCCGACGGGGCTGGCCGCCTTCCGCGGGAATGACGAAAAGGTTCGGCGCCCCCAATTTGTCGGAGACGTAGCAGATGCTCTTGCCGTCAGGGGACCAGGTGGGAGAGGACTCCACGTCCTTGTCGCTGGTCAGTGCGGTTTTCTCATTTGTCTGCAAATCAATGACATGCAAATCCACGCGATTGTCCACGCTCATGGCCAGAGCCACCTTGCCGCCGTCATGGGAAAGGGCGGCGCTGGCGTTGAGGCCACGGGCACGGGAGATGATCCGCTGGCGACCATTGGCCATGTCCACCAGCACGATGCTCAGGGCGTTGTCCTTCGCCAAGGTGTAGACCAACGTGTTCTTATGCCCCCAGCAGGGTTCCGTGCTGATGGCGCTGTTGTGGGTGAGCCGCTCGAAGCCCGTGCCATCCAAATAGCAGGTGAACAGCTCCTTGAGATTATCCTTGCCCGGCATGACGAAGACGATTTTTTGAGCGCAGAGCCCCTGGACCTTGAACAGCTCCCGCAGAATCTGGTCCACAGTCTCGTAGACGGCGTTGGCCAGCTGCGGCCGCTTCTGGTTGGTCTGAAAGACCCGACTGCGGGTGGTGACCTGCGTGTCCACCTGCACCTCATTGCCCTCCACGCAACGGGCCTGAATCCGCACCGCGGCATTGGCGGCCTCATTGCCGCTCACCAGCCGAAACCATCCGCAGCGCTTCAACGTGTTCTCCAGCTTGGCCTTGGCCTCTGGACTGCCCTCGAAGGAAATGACACCCACGGTCGGATTGTCTGTGGCGGACTTCACGACCGTCGTCCGCTGTTCCCCTTGGGCCAAACAGACCCCGCACACCATTCCACCCAAGACAACCCAAGCCAGCAAACGCCTCAACATGCTCTTCATCTTCTTTTCCTTTATCTACTATAGTGGTTCCCGTCAGTTGGCAAACAACGGCGTGGAGTAATAACGGTCATAGGAATCCGGCAGAACGGTGACGATGGTGTGGCCCTTGCCGAAGCGGGCCGCCAGCCGCAGGGCGCCGGCCACATTGGAGCCGCTGGAGATTCCCGCCGGCAACCCCTCCAAAAGGGCGAGCTGACGGGCGACCCTGAGGGCCTCGTCGTCCGACACCGTCATGCATTCGTCAATGATATTGCGGTCCAGATTGTGGGGAATGAAGCCGTCGCCAATGCCCATCTGCAGATGGGAGCTGATGGCGCCGCCAGCCAGAACCGCCGCGTTCTCCGGCTCCACCGCCACGATGCGGACGTTGGGGAAATGGCGGCGCAGCGTCCGGCCGATTCCAGAGAGGGTGCCTCCGGTTCCCAC
Organism: Lentisphaeria bacterium; assembly: GCA_016288215.1. Taxonomy (GTDB): domain Bacteria; phylum Verrucomicrobiota; class Lentisphaeria; order Oligosphaerales; family Oligosphaeraceae; genus Tb-RUG-64. The sequence continues at coordinate 38,813 of JAEEYQ010000073.1, read as the reverse complement.
CCCACTGCAGAAGGCGTCGGGACGGTACTCATCTCCCAGCTGCTGAACAATTTCCACAGCGGTCTTGTTTTCGTGGACCTCCGGATTGTGCGGGTTCTCGAACTGTTGGGGGAGATAGGCCCCGGGGATGCTGTCCCGAAGGGAGGCCGCCAGAACCTGACAGCGGTCCATGCATTCGCCGATGTTGTTGTCATCGTGGACCAAACGGATTTCCGCCCCGTAGAGTTTCATCAGGTTGACCCGCTCCACGCTGACGGAGTCCGGCATGACAATGATGCAGCGATAGCCTTTCAGCGCGCAGACCAGCGCCAGTCCAATCCCCTGATTGCCGCTGGTGGGCTCCACGACCACCGCTCCCGGCCGAAGCAGCCCCTCCGCCTCCGCCGCCTCCAGCATGTTGAGGGCCGTGCGGGTCTTGATGCTGCCGCCCACATTCAGTCCCTCCACTTTGACCAAAATGGATGCATCCTCCGGGCCCGTCATGCGTTGCAATTTCACAAGTGGCGTATTCCCAACAGCATCCAATATCGAATTCAAAACCTGTGATGACATTCAAACTCCCAAAGACAACCTTGTCCATCCCATCCAGACGCCCCTCGTCCGGAGGCGGCCATGGAAGGAGATGGACGACCATCCCATGGCACGCGGAAACATCTTAATATAATGCCTGTCCGCCCTATTTCTCCGCCGTCTCCTCATGGGTCTTGTAGATTTCTTCCGCCCGTGCCTTGGCGTCAGCGGAAGGCGGCAGTCCCATCTGCCCCAATCGACGATAGAGCCGGGCGGCCTTGAGCAGATTCTCCCTGCCGCCCTTAAGCTCATAGAGACGCGCCGCGTCATAGACGCTGCGCACGTAGTAGATCCAGTCGCGGACATGGCCGCGGGCCACGTCCGCCCCATAGGCCACACAGACCTCCAGATATTTGTCCAAGGCCTCCTCCATTTTTCCGCGTCGCTCTAAACATTTGGCCTGACGATACTTAGTCATATCCAACATGGATTCGGGCACATTCTCCGACTCCATGATGGTGCGGAAACAGATGTCCGCCTTGTCCAACATGGTGGGATCGCCCTCCGCCAATGCCATGCACATTTCTCCTTGCCGCCCAAGGGCTTGGAGACCGATTTCCGTGTCACGGCCCCAATTTCGCGCCTCCGCGAAGCGCTCCCGCGCCTCGGCGAACTTCTCCTGGTCGGCCAGAATGTCTCCGCAGAGCAGTTCCCCTTTGGCCCGCGCCATGCGCTGCTCCTCGCCATATCCCTTCTCCCCTTCCGTGTACCGTGCGCGAAGCTGCTCCAACAGGCCCAATGCATTCTCCAGATTCTTCAGGCGGTATTCGCAATAGGCGCCCTCATACAGGGCCATGGGAACCAGTTCGGATTTTGGCAAGTCTATGATTAGACGGGAGTAAGAGCGGGCGGCCTGGGCGTATTCCCCGCGGGCCGCATAATAGTCCCCAATAACCAGCCGAAGCACCGCTCCCTCCGGATGGGTTCCAAAGGAGGTGAAATAGCTCTCCGCGTCCCGCAGAGCGTCATCGGGCCGTCCCGTGAGGAAATAGAGCAGAACCCGTTCGTGGAGGGCCGTGCTGACGCCGTCCGATGCAGGATAATCGTTGATGATGCGGGTCAGATAGGTTTCGGAGAGCTTGAGTTCGCTTCCGGCGGAGGCGGCCTTATAGGCTTCCAGCAGCGCCTTCACGGCGGTGTCCTCTCCCGTGGCTTCATCCGCGTAGGCGGCCAGTTTCTGTGCCGCCTGAATGCTGTCCTGCGCGGTTTCCGCGCCAAGTCTCAGGGCGATGCCCTCCTGCATCCGCGCCTCACCGTATTGAGGGCTGTCCGGAAAGTCCGCCGCAAATTTACCATAGACCTTAGCCGCGTCACCGTAACGATTTAGAGTAAAATAGGCAACGGCCTGACGGAGTCGTGCGTCGGCGGCGAGACGGGTAGTCTTGAATTGGTCGGCCACTTGGGCGTAGAGGCCAGCCGCCTGCTCGTAGTTCTTCGCCTCCCGTGCGGTCTCCCCCGCCCAGAAGAGGGCCTGGGCCCTCTCTTCATCAGTGCCCCCCAGCTTCTCTCCCGCGACATAGGCGTCGATGGCCAGATTCAGCTGTCCCGCCTGAACCAGACTTTTCGCGCGGCTGATCCACGCTTTGTAACGCATGTCCGGAGAGGCTTTTGCATTGTTCACCAGTTCCGCAAACAGCTCAGCGCTGGTCAGATGGTTTCCCGCGGCCTGCTGCAGCTCCGCGAGTCGCATGGTCACCTGAGGCAGCTCCGCGCAGTCCGGATAGTCCTTTCGAATGGCCTCCAGCACATTCATCGCCTGCGTCACATGCTGCAGCCGAATCATGGCCTCCGTCTGCCGAAGCAGACATTGAATGCGCTGCTCGTCATTCTCCGCAACTTGCCGTGCCAGAACGAAATAGTCCCCCGCCTCCTTGTCCTTTCCCGCCTTTTCCATGGCGCAGGCCAGCTCCCACAGGGGCTTCCACCAGTCGCCGTCCGCCCGGTTGGGCAGTTGGGAGAGGCGCCTCAGCAGAATCTTCTGGGCGGAGTCCAACTCCCCCTGCAAGGTGAAGCACAGGATGCGCTTCAGGTCCAGCTGCAGATCCATCTTCGGATCATTGACGGTTCCGATGTTGCCCAAAAGGGCCACCGCCGCGTCAATGCGTCCCGTCACCACATAGGCGTCCACCAGACGTCGCTGAACTTCATAGCGATAGGACGAATTGGGGTTGTTCATCAGATAGTCCACGGTGACCTTGAGCAGGTCGTCCCATTTCTGCAGCTTCTGGCATGCGTCCGCATAGAGGATCACGCCCTTGTACTGATACTCCCACGGGGTGCCCGCCTCCAGAAGCGGACGGCATTTGGCGATGCAGTCCTCCCATCGCCCCAGCATGTACAGCGCCTGTGCAGTCGCATAGGCCAGCTGAATCTGCAGCGGCCGGTCATCCAGCCCTGCGCTGAGGCGGCCATGCTCCTCCAGAACCCCCAACGCCTTTTCAGGCTCCTGCTTGCCGATGTAGGCATTAGCCAGACACACCGTGGCGTCCGCGAAATCCGGCTCCCGGTTTCCCGTCTTCTCCAAATAGGTCTGGAAGAAGGTGACCGCCACGCCATAGACGGCTTCGCCCATGGCGTGCATCCCCCGCTCTCTGGCGATTTTCCCTTCGTCGGGAGCTTGGGCCTCTTCGGTATCGAAGCGGAAAACCTGCGGCGGCTCCGCCGTCTCCTGGCTCCATGCCATCCAACCGGCCAGCAAAATCAGTAGAATTGCCACATGCGCTTTCATTTGCTCTCCAGCCCCTGCTCAGGGGTTCAGTTCAAGTAAATCCAATAGCCGACTCCGGCCTCCAGCCGTTCCCCGGTGGGCAGCAGTTCATAGGCCGTTCCGTTCCATCGCCAGCACTGCATGGACTCCGTCACGGTCACCGCCGGATCGCCGCCGCAAAGCTGCCAGCCTTTCTTCAGGGCGAAGGCGCTGTCCGGATATTCAATGCAGTCCAGCTTCAGCCGCTTGCCCGCGGCGGAGGGGCCATACAGCCAAAAAGCCGTGCCGGCGGCGAAATCCGTGGCCGAAGTGGCTGTGGCAAAGGTCCTTGCGTCCGCCACAAACAGGATTGGATCCGCCGAGAGCAGCCCCGCGTCCGCCGTGGGGACCATGTAGCAGGAGACTCCAAGCAGATTCCACCCTTCCGTGTTCGTCATGGTGCTGACGGTGTATTCCGCCTGACGCACATAGTTCGCCGTCACCGTGTTCCCCATGAAGCCCCCCAGAACGGCCACCGCCTTGATGGTGCAGGTCGTGGAGATCATGAATTTTCCTGCGTAGAGTTTGGCGCCGTCCAGGTTCTCCCGCGGATCGCTGCCATCGTCCGTATAGTAAATCTGGCTGTCCGGATTGCCTTTGTCCATGGTGACGGACAGGCTTTCTTCGCTGAAGGTGCAGGAGGCGGGGGCGATCGTCACGGTGAGCGAGTCCAGATCAATGTCCGGTCGCGTGCATTTCACGGCGGCGATGGCGGAGCCGCCCTTGTTCTCCATGCGATAGAGGATGTAGATGTCCTCGAACTCCTCGCTCAGGTTGGGGAGGCCGTAGCTCATGCCCCATTCGCCGTCGTGCAGCCAGATGTCCACTGTGCCACAATTGGCGGTGTCCAAAAAGGTGCGCTGTCCATAGGCGTCCTCCGGTCCCGCGAGAAAAATTTCGAATGCGCCGTCGGTTCCCGTTCCGGAGAGGGTGACGCCGCCGTTGGCGGAGCAGACGGTGAAGGCGGCGGTGCTGCCGGTCCAGTAGCTCTCATCGGTGCGGTCAAGGACATCCGGCGTGGCGGGGGCATAGCCAAACTGGGCGGCGTTGGCCGTGTAGCGAATCTGATAGGAGGCCATGCGGGGCACCACGTACTGAAAGGACTCCGTGTCTAACATGTTGGACACCAGGCATGTATCATCTTCGCCCCAAAGGGAGAGGCTACCTGTCAGCCGGTTTCGGCGGATGCCGAAGCCATAGTCATTGTCCTGCATCTCGAAACGCACCGTCGTCTCCGAATCCGGATAGTCGGCGGCGAGCATCACCACCCAGGTGCTGGCATTGGTGTCCGCGCTTTTCATGTCCCGCCGCAGATAGCTGTCGTTCTTCACATCGCAGAGGGCGCCGCGTTCAAAGGCGCCGCTGCCCCGCAGCCAGAACTTGCCGTAGGGGGAGACGACTCCAGGCAGCAATTCTGGAAAGTCCACCTGGTCATGCTGATAGCTGCTGGCCCCCGCCTCGTCATAGCCGTCCGACGCCATGGACGAACGGCCAAAATACAGCGCCCTTGCGTCATTCACGCTGAAGCTGAACAGAAACTCCTCCCCTGCCGCGGCGACCGCGCAGAGTCCCATGACTCCTGCAAGAATACTCATCAATAGGTGTTGTTTCATTGTTGCTCCTTCTTTGTTGGCGGGACATTTCGAACCTGCACATGTAATTTGGAGGGGGACACCGTCACCTTGCTGTAGGGCGGCACCGGCTCGGTCAGCCAGACGTTGCCGCCAATGACCGAATGATGGCCGATGGTGACATTCCCCAAAATCGTCGCCTCCGCGTAGATGGTCACATCGTCCTCGATGTTCGGATGTCGTTTGTTGCCCTTGATCAGCTTGCCGGTGGCGTCTTTGGGGAAGCTGAGCGCCCCCAACGTGACGCCCTGATACAGCTTGACGTTCTTTCCGATGACCGCCGTCTCCCCCACGACGACGCCAGTTCCGTGGTCGATGAAGAAATGGCTGCCGATGGTGGCCCCTGGATTGATGTCGATTCCAGTTTCGGAATGGGCGAATTCGCTCATGACGCGGGGGACCAGCGGCACATTCGCCATGTAGAGCTCGTGGGCGATGCGGTGGATGCAGACACATTTGAAGCCCGGATAGGCCAAGATGATCTCATCCAACGAACTGGCGGCGGGATCCCCCTCCAGAGCCGCCTGCGCGTCGTCCAACAGCATGGAGCGGAGGGAGGGCAGCTTTCGCAGCAGCGCCATGGCCGTCTGGGAGGCGCGGCCGCGGCAAAGGTCGCTGCAGTCCACGCTCTTGCAGCGGAACATGAACGCCTTGCCAATCTGCTCGGACAGTCCTTTATATACCTTATTCAATATATCGCCGGTGGAGAACAACTGCCCTTCGCGGGAGAAGCCCTTCCGTCCCGTGTAGCCGGGGAACAGCAGTTCCAGAAGTTGCTCCAGCAGCAGGAGAATGATATCCCGCTGGGGAATTCCGCTGCGCCCCGCATAACCCGCGCAACCATCATCTATATAACTGGAACACAATGACTTAGCCAAATCCAACGCCATGGATTCCGTCCACTCCGGCTCCATGCCGCCGCGGACAGCCTCGGGGCAGCCGTTTTGGTCAAACCTGTCCATCTTCGTTCCCATCAGTCTTCCTTCTCCCGTTCCACCCAAATGGTGACTGGCCCGTCATTGACCAAAGACACCGCCATGTCCGCGCCGAAACGTCCCGTCTCCACATGGACGCCCCCCTGGCGAAGTCTCTCCACAAAGTACTCGTAAAGCGGCTCGGCCGTCTCCGGCGGCGCCGCCTCCACATAGCTGGGGCGACGGCCCTTGCGCGCATCGCCGTACAGCGTGAACTGGCTGACGGCGAGAATCTGGCCGCCCACCTCGGTCAGCGAGAGGTTCATTTTGCCTTCCGCATCATCGAAGATACGCAGTCCCAGACACTTATCAGCCAAGAAGTCCGCCTGTGCCGACGTGTCCCCCTGTCGAACACCGACCAGAATGAGCATCCCCTTGCCGATGCGGCCAACGCAGACTCCGTCCACATGGACGGCCGCCTCTGTCACTCTCTGTATTAACACGCGCATTGGGCTAAGGTTCCCCTTTACTCGAAATTTTGGCGACAACTTCCTCCACGGGCAGCCCGATCACGGTGCTTTTCAGCCCCTCCAGACCGTCCACAAGCAGCTCGCCGTGCTCCTGTATGGCATAGGCTCCCGCCTTGTCCAGAACCGGGACAAGGGAAAGATAGCGGCAGATCGTCGCGTCGTCAAGAGGGCGGAAATGGACCGACGCCACCGCCGTCCAGCTCTCTTCGCTTTCGTCCCTCCGCAGGCAGACGCCCGTCATGACCTGATGCCATCGCCCGGAGAAGGCGCGGAGCATGGCGGCCGCCGCCTCCAAACTGTCAGGCTTTCCGTGGCAGACGGAATCCAACACAACAACTGTGTCACTTCCCAAAATCAGCCGACCTGGAAACTGCCGACTGACGCAGGCCGCCTTCAGCGCCGCCGTCAACCGAACCCGCTCCGCCGGATCGCCGACGGTGACGGAACCCTCGTCCACGTCCGCCGGATGCACCTCAAAGGGCACATGGGCCGCCTCCAGCAGCTCCCGTCGCCGCGGCGACGCGGAGGCCAGAACGAGGTGCTCCATCGGCTGTAACATCAACGGACTTAGGAAGTTATGGCTCATTTCTTCCGCTTGCTCCGCATGCTTCGACGCCGCTCCGCCTGATATTCCGTCTCCTTCTGCCGCTTGGCGCCGGCGGCGGCCACCCGATTGGGGGCGGCGTCCTGCAGGGACTGCCGTTCCCGAAGCTCCAGCAGGATGGGCAGGCCGCCCTCCGGATAGAAGGCGTCCCGCAGCTGATTCTCCAAAAACTGCTGATAATGATGGGGACAGAGGGACTTTTTGTTCACGAAAAGCACGAATTTCGGTGGTGGACAGCTCTTCATGGTCCCGTAGTAGATCTTGAAGCGCTTCAAGCCCGTGCTCGGCGGCGGATTCCGCGCCAGCGTGTCCTGCAGGAACTGATTCAGGACCGAGGTGGGCACCGTCACGTTCATCTGCTCGCGAACGTGCAGCAGCCGACTGGCGATGTGCTTGAAATTGTAGCCGTTCAACGCGGAAATCAGCATGAGGGGCGCATGCTCCATGAAGGGCATCTCCTCTCGGATCCGCGCCAGAAAGTCCTTGGGCTTCGTTCCGTCGGCGGCCACCAGATCCCACTTGTTGGCGAGCATGATGCAGGCTTTCTGCGCCTCCACGATGACGCGGCCGATGCGGCGCTCCTGCGTGGAGCACGGATCGGTTCCATCGATGATGAAAAGCACGATGTCGCAACGCTTTATCGCCGCTTCCGAACGGGACAGGCTGAAGAACTCCACCACGGTGTCCACCTGCTTTTTGCGGCGCATGCCGGCGGTGTCGATCAAGGTGATGGGAAGGGGTTCTCCGTTCACGTCCAGCTCCAGGGGGATGTCAATGGCGTCCCGCGTCGTGCCGGGAATGTCGCTGACCATGACGCGCTTCTCTCCCATCAGCCGGTTGACCAAGGAGGATTTGCCCACGTTGGGACGGCCGACGACGGCCACTTTCAGCCGCTCCGGCTCCTGCTGCGGAGCCTCCTCCACCGCGGGAACGTGCTTCATCACCACGTCCATCAGCTCGCTGACGCCAGTGGTGTGGGAGCAGCTGGTGCCGATGATGTCCGAATAGCCCAAAGGGGCAAAGACCCCGTAGGCGTCCGCCCGCATGGTGGCGTTGTCCGCCTTGTTGGCCGCGATCACCACGGGGACGCCGGCTTTGCGGAGGACATCGCCCACCTCCTCGTCCTGCGGCGTGATGCCGGCCTGAAAGTCCACGACCCAAATGACGGCGGCGGCCTCCTTGACCAGTTCGAGAACCTGCTCCCGAATCATGCCATCGAACAGGTCCACGTTCTTTTCTTTGGCATGGGTGCCCAGCCCGCCGGTGTCCACCAGCAGGAAGCGGCGGCCGAAATGCTCCGCCGGCGCGGCGACCCGGTCCCGCGTCACGCCGCTTTGCTCATGGACAATGGAGACGCGACGCCCCAACACCGCGTTGAACAAGGCGGATTTGCCCACGTTGGGGCGCCCCACGATGGCGATGGTCGGCAATGTCTGGCTCATAGGTGTTCCTCCCTTCGTCTCTCCATGGCGCCCTTTACTGGCCGCCGTTCTGTAAATCATTGTCACTCAAGCATTTAGCCAAACGACGAAGCACCCTCTCCCGACCGATGAGCTCCGCCGTCTCATAGATGCCGGCTCCAATGCCCGTGCCCGTGATGGCCGCCCGCAACGGCTGGTTCAGCTTGCCATGGGCCAGCTCCACTTCGCCGCAGACCGCCTCCACCGCCTGCTCCACCGTCGCCGCGTCAAAGGCGGGAAGCGCCGCGAAGCGCTGCTCCAGCAGCCGCAGCCCGTTGAGGACCGCCTCGCCCTTCACATGCTTCGCGCAGACCTTCTCGTCATAGTCGGGCACGTCCACGAAGAAATACTTCCACTGTTCGATGTCCACAAAGCGCTTGACACGGCTCTGCATCAGCGCGCAGACCTGGCCGAACAAGCTCTCGTCCACGTCTTTGCCCCATTCGTATTTGGCCAGCCACTCCCTCGCCTGCTCGCGGAAGCGGTCGGCAGGCAGCTCGGCAATGTACTGTCCGTTCAGATTGGTCAGCTTCTGCACGTCCATCTGGGCGGAGGCGTGAAGCACGCGGTTCAGCGTAAACGCCTCCACCAGCTCCTGACGGCTCATCTTCTCGCGGTCATCCCCTGGAGACCATCCCAACAGCGTCAGCGCATTGAACAGCGCCTCCGGCAGATAGCCCTTATCCTTGAAGTCCCCCACGAAGGCGTCGCCGTCCCGCTTGCTGTAGGGCTTGCCCGCCGCATTGACAATCATGGGCAGATGCCCATAGGCGGGCGGCGTCGCCCCCAATGAGCTGAAGAGCATGATATGGCGGAATGTGTTCTCCACATGGTCGTCGCCCCGAATGATGTGGGTGATTTTTTGGGTGATGTCGTCCACCACGTTGGCCAGATGGAAGACGGGGGAGCCGTCGCTGCGCACGATCACCACGTCTCGCATGCTGTCCAGCGGCTTCGTCATGTCGCCCTTCACCAAATCGTGATAGGTGATGGTGCGCCGCGTGAAGCGCAGCTTGGCTGCCCGCTCCACGGTGAACACGGCGCCGTCCTGCAGGATGGCGTCCTCCTTGCCGGCCAGCTCGAAGAGGCATTTGCCCTCCGCGTCCAGAACCTGAAGGTCCTTGCAGCCCGCCAGACAGCAGCCGCCAGGCGCCTGCGTCCCTTTGGCGGAAATGCCCGCATAATTGACGCCCTTGTGGCTGACGACCACCGGAACATCCGGATGGACAGGCACTTCCACCGTCCCCACCGTGGCGACGCCGGGAATGGCCTCCGCATGGAAGGGGATGCGGTACACGATGGCCTCGCCGCCGCCGCCCTTGTTGTCCTTGTAGGCGTCGTTCTGCGCCAACAGCCGCTGGGCCGCCTCTAAATGGCGGGCGACTTGGGAGGTCTGATACAGCGGCGGCTTCTCGTCGAAGTCCAGTCCCAGCCATTCCATGACCTGAAGCAGCATGGCAATGGCCTGTGGCGTTGACCGCTCCAAATCCGTGTCTTCGATGCGCAGCAGGAACGTGCCGCCTTCATGTCGCGCAAACAGCCAGTTGAAAATGGCCGCCCGTATGTTCCCTATATGAACCTGCCCGGTGGGCGAGGGGGCAAAACGAACTCGTACTCCCATGATCTTCTTTCCTCTCCATGGATAGCGCGTTTCCGCGCGGAGCGGCGTCCATGTCGCCGTGCCTGCCAACCCATTTGGCATGACATGCCTTTAATGTATTGCCAAACAGGTTCATATTCAAGGCTTCAGCACGCAGAATCTGACATTGCGACGCGATGTCGGCATTTCTTTTATCATCATGCTCTGTTCACCAAAGAAATGTTTATCATCCACAGCACCCACAGAATACCCCAAAGCGTTCTGTTTTCACTTTGGTGGTTATGTTTAATCCGTTCAACGCGGCAAAACATTGCATTTTTTGCAAGCTTTCAAGAGAATCGAGGTCTTGTGGCGGCCATTATGCGGCAATGGCCCCAATTGCGGCGTTTGACTGTCGTTCCACACATTTTTGAAGAGGCAATGGCCGCTATGCCCTCTAGAATGCGCTCTACGGAACGGACACCCCTTTTAGGTATATTAATACCTAAAACACCAAAAGGCCCTTCTAGCCCCCTTTAAACGCGTTTCCGCATTTTTCATATTTGAAGCCATGGCGTCCTTTCGGGGCATCAAAATATTGCAATAAATGCAATATTGTCTTGTATAAATTTGACGTTCACCCCCTAACCCCAAAGCAGATTTAGCGACTGCGATTCAGCCCCGCTGGGGCTGAATTACCGCTACAAAATATGGCTAAGATTCTGAAACGCCACGTTAAAATCCTAACTCTCTAACCTCCTCATTGTCAGCATCTTCCGGCTTAACTTCAAACTGGGTCATGGGCTGTTCGGGAAGCGGGCCGTCCATGTCGCGGGAGAGCCATTTGCGTCCGTCTTCAGGAGACAGCAGCAAAGGCATTCGGCTGTGAATGGGCTTCAGCTCCGGCGTGGCCTCGCAGGTCACCACTGTGTATTCGATGGCCTTTTCGGCATTTCGCCGTGCCAATCCGGCCATGAACAGGGTGCGGCCATGGGTCGGGCCGATGCGGAACTTGCGTCCACGATGGCCATTAGCCAAATGCTCCCATTCAAAATACGCCGTTGCGGGAACCAGACAGCGGCCCCGCGACAAATGCGGCGTGAAGAAGGGGCTGGAGGCCAGACTTTCCCTCCGCGCGTTGAACACAAGGCCCTTGCCGTCCCATTTGGAGAAGCCCCAGACGGCAGGCACCATGATGGAGCCAATGACGATGATCGGCGCCTGCACGCCCGGAGCGACCTCCGGCTTCTTCCGCTTCCAAAGCAATTCCTCCGGAACGCGGATGGAAAGGGCCATGAGCAGCTCCACAAGCTCCTGAACCGCCTCCCGCTGGATTGGCGTCAAATAGCGAACACACATATATCTACTTGATTATCAATATGTTATGGAATAAATTCCAGAATTTCGCCAAAGGGAACGGCAATGGTCTTGCGGCGTTTGCCATGGTGATACACCACTGTCGAGGTTTTGCGGTCCCACCAGCGGATGTTGAGAAGCTCAAACACGCGGGACCCGTCCGCCTGTTCATAGCAGGCGAACTCCACGTCCTCATTGGCCTCAATCCAGCCACGAGCCGCCTCCTGTTCCGCCATCTGTTCCGCAAGTCCTTTAAGGCACGCTTCATAGGCATGGCGGATGGAGGCCGCCGGCCATTCGTCCGATGCCATGAAATGAACGGTTCCCGCGCCGATTCGCCTCACCCGCAGGCCAGTCGCCGTTTTCCATCCTGCGCCCAGCAAGGTGTCCAACGCCGCCTCGCCGACGGGCAGCCGAATCTGGCCACCCCGTGTCAACTCCATGTTTAAATGCCTGCGACACAGCAACAACTGACCGCCGTTCCGGACATACTCCAACATCTTCTCGCCGTCGCCCTTCTCATAGGAGTGCCAGCCGAGGAAGGCGATGGCTCCATAGTCCGCCCAATTGCCCTCGAAGGGAAGCAAATCCACGAAGCCGTAGGGGGTTCCCGTGTACCATCCCTGCGGTGCATCCGGACAAGAGTCCACATAGATGGAATCCAGCTTGCTGCGCGGATAGAACAGCTTGACAAGGTCAAAGGACTCCTCTGCCGCGCCGAATTGCCATTGAGCCTCCGCATTGCACCACACATTGCCTTTTCCGAAACAGCGCCATCCATCGTAACGTCCTTGAATGCAGGCAATTGGCGTGACGAGACGGCCGGTTCGCGGATGGCGTTCCATGAATTGGCGGAAGGCCTCGTGAGCCTCCTGATGCAGGACGCAGCAGCGGCTGAAGCGGTCATGGTCGGCATAGTCCTTCTCCATCCGCCAAAGTCCCTCCTCCGTGTTGATTTCGCAGGCGCCGTGCAGATAGCTGACCGCCAGCGAGAGGAAATAGCGGGCTGCGTGGCTAGGAGTGTCATGCGGGGTGGAGCTCCATTGGGTCGCCAGATGGGTTCCGAAATCCGCCGCGCCATAGGCCCGCGACGCGCCGCGCAGCGAGGACAGAATCACCTCCTCCGGACCGTACATCTGCTCCGCCAGAAGGCCCTTGTATCCGGCCTGGAAGAAGTAGCGGAACAAGGTGGACGGCCCCGAATGTCGCGTGGACTCCCCTTTGGCGTCCTTGAGGTTGGCCACAAAGTACTCCGCCGCCGCCTTGACGGTCTTCGACTGCTCCGGATTGAAGAACCACCACGTCTTGTCGCCATCCCGCTTCGGGCGGATGTGAGGCTGAATGCCGCCGGGGTCCACGGTTCGCGAAAGGATGTCGCCGTAGGGTTCGGGGAACGGCTCGTGGCGCCACAAGTGGTTGTTCCAATAGCAGAGCGAGCCGTCGTTTTCATGGGAGCGCCGCCCGATGTAGAGCGGCCCCTTGAGCAACCGGTCGGGCGGATTCGCCGTCATGCCCGGCAGCTCGCGTCCGTCCACCATGAGGGTGTAATGGAGTCCGATTTCCTTGAGGATGGCCATGGTTTTGCGCCACATGGGTTCGTTGAGGCTACGGCCGCCGCCCCAACGGTAGGAATGGCGGAAGCAGATGCTGTTGCCGATGCGCTTCGCCACATACCACTCCAGATAGCGCTCCATGTCCTCGATGGTCTGCGGAATGTAGATGGCGTCCCCCGTGCTCAAATAGACGGCAGGGACGGAGGCCGGCACGGCCGTCACCATGAAGCGGTCGCGGAAGCCTCCGCTGGCAAGGGTGTAGGTGCGCGTGCCGGCGGCGGGGGCCTTCAGCGAAAGGCCATGAAGCCCCGGCTCGGCGAAGCTAAACCGCTGATTTCCAACAGCAACGGTCACTTGCGGCACCGTCGTGCGAATGACGGCGGTGAAGACCGCGTTGGGCTCCGCCGTCTCGGGGGCACCGACCAGCTCGAAATCATGATTGCCAAGTGTGTGCAGTTCAAGACCTTGCACAATGAATCCCACGGCGTTTTCATAGTCGTTCAACAGCCGCAGCGTGAACACATGCCGCCCCGGTCTCAGCGTGCCGGCCTCGAACGTGAACTCCGGTCGGCGGACGATGCAGGTGTACTTTTCGCCGCGGAAGATCTCCTTGCCGTCGATGTCAACGGCACATTCCAGCCAGTCCCGCCGCGACAGATTCTCTCCCAGATAGTTGAATGTGTCCAAGCGACTTTGGGTTCTCGCCAGCGGCGGAATCACGTTTTCGCCGCCGTTGAACGTGAGCCGCGGCGAGCCGACACGCAGCTTGCCCGCCGTGTTTCGGACGCCGAGCCGCAGGATGGCGCAGACCGCCTTTTTGGGCATGGCAAAGGTGGTTTTCAGCACGGTCCAGTCCCTTGTGCCATCGGGAAACGCCAAATCTACCACCTTGTCAGGTGCATCGAAGACATCGTTGGGATGGCGGCCTTTCTTCGCAAGATAAATCTCCAGATGAACTCCGGCCTCACCCTTGCATCGGAAGCCGTCCGTCTTGATGGGAATGGTAAAGTCGCATTTCGCTCCGGGCTGCAGATCTTTCTGAAACAGTTTGAGATACGCATTTCGCGGGTGATTGTCTCCAGGACCGGGAAACTCCAGCGCAAATGTCTCCTGATACGTGTCTTGCGTCGTCAGCACATCATCAATGGACATGGAGATGGCATAGGGCGAGCCCTTTTCCGTGCGCCATTTCCAAAAATAGTCCGGCTCCCCCAATAGCCGCAGGCGGTGGGTCACGGGGCCTTTGGACGCCTTTACCTCAAAGGGGATGCTGACCTGGCCCCGCACGGGAATATAGCCCTCGCGATCCTTCGTCTCGTGATGGACGATTATCTCTCGGTCAAATGCTCTCATGGTGCTCCTTCCGCATTTCGGTTCTCTAACCCATTCTCTCCCAATACACAATGACTCAAGTCCCCTTTTCGCAAAACGCACTGAAGCAGCGCGGGGCTCTGGAGGCGTCCCCCTTACGGAAATGGCGGACGCGCTTTATCCTCTTCATGAAAAAGGTGAACCATTTCCGCAGGGGGGACATCCCAGAGACAGCGGTCCTTTAGGACCTTTTGTGAAAAGTGAAACTATCCTCTCCTTCTGTGTTCTTCCGTGTATTTTATGGAATCATTTAAGTCATTTATTATCAATTATTTATGGAAATTCCAACTCATAGCGCAGCTCCCGCCGTTCCTCTTCGGGAGCCAGACGGTTCCGTCGGCCACCATATTCCGCCACGCGCCGCATCCCCAGCTTCTCCATGACGCGATAGGAGCCCACGTTCTCCGTGTCGCAATGAGCCACCATGCGCTTCAGATGCAGGGTGTCGCGGGCGAAATCCAACAGGGCGAGGGCTGCCTCGCTAACGATGCCCCGCCGCCAATAGTCCTTTTGGAGAATCCAGCCGAATTCGCCAACGCCATCGTCAATGATGTCGATGCTGATTTCCCCGATGTGCTTCCCGTCCAGCAAGATAGCAAAATAGAAGCGGACTTGCTCCTCCAGGGGGCTTTTCCATTCATCTTCTGCAAGTTTCAGATAGTCATACACTTCCGTCTTTGATGCTACGGGCATGTATAGCATAAGCCGATTCGCTTCTTGGTCGGAGGCAATGGCGTAGGCGGTCTCTAGAAACGCCGTCTCTTCGGGAACCAGTTTCAGCCGTTCGGTTTGGAGATGAACAGCCGTCATGGAGTCTCCCCGCCTTTTGAATTATCGCAACTCATTGCATCAGAATGAGTTAGAATAAAAAGCGTCACTTCTGGCCTGGCCAGGACGCGAAAGGGAGGGCCCCACACGCCTGTACCCGGAGACACATAAAGCCCCATGCCGTTTGGCAGACGATGCAGCCGCCCTTCCGTAAAGGGATGCTGAAGGCGGACCAGCAGATTGAAGGGAAAAATCTGACCGCCGTGGCTGTGGCCAGAAAGCGCCAAATCGAAGACGGCCTGTTCACCGAAGACCGCGCTGCGGCCATCGGGACGGTGTTTGAGGAGGAGGCGGAAAACGCCCGATTCCGGCTTCAGCTCCGTTGGCCATGCGTGGGGAGGAACCACGGGGTCTCGTGATGTCTTATATCCTGGATGCCAACCACTTGCAGGATCCTTTTCGCCATAGATCCAAAGCCATGGAGCCAGCTGCCGTCCTGCGTTGTCAAGCAGCAGGAAGCCCGCCGCCTCATGGCATTGGCGGCTGAAGTCCAGTCCCGAATACACATCGTGGTTTCCCGTCACCGCCAGTTTTTGGCAGCCCGCCGCCCCATGCATGGAATCCAACGCGGCCGCCAGCTGACGTTCCCGCTCGCTCTTCCCGTCAATGAGATCGCCGGCGCTGAGAATCAGATTCGCCTCCGTGGCATTCACCAGCCGCACGGTCTTCTCCAGCCGCCGCCACGTGGCCGCGCCGCCCAGATGGACATCGCTCACCAACGCGATGCGATAGCCGTCGGCCTCCTTCGGCACCCGCGGCGAAGCAATCTTCACGGTCTTGACGCGGATGGCATCCGCCTCCACCACGCCCCAAATGGTCGCCAACAGCGTGAGGGCAATGGCCGCCCACGCCGCCGTCCATGCGGAAATCATTGGTATTGAGATACTTAGATGAAATGCTCCAAAAAGCTTGGCGGTCAGGTTCCACAGGGTGAAACCGCAAAAGCAGAAGGCGAGCCAGAAGGACCATGCCAGCCAAATCCACGAGGCCTCCTCCATAATCCGCAAAATGGTGTATTTGCCGAGAGTATGCCGCAGCACGGGCGGCAACAGCAGCAACGCCAGCATAAAGGCGAGCAGCAGGACGGCCCACACGGGATGGCGGCTCAGAAACGCGCAACGCAGCCACCACCAGTCGAAGGCCGTCATGCCGCAGACGAGAAGGATGAAGACGAGGAAGAACATCGCATTGGGAATTGGGAATTGGGAATTAGGAATTGGGAATTAGTAATTTTCTAGAAGCTCTAGTTGCTCTAGAAAATTGCTAGTCAGGCATTTAGGCTCCGTGCAGATTGTCCAGCGTGGTGCCGATGCGATAGGTCTTGAGGGGCGGATACTTGTAGGGGGCGGGCTGAATGTTCTCGAACAGCTCGAAATCCAACGGCGTGTCCTTCGCGATGTCCTGTTTGGCCGTAGCACCCAAAAGATGGATGTACTGCATGGGGGCGACGCCTTTGATGTTGCCGGGACGCTTCGCGCAGAAGTCGTCCATCTCCATCACCTTGCCGGCGGGAATGTCCCGTTTGGCCACCAGGACTTTGCGGCGGAAAGGCACGGGCCGCTTTCCGTCATGATCCACGACGCATTCCACAACTCCCAGTCCCAGAGCCATTTCCACATAGCGCACCTTTTTGACCATCATGTTCAGGTCCGCCGTGTTGACGGAGATCAGCGTGTCGTGGGGATTGTCCTTCGAGAGCTGGATGTGCTTGGAGATGAGGACGGGTTCCAGCGCCGCCACCGCATAAATCAAGAAGTCGCTGGTGGTATGTTCCACACAGCCTGTCATGAAGCCGTAGCTGCCGAAGACCTGCCGATAGGTGTCCATCACCTTCAGGTTCGCCGTGCGGTACAGGGAGGACTCTTCGCCGCTTTCACGGGTGGAGTGCAGGACAATCAAGTCCTTGAAGCCACTTTCCTCAAAGACGGCGATGGCCTCGCTCAGCTCCGTCAATGTGATGTCAATGTCATGCATGGTCAGGGGGACGCCCAACGTCACTGCCTTCCGCAGCAGGAAGGGATTGTTGGCGTCATCGCTGTTGATGTTGGCCATTTTGATGGGCAGATGACGGCAGCGCTCCACCGCCTCCTCGTCCAGCAGAGTCGGATAGAGAATGAGGCCCAGGCTGTCCGCATAGTTGATGAACTCGGTCCACTGTTCGTCCGTGTAGGAGCAGTTGCGCCAAAACTCGCGATAGCTGCGTTCGCTGGTGCCCTCGCACCAATAGAAGCCATCGGGGGAGCCCATGAACATGTCCGCACCGTCGCATCCGGCCTCCGCCGCCGCCTTGATCATGGCGAAGACGTTCTCCGGCTTGCCCAAATGGGCCGCGCCGATTTCAGCCGTCAGGAAGATGGGCTGACCAGGGCCGATGAGGCGTTTGCCAACTTGAATGGTGCGATGATAGAACTGACGGAACGGCATGGGTAACTCCTTCTCCATTGACTGAATCCAATATGATGGCCCGCAAGAGCCGGTCTTTCGCCCATGGGACTGCGCCATGGGCCACGTCTCTACAATATCCCGTTTTTGAGCTTATGCCAATGCCTTTGACTCATTTTTGCGGAGATTGCCTGCTGTTTCACTTTTCACTTTTCCACGTCCCGCGTCCATTGGCAGTCGTACGGACAAAGCCGTACTCTTTCATTATGGATTTCCATTCCTAATTATGACTCTGTTTCATCTCTTTCTCGAAGCGGAACATGCCCTCGAAGCCCTCTTCGGCGTCATCGTGGGCCCCTGGTTCCGGGTCATGGGGATCGGGATGGAAGGCATTGAAGAACTCCACGGCATGGAAGCCGCATTTGTTGATGTAGAAGTGGATGTTGCGCTTCTCAAAATAGGGGGTGCAGGTTTCCCAAACCCGCGTTTCAGGATACAGTCGCTCCACTTCCCTCCAGGCGGCCTGGCCAATGCCTTTGCTGTGGACGGACGGTGTCACGAACAGCAGCTCCAAGTGGTTGTGCTGTGTCTTCTTGTCGATTTTCAGCACAAGGCCGCCGACAATCTTCCCTCCTTGGCGAATGCGATACGCCTCGCCCTCGTCAATGCATCGCTCAATGGTCTTTCGGGAGATGATTTCTCCGTCCTCCTCCAAATGGTCGTCCCGTTGGCCAAATTCTTCCATGGCGCCAAATTTGAAGGCATATTGGTTATCGCGGATGAAGGCCTCCCGGTCATCCGCCGTCAGCGGGGTAAGCGTTATGATGGAATCATTCATGGTTTTACTCAAGAAAGTGGCTCATTGCCCGTCAAAGGAATGGGGCGGTGCATTCGACGTTCCCATCCAATGATTGCGGGGCATGCCGCCATAGTTTTGCATGTTATTATTTCTCAAATTGTTACGACTACGATTCTGCTGACGGCTCCGCTCCTGATGATGGAAATCCGCGTTCTGCCGATTTTCCTGCCGGCTGGGCGACTCGACAATAGGACGCGCCAAAATATCCGTCAGGCTGTGGTTGCCGGGGCCCATGGTCAACGGCGGCTTGGGGGCGGCGTTGGAGACGGGCTGCCCTTCGTCGTCCAAGAAATTGACGGTCCGTGGAACCACCCCATCCAGATAGGTGATGCCCGTGACGGTGCCAGCGTCATTCCGTTTGATGAGCACGTTGCCGTCCACCGAAAAATGTTCGGGAATCACCTGGTCGCCAGCTTCGGCATCATTTTGGGGCTGGAGGCCGTTGGCATCCGTCGGCGGCGGGTCCGCTGTTTTCTCCTCCACTGCATTTGCAGCCTCCGTGGGAGTCGCCGAGTCGGCTTTCGCCTCGGTCTCGGCCAATTTCAGAAGCGAGGGCAGAATGGAGGGCGGCTGTCGATCCTCAATGGGCTTAAGGGACTCCAAAAACGCTTCTTCTGACAACGAATCCCCCAAAAAACCGCCCCAATCATCTTGGGCAGTCATCGTCACAGCGGCAAGAAGCGCAATCACAAATGCCCAGACAGGCAGCGGTCTCTTATTCAGAAGTCGCTGCCCCGTAGGCATTTGCGATTGACGATGATCAATGGACATGGAAACGGATGGGCGGTAGAGCCTTCAGTTTGTTTGGGCCCGCACAAAGAAAACCCGGTCCACAAAGACTTTCATGGCCTTGTTCTTTGCGGGGAAGAAGATGAGATTCGTGCTTGGCGTTAGGGAAACAGTGGCGATTTTGAGCAGTTTGAAGCTGGTTCCGGCGATGTCCTTCGCCATCACGGTGAGGCCGGGAGTCTCGCAGGACGCCCCCCAATCGTAGAAGGGCATGAACAGCGCCACCGCCTCCCCGTCGTCGCATTCGCAGCGCAGTTCCGCGTAAACATCCCACTTGCCATGGTAGTCCGGCAGGCTGCACGGAGCCTCCAGAAGCCACGTGGGGATGTCTCCCGTAAACATGACCGACTTGCCCAAGGCGGCGGTGGGATCGTCCACCACCCAATTCCACAAGCCTTGGCACTTGATGGTGAACAGGGGATACGGAACCATAGCTAAATCATTCGGGGACAGGTTCTTAAAGACATCTGGAATGGACATTTCCTCCTTTGGCCCCACAATCTTCTCCAGACGGGCGGCGAAGGTCTCAAAGTTCTCTCCAATCTTCTCATAGCCAAACTCGCGGCTCCACGCCAACGTGCGATGAAGGAGTTCCTCAAGGTTCAGTTCCGCCAACGCCCCCTGTGTCGTGCACCACCGCGTGGCCTCCCGACGGGTCAAGATTGCATAAGCTGTTGATAGAGAAGTCTTTCTGACTCTATCATAATGGACTTTGTCCCCTTCGACCGCCTTCAGCGCCGCCTCGACATGGCGATGGCAACGCATCAGACTCTCCAAAGACTGCCAAGTTCCCGTGGTGGCGCATTCGATTCCCGCCCAGGCACTTGGGTTATGGCCGACCTCATGGTCGATTTCCGCCAGCACCGCCAGCAGATGGGGGGCCGCTGCCGCGCCGTAATAGCCGTTGACGAACTCCGCCGTCAGCGCCGCCTGGTCCACATCCGGATTCCACATCAGCTTGCTGACCAGATACACCCGCAGTTCCGCAAAGTCCTCGCAGCCCCAGCTTTGGGCCGTGGCCTCCTCAAAGATGGTGCAGACATGATGGTCCCGAAACAGCCGCAAATCCGCCGCGAAGTTGCGGATGTTGGGATGCTGAATGTAGAAGTTGTTGAAATCCGCCTCGTAAGTCCAAATGGACAGGCGGGGGGCAATGCGGCTCCACTCCTCCAGCTGCTCGCGGCAGACCGCATTGACGGGAGAGTCCAGCGGGAAGGCGAAATTGCCGCCGATGAAGCAAAGACGCACCAGCACATTGTCCGCAGGAACGATGTTCTTCGGCGGCGACACCGTATGCGCGTAGGCCAAGGTGTCAATGAGGATTTCAGGGAACTCCGCCTTCAACTCCGCCGCCACCTGATTCACGAACCAAAGGTTGGTCCCCGAAGGCCCGCCATAGGCGGCGTCCAGTGTTTTGCACGCCTCGCACTGGCATCCTAAATTGTTGTCGTTGATGGAGATAGAGAAAATTTCGCCATGCCAGTCGCGATAGATGCCCTTCGCCGTCTCCGTCAGCTGGTGGCGCATGTCCGCATTGCTGAGGCAAAGCTGTCCATTGGGAACGCGTTGGCCGTCAATCAGGCTGAACCACTCCGGATGTTTCTCGAAATACGCCTCTTGGGGAATGAGCTGGCCGAAGGTGTGGCACCATCCCCAAATGCCGATGCAGTCGCCAAGCTCTTCGGCAATGCCCCATCCCGTCCCGTTGTTCCGCATGGACACCGCAAAGCGGGGACTGCGGACCAACGCGCTCGCGTTCATCCCCCGCATGAAAAAGGGCGGCGCATAGGAGATATCTAGTTCCGTGAACGGCAGTTGCGTCAATTTGGGATAGTGGGTCGCCGTCTCCGACCAATAGCGGACGCCGCAGCGCTCCAGAAACTCATCCACGGCATACAGGGTGCCGCGGGGTCTTGCTCCGCTCAGGAAGATGCCCTCCTTCGTCCACTTCAGCAGAATCTGGTCCGGCTTCAAGGCATCCCATGAGACGCCGAAGACGGCGGCGGCCCGTTCCGTCTGCCCCAAATGAAACGGCGGAAGCGCGTCCGCCGGAAGCCCCATCTTCTCCAGACCGGCCGCCAGCTCCGTCTTGGCCGTCTTTTCGGCGGGAATCGCATCCTCCGGCAAGTCAATCTGATAGGCCCAAACGGAGAGGGCCACGCAGAGCATCAAAGACATAGACCGTTGAATCATATGTAAGTTCCTTATAATCAATATGTTATATAAAACTTCAAAATAGTCACAAAAACCTGAACCCCACGGAAACCCCATACGCTATTGGAAATATTCGGCCTTTAATTCATCGGTGACATATTGGTCACTGCGGCAATGCAGATCGGCAATGCCCTCACTCAGCTCACGATAGGTCTCCGAATGGTAAAAAAGCGCCAGCGCCTGCTCCACAGAAAGCCCCTGCTGTTCGGCAAACATGGCCACCACACGCGCGAACTTCATTTGCAACAAGGTCCTATTGGCTTCCATCTTTGACCTCCTCCGTCCCCAGTTGGAGCTGTGAAATCAGAGGGAGACGCATCTCCCAGGGGCTCGCCCTGTTGCTAATTCCCATCCGAATGGCTTTCCAGCACCTTAAGCCATTCGGACATGGTGGGAATCCGATCCTTCTCCCGCTTTTCAAGGCCCAACATGATGGCGGTGTTCAGGCTGCGGGGGACATCCGGATTGCAGTAGATCGGCGCCTCCGCCTTCACCGTCTCCCGTGCCTGATGCCGCAGCACCTGCTTCAGGTTGTTGCCGAAAAAGGGCATCTTGCCAGTCACGACCCGATAGGCCATGATGCTGAAGGCGAAGACATCCGACGCCTGCGAGCAGACCTTTCGGGTAATCTGCTCCGGAGCCATGTAGGCCGGCGTCCCCCGCTGGGGGCGGGGGCCCGTCTTGTCCTTTGGCGTGGTCAGGTCGAAATCCGTCAGCTTGACCATCACCTTGTTCGCGCCCCGAAAACTGACCAGAAAATTCTCGGGCTTCACGTCCAGATGCATATAGCCGTTTTCATGGACCCACGCGAGGGCCTCCGCCGCCTGCCGAATGATCTCCGTCATATAGCGTTTGACCAACTCCGGCTGTGAATTCAGCTGAAGCTTCAGGTTCTTGGACTCGAAATACTCGATGACCTCATAGGGCAGCAACGTGAAAGACCGTCTGCCCAACGATTTGACGATATGGGGACTGGCACTGAGCATCTCCCGAATCCGGCAGCCGTTGCGGAAGCGCATCTGCTGCTCCAGCATAAAGACTTTCTGCAGAAGTAGTTCGCGGACAACCACATGGGTGCCGTCCTCCAACAGCGCATTGCTCAATTGGGCCATGCCGCCGCTGCCAATCACGCCAATTCGGCTAAAACTGAATTCAGGGTGTCCCATTCGTCACGCTTTCGCCGTTAATCGCCACACAACACACCGCCGCGGAGCACCATCTCCACATCGGCGGCAGACAACATGTTGACTAATACAATATCCTCTGATTGACCATTTTGCACAACAGTGGCGTGAATTTCCCCACCGGAGCGCAATTGGTCGCGCAGATTCTTCACGCGAACCGCCGCCCCCTCCGACAGCATCTCCAACGTGTCCGCGTCGCGGAACAGCAGCGGAAGTATGCCAAAATTCACCAGATTGGCCGTGTGGATGCGCTCAAAGGAGCGGGCGAGCAGCAGCCGCACGCCCAAATACATGGGGCAGATGGCCGCATGTTCGCGGGAGGACCCCTGCCCATAGCTCTCGCCGGCCACGATGACGCCAATGCGGCCGCTGTCCCGAACGGCCGCCGCCCGCTCCGCGAAGGTGGGCTTGCCGGCATCGTTGAAGCATTCGAAGACGTAGCGGGCATAGACCGGAATGTTGCTGCGGTACTTCAGATAGGCGCCAGCGGGCATGATATGGTCCGTGGTGATCTTGTCTCCTGCCTTCAGGAGGATGACGCCGTCCAACTCGTCCGGAAGGGGCGTGCAGTGGGGCGGTGCGCCGATGGTCTCCTTGCGAACAATGTCGGTGGCGCCGTCGGCGGGCAGCAGGACCATGCGGTCGTCAATGTGGAAATGGGCCGGCATCTTCCATTCGGGATAGGGAATGTCCAAGGTCCGCGGGTCGGTCAGACAGCCGGTCAACGCAGTGGCCACCGCCGTCTCCGGGCTGACCAGATAGCATTGGTCGTTCTTCGTGCCTGTGCGGTTCAGGAAATTGCGGTTGAAGGTGCGGACGCTGACCGTTCCGCTGGCGGGGCTGAAGCCCTGGCCGATGCAGGGGCCGCAGGCGCTTTCCAAAATGCGGCAGCCCGCGCCGATCATGGAGGCCAGGCCTCCTTCATTGCAGAGCATCTCCAGAACCTGACGGCTTCCAGGGGCGATGCCCACGGAGAGGTCAGGCGACACACTGCGCCCTTTCAAAACAGCGGCCACCATGCGCAAGTCCTTCAGAGAGCTGTTCGTGCAGGAGCCGATGAGCACTTGGGAGACTTTCATGCCTGCCAGTTCCGCCACTGTCTTCACGTTGCCGGGGTTGGAGGGGCAGGCCGCCATGGGCTCCAGGCTGCCCAAATCAATGTCGATGACGCGGGCATACTGCACGCCGTCGTCCGCGGCAAGAGGCGTCCACGACTCCACGCGGTTCTCCGCCGCCAAAAACTCTCGCGTGGCCTCATCGGAGGGGAAGACGGAGCAGGTCACGCCCAATTCCGTTCCCATGTTGGCGATGGTGGCCCGCTCCGGCACGCTCAACGTGGCCACCCCCGGCCCAAAATATTCGACGGAGGTGCCCACGTTGCCTTTGCTGCCCAAAATGGAAAGCACCTTCAAAATCACATCCTTTGCGGAGACCCATGGAGCCAGCCGCCCCGTCAGCCGGATTCCAATGACCTTCGGGAAGGTCAACTTGTAGGGCTTTCCGGCCATGGCCAACGCCACATCCAGGCCGCCGGCTCCCATGGCGAGCATGCCAATGCCGCCGCCCGTGGTGGTATGGGAGTCCGACCCCAACAGCGTCTTGCCGGGGACTCCATAGCGCTCCAAATGAACCTGATGGCATATCCCGTTGCCTGGACGTGAGAAACGCACGCCTTTCGCCGCGCAGACACTCTGAAGGTACAGATGGTCATTGGGATTCTCCGGCCCCATCTGGCTGGTGTTGTGATCCACATATTGGACGGACAGCTCGGTCTTCACCCTCTCCACGCCCATGGCCTCCAGCTCAAGAAACGCCATCGTGCCCGTGGCGTCCTGACACAGCGTCTGGTCAATGCGGATTTTCACTTCCTTGCCGGGAATGCATTCACCCTCAACCAAATGAGCCCGAATAAGTTTTTCTGTCAGCGTCAACGCCATCTTCGTTCGTTCCTTCCTATCATCCAAATTCAGTCTTCGAAACCGCCGCTAAGCCAATCGGGCGACTCCATCCAACAGATTCTCTATCCTCAACAACTGATTATATTTCGCCATATGCTCATGACGGCACGGCGCACCCGCCATCAGCCGCCGGGCGTGGACCGCCACCGCCAAATCCGCCTCAAACGTGTCGTCGCTCCCGCCGCGGCAGTCGCACAGCATGAGCGGTCGGGCGGACGCCTCAGCCCGCGCCATCACCTCTCCAAGTGTCCCATGGCCAGTGGGATGCAACCGGTCATAGTCGTTCAACGCCGCGAGGGGATAGCGGGCGGCCACCTCTGGAGGAAGCGCCGCGCCCTCCACGACAATCTCCACGTCGCTTTCGGGGTGGCGGCCGCTCTTCTCCACGGCGAACATCAAGGCGTCCAGCCACTCCTCCGCCGTGGCGTCGGCCATCCAGGCGCCTCGCTCATTCACCGCCTGGCCCCAACCGCGATTGCGCGCCTCCTCCCCCAAATGACGATGGATTTCGGCGCCGGTGCGCAGGGCTTCGCGAAAACGATGCATCTCCCGTGGTGTCAAGGAGATATGGGCACCGGACGGGCTTCCCGCCATGGCGAAGCAGGGCAACGGCAGGGTCACCGTCTGAACGCCGCCCAAATAGCGAAACAGCGGCAGGTCAAGGGCCAAAGCCGCCGCCTGCGCCGCCGCGAAGGACACCGCCTGAACCGTGTTCGCGCCAATGCTCCGATAATCTGGCGTGCCGTCCATATTCTTCAACTCCTGATCGAGCCGATGTTGGTCCAAAACATCTAACCCCTTGAGTTCCGGCATGATATGATTTCCAATGGTGGAGACCGCCATGCCCAGCCCCTGCCCTCCATAACGGGCGGGGTCTCCGTCACGGAGCTGAAACCACGCGGGGTCGTCTCCATCGGGCTGCGCCACGGCGGCACGGCCCAAGACACCGCACTCCAAAAGCACGTCCACTTCAAGCATGGGGATGCCTGTCGCATCCAGCAACTCCCTGCCCACGATGGATTTAATGGTTGTCATCGATGTTCTCTCCTCCTACCATTCCACCCCAAGGCCCATGCAGTTGATGCCACTGCCGATGCCAAGCATGGCCAGCTTGTCGCCGCGATGCAGGCGCCCCGCCTCCTCCGCCAGCGCACAGGCCAGCGGAAGGGACGCGGAGCCGCAGTTTCCAAAGCGTTCAAACACAGAGAAATCCGCCGTCTCGTCCAAGCCAAGTCGTTGAAACAGCAGCTCCCGATGGGCCTTGCCCACCTGATGGGTGCATACCACGTCGGGCGTCCGGGACGTCCACTCCAACTCCGTGCACAGCTGCCGCCACATGTCCGCCGCCACGTTGACCCCCTCCTGAAGCAGGGCGGAGCTGTCCGTTGTCATGACGGGGGCGCTTTTTGAGGTCATGCCGCCCTTCACATCACCTTGGCAAAGGCCGTTGCAGGCGCAGTTGGCCACGCAGGCCCCACCCAGCAGCCGATGCCCAAACCGACTCTTCTCCAGCCGGCGAACCACCACCGCCGCCGCCGCCGAACCGATGGTCAGCGAGGCGAACTGGCCTTTCATGCGCCGCCGGTCCGCCGTGGGATCGTCGTTCAGCGCGCGAATGGTCGTCTCCACCAAAGGCTCGCCGTTTTCGCCGCAGACCACCAAACCGGCTTCAGTCTGCCCCAATTCCACCATGTTCGCCAGCGTCACGATGCCGGAAACCGCTCCAAGACAGGCATTTGAGATGTCAAAGTTCATTGTTTGGGAACCCATGCCAAGAAGACGGTGAACCACCGTGGACGTGGCCGGCTCCGCAAAGTCTCTGGACACCGAGCAGAACAGCAGCGCCCCCACCTCTTCGGGAGCCAACTGGGCCTTCGCCATGGCCTGCCGCCCGGCCCTGGCCGCCGCCTCGCTGGGCAGCACGCCCGCCGCCCAAAAACGGCGCTCGCGGATGCCGCTCATCAGCTCCAGACGGCCTTCCCGCAGCCCGATGCGGTCATAGGTCGGCTTCAGCTTCGCCTCCAGCTCCAACGAACTCACCGTCCGTTCCGGCAGCGCGACGCCAAAAGCCTCTATGCTGACATGTTCATACTTCATGAAAATCTTTTCACCAAAAGCCAGATGTTCCAGAGAACTCCTAACTTACGATTCCTATACTAGATAATCGTTCATGCGGACATAAACTCCACGCCGCGCCTCCCACAGCGATTCCACGCCTTTGACGGCGCCGAGTTCCACCGCCATCTCGGCCTTCGCCGCATCCACGTCCGCCACGGCGAGACGAACCGAGCAGCCCGCCGTCTTTGCGTCTGCAATCAGCGTGCGGAGAAGCTCCGCCGCCTGTGCACGGTAATTCGCGTGCCAGCAGGCATCGACGATGGCCGTGCCATCCCCCATGGGCTTCCAGCTGCCAATGCCGCCAATGCGACCCTCGCCGCTGTCGAGGCAGAACCAGTCGCCACCCCTGCGGCGGACGGCTTCATAGGCGGGATACAACCCCATGCAGGAACCCTCCAAGATCTTTTCGGAACCGCAATATCCGGTCACGCGGTCCATGACGGTGAAGCCGAGTCGGCTCGTCATCAGTGGAATCATGGGAATGCGACAGGCGGCCGAGCCGGATTTCACGGTGGCGGTGTTCCCGCCAAAGAAGGAATCAAGGAACTTCGTGTTCGTCAAGCCTTTGCGAAGACGGCACATCACCTGCGTCCCCGGCAGGAAGGCGAAGCCAAGTTCATGATAGAGATTGGCGGCGGCAGGGTTTCCGGTTCCAAGCCAGATCACGTCACCGCCCGCCTCATCAAACTCCTTCAACGCGAAGGAGCAGACCTGACGGCTGAAGCCCATGCCTCTGAATTCAGGCACGGTGGCCACGCCGCCGAATCCCGCCATGCCCGTGCCTCGCTTGCGAGTCACATGGCATGATGAAGCCACAACCCCCTTATACTCAATGACATACAAAATATCGTCATCAAAATCGCGGTCTTCTCCGGCGAACTGGCCGCTTGTGTCGCGCACTTCCTCCTCGCCAAAACAGGCTCTCCACAGCTCTTGAACCTGCCTGGTCATCGCATTCTCGGCAGGAAGCGGGATGCGCAGCAACCGACTGTCTGAATTCTCCATCTCTTCCTTCTCCTCTTCAGCCATTTTGCCGACCGCATTGGCAAACGCGGACTGCATTGTCTTGCAAAGGCGTCAGCCCTCCACGTTCAGCTCCTGAGAGAGCCGACGGTCCGCATCAATGGCGCGAATCTCCCCAAGTAGCTCATCCAGATTGCCTTCCATGATATTGGTCAGATCGTAGAAGGTCAAATCATAGCGGTGATCCGTCACCCGGTTCTGCGGATAGTTGTAGGTGCGGATCCGTTCGCTGCGGTCTCCGGTTCCCACTTGTGCCCGACGATCCGCCGCGTTCTTCTCATCCTCCTCCCGCTGTTTGATTTCCAGCAGCCGAGAGCGCAGCAGATTCATGGCGATCTCCTTGTTGCGGTGCTGCGATTTCTCCTGCTGGCTGGCCACGAACATGCCCGTGGGGATGTGGGTCACCCGCACGGCGGAGTCCGTCGTGTTGACGCACTGGCCACCATGGCCGGAGGCGCGGAACACATCGATGCGAAGCTCCTCCGGATTCAGCTGGAAATCCACCTCTTCGGCCTCCGCCATCACAGCCACGGTCACCGTGGAGGTGTGGATGCGCCCCTGCGCCTCCGTGACAGGAATCCGCTGAACGCGATGCACGCCGCTTTCGAAACGCAGCAGGCTCCAAGTCCCCGCTCCGCGCAGGACGAAGGAGGCGCTTTTCAGCCCGCCCAACGGCGTGTCCGTGTAATCCAGCACCTCGACCTTCCAGCCTTTGATTTCCGCAAATCGAGTGTACATGCGGTACAGGTCCGCCGCGAACAGTCCTGCCTCGTCCCCTCCGGCGGCAGGACGGATTTCCACAATCGTGTCCTTGCCCTCGTTGGGATGGGGCGGCAGAATCAGCCCCTTGATTTGATTGTCCAGCTGGTGCTCCTCTTTCTGAAGATTCTCTATGTCACTGCGGACCAGTTGCTTGAATTCATCGTCATCAGCCGTCTCCAGCAGCTCCTGGTTCTCCGTCAGTTCCTTGCGGACCTTCTCAATCTGCCGCCACGCCTCCAGAAGCTGCTTCAACTGCTGATACTCTCGATTCAGCTTCTGATACTGCTTCTGGTCGCCATGGGTGAAGTCAAACGATGAAATGGCCCGCTCGACTTCCCCCATGCGGGACATGGAGATTTCAAGATAATGCTCTAGATTCACAATGGAGATTCCTTTTCCAACTTCTTGCGCCACAAGGACTTACAACGAAATTTCCAGTGCTGTGTCCTCGGGCGGTCCATGGCAATGCCGCAGTCATCCCATGAAACAGACAAGCGCCCGCCCGGAAACCGGGCTGCTGGCCCATGGTCACAGGAAGGCGCTTTCCCATCCTCCCGGCCGCAAAAGGCCGGTCAGACCGCCATGGGAGACGGCGGTCTTCTGCAGGGAAGACGATGCTATTTCTGGATGTTGCTGTAACGGCGACGGAACGCATCCACGCGCCCCTCCGTATCAACCAGCTTCTGTTTGCCGGTGTAGAACGGATGGCACTTGGAGCAAATGCCGATGGACGCCTTCGGGGTCAGCGAATAGACCTCAAAGGTGTTGCCGCACGCGCAGTTCACAATGCATTTCTGGTACTTGGGATGGATTTTGTCTTTCATCTTACACTTTCTTTCTGTCTTGCCGGCAGGGCTTGTGTACCTGCCGGACGTTCCCCTTGATTCCGGAGAGCATTGGGGATACTCCGGCTGAAAAATTGCTATGACTTACATCTCCGCCAAAGCGGCCTTCCGGCTCAGGCGGATCCGGCCACGGTCATCGATGTCCACGACCTTCACGGTGATGGAGTCGCCGACTTTGCAGACTTCGCCCACGGTCTTGACGCGATAGTCCGCCAGCTCGGAGA
This sequence comes from Lentisphaeria bacterium, assembly GCA_016288215.1. Taxonomy (GTDB): domain Bacteria; phylum Verrucomicrobiota; class Lentisphaeria; order Oligosphaerales; family Oligosphaeraceae; genus Tb-RUG-64. The sequence goes on along the minus strand of JAEEYQ010000073.1, from coordinate 9,313 downwards.
TGTGGACCATGCCCTCCTGTCCGGGCAGAATCTCCACGAAGGCGCCAAAGTCCTTGACGGTCTTCACCGTGCCTTTGTAGATCTTGCCGAGCTCCACCTCACCGCAGGAGGCCTCGATCATGTATTTCGCCTTCGCCATGGAGTCGCCGTCCACCGCGAAGATCTTGACGGAACCGTCTTCCTCCACATCAATTTGAGCGCCAGTGGCATCCACAATGCCGCGGATGTTCTTGCCGCCGGGGCCGATGAGGGCGCCGATCTTGTCGGGATTGATCTTGACCACGTCCATCTGGGGCGCATATTTGCTGATGGTGGGACGGGGGGCAGGCAGACAGGCGGCCATGATGGCGCGGATCTGCTCGCGAGCCTGCTTGTTGCGCAGCATCGCCTCATACATGCCTTCGATGTCCAGGCCGGCGATCTTCAGGTCCAGCTGGAAGCCCGTGATGCCTTTGCGGGTGCCGGCGACCTTGAAATCCATGTCGCCGTAATGATCCTCGGAGCCGATGATGTCCGTCAGGAACTCCCGATGGTCCGTGCCGGTCACCAAACCCATGGAGATGCCCACCACGGCGTCGCTCAACGGCACGCCGGCATCCATCAACGCCAAGCTGGAGCCGCAGACGGTGGCCATGGAGGAGGAGCCGTTGGACCCCAAAATCTCCGAGGTGACGCGGACGGTGTAGGGATAGTCCTTCGGCATGGCGCCCGCAACAGAACGCTCCGCCAACGCCCCATGGCCGATTTCGCGGCGGCCCGTGGAGCCATAGCGGCCGACTTCGCCCGTGCAGAAGTTCGGGAAGTTGTAATGGAGGATGAAGCTCTTCTTGGGCTCGCCTCCCGTGATGATGTCATATTCCTGCGCGTCGCCGCTGGAGCCCAGCGTGGCCGTCACCAACGCCTGGGTGTCGCCACGCTTGAAAATGGCGCTGCCATGAACCCGCGGGAGGACGCCCACTTCGCAGGTGATCTCCCGCAGCTGGTCCAGCCGGCGGCCGTCCTGACGCTGCTTGTCCTCCAAAACCAGACTGCGAATCGCCTTCTCCATCATGATCTCCCAGACCAGCCCGAAGTCCGGCGTGGTGCCGTCCTCCGCGGTGAACTGGGGAGTCAGCGCCGCGATCAGCTCGGCTTTCAGGTCATCCTGCTGCTTCTGCCGTTCCAGTTTGGAAGGCGCCACGCAGGCCTTGCGCAGTCGGTCGCCCACAAAGGCCTCCGCCGCCGCCAAAAACTCCTCCGGCGGCAGATTCGGCGTGTATTCCGCCTTCGCCTTGTTGACCCGACGGGCCAAATCCAGCTGGGCCTCAATCTGCTTGCGGACAATGCCGTCCGCAAAGAGCATCGCATCCCGCAGCTCCTCTTCGCTGACCTCGGAGGCGCGGCCCTCGATCATGATGGTCTTGCCGGCGATGCCCGCGTAGACCAAATCAATGTCGCTCTTGGCCATTTCGCTGTTCGTGGGATTGGCAATGAACTGTCCGTCGACGCGACCGACCCGCAGCGCGCCCACAGGCCCGTTGAAGGGAATGTCGGAAACCATCAGCGCGATGGACGCGCCGAGAATGCTCAGCACGTCCGCCTCGTTCTCGCCGTCCGCGCTCAGCAGCGTGGACACAATCTGCACCTCATTGATGAAGCCTTCCGGGAACAGAGGCCGCAACGGACGATCCGTCATGCGGGCGGTCAGGATCTCCTTCTCCGTGGGACGCCCTTCCCGCTTGAAGAAGCCGCCTGGAATCTTGCCCGCCGCGGCAAAGCGCTCACGGTACTCCACGGACAGCGGGAAAAAGTCAATGCCCGGCCGCGGCGCCGCCTGACAGGCGCACACCAACACCATGGTGTCCCCCTGGCGGACTGTCACGGAACCGTTGCAAAGCAACGCCAGCTTGCCAGTCTCCACGTCAAGGAAACGGCCGCCGCCCAAATCCATCTTCACATTTTCAATACTCATGGTCTGTCTTCTTTCCTTAGATGCTCCGGCTCTCGAACCGGATTCTGTGATTAAGGGGAAACCTCATGACAGCCAGAACCTTGCGTTGCGGAATTGCGGCATAAGAGGCCGGAAGCACGTTCCGGAAACCGCAGAGAAATCGCCGCTTATGCCGACCAATTCCACAATGATGACGTTCTGCGCCGCCTGCCACCTGACTCCCCTGTTGTCAGAGTGGAATGATGGAGGAGTCCGACTAGGCCGTTCCCCTCCCTACGGAAAGGCCACCCTGAAACAGGGCGGCCCCCCTTCTTAATGTCATTGGATTAATGACGCATGCCCAGACGCTTGATCAGCGTGCTGTAGCGCTCATAGTCCTCCCGCTGCAGATACTGCAGAAGGCGACGGCGACGGTTCACCATGGCGATCAGACCGCGACGGCTGCTGAAGTCCTTGCGGTGAATCTTCATGTGCTCCGTCAGTTCGGTGATGCGCTTGGTCAGCAGCGCAACCTGAACCTCGCAGGAACCCACGTCATTGGCCGAACGCTGGTAGTCTTTGATAATCTGGGTCTTAGTCTCTTTGTCCATGCTTGCTTTCTTTCTTTTGCCAAATCATACGAAGGATTAAATCCGCTTTTGTGTAATGATCCAGTCAAAACATCACGAATACGGAATCACTTAATATACTCCATGAATGGACATTCCGCCAGTCATAACACCTAAAATTCCACGTTTTTTTCGAAAAATGATGCTCATCCAATCCTAGTAAATTTGTATCTTATTGATAATCAACATGTTATGAACAAATAGGCAGTTGCCGTGTCTTTTCTCGGCATTTTCCATGTCTCTTTTCTGTTAATTCCATGGAAAATTTGCCACCTGACAAGATTCTGAAATGGGGCTTTTGGGGGCATCCATGGCCTTCATAACATTGCATTTTTTGCAATCTCATTCTTCTCCCCAAAGCGCCATTCATCCCTTGATGCCAAAATGCAGAAATGCGTCCAGAGGCCCCTGGAAGGCCCTTGACGTCATTTAGGCATTAATATACCTAAAATCATGTCCCATGCCATGACGGGCCACAGAAAGGCCGTAATGGCCATCATCCCCTCAAAAAAGGGCAAAAAAAGCAGCAGCTACGCCGAGTTTGCGTCATCGCCGCGAAATGGCCGTCTCAGGGGCTATTGCCTCTCCAAAAATTGCAATGAATGCAATACCAATCTTTCATAAACAGGGTTGCCACAAGAGGCGGGTTTCAATTCATCGACAATGCGGAATCGCAATCGCCAGAAGGTCGCATGATTCCGTTGAGATTTGCACTTTCTCTTGCTGAAGCACTTGAACCTCTTGATTATAGGTGTATATTCTTTCAAATATTGTTGTTCGCGTCCCTGCCCGTGCGTTTTTTACGACATGAGCGGGGCTTCAAAGCCCGCCCCGCACGGGGCAATGTCAATATGTGGATTCCATGAAACTATCGCAGCTTGTCGGCCAACGTCTGAAAGAGGCGCCACGGGACGCCCAGACCTCCAGTCATGTCTTTCTTGTTCGAGGCGGCTATTGCCGCCCCGTCTCCACAGGGTTGTACACCCTGCTTCCCCTTGGCCGCCGAATCACCCGCAAGATTGAGCAAATCATTCGCGAGGAGATGGATCGCATTGGGGGACAGGAAGTTCTGATGCCCGTAGTGCTGCCGGCGGACCTGTGGCAGGAAAGCGGCCGCTATGACAAGGTGGGCGACGAGCTGCTCCGCTTCAAGGACCGCAACGGCAAGGACATGATTCTGGGCATGACCCATGAGGAAGCCGTGGTGCAGTTCGCCCGCACGGAGCTGGTCTCCTATAAGCAGCTGCCCGTCATGGTCTACCAGATTCAGACGAAGTATCGCGACGAGGCGCGTCCCCGCGCAGGACTCATCCGGGTCCGCGAATTCACCATGAAGGACGCCTACAGCTTCCACACCTCCCAAGAGGACCTGCAGAAATACTACGAACGCTGCCACGAAGCCTATGAACGCATCTTCCGTCGGATCGGCTTGACTCAATGCCTTTCCATCCTCTCCGACTCCGGCATGATCGGCGGCGCCGTCTCCCATGAGTTCATGGCCATCGCGGATTGCGGCGAAGACACCATCTTCTGTTCCCCTGACGGCGTCAGCTACCGCGCCAATCGGGAGATCGCCACCTCCCGTCTCGCCTACGTGAAGGAGGAGCCCAAGCCGTTGGAGAAAGTCCAGACCCCCCATTGCAAGACCATCGAGGACGTGGCCCGCTTCCTAGGCAAAACCCCGTCCCAAACCTGTAAAGCCGTCTTCTACAAGGACAAAGAGAACCATTTGATCTTTGTCAACATCCGCGGCGATTTGGAGGTCAACGAGGCCAAGCTCAAGAAGGTCATCCAGTCCCCCGAACTGGAGTTCGCCAACGACGCTCTCATCGAGTCCGCCGGCGCGGTGCCCGGCTTCGCCTCTCTCTATGGTCTTGACCTCAAGGGAGTTAAGGTCATTGTGGACCATTCGGCGGCGGAGTCCAGCAATCTGGTCGTGGGTGCCAACGAAACGGATTTCCACTATCTCAACTTCAATTTTGAGCGAGACGTGGCGGACAAGAGCGGCATTGTGGTGACGGACATCGCCACCGTCCGCGAAGGGGATCCCTGTCCCGTGACCGGCCAGCCGCTGAAGATGCTGAAAGGCATCGAAGTTGGCAACATCTTCCAGCTGGGCACGAAATACTCTATCCCCATGAATTGCAATTATTTAGACCAAGACGGCAAAGCCAAGCCCATGATCATGGGCTGCTACGGCATCGGCGTTGGCCGAGCCATGGCGGCGGTTTGCGAACAGTGCCACGATGACTACGGTCCGGTCTGGCCCATGTCCATCGCCCCCTTCCAAGTGGAGCTGATCGGGCTGAACATCAACCAGCCGGAAGTCCGCAGCGCCTGCGACGCCCTCTACGAGGAGCTGCTCCAGCACCATGTGGAGGTGCTCTACGACGACCGCGGCGAAAAGGCCGGCTTCTCCTTTGCGGACGCCGACCTCATCGGCGCGCCGCTGCGGGTGGTCATCTCTCCCAAGACCCTCGCCAACGGCGTGGCGGAGTTCAAACGCAGAGACTGGGGACGGAATTCGGAAAACATCCCCCTGGCCCAGATTGGGGAGCATCTGCGGAATCTGATCGACGAAGACATGAAACAATTTCAATAAAACTAGCCCCTAACCCGCGAACAAAGGAAGCCATATGCCACTCTTCCGCATCTACAATTCGCTTGGCGAGGAAATCAAACGTTTTTCTTCAGATGACTATGGGGAAACGTTCACCGTCGGGCGCTCACGCAGCTGCAACATCAGTCTGAGCGGCAAGGTGCCGAACACGGTCAGCCGGCATCATATGACCATCATTGACCGAGGCACCCAGTTCATCGTCCGCACGGAGGTGCCCGGCGGCATCGCAAAAGACGGCGTCAAGATGCCCGAAGTGATCGTCAAGGAGGGCAGCATCATCCGATTCGGCCCCCTCTTCCTCGGTGTCGGTGAAACCGGCATGCCCACCCCCTATGACATCACATGGGAAGTGCAGACGCCAAACCATCTGCATCGGGCGGTTCTGTGGCCGGGGGACAACCCCATCGGCGCCTCGGCGGAAAACTATGTCATGGTCAGGGCGGAGACGGTCTCCCGCTTCCACGGCATCTTGACCGTTCATCCCGGCGGCAAGGTCATGTATCGTGCCATCAACGAGATGAACAATTCCCAAATTGACCACACCACCACGGGCAACTCTCTGGTGGAGCTGAAAGTCGGCAGCACCCTGACCATGGGCGCGGTGCCCGTCAAGCTGGTCAAAGCCGTCCGTGTGGCCAAACGGGACACGCTGCAGGAAGTCCAGTCGGCCATCGCGAACCAGCGGGCCTTTGCCCGTCAGGAGTCCCAGAAGACCAAACGCATTTTGACGACGGTCATCGTCGTCAGTGTCATCATTCTGATCATCTTTATCCTGCTGGCCGTCTTGTCTGGCATGTAAACTGTTCTCCCATGAGCCCCAAGGAAGAAAGAAGCAGCGTTGAGCGGGTCTTTTTCAACGGCCCGACGGACGATTTGTTTCCTGGTGGCGGCGGGCAGTCCTCCTTTCAGGAACTTCGGCCTGTCTACATGAACCAGGTCGGATGTTTTGCGCGGTTGACCACGGAGGAGGAGCTGGCGTACATGCGACAATTCATCCATGCCCGAAAGACCCTTCACAAGTTGGTCCGTCAGTTTCCGCTGCTCATGCTGTATGAGTTGCAGTATCTTGCCCAAGTCACCACGTCGGTGCATTTGAACGCCTACATCGGCAAGGATGATCTGGAGTTAGAACCCCTTGATTCCGAGGAGGATAACAATATATCCAACGCCTCGTTGAGGGAAAAGCTGCGGGAGAAGCTCGCCAACTTGCCGCCCGTCTACCGCGATGACCACTCCATGCCCTGCATCCCCAAGCAATGCAACGTCGATGCCATCGGAAAGGCATTGGACGCACTGCCCCTGAAGGACGCCTTCTATGGCGAATGTCTGAATCTTCTGGACAACAATGAGTTGCTGGAGACCTTCATTCCCCAAAGGCGCCGCAAGGCACTTGTGGAGGACATAAAGGATTCACGCGCCAAGATGCACGACGCCCAATCCACCATGGTGGAGCACAACCTGCGGCTGGTCATCAGCGTCGCCCGCAGCTATCCCAACGTGTCCCTTCCCCTTTCCGACCTTGTGCAGGAGGGGAATCTGGGGCTTCTGAAGGCCGTGGAGCGCTTTGACCCCGAAAGAGGGCACCGTTTCGGCACCTACGCCATGTTCTGGATTCGGCAGGCAATAATCCGAGCCATCTCCAACAATGGCCGAATCATCCGCATGCCTTCCAACATCATGCGACAGATTGCGCAAATCCGTCAGGCGGAGATTGATCTGCTGGCCGAAACCGGAAACCAGCCAAGCAGCGAAGAGATCGCGGAACGGACGAAGCTGTCCCCCGCCCGCGTCCGCGCCCTCCAGAAGATGTCCCAACAGCCTCTTTCCCTTCAGACCATTGTGCACGATGAACAGAACATGCAGGAAATGGTGCAGGACGGCAGCCTGGGCTCCCCAAGCGCCAACATCGATTTCGCCAACCTGCAGGACTCCCTTCGCAAGGCCATGGGCCAACTAACTGAGAGAGAACGACTTATACTAACCATGCGCTTTGGGTTGGACGGCAATGAGACCCAGACCTTCGCCGAAATCAGCGGCAAGCTGAATCTGACTGGCGAGCGGGTGCGGCAAATCATGAAGAAGGCCCTCAGCAAGCTGAGGATCTCCAACCGCAGCTCCCACTATTTTGAGGGCTATTGAACGGAACGTTTTCACGGGGCCGCGGCATCCTGTCGGCCCCTATATATATATTATATGGTATAGCAACGGAAGAACAGATCATGTCCAACACTTACTGGCAAGAGGAACTGGAGACCCTGCCCCGCAGGCAGCTTGAAGAACTCCAGGTCAAAAAACTACGCGACTCCATCGCCCGCGCCCTCATATCCCCCTACTACGGCAAACTCTACGGCGAGCTTGGCATCACGCCAGACACCATCCAATGCGTGGAAGACATCCGCAAACTGCCCTTCACCGTGAAGGACGACCTCCGTTCCAGCTATCCCTACGGCATGCTCACCTGCCCGAAAGATGACATTGTCCGCATGCACTGCACCAGCGGCACCACGGGCAACCCCGCCGCCGTCCTCTACACCCGCCATGACCTGGCCAGCTGGGCCAATCTGCTGGCCCGCTCCATGTACGCCGTCGGAACCCGTCCGTCGGACATTTTCCAAAACATGAGCGGCTACGGGCTCTTCACGGGCGGACTGGGCTTCCAGAACGGCGCGGAGGCCCTTGGCTGCATGACCATCCCCGCCGCCGCTGGAAACAGCATCCGCCAAATCAAGCTCATGCGGGACTTCGGCACCACCTGCGCCCATTCCGTGCCCAGCTATCTAGGGCGACTCCATGCCGTCTTCGTGGAAAACGGACTGGATCCCCGCAAGGACACCCAGCTGAAACGGCTTTTCATCGGCGCGGAGCCCCATTCGGAGGAGACGCGGCTGCGCATTGAGGAGCTGTTTGGCGCAAAAGCCTATAACTCCTTCGGCATGACGGAGATGAATGGACCTGGCGTCGCCTTCGAATGCGTCTGCCAAAAGGGCATGCATCTTTGGGAGGACTGCTATCTGCTGGAAATCATCGATCCGGAGACCCTGGAGCCCCTGCCAGACGGCGAAGTGGGCGAAATGGTTCTCACCACGTTGGATCGGGAGGCCATGCCCATCCTGCGCTACCGCACGCGGGACCTGACCCGCATCATTCCCGAACCCTGCCCCTGCGGCCGAACCCACCGCCGCATCGACCGCATCAAAGGCCGCTCCGACGACATGTTCATCATCAAGGGCTGCAATGTGTTCCCAATCCAGATCGAACGCATTCTCATGCAGGTTCCCGAAGTGGGCAGCGACTATCTCATCACGTTGGACAGCAATGCCGAAGGCGACACCATGCTGGTTCAGGCCGAACTGCAGCCCACCATGTTCACCGACGACTACAAACAGCTGGAAGCCCTCCGCAAACGCATCGCCCTCAAGCTGAAAGACGAAATCCTTGTGACGCCGGCCATCCAGCTGGTGCCGCCAGGCAGCCTGCCTCGCAGCGACGGCAAGGCCAAGCGGGTGGTTGACAATCGGAAAAACTAGAGATGCCAGATTTCATCTCGATCCATGACGCCCATCAGCACAATCTGCAGCATGTCTCCCTGGACATTCCACGGGACGCGCTGGTCGTCATCACGGGCTTGAGCGGCTCGGGCAAGTCCTCCCTGGCCTTTGACACGCTCTATGCAGAGGGACAACGCCGCTACGTGGAAAGCCTGTCCGCCTACGCCCGTCAGTTTCTGGATCGGCTCCAGAAGCCGCTGGTGGGCCATATCGACGGACTGTCCCCCGCCATCGCCATCGAACAGCGGACGGCAGGAAGCTCCCCACGCTCCATAGTGGCCACCACGACAGAGATTTACGACTATCTCCGCCTTCTCGATGCGCATTGGGGAATCCCCCAGTGCCCCAAAGGCGGCAAGGTCATCCAAAGCCAAAGCGCACAGGCCATCTTTGACCGAATCACCCGAATGCCAGAGGGACGGCGGCTTATGCTGCTGGCCCCCTACGTCCGCGGCAAGAAGGGGGAGCTCAAGGACGTTTTGGACACCATTCGCCAAGACGGCTTCCCTCGTGCCCGCATTGACGGCGCCATTGTCTCCATCGAAGAGGACATCAAGCTGGCAAAGACCAAACGGCACACCATCGAGGCCATTGTGGACCGTCTGGT
>JAEEYQ010000072.1 GCA_016288215.1 Lentisphaeria bacterium | reverse complement strand
GGGACGGGTCGGCTGCGTGGCGGGCGGAGGCGCGGGACGGGTCGGCTGCGTGGCGGGCGGCGGCGCGGGACGGGGCGGCTGTTCCTGACGGGTTTGTGGCTGACCGCCAGGCTGCCCTGCGACAGGAACTGTGTTGGTCTTCAGTCCCCACGTCCTCTTCTCCTTCGTCTTCCTGCTTTCGTCCTTTGCCAACCGCATGGCGGGGCGCGGGGACGTGATCTGCGTCGTGGCATGGCTGTCCATGGCGAAGGCGACGCCGCAGGTTCCCGTGATGACGGCAATTCCCAGCAAACGTTCCAAGGTGGCAGTGGTCTTTGTCATCGTTGCATCTCCTCTTGATATGGTGAAGTCCTTCAGAATTGGCGCAGGAACCGCACGTCGTTGTCGTACAGCAACCGTAAGTCGTTGATGGCGTAGCGGATCATGGCGATACGCTCGACGCCCATGCCAAAGGCGAAACCGGTGGTCTCCTCCGGATCATAGCCCACGTTCCTGAAAACAGCGGGATTGACCATGCCGGCTCCCGCGATTTCAATCCAACCGGATCCCTTGCAGACCCGGCAGCCCTTGCCGCCGCAGATGAAGCAGGAGGCGTCCGCCTCCACGCTCGGTTCGGTGAAGGGGAAGAAATGGGGCCGGAAGCGGACTTTGGTCTGGCTGCCGAACATCTCCCTTGCGAAGATGGCCAACGTGCCCTTGAGGTCAGCGAGGGAGACATGGCGGTCGGCGTAGAGGCCTTCGATCTGATGGAAGCTCATGCCGTGGGTGGCGTCCGGCGTGTCCCGCCGATAGCAGCGGCCAGGGCAGATGATGCGCACAGGCAGGCTTTGGGCCTTCATGGTGCGGACCTGCACGGGGGAGGTCTGCGTGCGGAGTATCATCGTCTCCGGATCCAGCCAGCTCCGTTTGTCCAAATCAAAGTAGAAAGTGTCCTCCGGCGTGCGGGAGGGATGGTCCTGCGGGGCGTTGAGGGCATCGAAATTGTGCCACACATCCTCCAGATCCGGTCCGTCGGCCACCAGAAAGCCCATGCGGCGGAAAATGGCCACCGCCATGTCCATGACTTGGGAAATGGGATGGCGGTGACCGATGTCCCTTGCGCGGCCGGGTCGGGTCACGTCCAGAGCGTTGGCGGCGGTCTCTTCGCCGCGGACCTTTTCCGCGCAGTCATCAAAGGCCTTCTGCAGCTCCTGCTTGACTTGGTTCAGGACCTTGCCGACGGTCGGCTTCTCCTCCGCCGGCACCTTGCCCAGCTCGGACATCAGAGAGGGAAGCAGCCCCTTCCGGCTGAGGAAGCGCACACGGCATTCCTCCAGGGCGGCTTCGCCGTCCACCGCAGCCAAGGCGGTCTTCGCCTGTTCAAGGACATCATAAAAGCGCTGTACCAATTCCGTCATGTCAATACCCTATTCAACTTCGAGGCACGAATGCCATTTGTATAACATATTCTAACAGAACAACTTATGACTTTTTCCAAGGGCAATGCCATTAATCGTCGGGAAAGCCCCTCATCGTCCTGTTCATGGATTTCAATCAAAGCACGGAAATAGAATATAACCTCCGCTTCCGCAAAAACAAGCGTTTTAGCCGTTTGCCGTCATGAGCCGGCCCGCATTCAGATAGGCGAGCTCCTTGGGCAGGGGGATGTTGGTTCCGACTTCGTTCTCCCCGTAGCCGTTCTCCGCCAGAAGGGCCAGATCCCGCAGCACCCGCGTGTCCCCATGGAAGGTGATCTTCACGTCATGGATGATGCTGATGATGCGGGTGGCCTGGAAGCGGACGATCACCGCCCCCAGCAGGCCGAGGAACTCCATCTTCGAGTAGTTGGGACTGTCCGTGAATTCATGCAAGTCGTAGTCAAAGCGATGGATGCGGATCAGATTGTGGTTGGCCAACATGACCAATGCGTAGTGGAGGGCCATCCCCTTGTCGATGATGCCCTGCTCCAGTTTGGCGGTCAGGCGCGTGAAATCCAGCTTGCTCATAGCGGAGAAGAGCGCGTCCCGTTTCTGTTGGTCAATCCAGCCGTTGACCCGCGGAAAGTCCAGCGAGGAGCGGATTTCGTATTCCGTCCCGTCCGGAAGGGAAAGGGTCACCTTGCTTCCATAGTGATTGATGATGGCGGCGACCAAGGTGGAGGGGCGGACATGGAAGCCCACATAGGGCGGCACCTGCACCTCCACGCTGCCGTTGTGGACATAGGAGGCGAGCATCTGCTTGCAGATGTCCTGCGCGGACTCCAAAAACTGGCAGATGTAGTTCATCAGGCATTTGGTGATGATGCCGAAGAAGACGTCGCCGCTGATTTTGCAGTGGGGGTCGCAGAACTCCGCCGCTCGGTTGTATTTGATGTGCCTCTCGTAGAAGTGGATGAAGATGGTCATCGCCTTGAAGAGGTGAAGACAGGCGCTGATGTAGGCCCGCAGCTTGCCCAGACTGGGGTCCGCGTTCTCCGTGTCGCTGTCTGAAATGTAGGTGTCATAGAGGGACTGCAGATTGTGGAGCTTTCCCTCCTGCTCCCGCAGATTGCCTTCGTTGAGGATCTCGAAATCCAGCTGCTTCCATTGGGACGGCTCCATGCGGACCAGGTGGCGGAAGCCCCTCATGTCCGTGGTGCGATGCAGGAAACTGGTGGCAATGTGGACGATACGCTCCTCCACGCTGTCGTTGCTGTTGTTTTTTCGGTCGCGGGGAAGGCGGCCAAGGGGCAGGCTCTCCTCTTCATTCCCCGCCGTCGGCGGCTCCTGCCCCCCGCCGGAGGCTTTCATGCCGGCTTTCTCGCCAAAGGTGACGAACGCCCCCAAGGTGTAGAACAGGACGGTGGTGAGGAACTGCAGCGACTTTTGGAGGTCATCCTGAAAATGCGGATAGGACACGGAGTTGTAGAGGTCGTTGCCCTGGCTGGTCTGTTTCAAATGCAGCAGCTCGAAGGCCGCCTCGGAGAAGTTCTTCAGAATGGCCACCTGAACTCGAAATGGATACCAAAGGGTGTTGGTGCGGGCTCCAAAGGCGTCCAAAATCTCCTCCAGATTGGTGGACTCCGCCAGCAGCAGTTTCAGCAGCGGGCGATTCAGGGCGAAAGAGTCAATGCCCCGTCCCCTCCAATAGTCGGCGATTCCCATCAGGAGCTGGGCGTGATGCTGCATAAGGGCGACGAAATCGCCCTGTTGAATTATGGTGTCGGTCGCAATGTCCATGTTCAGTTCGTTTCACTCCTCTATATTCATGTCTTAACATAGTTCGTCATTGCACTTTTTCACCATGAAAACACAGGAATTTATGCATTTTATGCAATTTTGACGGGATTTCCGCAAGATGCGGCACGCGGGGCACGGCACGCGGGACATCTTTCCATCGCGGAGGGATTGGCAAAAATCGCGTCCGCGGCAACTTTTTTCGCGGCTTCCATTTGCCCTGACGTGTTTTTGGGTGCACATTAAGGCAAAGGAATGACATTGCCAGCCAAAGCCCTGCTCAACCCAAAAGGACTCGCCCCATGGCCTCCCCAAAAGAAGTCTTTCAGCAAATCAATCCCTTTTACAAACTGACCAAAGATCCGCAGGAGCGGAAGAATCTGGACATGATGGGCGGCCGCCAGATTCTCTCGTCCATCCACTATGCGCTTCCGGGGACCCTGAGCACGAATTTTGTCAATAAAATTGGCATCACGCCGGAGATGAGCGCCCCCTACAACATCCCCAACACCATTCTGATGCCCCTGTGCATGTTCCTTATCACGCCCTTTTTGGACCATGTGAAAAACCGCTCCCGTTTCATGGCGTGGGTCACTCTGCTCAGCGGTCTGGGTCTCATGTCCCCCCTGCTCGTCTGTCTGGGGCCAGACAGTTTCCGCACCGCCAAATTCGTCCTCGTCAACGGCATGATCTGGAGCTGCCTCCAGACGATTTGCAGCAGTCCCGGCGGCGGCATCGACGCGGCCATCCACTGCCGAGCCTGCCATAACGAGATCCGCGGCCGCTTCTTCAGCATCGCGGGCATGATCCGCGGCGTCGTCGGCGTGTTGGTTGGATTCTACATCACCTGGGCGGCCAAGACCTTCGATGTACGAATGGCCTTGCTGATCGGCACCATCCCCAGCGTCATCTTTGTGTTGATTCCCGCCTATATGGCCTTGTTCATCAAAGACTTGCCAGATTTGTCCGATGTCAAGCCCCCAAAACGGGAGAATCCGCTGAAGGACATCTCCAAGATCATCGGAATGAGGGAGTTCCGCATCATGATGCCGGCCAATTTTCTGCGGGGACTTGGGGACGGCGCCGCCGGCTATGCGTTCTGGCTGGCCCTCAGACGGCTGAATCTGCCCAATGAATACGCGGGCTATGTGACGATTCTGGGCAGCGTGTCCCCCTTCATCGCCTACGCCATCTTCGGTCTGGTCATGGACCGCTTCGGCGCCGGCATCGTCATTCCCGTCACGGACGTTCTGCTGGTCATCGGCCTCATGGGGACCGTGGTCACCCACAATCCGCTGATGTTCCTCGGGTTCTTCCTGTTACGCGCCGTCATGTCGGAGATTGAGGCCACGGCGATTCCGATGGCCCATTACGAGGTGGTGCCCAGCGAGGTGATGGGGGCCTTCAGCTCCCTGCGGCTGCTTCTGCTGCAGGCGACCATCCGAATCTCAGGCCTGTGCTCCGGCCTGCTCATGGCATGGGTCACCCCCTTCGCCGTCTTCATGGGCTGCGCCGTCCTGAAACTGACCGCAGGCGCCTTCTACGGCTATGGCGTCTTCGCCCTGCGGAAACCCCATTCCACTGCCGTTCATCAGCAGTGAGTCCACAGAACCCACGAAACAAACGGAAGCGGTCTCATTCCCCCAAAAGCAGGGTGGTCACCTCATCGATTGACCACTCCCCGTTTTCCTTGGGGACAATGGGATTCTCGATTTGCCATTCCGTCATCTTTCCCCCTCAAATTGGCCAATGGGGCACCTTTGTTCCCATACATATATATTATATGGTATAGGACCACGAAGACAGCCTGTCGACTATGGACGGCCCGCAGCCGAAAGTTCCGAAAGCACCTCATGCCAACGTCCCGCCCCGTTCACATGGCGAAGCAGGCCATGGTCCAACGGACGGAAATAGGGGCTCATGTAGGCGGTAGTCAGCCGCGCGGTGAAGCCCGCCGCCGTCTCGTTCTTCACATACACCTTCACAATCTGCTCCACCTCCACCGCCTCCACGCGATGCAGGCCGCAGTTGGGAGACAGGGGCACGACATGAAGCTGCAGCGGCGCCCTGGCCCCACGGCTGCACGTGATGCGGTAGATGGCGCCGTCCCCCAGACTCAGCGTGCATTCGCAGGCGCCGCCCGTCTCTTCGGGGGCGAAGATGTCCGCCACTTTGCAGAAGCCGGCCTCATGGTATTCCAACGTGTAGTCAGGCAGGCCGTCGCCAAAGCACAGTCTGTCCAGGTTGCCCATGCGGATGGCATAGTCGCTTTCGACGGTCACCCCGCGGACCAGCTGACCTGGCGTATAGACATTCCGCATGTAGCCAGGATTGTCGTCGTTTCCGCCGACGCCGATGGAGCCGCCATTGATCTTCAGAACTCCCGCCGCGCCGGTCGGCCCGTGGAAGAAGGCCCCGTTGTGGTCGGAGGCCCGTCTCATGGAGCCGTCTTCCCAATACATGATGTTGCTGATGTCGAAGACGCAATGGGGATGCCTCGCCTCCAGCGCATAATAGCAGGAGTCTGGATAAATCTGTGAGCCGGAGAACTTTGCGCCAGAATCCAAAACGATGCCGCGGGTGTCCTTCCACCACTGCTCAATGTCATTGCCGCCCAGGCTGCCCGTCCAGATGTGCATGTTGTTTCCGTAGGTGAACCCCGCCTTGATGATCATGCCCACGCGGATGCCCATCAGCTCGATGTTGTTGAAGCGGTTGTCACAGACCCCCGCCTCGTTATAGATGCCGACGCAGGGGGAGGGAACATCCGATGAGCCGAAGACGGTGAAGTTCTCCACGAAAATCGGACGTGAGCCGCCGCCTTTGATGAACAGGCCATAGCTTCTCATTCCATAGACTCCGACTTTGGAGATAAACGTGGAAGTCATCTGGTGGCATGGATCGATGCGGATGCCGCATTCATGGCTGTGGCACCGGATGTTCAACTCCGTCAGGTTGATTTGGTTGTGGGCAGAGAAATTCAGCACGCCCACGGAGGCGTCGTTGCATTCGATGTGGGAAATCAGCCAGGTGCGGGATGCATTGACGACGGGAACCCGTGAATAGCCCTCACCGCGAAGGGGATTCTTTAAGTATATGGGCTTTGCCACTTTATAGAGTCCAGCAGGAAAGAACAGCGTGCCATCTCCCGTGTGGGCGTTCACGATGTCGCTCACATCCTCCGACCCGTCATTCTTCGCGCCAAGGGTCAGCACGTTGACGACGGCCGATGGCCCCGGCGGATTGACGCCAGAAGCACCTTCTCCAAATGCAACGGCTCCCATGGCCAGCAGTCCCGAAAGCAACATCTTTCCGTTCATTTTTGTCCTCCTGCGCCGAAATCCACCTTTACAATCTATAACATACTTACCATCAATAACTTACAACAAAACAGGGGCATAGAAGCGAGCTTTCGCGTCCCATGCCCCCTGATTCTCTCGTCGCGGTGCCGCGCCGTCTATAGAATCTTGCCGAGGAAATCCTTCAGCCGCGGATGTTTCGGCTGACTGAAGAACACGTCCGGCGGGTTCTGCTCCAGAATCTTGCCTGAATCCATGAACAGGACCCGGTTGGCCACTTCCCTCGCAAAGCCCATCTCATGGGTCACGACCACCATGGTCATGCCGTCCTCCGCCAAATCCTTCATCAGGCTCAGCACCTCCCCCACCATCTCCGGATCCAGCGCGGAGGTGGGTTCGTCAAACAGCATGACTTCCGGATTCATGGCCAACGCGCGGACGATTGCCACGCGCTGCTTCTGCCCGCCGGAAAGCATGTTGGGATAGATTTTCGCCTTGTCCGCCAGTCCGATTCGAGTCAGCAGACTCATGGCCTTCTCTTTGGCCTCCGCCTTCGTCATCACCTTCTTGATGATGGGAGCCAGCGTGATGTTCTCAAGAATCGTCTTGTGGGGAAAGAGGTTGAAATGCTGAAACACCATTCCCATGCGCTGCCGCAGATGGTCGACTTTGCATTTCGGGCCGGTGATTTCCTCTCCATCAAACCAGATTTCGCCGGAAGTGGACTTTTCAAGAAGATTCAGGCACCGTAGGAACGTGCTCTTGCCGGAACCCGAGGGGCCGATGACCACCACCTTGTCCCCCCGCCGAATCGTCTCGTCGATGCCGCAAAGCACCTGCAGGCTTCCAAAGCTCTTGCAAAGCCCCTTGACCTCAATGAAGGGGTCGCCCTTGACCGTCGTCTTGCCGTTTGTCGCCATGGTTCCCTCCTCCGCTTACTTTCGGTCACTGGCCTGCAGCCGCTTTTCCAGCTTCTTGAGAAGGAAGGAGAGGAACATGACCATGAACAGATACACGGCGGCCACAAACAGCAGGGGCACAAACGCGTCAAAGGTCCGCGCCCGAACCAGCGCCGCGGCCTTGGTCAGGTCAATGACGGCGATGTAGCCGACGATGGACGTCTCCTTGATGAGGGCGATGCCCTCGTTGCCCAGAGCCGGCAGCACATTCTTCAGCGCCTGCGGCAGCACAATGCACTGCATGGTCCGCGCGGCGGAAAGGCCCAGAGACCGCCCCGCCTCCGTCTGCCCAATGTCCACCGCCATGATGCCCGCACGGACAATCTCGGACACATAGGCCCCCGAGTTGATGCCAAAGCCGATGATGGCCACCAGCAGCTCGTGGGTGGTGGAGAACACCACAAAGGCCCAAATCATCAGCTGCACCACCACCGGCGTGCCTCGAAAGACCGTCAGATAGCAGGACAGCAACCCGTCCAATAGCTTAAGGATGGCCTGATGCAGATACCGCAGTTGCCCCGTCCGCAGGAAACTCCCCAAAGAGCTCCAAAAGTAAAAGGGCCCCGTCTGATAGTAGTAGACCTTGGAGATGGCCACAAACACGCCGACCGCCACCCCAAGCAGCAAGGCCCCAAGGGTGATAATCAGCGTGTTGCCAAGTCCTTCCAGAAAAATCTGATAGCGGCCATCGACGATGAACGTGCTGTCGATGGCCTTCACAAGGCCATGATACCAATTAAGCAAAACCTGCATCTTCAGGCCATTTCGTCAATCCGTCAATCTTCCAGCGCGGCAGAAATCTCGTTGTGCTCGATGATGGCTTCAGCCAGAGAACCGTCCGCTTTCATCTCCGCAATGACCTCATTGACAACATCCAACAGCGCCTCGTTCCCCTTGGCGACGATCATGCCGAACTCTTCGGGGGCATCCAGGCCCTGTCCGTCCGCCTTCACCAGCGGAATGGCGATGAAGCCGTGGGTCTTCTTGGCCAGGGAGATGGCCACCAGTTCATCGATGACCACGGCGTCAACGCGGCTATTGGCCATGGCCACGACCGCGTCCGGCGCGTTGTTGTAGGAGCTGACGGAGGCGCCTTTGCCCTTCAGGATGCCCTTGTTGACGGCGTCTTCTATCATCAGGAAGCCCGTGGTGCCATTCTGACCGCCGATCTTCTTGCCGGCCAGGTCCTCAACCGTCTTGATGTTGCTTTCCTCCGGAATGATAAGATACTGAACCGAAGTGACAAAGGGATCGGAGAAGGAGACCTTCTGCTTGCGCTCGTCGTTGATGGTGAAACCGGAGGCGCCCAAATCCGCCTTGCCCGTGAACACCGTGCCAATGATGCTGTCAAACTCAGCGGAGACGATTTCGGCCTTCACGCCCAGCTTCTCCGCAATCTTGTTCACAATGTCAATCTCCGCGCCGACGATTTCCTTGTTGGCTCCAAGATACTCATAGGGAGGGAATTCCGGATTGGTATAGACCACAATCTTCCCTTCGGCCTTGATGCTCTCCATAATCCCGCCGGACTGCTTCTTGCCGCATCCGCTCACCATAAGCGCCGCCAACACAAACGCACTCAACGTCATCAGACTCTTTTTCATGTTCTCTTTCCTTTTTGATTGATGTTGTTCTTATTCTATGACTTGCGTGATGAATCACGTTTCTTCAGCCATTTTGAGGGGCAATGCCGCCCTTCCGAAAACAGGATATCCTAATACCTTAAGCACAAAACAGGATAAGTCAAATCACCACATGCCATAAACCCATATTCCCTGCCTATCTTCATGATCACTTTTCACTTTTCACGTTTCACTTTTCACGTTTCACTTTTCACGTTTCACGTTTCACGTTTCACGTTTCACGTTTCACTTTTCACGTTTCACTTTTCACTTTTCACTTTTCACGTTTCACTTTTCACTTTTCACTTTTCACTTTTCACGTTTCACGTTTTGCGGATTCACTCTTTCCAAATGACAATAATGATCATCAACGATATAGCCAAAACGGCCGGCTTTCCTCCCTGAAGAGGCGGCTTTCCTGCCGGGCCCGTTCGCAGATGTCCTGCAGGTCTTCTTTGCCAAGACGATAGCTGTCATCCCCCAAGAGCCGATTGAAGCAGTTTGTCGGGAGAAACTGGAATTCGGGGCAGAGGCGGCGAATGGCGTCCACCAGCGCCAATCCTGTCTCAAAGGCATTAACCTGTTCTCGGTCCGTGATATACAGCTGAACACCATGGCAAAGTTCACCTTGGAACTTGCTGAAGGCGGGAACGAAATGCACGGGCCGCCATGCCGTCCCCGGTAGCTGCAACGACTCCATTTCCGCCGTCAGCCGGATGGCATCCACAAAGGGGGCGCCGACCATTTCGAAAGGATGGGTGGTTCCCCTGCCCTCAGAGACGTTGGTCCCCTCGAACAGGCAGGTGCCGATGTAGGCCAGCGCCGTGTCGGGCGTGGGAATGTTGGGCGACGGCGGAACCCACAGCATGTCGGTGGCCGTGAAATCCATCTGTCGGTCCAGTCCCTGACATGGAAGAACGGTCAAATCACAATGAATTCCTTTTGTTTCATTAATGAAAGTCGCGAATTCCCCCACGGTAAGACCATAGCGCGCGGGCATGGGATAGAGGCCGATGAAGGAGGCCAACGACGGCTTGAGACGAAGCCCCTCCACATGGGTGCCGCCCAAGGGGTTGATGCGGTCCATAACCACCACGGGCTTGTCGTGCCGAGCGCAGTCCTCCATGGCATAGGCCAATGTATATATATAGGTATAGAAGCGGGCTCCCACATCCTGAATGTCATAGAGCAGGACGTCAAATTGGTCGAAGGCCTCTTCTGGAATGTGGCGGGAGCTGCCATAGAGGCTGCGGACCGGCAGATTCAGGACCGGATCCGTCATGTCGCCGGCGGCCTCGCCGGCCTGCGCGTCTCCGCGGATGCCATGCTCCGGCCCGAAAAGCATCGTGAGGCGGTAGCAGGCGGCCAGACGGTCCGCCGTGGACTTCAACGTCCGATCGACTCCCGACGGGTTGGTCAGCAGGGCCAAACGTCGTCCGTTAAGCACATCATGGGCATTGATCAAGGCATCAACCGCATTCAACATACGCAACTTCCTCTCCATCAAGGCAATCGACATTCGGCCTGTGCCCAAAGCGCCAGCGCCCACGACAGCAGCTCCTGCCAATTCTCCGACGTGAGGGCGGGAACAGGGCCGCCCATGGCCATGTTCAGCAGGACCTCGCATTGGCGAAAGGTCTGAGAGGACTCCGCATAGCCCTCCAGCCAGCCGCCTTCGTAGAGGAACGCCATGCAGACGCCGACGCTGACGGCATCCACCGGCACCTCTGGCTCCTCCGCCAACCGCCGCAGCGCCACGCACATGGCCGTGAAGAACCCGCTGTGGGGCAACGCGGGGACGGTGTTCAGCAACGCGAGACGGGCCAGCCAGCAGGCGGCCTGATAGCGCATATAGTCGGCGGTGATTCCACTGAAGGTCTGGAGGCACTCTGCTTCATGGCATTGCTGAAGTTCCTTGTCTTCAGGGAAATAGCCCACTCGCATCAGTCGAAAGAGGTCAAAGGGGGGCATGTTGCGACGGGCGGCGTTGCCCTCGCGGATGACGAAGGCCAGCTGCCCCTGGTCGGGAGAGAGGCCGGTCACCACCGTGGCGCCATAGCCCGTGGGAACGCAGCGCAGCACAAGGAAATCCGTCGTGACCAACGGACCATGGGGGGAAGAATTCACGAAACGTCCCCCTGTTCTTTCTCCAGACTGGCGCTGATGAAGGCGAAGGTGGTGCTCCACGGATGGGTCTTTCCCGCCAGCACGCCGTGCAGGGCATTTTGGCAAAGGGCCAGATCGGAAGGCGCAAGTCCCTGTCTCAAAAGACGTTGTGCAAAGGAGTCCGGCATGTCGCTGAACCAATGGGCCAGTTGGGCTTCGGAGACAAACTGCTCCCGTCCAATGACATCCTGCTTGCAGCGAACCCGTAGACCGACGTTTTGGAAAGCGGCCGCCACATCGTCCATTCTCCAATTGACCAGCGGATCCGTCTCATTGGCGTAGATCGCCTCCTCCGCCGCCTGGAAGCGCGCAAAGGCACCTAATTCTGTATCTTGTTGAGGTTCAGGAAGATACAAATGCAGTCGCTGACTGGCATAGGGCAGACATTCCGCCAAGCCAATTTCGCCGCCGGGCCGCAGCAGTCGCCGCAGCGTCCCGGCCAGCCGCCCATGGTCCCGCAAACGGGAGCACAGATTGCGCCCCACGATGAAATCGAAGCGGACCTCCCCCTGCCCTGCCGTCGCCAAGGTCTCCGAAATGCTCTCCAGACTCCCCAAAAGGACCGTCGGCCGCCGAAGCTCCGGCAGATTCGCCGCCTGCTCCAACAGGATTTCACGGGAGGCCTCTGACGACACAAGCGCCCACACCCCGCCCTCCGGCACCCGGCGGACGGCCTCCCAGGTGAACAGGCCCGTGTCCGCGCTGACATCCAGAACCAGCTCGTGGCGCTGCACGCTCCGCATGGCGAAGACCCGCTCCCGCAGGGTGGCCAGATGCTGCCCCAAACTGTCCACCGTGCGGGCCAGCCACCTCTCCGTGGCTTTGCCCACAGGGGAGAAGGTCAGAATCTCCGGCGGCGGCAGCAGGTCCTCGTTCTCCCGAAGGACGGCCAGCTGCAGCTCCCGCCGCTGCCGTACCAGGCCCGCCAGCTCCTTTTCATAGCCGATCTGGCCCGGCTCATAGAAGAGACGCCCCTGAAGGGCCGTGGGCAGATACTGCTGCGCCACCCAATGGTCCTGAAACGCATGGGGATACTTGTAGCCGGCGCCGTGGCCGAAGCCCTCCTTGTCTCGGCTGGAGTCCCGCAAATGGTTGGGCACCTCGCCCTCCTTCTCCGTCTCCACCACTTTCAGCGCGTCAAAGAACCCCATGACGGAATTGGACTTGGGGGCGGTGGCGCAATATAAGGCCGCGTGGGCCAAGGGGTAATGACCTTCCGGAAGCCCCACGCGGTCAAAGGACTCGGCGGCGGCGCGGACGAACTGCAGCGCATGGGGATCCGCCATGCCGATGTCCTCGCTGCAGAAAATCAGCATGCGGCGGAAGATGAAGCGGGGATCCTCCCCTGCGTACACCATTTTGGCCAGCCAGTAGAAGGTGGCATCCGGATCAGAGCCCCGCATGGATTTGATGAAGGCGCTGATGGTGTCAAAATGGCAGTCCCCTTCTCGATCATAGAGGACGGCTCGCCGCTGGATGGACTCCTCCGCCACCGCCATGGTGATGTGGATGACGCCGTCCGTCTCGTCCGGCGGCGTCGTCTCCACCGCCAGTTCGAGGGCGTTCAGCGCCGCCCGCGCGTCGCCGTTGGCGATGTTGGCCAAATGGTCCAATGCCTCGTCGTCGATGTGGGTGGCGCGGTTGCCGAAACCTCGCTCCTTGTCCTGCAGCGCCTGCCGGATCAGTTGACGGATGTGCCGTTCCTCCAAGGGTTTAAGCTGAAAGATGCGGCTTCGGCTCACCAACGCGCGGTTGACGGTGAAATAGGGATTTTCCGTGGTGGCGCCAATGAGAATGATGGTGCCGTTCTCCACCCATGGCAGCAACGCGTCCTGCTGGGCCTTGTTCCACCGATGGACTTCGTCGATGAAAAGGATGGTCCGTTTGCCATAGTCCCCCAGACGCCGCTGCGCGTCAGTGGTGATGTCCCGCAAGTCGGCGATGCCCGCCATGACCGCGTTCAACGTGACGAAATGACTGCTGGTGGTGTTGGCGATGACGCTGGCCAGCGTGGTCTTACCGGTGCCCGGAGGGCCATAGAAGATGAGAGAGGACAGCTGGTCCGCCTGAATGGCCCGCCGCAGCAGTCGGCCAGGCGCCAGAATGTGCTCCTGGCCAATGTATTCCTCCAACGTTCGGGGACGCATGCGGGCCGCCAACGGGGCCTCCTCCCGCAGCTTCTTCTCCCGCGCATGGTCAAACAGGCTTTTCATCATCAATGGAACTTATTCTCCATCAGTATGTTACGGAGTAAACCGCACACAGACGACGGACTGCTGCTCCGGCCCGTCATGGATTTTGGCATACGTGGTCGCCAGCACGTCGCCGTTGTCCAGCAGCTCCATGCCGGGGTAGCCGCAGTCCCACCCCGCATAGCTGTGCAACAGCTTGATGCGGCGGCCTGGGCGTTGGTTGCGGATGTCATCGTAGGTTCCGACCCAAGCCACGAAATGGCAACGGGTTGGAGATTCGGGAGCCATATCGCGAAAAGCGATGACCCAACGGCCATCCGGAAGGCGGACCGCGCCGTGGCGGTCTCCCGTGAGAGCCCACGCCGTGTCCTCCGGCTCCGTCCACGATTGGCCTTCGTCGCGGCTGAACATCATCAGGCTACAGCCCTGATGGTTATTCTCCCGCATCAGCACGCACAGTTCCGCGCCGTCCGGAGAGCGCAAAACACAAGGTTCGCAGGGATTCTTTCCGGGTACGGCGGCGATGCGCTCCGGCTCGGACCAGCTGAAGCCGCCATCTGCGCTCAGGGTCTTGAAAATCTGCATGCGGTCTTCTCTAAACTGCTCCACGTCACGATGATACAACCCCATGTACCGTCCGTCCTTCAAACGAATCATGGAGGAGAAAGTCATGACGCAGCGGAACGCAGACCCCAACGGCGGCATCTCGGTCCAGGTCCGTCCGTCGTCTTCGCTCATGAGGCGGGGCATGAAGCCGTCGGGATTCTCCCGCGGATTTCCCTTGAACGCGGAGAAAATCCAGATGCGGGACTTGCCGGCGGGGTCCGTCATGCGGTAGATGGAGGGGCAGTTCCAATGGTCTTTCGCCGCAGCGGGCAGCAGATGGTCGATCCGCGTCCACGTTTTGCCATTGTCGTCGGAGCGGGCCAATTGGCCGCCGTGGCCTCCATGGGGAATGCACCACACGCAGAAGATGGTGGAGGTTCCCGGCAGCCGCAACGTGGTGGGATGCCCTTGGTACTCCGTCTTTCCATCTGCTATGACACATTGCAATTCAACATGTTGTGAAATATCCTCAAGGGGAGTCCGCTGTGCCTCTTGACGGAAGCGCTCCCGGTCGGGTTCCCCTGCGGCCGCCATGCAGGCCCCCGCCACGCAAGCCATGCTCCATGCCATCTTCATGTCCGTTTCCTTTCAGAGGATTCCATTGGTTTCAAAGCCAAGTTCCGCAAAACCGACGACCGCCGCGGCGTCGTTGCAAAGCGCCATGAGCAGCTTCTTGAAAAGCAGCATGTCATGGATGGCCGCGCTTTCGGAGCAACTGTGGTTGCCGCAGGTGGGCAGAAGCAGCGGCAGGACGGGGCAGGACTGGCCCGCTCTGGGAAAGCCGACGGCGTCCGTTCCGCTGTAGTTGTAGATTTCCTTCTGCAGGGGAATGTCCTGCCGCTCCGCCCACGTCTCCCAAAACCGCCATTGACGCCGCCCCAAGGTCACGGACTTGTCCGTGCAGGTCATGACGGGCCCACCGTACATCAGCACGCCCTGATCCCCATTCACGTAAGTCGCGTCCATGCATAGAGTCATGTCTGCCTGGCAATGATGGGCAAGGACGGCCGCGCCGAAGCCCGTGAACTCCTCGCCGGCCGTCGCCGCTAGAACCAGGTTCACGAGACCGTCCGTTTGCGCGAACTCCCGCGACAACTCGCAGAGCATGAAGCAGCCGAAGCGGTTGTCCAAAAACGGGGCCCGAATCAGCCCGTCCGACAGGATGAATTGAGGGGCGTAGCATAGCCGATCGCCACGCTGAAGTCCCTCGCCTTGAACGACATAGCGTGTATGGCTCTCTTCATGTAGAATTTGGGTCAGGACTGCGGGCCGATGCCCCTGCGCCGTCCGCGCCATCAGTGGTATCGTCTCGTCCGGCTCCAGCTCATGGCAGGGAATGCCCCCTATGTTAATTGCGTAACTTGTTGAGCCACAAGTACTTTCAACTATAAATCCAGGCGAGTCCATATGGGCGGCCAACAACAGGGTCGGCCGTGTCGGCTCTTTCGGCCGGGACGCCACAACACCATATCGCCCAAAGGTTTCCACATTCCATCCGCAGTCCTTCCACATGGACATGAGGAAGGCGGCCACCTCGTCCTCCTCTCCGGAGGTTCCGTGGCACCCAATCAAGCCCTTCAGCGCATTCCAGTCCATTCCATTCCCTCGCTTTGCCATAAGTCACTGCCGTTCAACGAGAAGCGTTTTCTCCTGCCGCCGATGGCATTCCCTCAGTTCAGCGGAATCACCAGCGTGTTCTCCATCTCCTGATTCATGGCCGACAAGATCTCCCTGCATTCGTTGAACACAAGTCCCACGCACATGCAGATGCTCAGCATGCTGGAGCCTCCATAGCTGATGAACGGCGCGGTCAATCCCGTGGTCGGCCCCCATCCACTGACCACACCGATATTCACAACTCCTTGAATGGCACATAGAAACGCCACACCAGAACACAACAGCATCCCCTCTCGCGTTCGGCTGTAGGAGCCAATGAGCAGCACCAACACCATGAAGGCCAGATAAAGGGACAGGACGCCCAACACGCCAAGATACCCCAACTCCTCCCCCAACACCGCCATGATGAAATCCGTATGGGGCTCCAGAATGTAGCCGTCCTTCATGATCCCCTGAGTCAGTCCCACGCCGGTCATGCTGCCGCTTCCCATGGCCATCAGCGCATGCCACAGCTGATAGCCGTCCCCCTCTTTGACCACCTCCGGGTCCTTGAAGGAGGTGATTCGGCTGAGGCGCTCCGGATTGTGCACGGCGGCCACATAGCCCATGGTCGCCCCAACAACCGCCAGCAGAAGAAGATAGCGCAATTTCGCGCCGGCCAGGCACATCAGGATGCCAAAGGTCATGGCGGTGACCACGGTGGTGCTCAAGTCATGGCCAAGGAAGATCAGCCCCGTCACCATCCCGCCAATGAGGACCGGAATGCCCACGCCCGTGAAGAAACGGGATATCTCCTCTTTCGTGCGCGTGCCATAATACATGGACACATGGAGTATCAAGGCGAATTTCGCCAATTCGGAGGGCTGCAGCGTATAGCCGCCGATGTGAAGCCAGCGGACTCCTCCCTTGGCGATGTTGATGAAGGGGAATTTGGACACGAAGTCGTCTCCGAACAGCTTCTGCGCCAAGGCCCCCGTGGCCAGATAGGCCAGCACCATCACCACGCCCACCACCGGCACCCATGAAAACTTCATGAGCCACTTTCGAGGGATGTAGGCCACCACGACCATCATGCCCACGCTGATGGCCACCCAATACAGCTGTTTGGCGAAAAAGTGGGCGTTTTTGGCGAACATGGTGCTGGAGTAGACCATGACAAGGCCGATGCACAACAGCGTCGCCACCACCATGGCGGTGCCAATCATCAATGCCCGAATCTTTCCCATCGTCGGTGTCACTTCCCTGAAGAGCCGAAAAACCTTCGCCGCCGCCCCTAAAACAACCATGGACGGCGACCGCGCGGGACACGTTTTTTTCGCATCTCGCATGCCACTGCTAAAATATATTGGCAACTTTTGAATAATGCTATTTGCCAAGATGCGTTTTCAAGAATATCTTATGAAATTGATATGTCTTTATTTCATTCTTTTTGAAGATTTGGCTCAAGTGCGCCCCAAAATCGGGGCTTCCCCCGCGGTGTCGACGTCGCCGCCATGGGAGACCGGCGCCCCTTCCGCCAAGTCTTCACGAAGTCCAACTCTCCACGACATGAAGAAAGGGAACCACCATGTTGAACGCAACTGAAATCAAAGCCGCCCTTGCCAACCGCCCCAAAATCCAATGGCGTTCGGAGCCGCTGCTGGGCAGCATCTATGGTCAGGAGGAGATTGACGCCGCCGTGGGCGCCATCAAGGAAGCCATGAACCCCGAAAACGGCTTCGGCTTCTCCGCCTCTCCCATCCCTGAATTCGAGGAGGCCTTCGCCAAATACATCGGCGTGAAATATGCGGCGGCGGTCAACAGCGCGGGACCTGGCATCGACATTGTCATGCGCGCCCTCCATCTCCAGCCGGGTGATGAGGTCATCGTCCCCTCCGTCAACTTTGTGGCGGCCCCGCTGGCGGTTCTCGGCGCGGGCGGCAAGCTCGTCTGGGGTGAAGTGGACCCGAAGACCTATCTGCTGGATCCGGCGGACGTGGAGCGGAAAATGACGGACCGCACCCGCGCCATCTTCCCTGTGCACATCCACGGCATGAGCGCCCCCATGGATGAATACATCGCCATCGCCGAACGGCATCCTCATCCCGTCTACGGTCCTGCCAAGGTCATCGGCGACGCGGCCCGCGCCTGCGGCGGCTCCTACAAGGGGGAGAAAATCGGCAAGATGGGCTGGGCCACCATCTTCTCCTTCCACACCATGAAGAACATGACCACCTTGGGAGAAGGCGGCATGATCGTCACCGATGATCCGGAGCTGAACGCCTTTGCCCACTCCGTCCGCATGTACGGCAACGAAGTGGACGAATGGGGCACCTCCAACGTCATGACCAAAGTGCAAGCCGCCGTCGGTCTGGTTCAGCTCTCCAAACTGGACAGCTTCATCGCCGCGCGGCGCCGCCTCGCCTACGCCCGCAACCGCATGCTGGAGGGCTCTCCGGACTTTGAGCTTCCCTACGAGCCCACCGACCGGGAGCACTCCTACTATCTGTACACCCTCACCGTCAAAAAGGAATGGGCCGGCGAGAAGCGGGATGCGCTCATCAAGATGCTGCAGGACGACTATGGCATCGGCAGCGTGGTCGCCAACCGCCCCGCCTACCTCTCCCGCCCCCTGCTGGCAGGCAAATTCGGCAAAACCACCCCGATCTCCGAAGCGGCCGCCGACCGCATGATCAGCGTCAGCCTCCATCCAGCCATGTCAGACAGCGACAACGCCTACATCGCCGCCGCCATTCTGGACGCCGCCAGCAAGCTGGCCTGACCGACCACTGAAACCACGGGGCGTCCGCCCCCTTGCAGACGCCCCGCCTCCAAAACAGTCCCCGGAAAGGCGCCCTTCAAAGGCATCCAAGTTGCTCATTAGACGCCTTTTGGGAAATTTCTCCAGAGTCTTGACGCACCAGCTTCAACTGGAACATGGCCCATGTCCAAATCCCGCCAGACATCCCATCATGAAGAAGGCACTGCCATCACGGACATGGCTACCGACAGCATCATTCCGCCCGTGGACGCCGATGCGAAGGTCCTCCGTTCTCCAAAGGACCTGAAGGCCGTCCTTGCCAAGACCCTGTCGGAGCTTCACCTCGCCCTCCACATCGCCGAGCCCAATCTGGAGAATTTCACCTTTTTGAACTCCGGTGGCTCCGGCCTTATCGAAACTGCTGTGGATAAGGCACTTGGGCGAATCATCGCCGTCAAGTCCCTCCTTCCCGACACTCGCCATTCGCGGGAGGCCATCGAGCGGCTGGTGCGGGAGGCCATCGCCACCGCCGCATTGGAGCACCCCAACATCGTCCCGCTCCACACCATTGGCGCCTGCCCCGAACGCGGCGTCTACTTCACCATGAAGCGCCTTCGGGGGGACTCCCTGCGCAGCATCATCACCCAGCTGGCCCACTACAATCCCGCCTACACGAGCGTCTATACCCACGCCAGACGCATCAGCATATTCCTAAATATCTGCCAGGGAATGGATTATGCACACAGCAAAGGCATCATGCACCGTGACTTGAAGCCGGAGAACATCCTTATCGGCAATTACGGCGAAGTCACCATCATCGACTGGGGGCTGGTCAAATCCCTCCACAGCAAAACGGCCAAAGTGGAGGAGAATCAGGCGAGCCCTTCGCGGACAACCCGCCTCAACACCCTCAACAGCAACATCAACTTCCATGTCAAAAACCAGACGTCGGACGGCAATCTCAGCGGGACCCTTCGCTTCATGTCCCCCGAACAGGCCGCCGGCCAAATCTCCGAACTGGATGAGCGGACGGACATCTATGCCCTCGGCGTCATCCTCTATGAGCTTCTCACCTTCAAGAACCCCTTCCAGCAGCAAACCACGGAGCCGGACATCATCGACGCCGTCCAGTCAGGCAAGTTCCAGCGGCCCCGCCATACCTACCGTCGCTTTGACATTTCCCATGAAGAGGAGGCCATCTGCCTGAAGGCCATGGCCTTGAACAAGGAGAACCGCTATCAGTCCGTCTCCGACATGATACGGGACATCTACGCCTATCAGGAAGACCGTCCCGTCAGCGCCTACCGCGCCCCCTTTTACATGAAATGCCTTAAGGTCTTCCATCGCAACCCGTTGAAGACCGCCATCCTCTCCAGTCTGTTGTTGGGCGTCTTCACCTTGGCCGCTACCCTTTACATCCTTGACGGCATCGCCTACAGGGAAACCATGCTCGAAGCCCGCCAGCAGACCGACCAGGCCGTGCAGCAACTTTCCCTGCTGGACCGCCGACTGGCGGAAATGCGACCGCAGGGCAACATCAGCCAAGACGCCACGGAACCGAACCATGACAAAGATGACATGGCCATCCATCGGGAGAACATTGTCGCCCTCCGAAACGAAATCGACAACCATTTCGATGAGGCGATGCGCCAGCTCAACACCATCTCCCAAATCTCCCGACACAAGGCCGATGTCCGCGAACTTAAGGAGCGCATTCTCCGCGAACGCATCTACGCCGCCCTGCGGCAATTTCGTCTGGCGGACGTGGAAAAATGGCTGGAACAGGCCCGCTCCACTTTCGGAAACAATTTCGAAGGGTGCTCCGCCGGCATGTACGTCTTCCTGCACAATGTCCAAATCGACATTCTTGGCGACTGTCTGCTGAGCATCGACACCATCCCCTCCAACCAAAAGCTCCGTCTGGACTGCATCGGCAAGGACGCCGACACCGACAAGCTGGCCGTCACCTCCAAATTCGACCTGGACAGCAGCCGCTCCCCCCTTGCCCCCACCATCGTGCCCAAAGGCAACTATCTTCTGACCATCTCCACGGAAACGGTCGGAGACATTCGCGTGCCCATAACCTTGAAACACGGTGACAGTCAAGAAGTTACACTAAAAATCCCCAAACGGGTCCCCGAGGGCACCCACTACATTCCCGAAGGCCCCGTCGTATTGGACTCCCCTGGGCAGAACACCCACCCCGTGCAGCTGGACGGCTTCTTCATCTCAACCTACGAAGTCACGTTCCGTCAATATCTTGAGTTCTGGACGTCCCTCGAAAACGAGAACTCGCGGAATGCCTACGCCAGCCGTATCTTCTTTGACAAGAGAGACTTGCTTCCCACACGGGCATGGGACGACGACGGCAATCTCCTGCCTGGCCTTTCTCTTGACCGCCCCGTCATCGGCATCTCCATCTATGCCGCGCAGCATTTCTGCACCTGGCTCGGCGAAAAACTTGACCGGCCCTGCCGGCTGCCCACCGCCGAAGAGTGGGAAAAGGCCGCCAGAGGCTCCGATGAACGCCTCTATCCATGGGGAAACGTCTTCCATGCCGAATACACCTACACCTATGAGAACACCAACGCCTTCACCAAATACGGGCTGTGGGCCCCGCCAGGCTCCTTCCCTGACGACTGCTCCATCTATGGCGTCTACGACATGGCGGGAAATGTCCGCGAATGGACCTGCTCCGTCTTTGAAAACGACCCCACCTTCTACCAAATCAAAGGCGGCAGCAGTGTCTTTTCACGACGCTATCTGCCGTTGACCAAGGCGTCGGACATGGTTCAATCTCCTTCCGACGTGGGTTTCCGCTATATCTTCCCTGTTGTCCCCGAAGATTTTACAACACAGCAGAAGAAGCTGGACAACGCGGACAGCACATCCACGGAAGATTCAGAATAATCAGAAGGCAACCGCAACCGAGGCAGCTCTTTTTCTCATGCCATGGAAGCCCCGATGGCCCCAACCGGGCTGAATTAGCCCATGGCAACTGCGTATTGGGGCCATCAGGCTTTCGAAGCGTTGCAAGTCTTATTCCTAATTCCTGATTTTCAACAGCTTATGGTTCGCTCGAACCAGTTCTGAAAGACGAAAAAGGCCCACAGTTCGCTGAAGAGACTGGCGCGGCCGCTAAGATGATCGTTGACGGCGCGGCGGATGGTTTCTCCATCGAAAAGTCCTTGCGCCTCAATGACATCGGGACTGGCGTAATGGAGCAGTTTCTCGCGGTAGGGGCCCCGAAGCCATTGGCCCACAGGCACCTCGAAGCCATGTTTCGGAGCGGAGAACAACTCGGGGGGCAGCATGTCGCGGAACGTGTCCTTCAGGATGATTTTGCGTTGGTTTCCGTTGATTTTGAACAACGTGGGGATTTGGTAGGCCAGCTGAACGACCGCGCTGTCCAGCAGGGGGACGCGGGTTTCCAAAGAGGCGAGCATGCTGGCGCGGTCCACTTTGGGAAGCATGTCCCCTTCCAGCACC
This sequence comes from Lentisphaeria bacterium, assembly GCA_016288215.1. GTDB lineage: Bacteria > Verrucomicrobiota > Lentisphaeria > Oligosphaerales > Oligosphaeraceae > Tb-RUG-64. The sequence goes on along the minus strand of JAEEYQ010000072.1, from coordinate 3,380 downwards.
GTCTTCAGATCCACAAATTGGGAGCGGGTCTGGGGGTCAGCGTTCTTCAGATAGTCATATTGGCGGCGGAGGAAATCCAGACTGTCCGGCTGAAAGCCATGGAGCAGGGACTGCAGGTCCTGCTGTTTGAAGCCGAGGGACATCAGATAGACGCTGCGCCTGTAATCGGAGAGCTCGGCGGAGCGAACCACCTTCTGTGCCTTGCGTACCCAGCCACAGTCTTGCGGAATAAATTGTAACATCTTCTCTATCAATGACTTACGCAAAAACTTCGGCAACCGCTTGTAGCGGCACCCGTAAAAGCCGGCAAGATATTTGTTGTAGCCAGCGAACAGCTCGTCTCCGGCGTCTCCCGTGAGCACCACCTTCACGAACTGCCTGGCCTGGGCGGAAACCGCGTAAGTGGCGACCAGAGAGGAATCTCCGAATGGCTCGTCCAGGTTCTCCAGAACTCGGTCCACGCAGGAAAGGACATGCTCCCATTTGAGGCGAAGGAGGGTATGGTTGGTATGATGCCGTTTGGCGACGATGGCGGCCAGCTGACTTTCATCATAGCCCTTCTCGTCAAAGCCGATGGTGAAGGTGTCCACCTTCTGCGGCGCAATGGCGGCCATGATGCCCACGATGATGGACGAGTCGAAGCCCCCGCTGAGGAAGGCCCCCAACGGCACATCGCTGATCATGCGCTGTTCGACGGAATGGAACAGCGCCTCCCGCAGCCGACGTTTGCATTCATCGTAGTCTTGAATGCGTTCGTCGGTGATGTTGGGGGCCAGGCTCCAATAGGCATGGAAATTCAGATTGCCTTCTCCATCAAGGACTAACGCTGTGGCGGGCTCCAGTTTGCGCACGGCCTGGAAGATGGTGCGGGGGGCGGGAATATAGGTCAGCTGGAAGAAGGTGGAGCAGGCGGCCATGTCCAGCTCACGGGGAACCAGGCCAGTTGCCATGAGACTCTTGAGCTCCGAGCCGAAAAGGAATCCCTTCTCCGTTTTGCAGTAGTACAGCGGTTTCTCGCCGATTCGGTCCCGGGCAAGGACCCATTCCCCCTTTTCCGCATTGTAGATGGCGAAGGCGAACATGCCCTCTAGCTTCTGCAGAATTGCAAGTCCATGGGACTCAAAGCCATGGAGAATCACTTCCGTGTCGGATTGGGTCTGGAAGCGGTGCCCGAGCGCCTCCAGCTCCTTGCGGAGAGCCCTGAAATTATAGATCTCCCCGTTGAACACGATCATGAGCGTGCGGGTCTCGTTCCAGATGGGCTGAAGCCCGCCGGCCAAATCGATGATGGCCAGACGTCGCATGCCCAAGGCGCAGCGGTCGTCAGCGTACAGCCCTTCGTGGTCGGGGCCGCGGTGCACAATCCGCTCGTTCATGCCATGGACAAGACGGCGCAGCTCCTCTTGGCTGCGTGCGCCGTCAAACTGGATATAGCCGTTGATTCCGCACATGTGCTATACAATATATATACATATATGTAACAATTCAGAAGGAGCCCACTGAACACACGGAAAATGCAGAAACGTTCAGCCGCGTCACCACGGCTGAACGCAAAGCTTATCATATGGAACGCCCTCCGCTGGCCGGATGGCTCACTTGTCGGCTTCCTTCTCCTTGTCATTGACGGACAGGGAAAGCAGGAACTCGACGTTGTTCGGGGTCTTCTTGAGTTTGCTGATGAGCATTTCCATGGCCTCGGCCATGGGAGTGCCGTTGAGCGCACGGCGCAAAGCCCACATGCGCTCCAGCTCGTCGGGATGGACCAGCAGCTCCTCTTTGCGGGTTCCGCTCTTCTCGATGTTGATGGCGGGATAGATGCGCTTGTCGACCAGATGATGGTCCAACATCAGCTCCATGTTGCCTGTGCCTTTGAACTCCTCGAAGATGACTTCGTCCATGCGGCTGCCAGTTTCAATGAGGGCCGTGGCAAGAATGGTCAGACTGCCGCCATGCTCGATGTTTCGGGCGGCGCCGAAGAAGCGTTTCGGCTTGTGGAGGGCATTGGCGTCCACGCCGCCGGACAGGATGCGGCCGCTGTGGGGCTCCAAGGTGTTGTAGGCGCGGGCCAGACGCGTGATGGAGTCCAGAAGAATGACCACATGGCGGCCATGCTCCACCAGCCGTTTGGCCTTTTCAATGACCATTTCAGCCACCTGGACATGGCGTTCCGGCGGCTCGTCGAAGGTGGAGCTGACGATTTCCCCCTTGACGACCCGCTTCATGTCCGTCACTTCCTCCGGCCGTTCATCAATGAGCAGGACAATTAGATGGATGTCGTCGTTGTTGGCGGTGATGCTGTTGGCGATTTTCTGCAGGATGACGGTCTTGCCAGTTCGGGGCTCCGCCACGATCAGTCCGCGCTGCCCCCGCCCCACCGGCGTCACCAAGTCGATGATTCGAGTGGACAATTCATCCTTATCTCGTTCCAAGATAAAGCGTTGCGTTGGGAAATAAGGCGTCAGGCTCTCAAAGGGAAGAATGTGCTTTTTGACTTCCGGGGGATCGCCGTTGATGGTGTTGATCTGGACCAACGCGAAGAAGCGTTCTTTGTCCTTCGGCTGACGGACCAGACCGCGGATGGTGTCTCCCGTGCGAAGGGAGAAGCGGCGGATTTGGGAAGGGCTCATGTAGATGTCCTCCGGGCAGGCCAGATAGCTGCTGTTCGGGCTGCGGAGGAAACCGTAGCCGTCGTCCAGGACCTCCAGAACGCCTTCCGCCCGCATGATGCCGTTGTTGACCGTTGCGGACTGGCGGAGTATCTCGAAGAGCAGTTCGTGCTTGCTGAGGATGCCGATGCCCTCCAGGTTCAGTTCCAGCGCCGTCTTGGTCAGCTCCTCCATGGTCATGGAACGGAGCTGGTTCAAGTCCATGAGCTCATCCAGATTTTCGGGAAGCTCCTGAAGAATCTGGGGGTCGAAATAGTCGTCAAGTTCAAAGCCGTATTTGTTGCGGCCCTTCTTCTGCCCCTTGAAGTTCTTCCGCTGCGCATTGCCGTTGTTGTTGCCGCCGTTGTTGAAGCGGAGATTGCCGTTGGGCTGACGCTGCCGTGGAAATTGTCCCTGCGGCTCCTGCCCTTGCTGCGGATTCGTGGCGCCGGAAGCCTGCGGCTCCCCCTCGCCAAAAGCACGGCGATTGGCGAAGCGGTCGTAGCCCGTGCGCGGCGGAGGCAGCTGGCCATTTTCGGCTAACGGCGTCTGCCCGTCCTGAACGGCGGAGTTTTCATCTGGCTGGACATTGTAGTCCCGAGGCTGATGGCGTTTGTTCCAGCGGTTGTGGTGGTTGGCGTAGGAATGGCTCCAACGGGATTTGCCGCCCTCCTGAGGCGAGGTTTCTCTATGGGTCACAGCCGGAGCTTGGGCGGCGGGAGCGGCAGTAGTGGG
>JAEEYQ010000071.1 GCA_016288215.1 Lentisphaeria bacterium | reverse complement strand
GTCCTCCGGAAGCCCGCTACAAAGGCATCGCCCGCGACAAGGGCGGCCTCCGCGGCTTCCCCAGCCCGGACGGCATCCACTTCACCGCCGGCGACATCATCACCTCCAAAGGCGACTTCGACTCCCTCAACGTGGTCTTTTGGGACGCGCGGGCGGGACTCTACCGCGGCTACATCCGCAAGGCCCACGGCCAATCCATGCCCAATCCGATGAATGAGGGGGTCCGTGACATCCGCTACATCGAGTCCAAGGACTTCAAGACGTGGACCGACCCCGTGCAGCTGGTCTTCGAGGACGGCGAGGACATCCCGCTCTACACCAACAACGTGATACCCTATTTCCGTGCGCCCCAGATCCTTGTCGGCACGCCGACCCGCTACGTCAACCGCTTCAAGTGGAGCAACAGCTTCGAGGAGCTGGGCGGCAAGGAGCACCGCAAGCTCCGCATGCAGATGAGCCCCCGCTACGGCACCGTGATCACGGACTGCGCCTTCATCTCCTCCCGCGACGGCAAGGTCTTCCACCGCTTCGGCGAGGCCTTCATGCGCCCCGAGCCGGAGAACGATCTCAACTGGGTCTATGGCGACTGCTATCCCAACTGGGGCTTCGCCGTCACCCCAAGCAAGGTCCCTGGCGCCCCCGACGAATTGTCCATCTACCTGTTCGCCAACCACTTCATGAACATTCCCGCAGAGTTGAACCGCTACACAATCCGCATGGACGGCTTCGCCTCCCTCCACTCCGGCGGCACGGAGGCCATGGCGGTGACCAAGCCCTTCACCTTCACGGGCAGCGAGCTGCACATTAACTTCGCCACCTCAGCAAGGGGCTACGTCTACGTCACGCTCATCGACGCGGACGGCAATCGCTATCCCTCCTGCGAGACCTTCGGCAACGCCATCGACCGCAAGGTCCTCTTCGACGATGCGGAGGCCGTCTCCAAGCTCGCCGGCAAGCCCGTCTACCTTGAGTTCCGCATGATGGACGCCGACGTCTACTCCATGCAGTTCAGATAGAATTAGGAATTAGAAATTAGGAATTAGAAATTAGGAATCAACTCTAAAGGCTCTTCTTTAGGGCTGAAAGGAAAGGGGCTGTCTTGGCAGCCCTTTTCTACTTCTATGCTCTAACTACTTGAGTATCAGGTAGTTAGAGATTCTAGAAGAGCTAGAAAATCTAGAAGAGCTAGTTTCAGGGCCTATCCGCAAAGCAATATTAGTGGCTATAATTCAGCCGCGTTCGCTGTTCCGCTTCGCCTTCCGCGCCGCGATGATTTCATCCGCAATATTCTGCGGGACAGGTTCATAGAACTCGAACTGCATGTTGAAGCCGGCCCGCCCCTGAGTCTGGTTGCGCAGCTCGCTCGTGTAGCCGAAAAGATTGGACAGCGGAGACAAGGCCTTGATGACCTGATACTTATCGTTGATGGTGTCAATGCCGAGAACTCGACCACGACGACTGCACAAATTGCCCGTGATGGTGCCTGAATACTCCGGCGGCGTGGTGATGGTCAGCCGCATGATGGGCTCCAACAGCACAGGGGCGCTTTTGCTGAAGGCCGCCTTGAAGCCCATGGAGGCGCAGGTTCGGAAGGCGATGTCCGAGCTGTCCACCTCGTGGTAGGAGCCATCCACCAAGGTAAGTTTCAGATCCACAACGGGATAGCCCGCCTTTGGCCCCTCTTCCATGGCATCGTGGACGCCCTTTTCGATGGCCGGGAAGTACTCTTTGGGGATGTTGCCGCCTTTGACCTCGTTCTCGAAGACGTAGCCGCTTCCCGCCGGCAGCGGCTCCAGCTTGAAGATCACATGGGCGTATTGGCCATGGCCGCCAGTCTGCTTCTTGAAGCGCTCCTCGTGCTCCACGGGCCGCGTGGCGGTCTCCCGATAGGAGACTTCCGGCTTTCCGCTTTCCACATTGACGTTGAACTCCCGCTTGATGCGATCCAAAATGATATCCAGATGCAGCTCTCCCATGCCGGAGATGATGGTGTCCTCCGTCTCCTTGTCCACATGGACGGTGAACGTCGGATCTTCCTCCGCCAGTTTGCTTAACGCCGCCATGAGCCGGTCCTTGTCCCCTCGGCTGACGGGTTTGACGGCCACGCTGATGACAGGTTCAGGGAAGTCAATGGACTCCAACACGATAGGACATTCCTCCGCGCAGAGGGTGTCTCCCGTGACCGTGTCCGGCATGCCGATGACGGCGCCGATTTCCCCCGCATAAAGCCGCTCGACCACCTCCTGATGGTTGGCGTGCATACGGAAAAGGCGGCCGACGCGCTGTTGCTTGCCACGGGTGGAGTTCAGCACATAGCTTCCGCTTTCCATGACGCCGGAGTAGATGCGGACATAGATCAGCTTGCCCACGTGCTTGTCCGTCACGACTTTGAAGGCCAAAGCGGCCAGGGGGGCCTGATCGTCCGCCTCCCGAATGACCTCCGTGTCGTCTTCGGGGTTCTTTCCGTCCGCCGCGGGCACGTCCAAGGGGCTTGGCAGATAGTCCACCACGGCATCCAACAGTCTCTGAATGCCTTTGTTACGGAAAGCGCTGCCGCAGAGGACCGGACAGATGAGATGCTGATGGGTGGCCTTGCGTAGCGCCGCGCGAATCTCATCTTCGGAGAGCGGTTCGTCCGCGCAGTACTTGTCGAAAAGGGTCTCGTCGATTTCCGCCACGCTCTCCAGCATGTTCTTGCGCCACGGGGTGGCGTATTGGAGCAGCTCGTCGCTCAGCGGCTCCTCCACGGGATAGGTGCCTTTAATATCCTCCACGTAACTGACTTGCGTCATTTGGACCAAGTCGATGATGCCCTTGAACTCCGGCCCTTCGTTGATGGGAATGACCACCGGAACGGCGTTGGCCCCCAACACGTCGCGAATCTGGTTGACCACATTGAAGAAGTTGGCGCCCACCCGGTCCATCTTGTTGACGAAGCAGATGCGGGGCACATGGTACTTCTCCGCCTGATGCCACACGGTCTCCGACTGGGGCTCCACGCCGCCGACGGCGCAGAACAGGCCGATGGCGCCGTCGAGAATACGCAGGCTGCGCTCCACCTCCACGGTGAAGTCCACATGTCCGGGCGTGTCGATGATGTTGATCTGATGATCCCGCCATATGCAGGTGGTGGCGGCGCTGGTGATGGTGATGCCCCGCTCCTGCTCCTGGACCATGAAGTCCATCGTCGCCGCCCCATCGTGGGTCTCCCCCAGCTTGTGGGTGCGCCCCGTGTAGAACAGCACACGCTCCGTGCATGTGGTCTTGCCGGCGTCGATGTGAGCCATGATGCCAATGTTGCGAACACGTTCAAGTGGATAATTGCGTGACATGGGAACCTTCAGACAAATTCAACAAAGGGACAATACAAAACCTGACAATTCAGGACAGAATCGTAAATATAGGTATTATACTATCATGTCATTTTCGACAAAAGCAAGTCGTCATTCCCCTAAAATGGACAAAAAATGCCTCGAAATCCATTAGCCACAAGGTCCATATTGGAAAAATAACCAAACGTTAATGACTAAGTACCTGAATCCGTGAATATTACATAAACCATCACCTTCCCGTGGCTGAACGGCGTTTTTTTCCGCGTTTTACCGCCCGCCTCCGGCCATCCATGCCAATTTCCGCGGTAGGCTTCGACGACGCAACTTTCTTGCCGTCAACGGCTGGTAAAAACCTATTGCACCTTTATCTTACACATTTGACAGAAAAATTCATTTAGAGTGGGGTCTGAATGGTTAAATCCATGAATATTTCAGGAAAGAAGGTCATTGGCACGGGCGGTTCGGGCGAATATGGCAAGGGGATTGCCGACTGAACATCACCGACATCACTATCCAGCCGCTCATTCATAAAATCAACCCAATTTAAAGGGGACACTCCATGTCAGAAACGCTGTACAACAACATTGTTTTGCCCGATGCCTGGCCGCCGCGGGACATCGACCCGAATGACTTCCAGCCGATGCGCGTGCCGTATCTCGCCAACCCGCCACAGGTCATCAACATCGACGTCGGGCGTCAACTGTTCGTCGATGACTTCCTTCTTGATGACAACAGCATGGCACCGACCCACCACCATCCCGTCAAATACACCTGCAATCCAGTCTTCTACCCCGAGACGAAGCATGAGCGCGACAACAATGGCATGCCGCCATGCACGCTGCCGAAATGCGGCGGCATCTGGTACGACCCCTCCGACCGCATCTTCAAGATGTGGTACATGTGCAGCTACACAGGATGCATGGCATACGCCATCAGCTCTGACGGCATCCACTGGGAGCGCCCGAACCTTGACATCGTCCCGGGGACCAACGTCATCATCTCCGAAGACTTCCATCCCGATTCAGGCTCCGTCTGGCTTGATTTGGATACGAACGACTCATCACAGCGCTTCAAGTTCCTCGTCCGCGAACCCGTCGGAAACAAGCCTGGCAAGATGTTCACCTCCCCCGACGGCATCCACTGGAGCAAGCCGACCGAGACTGGCATCGAAGGCGACCGAAGCACCGCCTTCTACAATCCATTCAGACGCAAGTGGGTGCAGAGCATCCGCGAAAACCTCCCCAAGCGTCGCGGACGCTGCCGCAGATACATGGAGGCGGACGATTTCTTCCAGTCGGGCATCTGGCAGCTCGGCGAACCTCCCTATTGGATTGGCGCCGACATCATGGACCGTGCCATGTATTCGGAGGCGCAGCTATACAACCTTGATGCCGTTGGATACGAGAGCATCATGCTCGGCCTGTTCCAGATTCTCCAGGGACCGCCGAATGACGTCGGCCTGAAGAAAATCGAGCCAAAACTGACGGAACTGACCGTTGGATACAGCCGCGATGGATTTCATTTCCTGCGGCCAGACCGCACGTCATTCATCGACGCACGCCGCACGCCAGATTCGTGGGAATTCGGTTACATCGAGCCGACCGCAGGCATTGCGCTTATCGTCGGCGACGAACTGTGGTTCTACTATTCCGCCTACGGTGGTTCCCTTGAATACTCCAAGGACAGCCTTCGGAACGGCATGTACGGCAACGGTGCCGTCGGTCTCGCCAAACTCCGCCGCGACGGCATGGTGTCACTCCGCGCGACCTTCCCCAACTCAGGTGTCATCACGCGCAAGCTCATCTTCACCAAAGGCATGGGACTTTTCGTCAACGCAAATACCTCTGGCAGCCTGCTGACCGCCGAATGCCTCGATGAAAACGACCAGCCGATTCCAGGCTTCACTCGCGACGACTGCCTTGGCTTCAGGGGAAACTCCACCTGCGCGGAAATCCGCTGGAAAAACGCCTCCATCGCGACGCTCACCAACCGCCCGTTCAAGTTCTCGTTCATGATGAACCGCGGCGACTTCTATTCCTTCTGGATTGGAAAAAACGCCAAAGGCGCCAGCGGCGGCTTCGTTGCGGCAGGCGGCCCTGCTTTCTCCTCCAACCGAGACATTTAAGCAGCGGAGACAGCCCCCAGATCTGGAACAGCGGCGGGGAAGGCCACCGGCCAGTGAAATTCATGCGACGGAGCTGACGGTTTCGTTTCCAAGGGCTATATTAAGCATGACAACCTCGCTGGCGAGTGGCGTTTGTGTTATCGAAAATATACATAACAAACTGAAAGCCAGCGAGTTGCAAATTATTTATAAGAAAATCTTAACTTTTTTCACGGTTTTAGGCAAGTAACAACTCAAAACCAATCGAAAAGCAGGTTATGAGTCATTAAATTTCTAAATTCCAATTACTTAGCCGTTTTTCGAATATGGAAGAACAGCTGGATGGCGTTCCATATATTATGGTAGAAGACGTAGAAGGTGGGGCCGAGGGCGGCGATGGGACTGCCATAGGCCAAGGCTAGACAGATGGCCAGCGAGGTGTTCTTCTGGCCGAGGGACTGACAGTTCTCCTGCTTGAATGACTTTGGCGGCAGCAGGCTTCCGACTCCGAAATTCAAGACCGCCAGAGCCGCCCCCATCAGGGCGATGCCGACGACGGCTCTCCCATGCCCCTGCCCTTCTTCATGGCTTCGGATGAAATCGGAGGCGTTGGCCGCAATGCACAGCAGCATGGCGACCCACAGGACAAACGTGGTGGCGGAGAAGAACTGGGGCGGCACACGCTTCAGGCGGCTTTCCCCTAGCCAATGGATGGCCTGGCCGATGAACAACGGCACGCCGACCAGCTTCACGATGCCGCGGGCAATGTCCAAAATGGCGGACAAGGAGAATTCCACATCTGGGGACAGCAGGGGGAGCAAAAATGGTAACATCATGGGAATGAGGAGGTTACTGAACAGGAAGGAGGTCAGCACATAGGACTCGCTCCCTCCCAAAAAGCCCGTGAAGACGGCGGCGCTGATGGCCGTTGGGGCGATTCCCGTCCAAAAGGCGGCCTCCGCCAAGGCGGGATTCAGAGGTCGCAGAAGGAAGAACGGTCCTATGGCGAATAAGATATTAAGCACCAATAGGATAGCATGAGTTGGATGGGGCCGCATCCGCTGAAAATCCAGCCGCATGAAATTCATGGTCAGCATCAGCATGAGACTGACGCTAACCACGGCATTGCATTTGAGCTGAGGGAACGCCGCCCCTATCCCCAACGCCAGCACGATCCATGCCGGCTTGCCGACCGCCTTGCGAAGCGAGGCATTCATGGTCAATACTCGAGCACAACCATCTGATGGCACGTGAAGCGCTCCAGCTTGAAATTGAGCCGGCCGGAGGAGTCCACATTGAAGAGGACGCCTGTGCCTTCAGGAGCCAGCGTCACCTTTTTGATTTCCCTTCTGGGACGGATGTCCACTTTCACGTCATGGAGCGGCAGCAGGTCCTCTATGACCTCGATGCTGCCACGGGTCTGGACGCCTTCGATGTTGCCGCCGCTGCCCCGATTCACGGTGGAGGCATACAGAAGATGGAGGACATAGCGGTGCTCTTCCGGCTGCTCCATGAGGGTCAGCCTAGCCGTGGAGGGCAGATTGGTGATGATTTCCGGCTCGCCCAGCAGATAGCGGATGGCTTTTCGGGCATATTCCGCCATGGGGACGCTGCCCCATCCGTAGTAGATGCTGAAGACCGGATGGGCCAGATACATGATGTTGCCCTTGCGGACCGCCGCCGCATAGCCGGAGGGCGTGGGACGGTACGGCGTGTGCTGATGGCTGCAGAAATGCTGATGGTCTGTCCGATTGAAATAGGGGTCGTATACATCCCCCAGCTTGATGCCGTCGGTGACTTTGATGCGGGTGCTGGGGAGATACATGACCATGGGGGTGTGGACGCAATCCGGTCCGATGGCCTGGTTCAGGCAGGCGTAGTCTGGCCGGAAGGGGCTGAGCCCTTCGCATTCCGCGCCCACGTCGAAGAGGAACTTGCCGTTGGCGTCCAGTCCGCTGGAGCCGGAAAGCAGCAGTTTGCCGCCGGCGGCCACATAGCTGGCCAAGCGGTTGCGCAGAGTGGAGTCGATCTTCACGTTATTGGGGAGGATGAGCAGGCGGTATTTGCTGAAATCCGCCTCTGCGTCAATGACATCGAACAGAAAATGGCCTTCCAGCAGGATGCGGCCGGCGCCCACGTCTCCCGGGCAATTGCGGGGATGGTCGTCATTGACGCCCTCCGCGATGAGCAGACCAATTTCCGCCACATTCTTCACATTGTCGCACCACGCCTCCTTCTTCTCCACGTCCGCATAGGCCTCTCCAATCAGCTCATAGGTGCTTTCGTCCAGCTTGCCGGAGGGATGGAGCTGGTCGCCGATGCTGCATTTGGCGCCGTAGGCCAACATGGCGTCGCATTCGTAGCGCAGGGCGTTGGGGTGCTTGAAGCCGCCGAATTCGCCCCACGTGGTGTGGAATTTGCCGGTCATGCCAAGGAAATCGAAGTCCAACGTGTGCACATATTTGGCGGAGAGTGGGAAGTGGTCATAGCCCCAGCCGCCGGTGGGAAGGGACTCTAACTCCAAGTGGGAGAAGTACTTGCTCAAGAGATCGCGACGGCCGGGCGTCACATGGCCCGAATTGTGGAAGATGGGCATGTCAGGGTTGAAGGAGGTGACGCAGTTCGTCGTCATCTGATAATAGCGCTCCAGGGCGTAGTTCATGCACTTTCTGCGGTCGTCCGCATTCAGGGGATTCCAGCCGTGGTCCCGCATGACCTTCATGCAATGGACGCAGCAGCAGTCCGGCTGGGAGATGATGTCCAAGAAGATGCCGTTGCAGTTGGGGAACAGGGTGAGGGTCTCCCGAATCTGGCGGACGAGGTAGTCCGTGTAGGGGGAGTTGAAGCACACGTGATGGAAGCCCGAATGGAGGGGACTGGACACGGAGGCGGACAGATTGCGGGAATCCACGAAGACATTCTGCCATTCGGGGTGCTCGTCAAGCATGGCGTCATCCAGACCGGCTGAAAGGTAGATGGGAACATTGATGTCCAGCTCCTTGCAGGCGTCAAACTGCTCACGGAGAAGGTCGAAGCCCAAATTGGGATGCATCCGACCGACTTTGGTCAGATGGTAATGCCAGCCGTGGTGGCATTTGGCGAACAGGGTGATGGAGTTGACATGCCCCTTCTTCAGGGTCTCCTGCCATTCCTCTTTATTGAAAGACTGGCCGATGCCCGGAATGATCGGAGATGTATGGAAATCCAGATGGACCTGACGAAATCTCAAATGATGCATAATGCCACCTTCTTCTTTTTGTCTATGGATTGGAAGACGTAACCATACTATAAATGATGAATTCCCTTCGGCAATTCCCAACGGCCCTTTATGCGACCGATTCGTCTGAAAGGCGTCATGGCAAGGCAATGCCTCTTCGATGTTTTTCATATGTCGTAAAACAGGATACAGGATGCGGGACGCGGGACGTCATAAATTGGCCCTCGACTGTCGGCAAGGGAATTGAATTCGGCGATTTTCACATTAGAGTAAAGGGAGAGTGTTTACAAATCCGACCCCGAAAGTCTGCCATCATGTCACAGGAAAACGTTCCCAAGCACATCGCCATCATCATGGACGGCAACCGCCGTTGGGCCCAACAGCGGAATCTGCCCCGCTCCGAGGGCCATAAAGCGGGGGCGGACTCCGTCATGCGCACCGTGTCCTGCTGCCAAAAATATGGCATCCGCTATCTGACCCTTTATGCGTTCAGCACGGAGAACTGGAAGCGGTCCCCTTCGGAAGTCGCGACGCTGATGGGACTTCTGGGGGATTTCATCACGAGCCATGAGGACGAGCTTCTAAAATACGGCATCCGTCTGCACATCATTGGGGACCTGGAGCGGCTTCCCGTGATGGTTCGCGGCAAGCTACGGAAAGTGCTGGAGCGCACCGCTGTCTGCGACAAGGCCCATCTCACGGTGGCTCTCAGCTATGGCAGCCGGCAGGAGATCACCTTGGCCGCCAAATCCCTTGCGCGGGACGTGATGGAAGGCCGCCTGAAACTGGAGGACATCGATGAAGACGCCATGTCCGCCAGACTGCAGACCGCCGGCACACCCGATCCGGACCTGATCATCCGCACCGCCGGCGAACAGCGCCTGAGCAATTTTCTGCTGTGGCAGGCGTCCTATGCTGAGTTTATCTTCCTTCCCGTGATGTGGCCGGATTTCGGCGAAACACAATTCAAAGAAGCATTGGATGAATATTCACGACGTCAACGCCGCTATGGAGGAGCCTGACCATGACCAAACGAATCCTATCCGCCCTGCCCATCATCGCCCTGACCCTGTGCGCCCTTCTGCTGCCTGGAAGAATCGGCGCCTATGTCTTCCTGCTCTTTGCCACCATCATGATGATCTTTGGCTGCCGCGAGGTCTTCGGCATGGTTCCGCTGTCCCGCGAGACCAGCTGCCACTCCATCGCCATCAGCTGCGCCTGCCTGCTGGTCTGGGTGTCCCCCTTCACCCCTCTGCCCTCCGCCACGGCTCTGGAGGCATTGGTGCTCTTCATCTCCGTCCTCGGACTCTTCGCCCTCATCTTCCTCAATCCACCATCCCGCAAACTGACGCAGGACATCCTGTTGTCCTTAGGCGTCATCCTGTATTTCTGCTGGCCCCTCAGCTCCATGGCCAAACTGTATTTCAGCGGTGACAGCGACGGCCGATTCCTTCTTCTATATCTGATCATCATCACCAAATTGGCGGACACGGGGGCGTATGTCATTGGCTGTGCCATGGCCAAACGCCCTGGCGGCAACCACTTCCTGGCCCCCACCATCAGCCCGAAGAAGAGCTGGGAGGGGCTGCTCGGCGGCACCCTCTTCTCCGTCGTCGCCGCCTGTCTGCTCTACCTCCTCTGCCGCAACCACTTCCTATTCCACGGCAAGCATTTCTTCAACGCCTTCGACTGTATTCTGACCGGCGTCATGGCCTCCATCATCGGCCTGTTCGGCGATTTGGCGGAATCCGCCCTGAAACGCGCCGCCAAACTCAAGGACTCCGGCTCACTGCCTGGAATCGGCGGCATTTTGGACACCTTGGACAGTCTGATCTTCATGGCCCCCTTCTTCTACATCTACCTTTGCCTCCGGGCCCTCTTTTAAATTTGTAATTAGGAATTAGGAATTAGAAATTAGCAATTTTGAAATCCAAACCAATTCCCAATTCCTAATTAACTACTAACTAAATTTCAAATTCCCAACTCCTAACTCCTAATTCCCAACTCCTAATTCCTAATTCCTCATTCCTAATTCCTAATTATCAATAGTATGGACATTTCCGCCCTCATCCACGACTTCTGCCCTTCCGCCGTCTTGGCCGCCCTTGACGCTGGAGACGCCATCCTCAAATGCTACAATGGCGACTATGACGTGGAGCTCAAAGCCGATCATTCGCCGCTGACCACGGCGGACAAGGCCTCCCATCGCATCATCGTGGAGCGGCTTCAGACCCTGTGGGACTACCCTGTCCTCTCCGAAGAGAGCCGCGAGATCCCCTATGAAGAGCGGGCCGGCTGGGAGACCTTCTGGCTGGTAGACCCCTTGGACGGCACAAAGGAATTCATCAGCCACAATGGTGAATTCACCGTCAATATCGCCCTGATTCACCGGGGGAAGCCGGTTCTTGGCATTGTCACCGCTCCTGTTCACGGATTGGTATACCTTGGGGCAGAAGGACTTGGCGCATGCCGTCTGGTTCAGGGACAGGATTTTGAGACACGGGAGGAGCTGGTGGAGCGGCTGCATGACAGTGCCGCCCTGCCCCGCCTTCCGCTGGCGGAGGCGGCCCATCCGGGCGTCGTCCGTGTGGTCGCCTCCCGTTCCCACTGTGGACAGGAGACCCTTGACTTCATCCATGCCCTGGAGGAGCTTCATGGCAATGTGGAACGCATCTCCAAAGGCAGCTCCCTCAAAATCTGCCTGCTGGCGGAAGGCTCTGCGGACGTGTATCCGCGGCTGGGTCCCACCATGGAATGGGATGTGGCCGCCGCGCAGGCCGTGGCGGAGGCGGCGGGCTGCCGCATCACCGACTTCCGCACCCATGAGCCGCTCCGCTTCAATAAACCCAACCTGAGCAACCCCTTCTTCGTCGGCTACGCGGCATCGTGGCAATGAACGACACCTCCAGACGATGTTAGACGGCCATTCCAAAAAAAGTCATAACTCCTTGCAATGCAACAAGATACAAAAACAGTACCGATTCCCGAAAGCTATCATCTGACTCACCTCAAACAGCTGGAGTCCGAAAGCATTTTCATCATCCGCGAAGTGGCGGCGGAATTTCAGAATCCCGTCATGCTCTATTCCATCGGAAAGGACTCCTCCGTCATGCTGCGGCTGGCCCAGAAGGCCTTCTACCCCAGCAAGATCCCCTTCCCTCTGCTGCATGTGGACACCCGCTGGAAATTCCGCGAGATGATTGAGTTCCGCGACCGCATGGCCAAGGAGCTGGGCTTCCAGCTGCTGGTCTGGATCAATCCTGACGGCATCGCGCAGAACATCAGCCCCATCACCCACGGCTCCGAAAAGCACACCCAAATCATGAAGACCGAGGCCCTGAAGCAGGCTCTCGACCATTACCATTTCGACGCCGCGTTCGGCGGCGCCCGCCGCGACGAGGAGAAATCCCGCGCCAAAGAGCGCATCTACAGCTTCCGCAACAAGTTCCACCAATGGGACCCGAAAAATCAGCGGCCGGAGCTTTGGAACATCTACAACTGCAAAGTCAATCCGGAGGAGTCCATCCGCGTCTTCCCCCTCTCCAACTGGACAGAGCTGGACATCTGGCTCTACATCCGCTTGGAGAAGATTCCCATCGTCCCCCTCTATTTCGCAAAGGAACGCCCCGTCGTTGAACGCTCCGGCAATCTCATCATGGTGGACGACGACCGACTGCCCCTGCTCCCTGGCGAAGTCCCCATGATGAAGAAAGTGCGCTTCCGCACCTTGGGCTGCTATCCTCTCACTGGCGCCATCGAGTCCGAGGCGGACACGTTGGAGAAGATTGTGCAGGAAATGCTGCTGACCACCACCTCCGAAAGGCAGGGACGTGTCATCGACTATGACGGCGCCTCGTCCATGGAAGAGAAGAAAAAGGACGGCTATTTCTAGAAGAACAGACTTTTCATCGCTCTAACCCATTGGAGTCACCATGCTTACACCAAATGTCGAACTATCTGGAAAGACAGTGCTTGTGACTGGCGCCGCCGGCTTCATCGGAGCCAATCTGACCCTGGCCCTCCTCAAATCCGTGCCCCAAATCCGCATCATCGGACTGGACTCCCTCAACGACTACTACGACCCCGCCCTGAAAAACTACCGCCTTGGCCAAATTGAGGAGGAACTTGCGCGGCACCCCCAGTCCAGCTGGCGTTTCGTCAAAGGCAACCTTGCAGACAAGTCCCTGATTGACAGCATCTTCGAGGAGGAGGCCCCCGCCGTGGCCGTCAATTTGGCCGCCCAGGCCGGCGTGCGCTATTCAATCTCCCATCCGGACTGCTACATCGAGGCCAATCTGGTGGGCTTCTTCAATATCCTTGAAGCCTGCCGCCATCATCCCGTCCAACATTTGGTCTACGCATCCAGCTCCTCCGTCTACGGCAGCAACCGAAAAATCCCCTACTCCACCGACGACAAAGTGGACAACCCCGTCTCCCTCTACGCCGCCACCAAAAAGTCCAACGAACTGCTGGCCCATGCCTACAGTAAACTCTACGACATCCCTTCCACCGGCCTTCGCTTCTTCACGGTCTACGGCCCCGCCGGCCGCCCCGACATGGCCTATTTCAGCTTCACCAACAAGCTCATCCAAAACCAGACCATCGAAATCTTCAACTATGGCAACTGCCGCCGGGACTTCACTTATGTGGACGACATTGTGGAGGGCGTCCGTCGCGTCATGGCCTGCGCTCCGGAGCATGCCGCGGGCGAGGACGGACTGCCTCTGCCTCCCTATCGAATCTACAACATCGGCAACAATTCACCGGAAAACCTGCTGGACTTTGTGGACATCCTGCAGCAGGAGCTGGTCCGCGCCGGGGTCCTGCCCTCCACCTATGATTTCGAGGCCCACAAGAAGCTGGTTCCCATGCAGCCAGGGGATGTGCCGGTGACCTACGCCGACGTGTCCGCGCTTGAGCGAGATTTCGGTTTCCGTCCCCAAACGCCTCTGCGGGAAGGACTTCGCCGCTTCGCCACATGGTACAAATCCTTCTACAATATTCAGGCTTAGAGCGGCGGTGCCTTCCATCCACTAAAAAAGATTGCAATTTCATATCAAAAGGGAATAACAATGAACACACAGATTTTCGAGCAGATTGCGGATTTGGGCGTGGTTCCTGTCCTTTGTCCGCCGAGCGCAGACGATGCAGAGCCGCTGGCGGCCGCGTTTTGCGAGGGCGGCGTCCACGCCTTTGAGGTGACCATGCGGAAACCCTGGGCTCTGGAGGTCATCTGCCGAGTTCATAAGGCATTCCCCCACATGCTGTTAGGCGCGGGAACCGTCTTCACGAAAGAACAGGTTGACGCGGCGAAGGAAGCGGGGGCGGCTTTCATCGTCATGCCTGGCTTTGACAAGGAGCTCTGCGAATACTGCATGGCACAGGAGCTGCCGCCGCTGCCCGGAACCACCACGGCGACAGAAATCACCGCCGCCGTCAAATTGGGGCTCCGCCACCTGAAATACTTCCCCGCGGAACAGAATGGCGGCATTGCCGCGCTGTCCCTCCTTCACGGTCCCTTCTCCCAATGCCAGTTCGTCCCCACCGGTGGCATCAACCTAGACATAATGGCCGCCTATCTGGACAAACCCTTCGTCGCAGCCATCGGCGGCGGTTTTTTCGCCTCTCAAGAGGACATCAAGGCAGGGCGTTGGGACAAAATCACCGCAACTTGCCAAAAGGCTCTGGACATCTCCCTTGGCTTTGAACTGGCCCACGTAGGACTGAACCATGGCGACGAGGCGGCGGCGCTGGCGGCGGCTCAGCGCTTCAGCAAGCTGTTCCGGTTGCCATTGGTCCATGGAAACAGCGCCATCTTCGCCGGAACGGCCGTCGAAAACCGCAAGTCCCCCTTCTGTGGCGCCAATGGCCACATCGCCTTCACCGCCCGCTCCGCGCGACGGGCTTTGGCATGGTACCGCCGTTGCGGCGTGCCGATTTTGGAGGAAACCATCCGCAAAGCCGCCGACGGAACTCTCCAGTCCTTCTATCTGGCGGAGGAAATCGCCGGCTTCGCCGTTCATGTGGTCGGGAAGAAGTAAGCCTAACATCTTTTCCCGCAAGATATTATACAAAACATGCAAGGTCATGGCCTAAAAGCCTTTGTCAACTTTGTTCCATTCTTTGTAAGTGCAATAATATGAAGAACTTAGCAAAATAAACTCTGTCTTGTTTCATTCACTATAAGTAAAACTCTTCGAGCAACTTAGCCAAAATAAAACCAAGGAAGACCATGTCTTGGATAAAATATGAAGGGAATCCGGTTCTGGGCGGCAAAGAGCTGGGGACCTGCTTTGACATTGACGTGCATCGCCTCGATGACCGCTTCCGCATGTATTTCTCCTGGCGCCCCAAATCCGCCATCGCCTTCTGCGAAAGTACGGACGGCATCCATTGGAACGCCCCCACCATCGTCCTTTCCCCTGTGCCCGAAACCGGTTGGGAGGACAACATCAACCGCTCCCGCTGTCTTTGGGTGAATGGCCTCTGCCACCTTTGGTACACGGGCCAGGCTCGTGGCTTCAGCCGCATTGGCCACGCCGTCAGCGACGACGGTATCCATTTCCGCGAACGGACGCCCCTTCCCATCCTCATTCCCGAACTGCCGTGGGAACGGGAGTCCGTCATGAACCCCTTTGTGCTGTATGACTCCGCCCGCCGCGTCTTCCGCATGTGGTACGCCGCTGGCGAAACCTATGAGCCCAACGCCCTCGGCTATGCGGAAAGCGATGATGGGCTCACATGGCGTAAGTCCCCTATCAATCCTATCTTCGTGAAGGGGAAAGACCGCTGCGACCAACAGCGCGTCGGCGGCTGCCATGTAGAACAGCGCCCTGACGGCTCCTTCGCGATGTACTACATCGGCTATGAGGACATCCACACCGCCCGCATCTGCGCCGCCACCTCCCCCGATGGCATCACCCGTTGGCAACGGTGCCCCGACAACCCCATCGTGGACATCGGCGCCCCCGGCGAATGGGATCATGACGCCTGCTACAAGCCCTCCGTCTGCCTCGATCCCGCCACGGGCCAGCGACTCCTTTGGTACAATGGCCGCAATGGCCACGACGAATACATCGGCCTTGTTCGGGAAACCGTTGGAAATTAGGAATTAGAAATTAGGAATTAGAAATTAGGAATTAGAAATTAGGAATTTGGGAATGTAACGATTCAGGACCGATTCTGAAAGCGACAATGGCTTGCTCTGACCACAGGGGTCTGAATCGTCACTTGACAATTGGGAATCCACACGTTCCACAGGCGGTCCTGCCTTTTTTGCAAAAAAGTGGCGTGTCGATTCGAACTTTCCCATATCCATATCATATTATTATAAGATGGTCGGCGGCGGCTCGCATGGTCACCCCCATCATCCCCTCTTCCTATTCCCAAATTGCGAATTGCTCATTGCGTATTTCCTATGATACAGTTTTCTTCAGTCGTCAAGGCCTTTGGCACCCAGGCCGTCATCAACGACGCCACGTTCACCGTCCATGACGGCGAACGCGTTGGTCTGGTCGGCCCCAACGGCGCCGGCAAAAGTACCTTGTTTGAAATGCTTTCCGGCAATCTGAGCCCGGACAAGGGGGAAATCACCATCCCCTCCTCCCACCGTCTCGGCTATGTCCATCAGCAGATTTACGACGTGGAGCACCATGTCAGCCTGCTGGAATACACGGAAAACGCCCGCCCCGAACTGGCGGAGCTTCATGACCGCATCGAGAGGCTGGAGCACCAGCTTCAGACGGATGTCACGAACCGTGAACGACTTCTGAAACAATTGGGAGCCATGCAGACCGAATATGAACATCAGGGCGGCTACGAGCTCAAGAACAAGGCGGAGACCATCCTCTCCGGCCTTGGTTTTCAGGTCAGCCGTTTTCAGGACGCCTTCAACACCTTCAGCGGCGGTTGGAAAATTCGTGCCGAACTGGCCCGAAATCTGGTCGCCGAGCCGGACATCCTGCTGTTGGACGAACCGACAAACTATTTGGATGTCCCTGCGGTGGAATGGCTTAAAGATTTTCTCAAGAATTTTGCCGGCACTCTGCTGCTCATTTCCCACGACCGCTATCTTCTCAACTCCCTGACCCAAGTCACCTTGGAGGTCATGGGCGGCGTGGTGACCCGCTATCAGGGCAACTACTCCCAGTACGTGCATGACCGTCAGGCCCGCTATGACCAGCTCCTCGCCCAAAAGCGGAACATCGACCATCGGCGGGACCAGCTGGAGCGCTTTGTGGAGCGCTTCCGCTACAAGGCCACCAAGGCCGCCCAGGCCCAAAGCCGCATCAAGATGCTGGACAAGCTGGAAGACGTGGAAATCCCCCAAATTACCGTGAAGGCGCCCAAAATCACCTTGCCCGTGCCTCCGCGCTCCGGCCAGGACGTGGTCCGCATGGAAAACGGCACCTTCAGCTACAACGGACGGGACAACATCTTCCAAAATCTGTCTTTGCAAATCGAGCGGGGGGACAAAGCGGCCTTTGTGGGGCTCAACGGCATGGGCAAGACCACGCTGCTGCGCATCATCGCGGGCCTGATGCCCCTGAACGCGGGCAAACTGACCATCGGCCACGGCGTGACCATCGGCTATCAATCGCAGGACTATTCGGAGACCATGGACCCCAACAAGACCATCTACGAGACCGTCCGCGCCGCCTCCGCCGACCGCACGGAAAACGAGCTGCGCAACATGCTGGGCGGCTTTGGTTTCTCCGGAGACGCCATCGAGAAGCCTGTCTCCGTGCTCAGTGGCGGCGAGAAGGTCCGTTTGGCTCTGGCCCGTCTCCTGCTCCGCCCCAATAACTTCCTCCTTCTGGATGAGCCGACCACCCATCTGGACATCTATGCGCGGGAGTCGCTGGAGGAGGCGCTGAAAAACTATCAGGGGACCCTGTGTCTGGTCAGCCACGACATCACGTTCGTGCGCAATCTGGCCAACACCATCTTCGCCCTGACCCCCGGCGCCATCACCCGCTATTACGGCAACTACGACTACTATTGTGAAAAGCTCGCGGAGCAGAAGGCGCGGGCGGCGGCCACCGCAGAGGCAAAGTCCGCCTCTGCCGCCACGTCTGCCGCATCCTCTTCAGCCTCAACATCTTCCGGAGGCGGCCTCTCCCTGAAGGACCGCAAACGTGAGGAAGCCAACATCCGAAATTCCTTCAGCAGAGACCGCAAGAAATGGGCCGCCGCCGTCGAGAAGCAGGAGTCCATCATCGCCGCTCTGGAGGCGGAGCAGAAAGCCATCTACAAGGACTTGACCGCCGCCAAGCCAGGCACGGACTTCGCGGCCCTCAACAAACGCTCCGCCGAAATCGACAAGGAGCTGATCAACGCCTCATGGGCCTGGGAGGACGCCTCAAAGGCCCTGGAGGACGTAGAACGGCAACTGGCCGAAAAGCTCCAGGCCCTCAAATAACCACCGCATGCATCCATCATGGCATCCCCTTCGTCTGACAGCGCCATTCTCGCCATCCAGGCTCTTTCCAGAGACTGCGGCTCCGTCGTGGCCATGTTGGAACGCCATGGCACGGTCATCAAACGCGCCCGCTCCTCCGGAGACTCCGACGTGTACCGCCTCCTCCTGCCCGATGGCCGTCAGGTTCTCGCCAAAAGCTACGCCAAACGCCTCTGGCTCATCCGCATTCTGTTCGCCCGTCGCTGCATCCAAAACGAATATGAGAAGCTCAAACTTGTACATGACAACGGATATGCCTGCGTATCAACACCTTATGGAATTCTGGAAAAAGACACCCTCTTTCTTGAGTTTCTGGAGGGAACTCGTCCGCTGAAACGCCGCAACAAACATCCGGAGGAGTCCCATCCCGATGCGGTGTTCTACCGACAGCTGCAGGACATGATTGGCAATCTCCATGCCCATCAGTTGTGCCATGGAGACATCCGGCGCGGCAACGTGCTCATTTCCAAGGACATGAAGCCAATTCTCATCGATTTTGCCACCGCCTGCCATTTCTCCGGTGGCCTGCTCTCCAAACTGGTGACCCCTTTCTTCATGTACATCGACAACCACAACCTCTCCAAAATCCTGTCGGATGGCTGTCCAGAGCTTCTGAACGACATGCAGCGGCAGGACCTTCACACGCCGGCATGGTACATGCGGTTGGGGAATTTCTACCGCCACCACATTTACCGCCGCTTCATCAAGCGCCGCCGCAACGCCACTCCCACCATGAAGAAGGACGGCTAATCCATGCATATCCTGTGGCTTCTTCTCGTTCTCATGGCCTCCGGCATGGCGGAGCTGCTCATCGGCAACCATGGCATCTCCGTTCCGCTGCTGGCCATGGCCGGCCTCTATTTCGCCGTGCTGTATCCATGGCCCCTGCTGTTGCCCTATTTCTGTCTCGGAGGACTTTGGCTGGACCTCTGCAGCCCCGCCGGCCCCCCCGCCCATGTCATCACCCTGCTTCTGCTGATTCCCGTGGGCCATAATTGGCGCTATTTCGGCGACTTCTCCACCCACGTCGGCCAGATTCCGCCCGGAGCGGCCACGGGAGCCATTGTCGGCATCCTGTCCATTCTCCGCATCTTCGCCGTGGGCCACGGCGGTCTCTCGTGGCTGCAGATTCTGCGTATCCCCTTGATGCAGATTGGGTTCGGTGCCCTGCTCTTTCCGCTTTGCAGCATGATTTGGGACGGCATCGCCTTCCATATCGGCGTCCGTCGCTTCGCCACCGTCAATCCCTATGATTCCCGCTGGAACGACAACGTGATGGATGTGTCCGATGACAACTAGACAGGGGCATCTCTACATGATGAAAGGCCGGCTGCTGCTCTGCGCCCTGGTCATGGTGGTCGCGCTGCTGCTTCTGGTGCTGCGCCTGTGGCAGGTTCAGGTGATGCAGGGGCCGGAACATCTGGAGAAGACCAAACGCCAAAGCATCCGCCCCATCCGCATCAATCCCATCCGTGGCCGAATCTTCGACCGCAACGGCGAGGTGCTGGCAGACAACGCGGCCCAATATGACATCGAATTCCATGTCTCCGAAATGCGGCAGCCGGGCCGTCAAAACCGCACCATCATCCACATCATGGCCACGGCGGCACGGCTCTCCCTCCTGCTGAACCGCCCCTCTCCCCTGACCGAGGCCATGCTGCTCAAGCATCTGAACCAAAAGCCCGCCCTGCCTCTCGTCGTCTTCAAAAACCTTTCGGCGGAGGAGCGGGCCCGCTTCGCCGAGCTGTCCCCTCCGCTGGTCGGCGTGGATTTGGCGCCACGCACCGTGCGGGTCTACCCCCACGAGGGGCTGGCGTCCCATGTCCTTGGCTTCACGGGAAACCGTCAGCCCCAGCTGGACGACATGGGGGACTTCGCCCGCATTTATGTCACGCGTGAGATTGGCGGTCGCGAAGGCCTTGAGCTCCAATATGATAGCGAACTCAGCGGTCACGGCGGCGCCCAACTGGTCCTCGTGGACACCAGCGGCTATGTCCATGAAGTCCTTCATGAGTCGCGGGCGCCCCAAGCCGGAAACAACCTGCATCTCACGTTGGACACTCGCGCCCAGGCGGCGGCCGAGACGGCGCTGCGAGGGCATTTCGGAGCGTTGGTCGCCGTGGATGTGCACACGGGAGCCATTTTGGCCATGGCCTCCGCCCCCGCCTATCGACACGATTTGATCACGGCACAGCTCTACCGAGAATGGCAAGCGGACACCGTGCGCAAGCCCATGTTCAATCGCGCCCTCAACAACACCTACACCCCCGGCTCCATCGTCAAGCCACTGGTGGCCCTGGCCGCCCTGCATTCGGGGCGGTTGACGCCGGACGATCCCTATTACTGCAACGGCTACTACATGATCGGCGATCATCCCATCCATTGCGCCAAACGCAGCGGCCACGGCAACTTGGACTTGCGGGAGGCCATCATCGTCTCCTGCAACCCCTATTTCATCGGAATCGGCGTGAAGACGGGGCTGGACAATCTGGCCCCCATGTTCGCCGCCGCCGGCATTGGCGAAAAGACAGGCATCGACCTGCCAGAAACCACATCCGGCCTGCTTCCCTCCCGCGCCTTCGCCAAAATGGCATGGCACCGCAACTGGCTGGTCATTGACACCGCCTACGTCTCCATGGGGCAAGGCGCAATTGATGTAACTCCTTTACAAGCAGCAATTTACACTGCCGCTTTGGCCAACGGCGGCAAGGTCCTCCGCCCCTATCTGGTCCAACGGGTCACCGACAACCGCGGCAAAGTCCTCCGCAACGCCTCCGTGGAAATCCGCCATCGCCTGCCCGCCACGGAAGAGGAGCTCGCCATCGTCCGCCAAGGCATGGAGGGCACCGTCACCAGTCCTCATGGCTCCGCCAAAGCCATGAAGGAGGCCGGCATCCCGCTGGCGGCTAAAACAGGAACGGCGGAAATCGGGTCAAAGGACAACCGCAAAAAGAACACATGGATCATCTGCTATGGCCCCCTGCCCGAACCCACCATCGCCGTGGCCTGCGTCATCGAAAACGGCGACTCCGGCGGCCGCACCACCGCCCCCGTGGTGTCCCGTTTCTTCCGCCTCCTGAACGGCGAGACGGAATAGGATGTCGCCCTCTTGGGTCCCAATGGCTCCATTGATTTACTGCAATATATGAAATAAAATGCAATAAAACCAAAACTCACAGAAACGGCCTCTGTCGGCCCCTTGGCAAAGAGAGGTATTAATATACTGAATCGCCTTCACAACGCAACAGAGGCCGCTCTAGGGCTCTTTACGGGCATTTGACCCAAAAACAAAGGCCATTTTTCGCACTTTCAGACACATTTTTCGCCCCATTTCCCCAGCGGTGACAGCCCAACGAAAGCATTCATTAAATGCATTCATATTTATGCATAATTTTGCTTTTTTCGCTTCTTGCGGTCTCGCCTCCTTTCCCCAAAATGCGAGGTGTTTTTTCTTTGGCGCCCTATAAGAACGATTTGCCGTCTCAAAAAGCGATTTGTCCTCTGGCACTTCGCGGTTTCTGGAATATGTTAATGCAGTGGACACACATCAGGCACGAGGCTGCCTGCATGTCAATTGTGTTGAACCCAATGGAAGTCATGAAGGAAGAAAGACCATGAATCAACCTGTTACCATCATGCCCTGCCTTGACATGAAAGCAGGACGAGTTGTCAAAGGCGTTCATTTTGTGGACATTGCAGATGCCGGCGATCCCGTGGAATGCGCCAAGGCCTACTGCGCCGCCGGCGCGGACGAACTGGCGCTTCTGGACATCAACGCCACCTTCGAAAACCGCGGCACCCTTCTGGACGTGGTGCGGCGGACGGCTCAGGCCTGCTCCGTTCCCTTCACGGTGGGCGGCGGCATCCGTGATGTGAAATCCGCCGGGGACGTCCTTCAGGCGGGAGCGAACAAGGTGTCCGTCAGCAGCGCGGCCTTCCGCAAGCCCGAAATCATTCCGGAAATCATCAAAGAATTTGGCGCGGATTCCTTGACCGTGGCCATTGATGTTGATGTAAATCCTTCTCTTCCATCAGGTTATGAAGTCTATGTGGATGGCGGCCGCACCGCCACCGGCGCAGACGCCGTGGAATGGGCCAAGCAGGTCGACGGCTATGGCGTCAAGGTCATCCTGCCCACGAGCAAGGCGGGAGACGGCGCGAAGACGGGCTATGACCTTCCCGTCATCAAAGCCATGGTCAAAGCCTGCCGCGCGACCATCGTGGCCTCCGGCGGCGCCGGCAAGCTGGAGGATTTCCTCGAAGCCGCCAAAGCAGGCGCGACGGTTCTTTTGGCCGCTTCGGTGTTCCATTTCCATCTCATTGACATCAAGGAACTTAAAGCATATCTTAAGGCCCACGGCATCGCCGTGCGCTAATTGGATTCATGACGACCCTGCTCATCAACGGCCCTGGCCGCATCCATGGAACCCTCACGCCAGGCGGCAACAAAAACGCGGCGCTTCCCACGATTGCGGCCACCGTCCTGACCACGGATGATGTGATTCTCCACAATGTTCCAGACATTGTGGACGTGCACAACATGCTGTCCATCATCCGTGCCCTGGGCGGTTTGGCGGAATTCACCATGGGCACGGTCCGAATCAACTGCTACGGACTCTCCACCTCCGTCATCCCGCCGGAGCTGTGCCATACCCTGCGCACTTCCCTGTTGTTCGCGGGGCCACTGACCGCCCGCTTCGGCCATGCGGAATTGGGCTATCCCGGCGGCGACATGATTGGGCGACGTCGCTTCGACACCCATTTCTACGGACTGCGCAAGCTCGGCATCGAAATTGAGGCGAAAGGCAGCGGCTTTGTCTTCCGAAAATCGCCCTTCGAGTCCACGGAGCTGTTTTTGGACGAGGCCAGCGTCACCGCCACGGAGCACATCATGATGACGGCGGCGGCCATGCCCGGCCACACCACGATTCTGAACGCCGCCTGCGAGCCCCATGTCGCCCAGCTGGCGGATATGCTCAACGCCATGGGAGCTACCATCACGGGAGCCGGCACCAACAGCATCACCGTCAACGGCACTCCGAAACTCCATGGTTGCACGGTGGCGTTGGAAAGCGACTATGTGGAGGTCAGCAGCTATCTGGCCCTCTGCGCCGCCACGGGAGGCACCCTCACCATCACAGGAAACCTGTCTCCCCACAACTATTGGATGACACGGCGGGTCTTCGAGCGTTTCAACTGCCAATTCCGCCTGGAGCCGGGGCGGATCACGATGGCCGCACCGGAGAAACTCCGCATTTGTCCAGACATAAATAACTCCATCCCAGTCATTTCCGATGGTCCTTGGCCCCAGTTCCCCAGCGACATGATGAGCTGCATGATCGCCATGGCCACCCAGGCGGAGGGAACCGTCCTCTTCTTTGAGAAAATGTTCGAGAGCCGCCTGTACTTTGTGGACAAGCTGGTGGGCATGGGAGCCAGCGCCATCGTCTGCGACCCCCATCGCGTGGTCATCTCCGGTCCCGCCCGACTGCACGGCGCGGAACTGACCAGTCCGGACATACGGGCCGGCATGGCCATCGTCATCGCCGCCTGTTGCGCCAACGGCACCTCCGTCATCCACAACATCGACATGGTCTACAGAGGCTATCAGAATCTGCCGGAGAAACTCCGCAGCCTTGGCATCCACGCCGTTGAGGAAGCAAGATGAATGCACCGCAAAGGATTCCATGGGCAAACCTGAGCACGTTGCGGGCTGGCGTTGGCATCGTTCAACTTCTTCAGCTCCAACAAGATGAAGAAATTTTTGAGGCCATCCAACAAAGCCGCCGGGAAGGACGGCGCCTCCTTCCCGTGGGAAAAGGCACCAATCTCATCGGCAGCGACCAGGAGCTTCCTGTCACCATGTTGTCCCTCTCCGCCATGCGAGCCATGGATGTGTTCGATGGTGGCAAGGTCCGCGTCCAGACGGGAATTCCTCTTGGAATATTTGTGCAAAATCTTGCAACGCAAGGATTTGGAGGAATTTCTGCGTTGGCGGGCATTCCAGGCTCCCTTGGTGGGGCTTTGGCCATGAACGCAGGAGCAAATGGCTGCTCCATCTCTGAATTTGTCACCGAAATGCATGGAATCCATCTGCGGAGCGGAGAGGAATGGCAATGGCGAAAGGGCGATGGAGGCTGGGCCTACCGTCATTCTCCCCTGCCTCCCCATGTCATGGTGACCACGGCGGTTCTTGAGCTGCAACTCGTTGATTCCCAAGAGGAAACAGAGAAAATCTCCGCCGAGTGGATGCGGAGGCGCCGCGTCACACCCCGTGGCCTTTCCTGCGGCTCCGTTTTCCGCAATCCGCCCAATGCCCCCGCTGGCCGGCTATTGGAGGAGGCAGGCTGCAAAGGCCTGACGGAAGGCGTCTTCTCGGTCAGTCAACAGCATGCGAACTGGATCGTAAATGCTTCAGGGAACGTAGGTAAGGCAGAAGACTGCCGACGGCTTGTGCAACGGATGCAGACCATGGTCATGGAACGCCACGGCATCCGCCTCGAAGCGGAATGGCGCTTTGCGGACCTGCTCTAGGCAATTCGCAATCGGGCATTGTATAACCCATTGCACCGCAATGCCTTAAGTCATCGTGTCCGAAAGAGGAGCCGCAAAGCGGTCAATTGCCCCAAAACAACGTTTATGCGGGTACAAAACTAAGACGGACAGGACGGATGGGACGGTCATTTTTCGTCACATCTGTCCTATTTGCGTCCCTTCAGGCCTTATTTCCGGCCACGTCCCTTTTTGTCGAAACGGCCGCCCCTGCCGCCATGCCCACCGTTGTCACGGAAGCCGTTGTCGTGGAAGCCATTGTCGCGTCCCGGGCGGGAAATCCGGCCGCTGCCTTTGCGGTCTCCAGATTCCGGACGGTCGTTGACGGCCTTCAGGATCTCATCCAGAGACAGCCGTTTGCGGGTGCTCTTGAAAACCTCCGCCGGTGCCCCAGAATGCTTCGCCCCTTTTCCATGACCGCCTTTTGACTCCCAATCCCGATCTTCCCACTTCCCCTTGCGGGGACGGTCGAAGAAGTCGCCGTCGCGGCGCACCTTGCGAGGACGGTCGAAGAAGTCGCCGTCGCGGCGCTCCTTGCGGGGGCGGTCGAAGAAGTCGCCGTCGTGGTGCTCCTTGCGCGGACGCTCGAAGAAGTCGCCGTCGCGATGCTCCTTGCGGGGACGGTCGAAGAAGTCGCCGTCGCGGTGCTCCTTGCGGGGGCGGTCGAAGAAGTCGCCGTCGCGATGCTCCTTGCGGGGACGGTCGAAGAAGTCGCCG
This sequence comes from Lentisphaeria bacterium, assembly GCA_016288215.1. Lineage (GTDB taxonomy): Bacteria > Verrucomicrobiota > Lentisphaeria > Oligosphaerales > Oligosphaeraceae > Tb-RUG-64. Next base: position 29,653 of record JAEEYQ010000071.1, on the reverse strand, counting down.
TCGCGATGCTCCTTGCGGGGGCGGTCGAAGGACTTGCCGTCATCATGCCGCTCATTGCGTGGAGCTTCGTCTTGGAAATCGGATTTCTTTTCCGTAAATATTGGATAATCTACATTTTCCGCATCATCCTTGAATTTCGGGAATTTGTCGCGTTTGGGTTCAGACCAATCGTCCCGCCGTTCTTCCTCTCTGGAGAAACGGTCTCCTCGACCACCGCGTTCACCGCGGTCCTCACGTTCCCAACGGTCGCCGCGTCTGCCACGACCGCCTCTTCCGCCGCGACCACGACCATGGCCTTCCCGTTGGCCCTTGTCCTTGGGCTTCGGGGAAAGCAGATTGTCCAGACGCTGCCCCGCAATGCCAATATGCTCCGGCCCCAAGTCGCCGCCGCCCGCAAGCTGATGTCCAACCAACTTGGCGAGAAGGACCAACACATCCTGATTAACGCAAAGCGTCTGAACCTGATTGAGGATGTCCACATTCAGTTCATAATCATGCATGTCGTGGAAGATCTTCTTCAGCCGCTGAGACGTCACTTCCGTCCGCGAGGGAATCAGACGATTTTCCATTTGGGCGCCCACATTGTGGCGAATCGCCTCAAGCTGGCGAATCTCCCGAGGCGTCACCAACGTAATGGCGGTTCCGGTCTTGCCGGCACGTCCGGTCCGTCCTATACGATGCACGTATCCTCTTGAGTCAAAGGGCAGATGGAAATTGAACACATGAGACACATCGTCCACATCCAACCCGCGGGCGGCCACGTCCGTCGCCACCAAAATGTCGATTTCCCCTCTGCGGAATGCGTTCATGACCCGGTTTCTCGCCGCCTGCTCCATGTCTCCATGGAGGCAATTCACGTTGTAGCCGCGTCCGCTGAGCATGATGTTCAGGGAGTCCGCCTCCTCTTTGGTCCGACAGAAGATCATGCCTTTGGTCACATCCTGCGCGTCAATCAGTCGGATGATGGCATTGACCCGTTCACTGTCCTCAATGACGTAGAAGAACTGCTCGATGTCGTTGTTGGCCGATTCCCGCGTGGAGGTGGTGATGTCGATGGGGTCCTTCAGAATGCTCTGGGCCAGATTCACCACGGGACGGGGCATCGTGGCGGAGAACAGCATGGTCTGATGGGGGCCGGGGAAGGCTTCGAAGATTTTCTGCACGTCCTCGAGAAAACCCATGTCCAGCATTTCATCCGCCTCATCCACAACGATATAGCGCGGGTTCACATCTTTGAAATGGCCCGAGCTGATCAGGTCGAGAAGCCGTCCAGGCGTGGCCACCAGCGCATTGATGCCATGCTCCAGCATGTGCTCCTGCCGCGAATAGGACTGTCCTCCCGTGAACGCCGCCGTCTTGACGCCTGTGTAGCGCCCCAGACGGAACAGCTCGCCGCTGACCTGCGCAGCCAGTTCACGGGTCGGCACAAGAACCAACATCAGCAGTCCCGGCTCCCCCTGAATCATGCTCATGATCGGCAGCCCAAACGCCGCCGTCTTGCCCGTGCCCGTCAAGGCCTGCCCAATCAGGTCATGGCCGCGAAGCAACTCCGGAATGGCCTTCAGCTGAATCGGCGTCGGTTCACTGAAGCCCGCCTCATGGACGCCTTGCAGGATTTCCTGCGAAAGGCCGAATTGCTCAAATCCTCCTGTAACTTCTTCTTGTTCAGCAACTTCTGACTTTTCATCGTCAGCAGCGGCCGTCTCCTCAGCCGGCTCCATGCTCTCCACGGTGCCTGTCTCCTCAGCCGGCTCCGCGCTCTCCACGGCGGCCGTCTCCTCAGCCGGCTCCGCGCTCTCCACGGCAGATTTGTCCATTTCCGGCTCTTCGGTCGGCATTGTGATGTTCTGTTCTTCTGTCATCATGGTCTTCTCTCCTCTTTCTATGACACAACGGTCTTCCCCAACCGCTTTCTTCCTTTATACCACTTACATATAATTATGGATATAATATAAGCCAACTTTTTCCATCATCAAACACACACATGACAAAACAAGACAAACGATGCAATATCATGTTAATTTTGAAATCTGAAAACAGGGTGAGACCGCAGCCGCCGCCGTTGTTCCATGTCAGGTTTGACAACGAGGAGATTCACACTACAGTAACTCCTGCATTTTCATTTCGCCATTATCAAATCGGAGCCTCTCATGTCCACTCCAAAGCTTCTTTTTCTGTTCCTTTTCGGTTGTATCATCGCCGGCGCCCAGCCGTTGCAGGATCGCTGGTTCTACGCATGCCGTTATCTGGACAGCGAGCAGGACGTGGCGGATCTGGCGGCATTGGTGAAGACCGCCTCCGCTTCTGGCTTGAACGGCATGCTTCTGTCCTGCAATGTTGAATACCATTCCACATGGCCGGAGGAAAAGCGGGAGCGCCTGCAGGCCGTCAAACGCATCTGCGATGAACAGCATGTGGAGCTCATCCCCATCATCTGGACCATCGGCTACGGAACCATGCTGAATCGGAATCCGAATCTCTGCGCGGCGATGCCAATCATCGGCGTTCCCTATCAGGTTCAGGGGCGGAAAGCCGTCATCGTGAAGCAATCCATCCCGCCGATTCCCAATGGCGATTTCGAAGTTCATGAGGGAAACGATTTTTCCATGACGGGGTGGATAGACCAGCCAGGCGTCGTGTCCTTCGCGGACACGCAGGTCAAACATGGCGGCGCTTGCTCCCTGCGGCTGGAGAATTTCACCGCAAATCCGTATGGACATGGCCGAATCTGCCTTGAGACGGCGCTGAAGCCCCATTGGAAATACCGTTTCTCCTGCTATGTCAAGACCGAAGGCTATGTGGACAACCCACGGGATTCCATCAAGCTCCAGTTCTACGACAAAAAGGGCAACATGCGGTCCTGCATATGGCCGGCCATTGCTCCAACTCAGGATTGGACAAGGCTTTCCATGGTTTTCTCCTCCGATGACCTCTCAGAAGGCTATCTCTATGCGGGCGTCTGGGACGGCAAAAACGGCAAGGTGTGGATCGATGATTTGACGCTGGAGGTGGCCGGCGTGAACGAAGTGATCCGGCGTCCGGGCGCCCCTTTCGTCGTGCGGAATGCCCAAAACGGCCAGATCTATGAGGAGGGAAAGGACTTCGAAGCGATTCCACCTTTGACGGCGTTTGAGGAGGTTCAGGCGGAGCAGGAATGGGAGAACGCCAACGACAGCACGAAAAGCCTAGTGCTGAATCTGACGGCGAATTCCGCCATCCGCGAAGGGGATTCGCTTCTAGTCGACTACTACCATCCGGTTCGAATTGGTCGGCAGCGCTCCACTTGTATGTCAGAACCTATTCTATACGAGATGTTTAGAGAATCCGCAAAGGAAATAGCCAATGCGCTTCACCCCAAGAAGTGGTTCCTCAGCATGGACGAAATCCGCGCGGGGGGCACCTGCGCCGCCTGCGAGGCACGGCACACGGACATGGCCCATATTCTGGCGGACTGCATCTCCCGTCAGCGTCAAATCATCAAGGAGGTCTGTCCGGAGGCGAACATCTACATTTGGTCGGACATGCTGGATCCCGCCCATAACGCCCATGACAACTACTACAGCTGCAAAGGCACCTTCGCAGGCGTTTGGAACCTGATTCCCAAGGACTTGGTCATCGCCTGCTGGTACAATGGAGACATTTCCATGCCCTTCTTCGCCAATCTGGGCTTCCGCACTCTCGGGGCCGCCTATTATGATGAGGACAGCTTGGACGGCAGCCGCAAATGGCTCCACATCTGTCGCCAAACGCCCCATTGCAATGGCATCATGTACACCAGCTGGCAAAACAAATACCAGTTGCTTCCGGATTTCGGAAAAATGGTCAATGTTGTTGATAATTAGGTCATTACGTGACTGCTCAGAACCCAGACGGGGGACGCGAGACGCGAGACGCGAGAAAGGGAATTAGGAATTAGAAATTAGGAATGAGGAATTTTGTTAAGTGAAATTCCTAATTTTCCCACGACAAATTTCTAATTTCTAATTCCAAATTCCTAATTTTCTCACGACAAATTCCTAATTTCTAATTCCTAATTCCTAATTTTCTCACGACAAATTCCTAATTTCTAATTCCTCCTGAATGCGTTGTCCGCGAAATCCAGTAGCCACATCCAGTCGTGGGCGGCGATGCCATGGTTTTCCGACCGGCGGACATAGCCGATGTAGGGGCCGATGGTGGATTCGTCATAGTTGTCGGGGTAGTCCGATCCGGGCAGGCCAGGTAGACCAAGAAACTCCCATGCGGCGGAAGCGGCGCGACAGGCGAGATATTCGCCTTTGGTGTCCATCCATTCGCTTGAGTCGAACCCCTGCACCAGCACGCGGCGCGGCGCAATGGACGCAAGAAGCAGATGTTGGTCGAAAGGCAGCAGTTTGGGCGGATTGGGGGCGTATTTTGAATAGGCCTTGCAGTACCAGTGGGTGAACATGCGGACTTCCGTGCCGATGCATTCGCCAAAATCCCGCTTGGCGAGGCAGACGCCGCCACCGCCGCATTGATTGGGCACGCAGACGGCGAACCGTTCGTCCCGCGCCGCCGCCAAAAGGGCGGATTTGCCCAGCCGTGAACAGCCGGTCACCACGCAGCGGGCAGCGTCCAGTTCGGGAATCCGCCCCGCCAAATCCAGTCCCCGTGACAGGCTCCACGCCCATGCGCCAAGAGCGGTGATGTTGTCCGTTCGGCTCTCATCCCGCTGGCCCCACAGGTCGAAGACGCCAGTATAGGGGAAGGTGCGTTGGCTGAAGCGCGGATCCGGCTCATTCCATTCTGGATCCGGAGAGACTTCGGCATAGCAGGCGCTCATGACGGCATAGCCTCTGGCCAACAGCATGCCGATGGGGAAGATGCTGTCGCTGTTGGGGTTGCAGAGAATCCCCCGAGTCGCCTCCGTGGAATGATGGTCTTTGTTGAAATTGTCGTTACGTGTCCACCCCCGCTGAACGGGAATGTCCGCGTCGGTCACCAATTCATGGTTGCCTCGGTAGTTGAGGAAGATAATAACGGGAACCGGCTTGGCCGCATAGCGCGGACGGAAGAGAAGCCAGTTGATGCAGGGACCGCTTTTATCCTCGCGAAACCACATCCTGTATTGACAGCGCACACCAAAGCCTGCGCAAGCGCCCACCTGCTCATCCACGCACTCCGTGATTAGGCATGACGGGGTCGGTGGCTCCTGTCCATACATCTCCTGCGCAAAGATTTGCAGAATTTCAGCACGACGGCGCGGCCACTCTTTCGGCGATGTCAGCTTCGTCCCGTCCGCAAAGGCCACGGGGTCTTCCAATGTGAAAGGGGCGACTTTGGTCTCATCATAGTTTGGATTGTCATAATCGGGGCGGATGGGTTCAACAGCTTCTTTCATTTTGCAATTCCTTGAATTCAAATATATTCTTTTTTTGCAACCATCAACAGAGGATGCCAACCGGCAACCCCACAGCGCAAGGCCGCATAGCCCAAGAGGCAGAATCCGCAACCTGCTCCATTCCATTCCTTTGCCTTTCGTCACACCCATACGCTGCGTTCCAGTCAAAGCGCGTCAAATTCTCCTTTTGAATAGTCCAACGTCCTTATTCTCAATCGCTTGCGCTTTCCGTATCAAAGCGGAGGGAGACATTGAACTCATTGAGCAGGGCGATGACGCTGCCATGGAGCATCAGATTCCGCCATGCGCTGGCCCCCGTGCCCAAACCGGACATGGAGCCAATCATCAGGCTCTTCTCATGCATCCGCTCCACGGCCTCCACCGCCTCTTCAATCTTCGAGCCGGGGTCGCCGACCTTCAGATTCAGCTCCACCTCCAGCAACCGCCGGCCATCCTGCGAGAGGACAAGCCGTTTGCCGTTTAGCTGGAGAAGATAGTCATGGAACGCATCCATCGTGGGGCAGAGCACCTTGGTTCCGGAGGCCTTCAGAACAATGCCATCCTTCACGAACTGAATGACTTCCACAACCTCGCCATTGGCGATGCGCAGCATGGTGGCATCCGGCTCCCCTGCCCTCAGCAGTTTCATCTGGAAGGCCAGCTCCATATCGCCATCTGTCAGGGCTCCAAGGGGATACAACATATTGGGGGCATGATTCTCCACGGCCGTCTGGTCATCGAACACATAGGCGTTGTCCTCAATCCGCTCCTCAATTTCGCTGTTGCCATGTCGCATGACGCGGCGCCATGGGGGCTGATCCGCACCTTTGAGCAATTTGTCCCCTTTCATGATGACAAGCTCCCTTTCGGTTGCCGCCGCCATGTCCTTCAGGGTGACGGTGAAGGCATTGGTGCCGGTCCGCAGAGCGTCCAGCGGAATATCGAAATGGAAGTGCCCCTTTTCGAAGGTGGAGGTCACTGGAGCAGAGCCGTTCACGGAAAGCGCAAAGCGATAGTCGCTGCCCACATTGCCGTAGAGTTCCGCCCAGGCCTTGGGGTGCCGCGCGAGAAGAGCAGGGTCCTTCATGTCGTCAATCAAGTCAAATGTCACGGTCAGAGGCACATCCGGCTTCAAGGCATAGGGAATGTTATGGTTGACCATGGGGCGTTTGGAGTACTTGTAGCCGTCTCGGATGAAGGACATGAGCCGACTGCCTTCCCAATCGCTGTTGGCGATGTAGAACTTGTCCTTGCCGTAGACATCCGCCAAATCGGCCGTCAGTCGGACCTTGACAATCGGTCCAAAACAGTTGAAATAATAGACGCCGTCGGCACTGGAGGCAAGAGCTTCGCCGATGGCCCCCGGATGCCAATCCGCGCTTTGCTTGCCGTCCTTCCGCTCCGCCGTGCAGATGTTGTCCACGGCGGCGTAGCATTTTGCGCCATATTGACGGGGGACCTTGAAGCTGGCGTCATAGGAGTCCATCTTGAGCCAATTGTCCGCCACCATGATGTCGGCCAGTTTTCGGCGGAACCATTCCTCCACGTCCAAGCCGGCGGCACGGCAGTAGTCCGGCGCATTGGGCACGCGAATGGCGATGAGGATGGGGCGGCCCCGACGGCGGCCGATGGTCTCCGTCATCTCCCGCAGTTCCGCCATGTAATCCGTGATGAAATCGCAGTCCGCCTGGCTTGCATAGCCTGTTTTGGCCACGGACTTGAGGAGCATGGGGTCGCGAGTAAAATCGTATTCCAGACCATCAATGTCGTAGTTTTCGCAGAATTCGCGTAGGCAGCCTTTCATGCGCTCCCGCACTTCCGGCTCGCCGTAGTCCACCATGCTCCAACAGCCATGGGGCAGGCTCTTTGTCGGGCTTCCGAAAAGGTATTCGGGATGGTCTTCCTTGAATTTCGGGAAGAGAAAATGCTTCTTGCCATCCGGCCAATAGGCGTCATGGACATCGTTCATGCGCATGGAGGCGAAGAACTCCTTGCCGCAGGCCCGTGAGAACTCCTCCCCCAGCTTGAGATAGTCCGTCCCCTGCTCCAGTAGTGCGGGAAAGGCGCTGATGTATTTTCCTGTCTCTGGCGCAGGGGGAGTGGTCAGCAAATCGCCGCATTTCGTGTCCGTGATCAGATTGCAGAATCCGCAGGCCAGCGGGTTGAAAATCAATGTATCTGCCTTGCTTTCAGCAAGTTCCGTAGGCGCACTCCAGTTGATGCGCTTTCGGGCGTTCTCCACGGTCACGGGAACTCCTTTGTCCCAATAGTAGATGTCACAGCCGTCGTCGTTCCACAAAATCCGACGAGGCCGGTTCAACGCCTCCTGACGTTTCATTTCCCACGCCGAATCCTCCGCCAACCGACAGGATGAAATGGCAAACGCGGAGGCCATCGCCCCCATCAACAACAGTCTTTCTCTCAGCATTGGCATCTACATAAGTAATTGGTTATTAGTAACTTAGGAAATTCATAGCAGTAAATGGCACAACGGCAGGCCGAGTGCGTCACCTTTGACACTATAGCCCCAATCGGGCTGAATTACAACCACGAATATTGACTTTTTGGATCGCTCTGATTCGTTTCAGGTAAAATTACCATAAAAACAGAAGTTGGATTTTTCTTCCATGCAAATCATCATGCTGAATCGGTCTCTCCCCCAGTCATCAAAATGTGCGGAAAAGGCTATGGCGGAAGAAGTCGGGGCATACTGAAAAAGAAGAGCCGCTATGGCGGCGGCAGGATATTAGCCGTGGGTAAGCGCAACGCCGTAGGCGTAAGCGTAACCCACGGTGCACGAGGATGTTAGAGTTTTAGAACCGCGTAAGCGGTGATTGGAGCCTGACGTGGGTAAAGCGAAGCGAAACCCACGAACGGCTTTCCTGCCACCACTACATGGTCAAAAATATGTATATTTCTTTCTGTCCGTGAGTTACGCTTTGCTCCGCCCACGGTTATTATCCTGCCACCACTACGTGGTTCCAAATATGTATGTTCCTGACTATCCGTGGGTTACGCTTCGCTCCACCCACGGCTATTATCCTGTCGCCGCCAAAGCGGCTTAAAACTCTTTGTCGCATAATTCATGCGACACACCCGCCTGGCAAATTTAGAAATATCTATAACATGCTTATACAAAGTATGTTATGGATAAAAAACTAGTTTATTTGTGCTTTTTAGGATTACAACACAAAGGCATCTTCCATATGCTGAAGGATGGCAGCGGCGCCTTCGGCCACGGTCATCTCCGCGGTGTTCAGCGTCAGGTCCGGAGTCTCCGGCGGCTCATAGGGGGCGTCAATGCCCGTGAACTGGCGGATTTCGCCTGCGCGGACTTTGGCGTACAAGCCTTTGGGGTCTCTGGCCTCGCAGGCTTCAAGTGGCGTATTGACATACACTTCCCGAAATGCCTCCTGACCGATGATGGCCTTTGCCATGTCACGGTCCTCCCGATACGGGGAAATGAAGGCGGTCAGCACAATCAGCCCCGCCTCATTCATCAGGCGGGCGACTTCCGCAATGCGGCGGATGTTCTCCTGTCGGTCTTCAGGGGAAAAGCCCAAGTCCCGATTCAAGCCATAGCGGACGGAATCGCCATCCAGCAGGCAGCAGGCATGTCCGCTGGCGATCAGCCGCCGTTCCACCTCTTTGGCCAATGTGGACTTACCGGATCCGCTAAGCCCTGTCAGCCAATAGGTTCTGGCTTTCTGTCGAAGCAGGTGCTCCCGCTCCTCCCGTGTCACCAAAGAGGATTCCCGCGTGATATGGTCCGCAGCAGGTCTGCCCTCCCCTTTGGCGGACGCGATGCCGCGCTCCAAAATCATGCCACAGGCAGCGGTGGCGTTGGTCAGTCGGTCTATCAGAATGAAGGCCCCCGTGGCATGGTTCCGCTCATAGGGGTCGAAGATGATGGGACGATGCATTTGGACATGAATGCGGGCAATGCCGTTCAGCGGCAGCTCGGCGGCGGCGAACTTGCCGGTCGCGGGGTTTCGCTTTTTGCGCATGGTATTCACATCTACTTCATAGCGAATGGCATCCACCGTTCCGGGCACCATGGAGCAGGCATGCTTCACCAAAAACTGCTCTCCGGTCCGAAGGGGCTTCTCCTGCATCCAGACCAACATGGCCTCGAATTCATCGGCGACTTTGGGCACATTGTTGACGGGAACCAACATGTCCCCACGGGAAAGGTCCACCTCGTCCGCCAGCGTGACCACCACCGCCATATTGGGGAAGGCATAGTCCACTTCACCGTCAAAGGTCTGGATGGAAGCGACTTTCGTCTCTGTTTTAGCAGGCAGCGCCAGAACCCGGTCCCCCTTTCGGATGACGCCGGAGGCCACGCTTCCCGCAAAGCCGCGGAAATCCAGATTCGGCCGCAGCACCAGCTGCACGGGGAAGCGCATGTCAATCAGATTTCGGGCTGAGGAGATGGTTACATGCTCCAGATGGTGAAGCAGCGTCGGCCCCTTGTACCACGAAAGGTTCTCGCTGGGGTCCACCACGTTGTCCCCCTTAAGGGCGCTGATGGGAATGAAATGGATGTCCTTGAAGCTCAGGCGCGCGCTGATGGAGCGGTATTCCTTGCGGATGGATTCGAAGACCTCCTCCGACCACCCCACCAAATCCATCTTGTTGACGGCGACGACCACATGGCCAATGCCCAAAAGCGAGACGATGAAGCTGTGCCGTTTGGTCTGGGTGGTGATGCCGTGGCGGGCGTCGATGAGAATGACGGCCAGTTCACAGTTGGAGGCGCCGGTGGCCATGTTTCGCGTATATTGCTCATGGCCAGGCGTATCCGCAATGATGAACTTCCGCTTGCTGGTGGAAAAGTAGCGATAGGCCACATCGATGGTGATTCCCTGCTCCCGCTCCGCCTTCAGGCCATCGGTCAACAAGGCCGGATCGAAATCCGTTCCCGTGGTCCCATGGATTTTCGAGTCCTTCAGCACCGCCGCCAACTGGTCCTCATAGATCATTTTCGAATCGTAGAGAAGCCGGCCAATGAGCGTGGATTTGCCGTCGTCCACACTGCCGCAGGTCAAGAAGCGGAGCAGATCCTTGTTGCGGTGCTGCTCGAGATAGGCGTCGATATCGTTGGCGATCAGGTCCTGGTCCGGAACAATCATGGCTGTTGGGTCCTTCCTTCGGCGAACACGGCAGCCGCTCGATGCGCCGCGTTGGCCCTATTGTATATATAGTATAGGGAACCGCCGCTCAAATCCAGTCTCCAGACATGGGCGTGGGGACTTTGGGCGGAGGCGGCTTCTCCTTCGAGGCAGACAGCTTCTTGGGGAAGCCGATCCAGTTGGGGGCGATGGTGGGTGGGAAGAGCGTCGGGAGAATAGGCCAGTCCCATCCACGATTTGGCAAGAGCATCCGCCGCCGCCTCATAATGGGTTCCAAATGCCTCTGCCAGAAGGTGGAAGCGATGTTTCAAATCCGGCGCGGCAGCCATTTCCAAAGCCTTCCGCTCCTGAAGGAAGGCCAATAATTCCGTCAAAAACCTCCGATTCTGTCGGATGGCGGCAAGAAACGCCGCATGAAGGGCCGTCGCGTTGGCATATTGGTCCAATAGACGGGACAGCCGCTCCACTTGGCAGAAATCCTCCGATGACAGCCACGGCGTCCGCATGACATCGTAAGGCGGGAAGTGGCTGTAAATCAGGCCGAAGTCCCCCGCCTGTCGCTCTAACGGCGTGCCTTTGAGAATCTTAAGCGTCTCCAGCTGAATTTCTCCAGGGCCGATTTCCAAAAGGGTCATGGCGTCTTCCACAATGTCCTGCCATCGTTGCTCCGGCAGACCCGCCAGCAAGTCCGCATGGGCCACCAGCTGAGGTTGGGCGCAGAGGAAACGGAGCCCGTCGATGGCAGACTGCGGGGAGCCCAGCCGCCCCACCGCCTTCAGTGTCCGTTCGTTCAAGGACTGGATGCCGGCCTCGATATGCAGCTGGCCAGGCAAGGCCTGCTGCAGCTCCTTTCGGATGTCAGCAGTAAGGAGATGGGGATGCATCTCTAGATGGAAGCGCATGTCCGGGAAACAGTTACGGAATAATTGGAGTAGTTGGACGGGACGAGAGAGACGACCGTCCTCCCATGCGCCACCCCCCGCATTGAACGTCCGGTCCAACAGGCGGACTTCACGAACGCCGCCCTTCCGCAGCAGATTCAGCTCCTGCTCCACTTTCTCCAAACTCTTGAGCCGCACAGGGCTGTGTCCGCTGGTACAGAAGGTGCAGCCGCAGGGGCAGCCCCGTGAGGTCTCGATGGCGACGAACGGCTTGTCCATCTGGAAGAAGGGACTCTCTTCGGGCGGTGGCGCCTCGGCCCACGCCTCATAGACGTCCGCTGGCCCGTTGTCCATCACCTGCCCCTCTTCGCCGCGCCACAGCAGCCCCGGGACGGTGGAAAGGTCATCTTCCTCATTGCCAATGGCTTCCAAAAGCATGGGCAGACAGGCTTCTGCCTCACCGCGGACCACATGATCGATAAAGGGACAGGTGTCCATGAGCTCACGGGCCCCATTGCCGAGGCATTCTGGGCCGCCCACCACCACAAGGCAGTCGGGGCAGAGCCATTTCAGGCGCTGCAAGCAGTCCAACGTAGCCCGAAGATTGAAGAGATACAGGACAGCGCAGCATACATCCGGCTTCTTTCTCTCCAGCTCGCGGGCCACTTGGGCGGGAGAGTCCATGATGCGGGCTTCGACGCCATCCCATTCCCAGCCAGACACATAGCGACAGGCCACATGGGTCAGCGGAAGAGCAAGAGAGGAGTGGGAATAGGAGGAGTTCAGCGTGAACCAAAGCAGGCGCATAACCGTATCGCCTTTACCTATCGGTAGTTAGGTGGAATAGGCGTGCCGGGAGCCACCTTGCTGGAGGGAGCCTTCTGTCTGGCCTCAAGAATGACCTCGTTCCAGAGCATCTTGTCGCCGTGGGCGTCAAAATGGACTTGTCGAATGAAATTCAAAGCCCGTATGCCGGCATCCTTATCTTCCTCTGCCTGAGAGACAAAGGAATACCAGTAGCGCAACTGCGCCGCATATTCGGCCACCGCCTCCTTGTGAGCGGACGCGAAGGACGCGGCATGGATGCATTGGACAATCTGGCGGATGACCTGGCTTTCATCCAGCCACCGCTTCTGGTCGGCCCGAGGGCCGATGGCCGACGTATACTCCGAAGGCGCCACGCAGGAGCAACACGCCCATAGGACAGCGAGCATTGAAATATTACGTAAATATCTGAATACAAACAACATACGAAAAAATTCCTATCCTAAATGATCCCTGCGTCATCTATTCATGGCGCAGAGCGACAATCGGATCCAGACGCGCGGCGCGGAAGGCTGGATAAATGCCGAAAATGACTCCCACAGAGACACTTATGCCCAAAGACAGAACCAAACTGGTGACACTCACGATTGTCGGCATGGCCGTGATCATATGGATGATTTTGGGAATGAGCACCCCAACCGCAATGCCCACCATGCCGCCGGTCATGGAAAGCACCACCGTCTCAATGAGGAACTGGAACACAATCTGACGCTGTTTGGCACCAATGGCGCGGCGGATGCCGATCTCCCGCGTCCGCTCCGTGACAGAGGCCAACATAATGTTCATGATGCCAATGCCGCCCACCAGCAGACTGATGCCCGCGATGGCCCCCAAGACGATGTTGAAGGTGCGTTTGGTGGCCTCCGCCTGATGGAGCAGCGCCAGCGGCACGCTGATGCTGTAGTCCTTCTTCTTATGGAAGATGGCGAGCATCCGCTCGATGGCCTCCGCCGTCGCCTCCACATGCTCCTCCTTGTCCACCTCCACGATCAGCTGGTTGAGCTCCACCAGTTCGCGGATATTGGCGCCGGATTTGTTCTGCGAAAAGTAGTCGCCGAAATGATCCCGTGCCGTGGTGATGGGAATATATGCATCTGTCTGCTGGTCAGGGGTTTGCATGGATCCTTCGGACGCGCCTTCGCTCAGGACCACGCCGATGACCTCATAGTAGTTGGAGCCGATGTGGACCACTTCGCCCAAAATGGCCTCCGTCGCCATCAGCTTGCGCACGCCATGCTCCGTCAGCACGACCACATTGCTGCGCTCCTGCACGTCCCTGTACTCCAGAACCCGCCCCGCGACCACGGGCCGCATGACGAGCTCGAACCAGTCCTGATTCGTCCCCACAATGCGCAGCTCCATGGTGCGGTTCTCCATGCGGGCAGACTTCTGCGCCACCTTCACAGGCACAATGGAGGAGACCGTGGGAATGGTCTGGGCCAGCCGCTCCTCGTCTTCGTAAAGCAGACCGTAAATGCTGATGCGGGAGCGGGCGTTGGCCTGCGCCTGCTCATCCGCCGCCTTCTGCGCCGTGATGATGATGTTCTTGCTGCCAAGACGCCGAATCTGCTCCAAGGCCTCCGCGCTGGCGCCCTCGCCCACCGCCAACATGGCAATGACGCTGCCCACGCCGAAGACCAGTCCCAACATCGTCAGAAGTGAGCGCAGTTTGTGAAGCAGCAAATTCTTGATTCCCAAATGGATATCGCTAAAAAGCCGAAAATTTGGCGCAAACATGCCTATTCCTCCGTCTTTTGGATGTGGCCATCCCGCATGTACAGGCGCTGGGTGGCATGGGCGGCGATGTCCGGCTCATGGGTCACCATGATGATGGTCTTGCCCTCCTGATTCAGGCGCTTGAGCAAATCGATGATCTCGATGCTGGTGGCCGTGTCCAGATTGCCCGTGGGCTCGTCCGCCAACAGGAAGACGGGGTCGTTGGACAGGGCGCGGGCCACTGCCACACGCTGCTGCTGACCGCCAGAAAGCTCTGTGGGACGGTGCTTTAGACGTTTCTCCAGACCCACCAGGCAACCCAGTTCCCGCGCCCGCTCCATGCGCCGTTGGGTGGACCACCCCAAATAGTACAGCGGCAGCGCGATGTTCTCTTCCACCGTCAGCTGCTGAATGAGGTTGAAGCTCTGGAAGATGAAGCCGAGATATTTCAGTCGGATGTCGCTTAAGTCATTGTCATTGAGCTTGCTGACGTCCTTGCCATCCAGATAGTATTCGCCGCTGGTGGGACGATCCAGACAGCCCAGCAGGTTCAGCATGGTGCTCTTGCCGGAGCCGCTGGGTCCCATGATCGCCCAGAAGCTCCCCTTTTCAAAGGTGGCGGAAACTCCCGCCAAGGCATGCACCTGAGTCGTTCCCATGGTGTAGGTCTTCGTCAGGTTCACAAGCTTGACCGCATATTCCGTTTTGGGGGAAGGATTCGACATGATGCTCCTCCCTTTGTCCCTATGGCTCCTGCGGCGGAGGCGGCGCCTGCATGCCACCGCCGTTGGGCGCTCCACCGCCGTTGGGCGCTCCACCTCGAGGCGCACCGCCGCCGTTGGGACCGCCGCCGAATCCGGCTTCCTGCATCTTCTTCTTCAGCGCCTCCCGCTCTTCCGGCGTCATCTTCTCCCACCGTTCACGCATGGCCTTGCGGCGGGCATCCGCATCTTCTTCGCCGCCTTCATCGTCCGACGAACGGCGGGATTCCGCATTGCGCTTGGCCTCCGCCGCCTCCGCCTCCGCGCGGGACGGGATGCTCACGTCCGCAACCTTGTCAACCGCTCGCAGCGACACGGCCTCCTGCAGCGGCGGCGTGATCCAGACCTCCTCGCCAATAGCCAGCCCCTCCAGAACATGGACCATGCGATTGTTGTCCAGGCCAATCTTCACATTGCGCTTCTCCACGCTGTTGCCGCTCTTCACGTAGACGATGGCCTGTTCGCCGTTGCGCACCACGCACTGCACGGGAATGTACATGGCCTTATCGTGCTGCTCGATAATGACTTCCGCCTCGCAGTTCATGCCGGACTTCAGATCCGCGCCGCCTTCAAGCTCCACGTCGGTGTTGTAGATTTTGAGGTCGGGGTTCATGAACATGCTTTGGGAGTCCGGCAGCGGGGCAATCTTGCTGATCTTTCCCATGAAAACCTGGCCGGGGAGCGCGTCAATGCGGATGCGCACGGGCAACCCCACGTAGATTTTTTTCAGATTGGTCTCGTGAACCTTCACTTCGGCGATGAAGGTGTCCGCCGTAGGAAGATTTATAAGCTCTTGCCGTTCAAAGACTTCCTGTCCTTCCTGCAACGGTTCCGTGTTGCCCCGCCACGGCCCCCGATTGGACGTGGCGTAGATGACCAGTCCGTCCGCCGGCGCGATGATGCGGGACTTTTCAATCTGGCTCTCGAACTTGGCCAGGCGGATCTTCTGGCGGTTTAGCTCCAGCTGGCGGGCCAGCAGCTTGGCCTCCGCCTGCACGACGCTGGCGCGAGAGCTGCGCACCGTCCGTTCCAATGCCATTGTGTATTGGGACACATCACTTTCCAACTCCGCCAGTTTTCGCGTATAGGTATAGGTTTGAAGCAGTTTCAGATTATTGTTCGCCGTCTTCAGATCCAGTTCGCAGCGGTTGCGGGACAGCAGGTCCTTGCGGTATTCCGTCTCGGAGACGTATTTTTCGTCAAACAGCTTCTTCGTCCAGACCAGCTTGTCCTCCGCGTTCTGCAATTCCTCTTCGGCCAGTTTGATTTTGCTCTCCAACTCATTGACGTTGTTGGGGTAATCGCCTTCCTTGTATTTGATCAGGTCCTCTTTGGCGAAGCGCAGATTCAGCTCTGCCTTGTCCACATCCGCCTTGGCCTGATTCTTCTCCACCTCCAGCTTCTCCTGCGCCTCCACCAGCGACGCCTCGGCGTTCTGCACCGTGATCTCCTGATTGACCAGATTGTCCTTCTGAGTGGATGCATCCAGCTCCACCAGCACATCACCCTTCTTGACCCGCTGCCCTTCCGGAACGATGTAGAGGATGGATACCCGGCCCTCCATCTGGCTCTTGATCACAATCTGCTCCCGCGGCTTGATGCTGCCGGACTCCACCAAGTTGATGACCAGCGGCCCCGCTTCCACTTTCGCAAAGATTCGCTCTTCCGCCGTCTTTCCCTCCTTGGCCTTCTGACGCTTCTTCCATCCAGCCCAACCGCCAATGACCAATACGGCCACCACGCAAACCCAGACAAAAATTTTCACAAATTGTTTCATGATTACACCTTATATCTATTCCACTAGCCTATTGCACCTATTTGTATGCGGACAAATCCGCCTCCTCCCATGTGCCGTCCACATTCACCTGAAGCATGCCCAGCTGCTGTTGCAGCTCCAGCTCCTGAATGCGGTAGGCGACAATGGCGGAGTTCAGGGAGTTCTGTGCGCTGAGGAGGGCGCTTTGGGCGTCCAGGACGTCCTTGACCTCCACGCGGCCGGCCTGCAGCAGCATGTCCGTGTTCTTCACTCGCCGTTCCGCAAGGTGCAGAGCCTGCCATTGGATGATGACGGCGGAGCGGTTCTCCACCAAATTCCGCAGGCTACCGCGGATTTCCTGCTTGATGCTGTCCTCTTTCGTCTGATATTCGCGGACCGCCCGCTCAAGGGCAATCAGGCTGTTGCGATAGGCATTGCGCTCCGCCGTGCGGTGCCACGGCATATTTACGTTCAGGAAGCCGGAGTAGCTGCCGCGAGAGACGCGGAAATCGCCATTGTCGCCATCCGCGCCGGCCAGAGAGCGGGATTCGCCGACGGAGGCGCGGCCACCCAAGGTCAATTCCGCCCGCAGGCCATCCTCCGCCACCAGAACAGCGCGTTTGGCGTCCTCCACCGCGTCCAACGCATTCTGCAGATCGGGACGGTTCTTCAACGCGAGGCTGATCGCCTTGTCCAAATCAATTTCATTGATGCCTTTCTGATTGTCGTCTGGCGGAACGAGTTCAACGGGAGCCTCCGCATTGGGAATGTCCCCCGAATAGTCCGCCATCACCACGCCTTCCACGGTCTGTTCGCTGGCCTTCTGAAGAGTGCTAAGTTCCTCGTACATCGGCTCGATGTCCGCATCCGGCGGCAGTCCAAGCAGGATTTTGAAGCTGTCCAGATTGTTGTCATAGGACTGTCGCGCGGAAATCCAGTTGGCCCGCGAGCTTAACTCGTTCTGCAGGTTTTGGTCGAACTCGTATTCGGCCAGACTGCCGGAATCCGCCATGCGGCGAGAGCGGCGACTGGACAAAATGGCCCGCTTGTAGTTTTCCTCTTGATTCAAATAGCTTTGCCACGATTTGAGGACCCCCAGATAGGAGCGGGTGACGGAGACCAGAAACTCCCGCTTGTACTGCTCAAAGCTGCGAACCTGATAGATGAGATTCCGCTCTGCCTGTCGCAACGGTTCCATCACCACGAACTTGCCGGACCCCCGCAGCAGTGGGATGGAGATGCTGGCGTCTCCCAAAACGCCCCACGCGGAGCCATGATCCTTCGTCAGCAGCTTGACCAAATCCACGCTCAGGCTGGCGGCCAATTCCGTGCCGTTCTTGAAGGTCTGGCTGAAGCCCGCAATCCCCTCCTGAACCGTGCCCGTGACGCGGCGATTGCCGTTGTGGCTGCTCTGCAACGCGTTGTTCAACTTGCCGGAGAAGGTGGAGCGGAACTCGTCCGCCTCCAAATCCAGCGCCAGCGCGGTCCTGAAAAGCTGTTCCTTCTGGTTTTGGTACGTGGAATTGTTCCGTGCGGCGATCAGCAGGGCGTCCGTCAGCGAGATTCGCACCTTTTGGCCCGTGCTCCAGGGCAAATACACCTCTGCCCCTTCCTTCAGATGCTCGCTGTTGCGCCAATTCGTCTTCGTCTCCGGGTCGTATTCGTCCTTCAATGCACGGATGCCTTGGGATACTTCGTCCGCCATCTCCAGATTCTGATCCTGCAGCAACCGCCGCCGCAGGGAATCCGCAGGTGACTCCACCTCAATGGGTTCCGACTTCTGGAGAGCCGTCTCCTGCGCCTGCCGAATCAGGTCGCCGGCCCGCTCATCGGCCTGTTCACGCCATTCCTGCGTGCTTCTGCACGACGTCAGCACCAGGACGACGCTCCACAGCCCCGCCATCGCCGCCACGCATCGATTGCGCCGTGTAACGCCATTTTGCCTCGACTCCATCATGCAAACCTTCCTGACTTGCCCAAATCTCTCTCACACATGCTTGAAAAAATCACTTCCATCACTATTTTTGATAAGAAACAACCCTCATCCGGACCTCTGGAACGGATGCGTATTCATATAATAACGCAAAACTATAATTTAATATTGTTCAGGGAAGGTTTCAAACCGACAACACACACGCCGTTTGCCAAGGCATAGAGTCATGGGCCACCGCTTGCCCCTCCCCCATTGCCTCATTTAGTCCTGCCTCTTCTCGTCAAATTGTTCTATCGCCAAAATCTCTCATAGAATGGAACTTGGAAACTCAACGCCTTTTGTCGCCATGTCCAGCAGACACCATCCGCTGGAGCACACTGTTCTGCCAGTTGCGCACCCTCGGGGGCGCTTGTGTGGCGGTCATGTAAACGGTAACCTCAAGGGACTTGCCGCTCCGTGGCTATTGGCCACCATGCTGCTGGTTTCAACCATGACACTTGCTGAAGAATTACCTATTAAACCTACTAATATATTCAATTCCAATCCTTTAAAGGAGACTTCCATGCCCCACACACAACGCGAAATTTCCCTTTGGCCGTCAACCGCGCCGTTTACTCAACCTGATGATGCGTCTCGCACAGAGCATTTTTTTGTGAATGAAAAGGACGATGGACTCGATCGCATCACCGATGTGACAGTCCCGACAATCACCTTCCGCCCCGCCAGCGGCAAAGGCCCCCATCCATGTGTAATGATTTGCCCAGGAGGAGGTTACAGCATTCTGGCATGGAGCCATGAAGGGCAGGACATCGCCGCCTTCCTCAATACCATCGGCTTCTCCGCCTTCATCCTGAAATACCGCTGCCCCGACCGACGGATTGCCGCCCATGCGGACGCCGCCCGCGCCATGCGTCTGATTCGCGCCCACGCCGCCGAATGGGAAGTTCGGCCGGACAAGGTGGGCATTCTCGGCTTCTCCGCAGGCGCCCATCTGGCCGCCACCCTCTGCGCTCCCGCAGACCCCGTTCCCTATCCGCCTGCCGACGCCGTCGACGACCTCCCCTACCGTCCCGATTTCTCCGTCCTCATCTATCCCGCCTATCTCTGCGACGACCAGTTCAACCTGGCCCCCGAATTCCATGTCACGGCGGACACCCCGCCCTGCCTTCTCGTTCAGGCGGAAAACGACCCCATTCCCGTGGAAAATTCCCTTGGCTGGTTCACCGCACTGAAACGGGCTGGCGTCAAGGCGGAAATGCACATCTATGACGACGGCGGTCATGGATACGGCCTGCTGCGCTCCGGCTTCCCCGTCTCCAACTGGCCCCAACTGGCCTCCCGCTGGCTCCGCAGCCAGGGAGAGATTCGCTAAATTCCTGAAAACATGTTATTTCTAGATTCCCTAGACGCTCTAGGCGCTTTAGACAATTTTGTTCATCTAAACTATTGCTTCCCAATGATTTAATTCCAAATTCAATAAAAGGGGTTCTCATGACAGAAAGAGTGCTCGGCCTTCTGATGGTTCTTTGTCTTCCGCTCATCGGCCAAGAGGAGCTGCAACGTGGGCTCATCGGTCATTGGCCCATGGACGAGGGAATGCATGAAGACGTGGCGGATGTGAGCACCTTCCATCTGAACGGCACACTCTGCAACGGCCAATGGGTCAAAGGCCCCTTTGGAACGGCGGTGAGGCTTTTGGGTAATGACTCCACCATCACCATGCCCACGCCACCACCGCTGAAAGGCGCCAACGAGATGTCTCTTTCCCTCTGGGCCTATTGGGAAGACTCGGGGCAGTATCCCAACCTGCTGAGTGCCGGCTGGAACCCCGGCGGCATGATGTTGTTCGTCTCCAATAACTTATGCTCCTTCCGACTGGGACGCCCCGGCCATAGGGCAGAAGTTCAAAGTGACCAATGGAAGGAAATGGCCGTCACGTTCTTGGATCCCATTCCCTTGCAGCAGTGGATTCATCTGGCGGTCCGCTTCAAGCGCCCTCAACTGGAGGTCTTTGTCAATGGCAAAAAGACAGGCAGTGCCGAATGGGACGACACCATTGCGCCAGACGACACCCTCACGATGGGCCGCAGCCCGTGGTCGCCTGCCAGCCATCGGGGGCTTTTGGACGATTTTCGCCTCTATGACCGCGCGCTCTCTGAAGCAGAAATTGCCCTATTGGCCCAGCCGAACGGACGCCAGTCGGACCAATTTGAGGTCATCTCAACCCTAAACAACCCCATCGCCACTTTGGAGACCCGCTGCGCGACTTTGACTCTTGGTGACAACAACTGCATCCTATCCATCCGCCAAAAGTCCCCTGAGCGGGAACTGATGGCCACCCCCTGCCCTTTGATCAAAGTCATCCGCGAAGACGGCATAAATTTCATTCCCGGCAAGTCAACATATCAAGAAGGCAATTATATTGCAACCAGTGCAAAGTATTCAGGGGAAATTCGTCTGCGGGTGGAGGCCAAAGGGGAGTATTTCGTGTTCACGCCTGTCGCCGTCACCATGGAAAAGGTGAAGTCTCTGGTCTTCTGTCAAGTCACGCCTGCCATGTCCACCTATCATGGCGACATGGCCGGCCTTTTCAGCGATGACGAGTCGGGCCTCGGAATCCGCAGCCTCAGCCTCAAAACCGCCATCTCCAGCTCTTCCAACCCCAACCACATCCAGGCCCTTTCGGAGGCAAGATATGGTCTGGCAGACGGCGCCAGCGCCGCCATCGTCGCCGGCCCCCGCCGCGATCTGATTCCCATCACCAAGGCCATCATGGAGGCCGAACCGGTTCCCAAATCCCTTCACGGCGGCCCCTGTTCGATGGAAAGCAACCTGACGCGAGGCTCCTATCTCTTTGCTTATCTTAACGTTAACAATGTGGACAAATGGATTGAGTTGGCCAGGCGGGGCGGCTTCTCCTTCCTGCATTTCTCCAGCTGGAGCAAGACCTTGGGGCACTATGAAGTGAATCCGGGCCAATTCCCCCGTGGCGTCGCCGACATGAAGGCGGTGGTGGACAAGATTCACGCGGCCGGCCTGAAAGCCTCTTTCCACACTCTGACGGGTTGCATCGACACCTCCGATTCATGGGTCACGCCAATTCCGTCGGACGACCTGATCTCCAGTGCCACCTACACGTTGGCAAAACCCTTTTCGGAGACGGACACCATCCTGTACGTCAACGAAAAGCCCATCGACGGCCACGATTTGGTCTGGAGCTATTCCAGCCGAGGCAACGCCATCAAAGTCGGCAAGGAAATCATCCTCTATTCCGAAATCTCGCGGGAACCGCCCTACGCCTTCAAAGGCTGCCAGCGGGGCGCCTTCAAAACCCATGTCTCCGCCCACCCCGCCGGCGAACAGGCCGATTATCTGCAGCAGATCTATCTGGCCTTCTACCCCAAGCCGGACAGCCAGCTGGCCGAAGACCTGGCCAACGCCATCGCCAATGTCTACAACGAAACTGGCATGGACGGACTCTATTTTGACGGCTCCGAAGGCATGGGCAGCCGCTATGCCATCGACTCCATGCGCTGGAAGATCTTCCAAAAACTGAAGAACGGCGGAGTGACGGAGGCCAGCGAGTGGGGGCACAACAGCTGGTGGTTCCACTCCCGCCTCGGAGCATGGGATCACCCCCGCTGGGCTCCCAAACGCAACCACGACGCCCACGTGGCCCTCACGGAGAATTTCCGCAAAAGCGACCTGCTGCAGCCACAGATGGGCTGGTGGGCGCCAATAGGCCCCACCCCCGCATGGCGAGCCCAGTTTCCAGATGAACTGGAGTACTTCTGCAGCAAGAACCTAGGCATAGACGGCCCCATGTCCCTTCAGGACATCAACGTCTCCGCCACGCCATGGAACGGCCGCCTGATGGAGATGCTCACCACCATCGGCTGGTACGAACGCCTCCGTCTGGCGGACTACTTTGAGAAGGAGGACATTCGTCGGCTGGCTCAACCCAAATCGGATTTCCATCTGCGCATGGACGAACAGGGGCATTGGCGTCTCTACCCCATGGTCTATGACAGCCACCGCGTCTCGGGAGAGGGCACCGACCGCTGGACCATGCGCAATCCCCACGGTCCGCAGCCGTTCCGCGGGCGGATAGAGGCCCTCTACTCCGCGCAGCCGCTGGCCCAATCCGCCCAAACGGTGGCCGTCGATTTCGCCCAACTGAACCAGCTGACCCGCAAGGAGTGCGCCGCTGGCGTCGTCCAGACTCTTTCCGTGGAGACGGCCGACGTCAAGCTGACCAAGGAGAATCTGCGGCTAGTGGCCACCAACGACAACGACACGTCCGTCGGCGCATGGACCATGGTCGGCGTCACCTATCCCCATCCCTATCATAGCATTGGCAACAATTCGGCCTTCGGGCTGTGGATCAAAGGCGACGGCTCCGGAGCCCTGCTCAATCTTCAGGCTCAGACTCCCGTCGTCTATCACGGCGCCCTTTCCGACCATTATGTCCGATTGGACTTCACGGGATGGCGCTACGTGGAACTGCTGTTCCGCGAACGGGACGCCGCCGCCATGGACGATTTCAAATGGCCCTACTCCACCTACGCCGGTGCCCATTCCATCTGCCGTAACATCATTGCCTCCAACGCTTTAGACAGTCTTGCCATCTATGTCAACGAAATCCCGCCAAAGGGCAAAGTCGACGTGACCCTCAGTCCCGTCATCGCCCTGCCCCAAGTCATCCATGAGCTGAATCAGCTGGAGTTGGAGGTCAATGGCAAGATCATCCGCCTCCCCATGTCCATGGAGTCCGGCCAAGTCGTTGAATTGGAAAGCGAACAGGAAGGCCGCCTCTACAGCCAGTCCGGCCAGCTGCTGGAGCGCTTCCGCCCCGTCTGTCCCGATGGCTGGCCATCCCTCAATTCAGGCGACAATGCCCTCCGCTTCCATGGCGAAAGCATCGACACGGCCTTCAGCGCCCGCGCGGAAGTCACGGCCATCGCCATGGGTACTCCCTTCGGAACTCGTTCTGCGGCAGTGAATTGGGATATGCTTCGCATCGACTACGACATGCCGCGAACCATTTTCCAACAGGACGGCCATGACAACGTGTGGTCCATCTGCCAACGAGATGAACAGGGCCAAAGCCCCAATGACACGGCCCGTCTCAGCGTGGACATCCAGGTCGACGCCGTCGGCGGCATCCAGTCCGGCTACCACTCCCCCAATGGCAGCAAACTTTTGGACGGCTGCCAAGACGTCGCCTGCTATCAGACCTCGAATTTCAATGACTATGCCAAATTCGCCTATGACAGTGAAAATCAAGGCACTGCAAAACCCGGAGTCACCTTCGACATCGCGCATGTGGACAGCGAAAAATCAGCGGACGGCGCCCTGCGGTTCAATGCCCGCAGCCAGCGGATGGACGCCTCTGGCTGGGCCGCCGTCGGCCGTCGGTTCGAGACGCCGCTCGACATCAGCGGTGCCAAGGCCCTCGCCTGCTGGCTAAAAGGGGACGCCTCCGGAGCCACATTCAAGATTCAACTGCGGGACGTCAACGGCCTTTGGCACGACATGGTCACGTCCGTCACCTTCAGCGGATGGAAATTCATCGAGTTCCCCTTGGACAATCTGCAGCTGGATCCCACCCAAATCGCCTATATCCTATACTACTATAATAACCTTCCCGCGGGACGAACCATCGACAACGCCACCACCGACGGCTTTCCCGTCTCCTGCGTCGTGGACGATGTCAAGGTCATCACCCAAAATGTGGAGCTGGACACGCCGATATTCACCGTCAATGGCCAAACGGTCCGCTTCCCTGTGAAGCTCCGCTCCGGCCACCGTCTGTCCTGCAATCCCCAAGGCAAATGGCTCGTGAAGGACGACATGGGCAATGTCCTGAGCAACGGCGAACTAGAGTCCCCCATGCCGTCTCTGCGGCCAGGCGCCAACCCCGCCGCGCTGACTTTCCAGCGTGCCGGCAGCGAATTCTTCCGTGTAACGATCTGCACCGCAAAGGAATACTGATATAAATCAGGAATTAAGGAATCAAGGCTTGGCAGTGGCTGAACAGATTAGAGAATCCGATTTGCACTGGCCTTGTCCCAAAGCTCGTCCAGATACAGGCGGATATTGATGGCAGGACCTTCATTGACGTCGGAGTTTTCCTCCGCATCACAGTTATCAATCTCCGTGCCAAGAGAGTACTGCAAGTTTTCCAGGCATACACTGTGGTACTGCATGTCAGTGGTCAGATGATCACGAAGGAACTTCCGTTGTTGGGGATCGGTGAAAACCGTGTTGTTTTCAACATGCATGTCTTTTTCCAACATCGTCAGGATGCCCAACATCTTTGAGGCCTCCGTGCCATTGAAGGCGTTTGCCATGCGCTGTTGGGTTGGCAAATCCAACTGCCGCAGGAACATGGCCATCGTGGCGGTACGCGTGCCAATGGCATGCGGCGCGCCGACTTCGTCCTCCCCCGCGTCCTCAAACTGCTTTATGACGTGGAGATCGTTGACGACATGATCGATCATTTTGTGAACCTCCTGCAAAGCCATGTAGATCTCATCGGCAGTTGAGAAGCCGGTGAGTTTGCGGAAGGGAGCCAGCGGCACGTTTTTTACCTTCTCATGAATTTGCCCCAACAGTCCCTTGGGGAATCCAATGCCATCAAGATTGGCAAAGGCGATCTTGAAAATCTCCGGCAGTTCACCCTTCTTTGTCATATACCCCAATGCACGGAGTTCATCAATATTGTCCTTGATGGCGGCAATCTTGGCTTTGATGCTCTCTTCCGAGCGCAGAGAGTTGTTCGAGGTCAAGCAAAGAGTCGGAACAATGTTCAGGACCACACTTTCCAAAGCCTTGTCTCCACCGCAGTAGGACATGATCGTATTGAGTTTGGCAAGAGGATCGATATGCTTTTCCAGAAGGTCTTTATAGACGATTTTGGCGCGATTGTTCAAGACGTTTTCATCCAGCTGGAATGCATACCGCACGCGCACTTCCTCCGGAGACTTGAGCGCGTCGATGCCCTTTTCATTGCGCGTGCCGTCCTCGTTGAAAAGGGTTGCAATGATATGCTTGGCATAGAGCGCGTCAATCTTGGGGTTTTTCAGATTCGCGTTCTTGGAGATTTCAACCAACAGGTTGGCGAGCTCCTTCTCCAGAGGCTTGACGGACTGATTGATGAATTTCGACGTGTTCAATTTCGTCGGCTTCCCCTCTTCGCGGACGACGGGAATGCTGCCGTTGAGCGCAGGTTTCAACGCATGCGAGAAGACCGTTGCAAGGGATTTGGCATCGCCGATTTCGGGATTGGCCTCCATAAAATCAATCACCGCGTTTCTGACGGAATTCTGCACAGCCTTGCTGGCTTTGTTCTTCATGATGGTCTGTTCGTCCGTGACGGCAAAGCGTTTGACAAGGTCCTTGAGGACGCTGCCCTTCACCGAGTCTTTGAAGTTGATGGTGGTTCGAATGTTCTCATCCAGCTCGTCATTGCTCTTGATGCCGGCTTCCTGAAGCAGAGAGGTCCGCACCGCATCGACCAGATTGGAGACTTTGAGAAGTGCGCTTTTGACGCCAAAGACGCACTTTAGCTTCTGCCAGAAGCCGGCCTCCTTGATTTCTCCAGTTGTGTTGGAAAGATAGTAGGTTTTGTTGGCGTCAAGATTGCGGATGGTGTCAAGGTTTAATTGAATTGGCATTGTCGTCATCCTTTTGTTCTTGTTTGGTCAAAGGGAAAGGTTTGAAAAAGGGTTGAATTCCGCAAAAAACATGAAATGGATAAAAATGTCACACTTTGAATAGAATCTCCGGCTCGGTGAGCTTCACCCCCATCCCATCATCCTGCTTCTGAATAACATAGCCGCCTTCTTCCGAAAGCATTCGCTCCAGCTCCAGCGCGATGCCTTGGGCGGTCTCCGTGAAGGCAAGGACGCGGGCGCACAGTGAATCAGCGTCTAACTCATTCATGGAAAGGGGGATGGATAACACCAACGCCTCCTCGAACAGGCCGAGGAAAGCCCCATGGGTGCCCTTTCCGTTATAGGAGAATTCCAGCGCCTTGCGCAGGACGCCCGCCGGAAGCACTTCCCCCTCGTTGGGAGTCATGACAGGCGCAAAAAGGACAACGTCATCCTGCCCCTGCCGATATTGCAGGGTGATGAGCAATTCGTCATACTCCAACGTGCAGGAATCATCTGCCGCCACTTGCAGAGGCAGACCGGTGGTCTTTGCGAATGCTGAAATCAACGCATCAAATGGTCTCATGCTCTCCTATCTCCCAATGGATGCCATGCATCTGCCTACTGTATTGAGTCAGAGTAGTATAATCTATTTAATATAAGATGGAATCAGGAGAATTCAAAAAAGGGAACCGCGTCATGTCATGGTCCCATAGCGACCTCTAGGACTATGCCCCTGGAGGGCGCGACTGACTTATCCTTCGCAACATGGCTGTACTAGCCATTTTCACTTTTCACTTTTCACTTTTCACTTTTCACTTTTCACTCTTCACTCTTCACTTTTCGCGGGACGCGGGACGAGAGACGCGGTGGGACGTGGAACGAAAAACAAGAACCGGGGCTGTTACAAAACCTCAATTAGAGGATGTAGCAGCTCCTTTTTGTTTTCACGCTCAAAACTTATATTTTATGGCCATGTTCAGGAGGCAGACATGGCCTATTTCACGACAAAACAGGGATATTTTTTCCTTTGCTCAGACATCTCGTCTGAGGAGAAGCGTAAACTGGATGATTTCCTTCTCGTCCTGGAGGAATCTGGTGTCGGCAGGATAATCGAGGATGCAGACGACAGGAAGGGGGCAGGCGGTCGTCCGTCCTATAATCCCTATCGTATGTTCGCGACGATCCTCTACGCCTTCTCCCGGCATTCCGGCAGCCTTCGGCGCATTGAGGAAAGCATGCGCTTTGACACTCGCTTCATGTATCTGATGGAGCAGGACGAGCCCTCCTATGTCACCATTTCCAGGTTTTGTAACAACGTAGTTGTTACAAGGCAGCGGGAGATCTTCTCCTGCATCATGTCGGCGATCATCCGGAAATACAAGTTCGACGTCTCGGACGTCTTCGTCGACGGAACCAAACTGGAGGCGAATTCCAACAAGTACAAGTTCGTGTGGAAGCCCAGGAGGAAGCACGACAGGCTGAACGAAGGACTGCGAACGATCATATCGTCGTATTTTGACCTCCCTCCCGGCAAAAAGGAATTCATATCAAAGGAAATTGCCGGATTTCTCTCCCGCCTCAAGGAGAAGATCGAAAAAGCGGGACTCGCCGTCGCAAGCGGGTCCGGACATCGGCAGGCGCAGATTGTACGGGACTTCCACTCGCTTGAAAAAATGCTGCTGAAGACACTGGAATACGAGGAGATTGAAGCGATATGCGGCCCGGGCAGAAATTCATACTACAAGACTGACAGGGATGCGACGGCGATGTGCCTGAAGGCGGACTACTATTCCGGTCTTGGAAGCAACATGCACGCCGCGTACTCGCTCCAGATACTTGTCGCCAAGGGGTTCATACTGGACTATCTTGTCTCGCAGGACAGAGCGGACGCGAGGACTTTGATTCCTCTGCTCGACAGCTATCATGCAGACTACGCCTCCTACCCCAGAAGGCTTTGCGCGGACAGCGGATACGGATCGCTTGACAACTACAGGCACATGGATTCAGTCGGCATAGAGAACTTCGTCAAGCCTCCGGCATGGCAGAAGATGGTCAGTGGAGAGTACGTCGACCTGTACAGGTTTGACGAGGAAGGGAACCTGTTTTGCCTGGACGGGCGGAAGGCTGTCCTGCTGGAAGGAGGCAATACCCATTCCAGAGGGAAGGACACGCGTTTTTATCGTGTGGAGAACTGCAGGCGATGCTCGTACAAGCCATATTGCATGAGAGCATTGAAGGAGAGGAATGGACAGGCCAGGACGTTCGAGGCAAGCCGTGAACTCACTGCGTTTCGAAGCGCGGCGATAAGAAATCTTCTGTCACCCAAAGGAATAGAGATGCGAATCAATCGTTCATCCCAGGTGGAAGGGGCTTTCGGCGTGATCAAGCAGGACATGGATTACGACAGGGTGCGCCGTAGAGGTCTGGACAATGTCAGCGCGGAGTGCATGCTCGTATGCCTGGGATACAACCTTCGAAAACTGTTTGCCTTGATGGAAGGCAGGGGAAAGACCGACTACTGGATGGCGCCGGACGGTCTGGAGCCGGAAACTCTCAAAGAAATCAGTATGAAAAAACTGATGAAAAGGCACCTGAAGAGCAAGAATGAAACACTGCGAAAAGAATATAAATACAAAAAAGGGACTGTCGCAAAACGTTGAGGTTTTGTAACAGCCCCATCCGCACGATTTTACCCCAGAGATGCAAAGACACACAAAAAAACTAAATCTCCATGTATCTCTATATCTCAGTTCCTTTGTGATAAATATTTACCTTTGCTTTCAGCTCCGCTTCGCCGCTTCCGCCATCAGCTCCTCGGCTGATTTCAAAATGGCGTTGTATGCCGTCCTGTCCTCATGCCGCCACGACCACGTATCCGCAAACTGCTCCAGATCGCTGATTTTCTCATTCGGCAGATCTCCCGCCATCCGACGGAAAGCGCCATGCATATGCGCATATCCTTTCAGACCGCCGATGATTCCCGCCAAATATTTCTCCGCGTTCTCCTCCTGCTTCAGCCTCACATAAATGCCAAGCCTCTTCTCAAACGGCGCAAGCGCTTCATTGAAAATCGTCGCAACAACATCACGGAGCAACGTGTCCATGTCTTCCCACGACAATATCCGCTGTTCCGACAACGACATTAGACTCATATAGACATCCGTCGCCACGCCGTCTAATTCCACCGGCTGGCGAAGCCACCCCCACGCCTCGTTGCCAATACGCTGCCGGAACTCCTTCTCCTCGAACAAGGCGTCCAGTATGGCCGCCTTCTCCTTCATGTCCAGCATGTCCATGTATTGCTGATAGTCATCCATTGTTATCGTATATCATACTTTAAGGTTTTATCTTTACCTTACAATGTCGCCAGCATGCGACGTATCTTCGGTTCATTCGCCTCTATGCTTCTGCATAATTGAACTTGCACGCGGGCGCGCATCAGGTTCTGACCGTCCTCCCGCACCTTGTAATACACATCCCCCGCGATGTAGTCCGCGAAGAACCGCAGCGCCTGCTCGTAGGCGATCAGCCGTACTGCGTCGAACAGATACTCCTTTTCCCCCTCCGTCAGGAATCCCCTCGCCTGCTCACGATATCCAGATAAGACCGCATCCGCCAAATCC
>JAEEYQ010000008.1 GCA_016288215.1 Lentisphaeria bacterium | reverse complement strand
GAAGCGGAAGTTGCTCTTGACCAGATCGTCCCGCAGGTTGGCGGCGGCGGTGATGTTGTCGCCTTTGGGGAAGAGGTCCAGCCAGAGCATGAAGGCCTGGCAGGCCATGGAGCCGGTGGCGAAGATCTTCTTCTCCGAATCATACCATTTCTTCATGAGGGCGTTCTTCACGAACTCCGCCTTCTCGCGGTAGAGCTTGGCGTCCTCCTCCTTGCCGAGAATGTCGGCGAACTCCGCCATGGTGCGGCAGTTGAAATAGGAGTAGCCCGTGGACATGAAGATGCCCGGAGTGACGGCGGAGCAGGGATCGCGGAGGGATTTGCAGGCGTACATGGGGCCGGCCCAGTCGCCATTGTCGCTGTAGTTGACGATGCCGTCGTCGCTGTGGGCCAGCAGGCATTCCGTCCAGCCGCGGAAGCCCTCGTAGCCCTTGGCGACCAGGTCCTTGTCGCCGAAATGGCGATAGGCTTCCCGCCCCAAGATGAGGAAGGAGGAGCAGACGGGTTCGGCGGGCTGGTTGCCCCATACGTAGGGGGTCGTACTGCCGATGGCGCCCTCCGCGTTCTGGTCGTTCAGAATGTCCTGCACGATTTTGCGGTAGATGGAGTCGGCATCGAAGCAATAGGGAAATGCCTCGAAACGGACGGTGGCGTCGTTGAGCCAGCCCTGCCGTTCGTTCCGCTGGGGGCAGTCCGTCAGCACACCGTGGATGTTGGCGCGTTCCGTGGCCAGCGCAATGTCATGGATTTTGTTGACCAGCGGATTGCCGCAGGTGAAGAAGCTGCTCTTGTCCAGGTTGTTACGTAGGGTGACGGCGCAAATGTCCTCCGGGTCGATGGCGGTGCCAAGGCCCTCCACGGAGACGTAGCGGAAGCCGTGGTAGGTGAAGCAGGGTTTGAACCATGTGGTGCCGTCCTCCCTGCCGGAGGCAATGTAGGTGTCTGTGGCCTTCGCGTTCCGCAGGGGGATGGTGTAGAGGCGGCCGTCCTCGTCCAGCTCCTCGCTGTGGCGGATGCGGATCTCCGCTCCGGCGGGCAGGCCGGCGGGAATGCGGAGGGTGACCACGCCCGCCATGTTCTGGCCGAAGTCCAGATGGCATTTGCCGTCGATGGCCCATTGGGTCAACGGCTTATAGGTTTCGCAGTAGGTGATGGGGGGCAGGGTCATGGGGACGAGGGCGCCGCCGGGGCCGTCGCTGAGCTGCGCCTTGGGGAATTCCTTCCAGCCGGGTTTGGACCAGGCGGGGTTCTCCAGGCGGGCGTCGTAGGTGATGCCGTTGAAGATGTCGTTGTAGACCATGGGGCCGACGCCGCACTGCCATGAGTCGTCCGTCAGGAGCCATTCCACGGAGCCGTCCGCGTAGTCCAGCCGCAGCATGGCGGTGAGCATGGGGTCGCCGCCGAAATAGTCCTTGCCGCGGCTCTTCTTGAGGCGGGAGATCGCGTCATTGTCCCGCCAGCCCAGGCCCACCTGGACGCCAATGCAGTTCGTCTTCTTGAGCCGGGTCTCCAGATTGGGGTAAAACACGTATTGGCACTGCTTTGCGAATTGGGTGAAGGCGGGGTCCAAGGGGCAGTCGTCAATGGGCTGGCCGTTGATGAAGACCTTCTGGTAGCCGATGCCGCAGGCGTAGAGGGTCGCGTGGCGCAGGCCGTCCTTCACGGAGAAGTCCTTGCGGAAATAGCGGGCGGCGTTGAGCGAGGGTGCGTCCGCCATGGCAATCCACGGCGCTTTCCATTGCACGGCAATGAGATGGAAATAGTCCTCGCGGACGGGGCTGGTCTCGCCGGTGCGGTTCCTGACGGCGACGGCGACGTTTAGCCGCTCTGCCTCGGGCAGGGCGGGCCCCCCGTAGCGCAGGGACTGTTCGGCGGTGGCGACCCAGCCGCTGTCCCACAGCGGCTGGCCGTCCTCGCGGGCGACGGTCACCTTGCAGGCGGTCTGGCTGTCGTTGTCCGCGTCGCTTTGGACAGCCCACGTGAACAGGGGGGCCGAATTGTCGCAGACGTGGGAGCGGTAGTGGGCGTCAAGCTTCAGATAGTCGATGCGCAGGGCGGAGATTTTCAGCATGGCTTTTCCTTATACAATATATATATGAATGAGGTTCTTTGCTGTTCGTTAAGATAATGACACAATGGCATTCTGCAATTCGACATCGGGGACTTTTGTCGCGGGGGATTGCCGCAGGACGTGGGACGCGGAAAAGTGAAAAGTGAATAGTGAAAAGTGAAAAGCGAAAAGTGAATAGTGAAAAGCGAGATACGGGGCACAATCTCATGAAAAAAGCAAGATTGTGCCCCGTATAAGGCATCAATTGTGATTGACGAGAACCGCAAGGGGAAAGGGACCCTCGCGTCTGCCAGATACTGGCGGTTATTGGCCGTCATTCGGTTGGTCATGGGGGGCGGTTTTGTCCTTCGGGTGGCTGAAACGTCGTTTCAAAGCGGCGAACGGCTCTTCAACCAGCAGCCAAAGGACGATGAGGACGGCGATGGCGACCGTCCCAAAACCAATGAACCCTAAAAGCCAGGCAACGAAATCAAAATTCGAGAACATGACTTGCATTCCTCCCTATATATAGAATATGGTATACAGACGTGAAATTTGGATGTAAAGACACAGGATGCCTTGCGGCATCGCCGTGCTCAACGTCTGAGCGGAATGGGAAAGTCCTTTCTCCTTGAATGGAAGGCCATGGCGTATTTGGACGGACGGATTTGAACAATCCCGCAAGAGGGGAAAAAGGCCGTCCGGATGGTGATTTTTCCGTGGGAGGTTTCCAGCGAAGGGGTGGTCAGAAGACGGTTGCCGGATGTGGAGCTCTCGTCAAGGGACATCAGTTCGCAGGCGAAAGTCAGTGGGGCGAAGCGCCCATAATCCCCTAAACTCCTTTTCTGCAAGCGTTCAAGCCCATTGGCGGGAATGCAAGCCATGGACAGCAAAAGGAGAAACAGAATGCACCGCATTTTCTTCATGCCAATTAAGATAATCGGACTGCCATTGAAGTGCAATGCGGAAGCCATCGTGTGGCATTTCAGAATCGAATTGCCGTGAGCATGGGAGGCGTCAAACGGCAAAGAGTTCCTTCAGAAGAACTTCGGATTGAAGGGTGTTCCAATACATATTGTGGACGACTCCGAAGGTCGAGATCATCGTCAGATGGACCGCTAATCGGGTACCTGTGACACCCGTGAAGACGCCGATCTTCGAACGCAGTTTTGCATCGTATTCCTTGTCAATGACATATGGCGCAGCCGACCACTTGATTTCGCAGACATTCACGATGCGGTCGGCGCGTTCGATGATCAAGTCAATTTGCGTTCCTATAGGATATACGTCGTCAGGTCTGTGTTGCCATGCATAGGTATGAGTCAATACACCTGAAATGCCAAGAGCCTTCTTGATTTGAGGAACATGCATGAGGCAGACTCTCTCGAAGGCGAGTCCTTTCCAGGTCTGCACGGATGGGCTGGTTGAAGAGGCGGACCAGAAGTGCTCATCGGAATTTGAAATGCCATCAATGAATGCGAAATGGAAGAGGGTGAAGTTGTCCATGAGCTGATAGATGGTGTCTTTCTTCTTTTTCCCCCAGCTTTGGCAACTGCGGATGAAACCGCATTGCTCCAACTCCTCCAGATGTCTGGAGAGGCTGCCGCCCTTTTGAAGGCTCAGCGCGGCGGCCAGATCATTCAGTTTCAGACCGGTTTTCTTCTTCGCCAATGCGCTGACGATCTTCATATGGTAGTCCTCTGATTTGAAGAGGGAGTTGTACAGTTCAAGAAATTCATGGCGAAGGGGGCCATTGTTGACAAAGAACAGTCTGTCAACGCTTTGGGCAAGACTTTCGCCTTTGCGCAGGAAACTCCAGTAATACGGAATGCCGCCGAAAATCATGTAGCCTTCGGTGATGTCCATGTCTGAATAGGCAAGTCCCATGGAATCTGCATATTCTCTGCATTCGCCAAGCGTGAACGGTTCAAGGGCGACTTGTCCCGTCACCCTGTTGTGCAGTCCGCCTTTGTTTTTCAGCACTTTGTTGATAATCCAAGAGGTCGCCGAACCACAGAAGACAACCAAGAGATTATGCTGTGCAGATGCCCATGCATTCCAAAAATGTTCAAAGGCGGCGACAAACGATGACTTCGGGGTGTCCAGCCAGGGGAGTTCATCCAAAAACACAATTCGCTTTTGATCTTTGCTGTTGACAATTAACTGCTCAAGGGCGAGAAACGCTTCTCGCCAGCTGCGGAGTTTGCCGACGTTTTGAGCTCCATGACGCAGCAGAGAATCCCTGAATGCCTCCAATTGCTCTTGCAGGCTGACGTTGTACAGGCCTGTGTGGGCAAAGAAGAGATTTTGGCCGAAAACATTTCGTACAAGGTAGGTTTTGCCGACACGGCGTCTCCCATAGACGGCGATGAGTTGGGCCTCCTCACGCTCTGCCATTTCCAGCAGATACTGCTTTTCTTTGATGCGTCCGACCATGGAAGATTTCTCCTGTTTGCAGCCATGAAAATTCGTTATACGGGGCACAATCTCATGAAAAAAGCAAGATTGTGCCCCGTATAATGCATCTAATATAATGCGATTGATGGGAACCGCAAGGGAAGAGGGGCCGCCGCATCTGGCAGTTGCGCCTTGGACATTGGACTGCCATTGAAGTCAAATGCGGAAGCCATCTTGTGGCATTTCAGGAATACAGGGAGTATATTTTCGCATGGAGTGTCTTGCATTAACCGATGGCCTGCATAACTTCAAGGAGAATGGACCATGATGGATTGGGAGCAAAAGGATTTGATTCGGAAGATGGATGGTGAAGCGGCGGAAAGCGCCTTGCCCCGGGTATTGATTTTGGGCGACTCCATTTCCCTTGGCTATACACCCTTTGTTGTGGAACTCCTTAAGGACAAGGCATTTGTCACACGTCCAGCAGAGAATTGCGGCCCGTCGGAATTCTATCTGGAGGCGCGAGGCAAGGTGCAGCAGTGGCTTGGGGAGCGTCCGTGGGATGTGATTCATGTGAATTTTGGCATCTGGGACCATCATTTCATCAATGACAAGGAGGAGATTTTTCTCTACGAACAGCATGCGGAAGAAATGGAACCCCTTGATTATCAAGGACGTCTGGAACGCATCCACAAGCTGGGCTATCATGGGCGCACATCGGCGGAGGCGTATGGAGAGAACACCCGCGAGATTCTGACGAACCTGAAGCGCCATGGGACCCAGGTCATTTTCGGCACGAGCACGCCAGTGCCGGCCTACGGGGTTCGTTATGACGCATGGAACTGGATTGCAGACTATAACGACGTGGCGAGGGCGGTTTGCAAGGAGTTGGAGGTGCCCGTCAACGACCTCTACGCCGTTGCTCTTCCTTTGGCGGCGGACCAGAAGGACGGCTGCCATTTCAGCGAAGTCGGCTACCGAAAGCTGGCCGATACCGTATCAGAAGCCATAAATCGTTATCTATAAATAAGTTATAGTTTTAACTGCAATAAGATTCACCAGCTTCTGGGTGTTCCGTGGACTCCTTTTGAATCGTTACAGTCATTGTCTATAAACAAGTTATATAAAACGAGAGACCCATGATCAAGTTGAATCTCAGGCTGGATTTTCAGAATCCCATAGGAACCGCCACCAAGATGCTTTACGGCGGATTGGTGGAGCATTTGGGACGCTGCGTCTACGGCGGAGTCTACGATCCCGCCGACCCGCAGGCGGATGAGGAGGGGTTTCGAAAGGACGTGATGGCGACGATGCGGGAGCTGAAAATCGCCGTCGCCCGCTATCCAGGCGGCTGTTTCACGGATCTGTGGTGTTGGGAGGATGGCGTGGGGCCCCATCGCAAGGCACGGCTGGATCCGGCATGGAAACAGCTGGAGCCGAACACGTTCGGCCTGCATGAGTTTGTCCATTGGTGCCGCAAATGCGAAATCGAGCCGATGGTCACCCTCAACCTTTCCCTTCGCGACGCCTTGGACGCCGCTCGGCTGGTGGAGTACTGCAACTTCCCCGGCGGGACGGAACTGAGCGAGCAGCGGAAGGCCAATGGAGATTCTAACCCATTTGGAATCAAATACTTCTGTCTTGGAAACGAACTCTACGCGCCGTGGGAGTTCGGCCAATGTCCTCCCGAAACCTATGCGGTTCGGGCACGGGAGTGCGCCAAGGTCATCAAAGCCATCTCCCCTGACGCCAAATGTCTGCTCTGCGGCTGCGGCTACGACAACGACTGGAACCGGAAGGTGCTGGAAATCTGCTATGACCACGTGGACGCCCTCTCGCTCCATTTCGGCTTCGGCTCCAACGACCCCGACGAAGCCTTTTATCATACGTTGTATGTCCATGAGAAGACCCTGCGGGAGTGCGCGGACATCATCGAGGCCATTCGCCAAAGCCGCAAGTCGGAGCGGCGCGTGGGCATCGCCATTGACGAATGGATCATCTGGAATGGCGACGACAAGGCGAAGGGCAGCTTGCCGTACACCGTGGGAATGCACCTGCTGGAGGAGGACTATTCCATCCGCGAGGTTCTCCTGTGCGGCGCCTTCCTTTCACGCTTCCTCCATGGCCACTGCGACTGCGTTGACCTGGCCTGCGTGGCCCAATTGGTCAATGTCATCGCCCCTGTCCGCACGGCCCCCGGCGGCGTCCTCTGGCGGCAGGGCAATTTCTATCCCATGGCCTATGCCGCCCGCTACGGATGTGGCAAGTCATTGCGATTAAGTGACTTGCCGCAGGATTTGCAGGCCAGTGCCATTTTGGCGGAGAACGGCGAATTGGCGGTCTTCGTCACCAATCTGCATAAGGAACCCTGCAACATGAACCTGGAACTGGGCGGCGGCGTGGCAAAAGGACTCCTTGAGGCGGTCACGCTTCATTGTGAGGACGAAAAGGCCTTCAATACGCCGGAGCGGAGTCCGCTTTGTCCACAAAAACTGACGGAGGCCGCATTGACGGCAAAGGGCGATTCCGTGATGGCGACTCTTCCTGCGCACAGTTGGTCCTGCATCCGCCTGAATACTCAGCTTGCGCTGTAGGGCGGGACATGAAAAGTGAAGAGTGAAAAGTGAAGAGTGAAAAGTGAAGAGTGAAGAGTGAAAAGTGAAGAGTGAAGAGTGAAAAGTGAAAAGTGAAGAGTGAAAAGTGAAAAGTGAAGAGTGAAGAGTGAAAAGTGAAGAGTGAAAAGTGAAGAGTGAAAAGTGAAGAGTGAAAAGTGAAAAGTGAAGAGTGAAAAGTGAAGAGTGAAAAGTGAAGAGAGGAACATGCCAATCGCAGAGGCATCCCATTGAGTGGATAATAAACTCCTATTATGGGGAACGGAGCGTCTTGTAAAACAGGACATAGGATTTATAGTTTAAGTTTCATGTTTGAGAAAGAGGTTCTGCTATGCTGAAGATGGAAATGATACATGTTGGCGTGCTGTCGGTGAACTGCTATCTGCTGTGGAATTCCGACACCATGGAAGCCTATATCGTGGATCCGGGAGATGATGCGGAGAGGATTCAGGCGGAGGTGACTCGTCTGAACCTGAAGCCGAAGGCCGTCCTGCTGACCCATGGCCATGTGGACCATATTCGCGCGGTGGGGGCCGTGACGGCGGCCTATGGCATTCCCGTGTGGATTCATCGGGACGAGCTGCCTCTGTATAACGACCCGAAGAACGCCCTGCTGCCGTGGATTCCCGCCGCTGACGATCTTCCGAAGCCCGTGGTGGCGCTGCCGAAGATTGACGGCATCACTCCTGTCGTCCTCCACACACCGGGCCATAGCTTGGGAAGCGTCTGCTTCCATTATCCCGAAGAGAAGCTCCTGTTCAGCGGCGACACGCTGTTCAAAGGCACCATCGGCCGGACGGATTTCCCCGGCGGCAGCTATAAGACCATCATGGAGTCCATTCATGAGAAGCTGCTCTGCCTGCCGGACGTGACTCAAGTCTTCCCTGGGCACGAAGAGACCACGACAATTGGAAAAGAACGCACAAATCCCATGTTCCTATAAGATAAATGTAAAGGTTGACACGATGAAAGGAAAACGAATCCTATCCGGCGTCCAGTCCTCTGGCACCCTCCATTTGGGCAATTATTTTGGCATGATGCGGCCCGCGTTGAGCATTCAGGAGGAAAATGAATGCTTTTATTTCATCGCCAATTACCATGCACTGACCGTGCTTCCGGATCCGGAGGCCCTGCGGCAGCGCACCTTCAATGTGGCGTTGGATTTTCTCGCCTGTGGACTGGATCCCCAAAAGACCGTGTTTTTCCGCCAGTCAGATATTCCTGAAGTGCAAGTACTTAGCTGGATTTTGAGCTGCCTGACCCCCGTGGGGCTTCTGGAGCGTTGCCATAGTTATAAGGACAAGCTGGCCAGAGGCATGGAGGCCAATCAGGGGCTTTTCAGCTATCCTGTGCTGATGGCGGCGGACATCCTGCTCTACAACTCCCAAGTCGTGCCTGTGGGCAAGGACCAGAAGCAGCATCTGGAAGTCACAAGGGACATCGCCATCCGCTTCAACAACCATTACGGCGACATCCTGACCATCCCCGAACCGATGATTCAGGAGGAAGTGGCCGTCATCCCTGGCCTGGACGGACAGAAGATGTCCAAGAGCTATGGCAATGCCATTGAGATATTTGGAGAAGACAAGGCAATCCGCAAGAAGTTCATGAGCATCGTGACGGACTCCACGCCCATGGAGGAGCCCAAGAACCCGGATACCTGCAACGTCTACAAGCTGTTCAAGCTCATGGGGACGCCGGAGGAGTGCGAAGCCCTTCGGGCAAAGTATCTTGGAGGCAATTTCGGTTACGGCCATGCCAAACAGGCTCTGTTCGAGAAGTACAAGGAGTATTTCGCCGAAGCCCGCGAACGCCGCAGCGAATATCTTGCCAAGCCCCAATTGGTGGAGGATATTCTGCAGGATGGCGCAAGCCGCGCCCGCAAAGTCGCGCAGGCCACCTTGCACAAGGTCTGCGCCGCCGTGGGACTTGAATAGGAATTAGAAATTAGGAATTAGGAATTAGGAATTAGAAATATAGGAATTTGGAATGGGATATTCAGAGGCTGTCCGCATAGGCTATGGTCTGAGGCCGTGATTTGGCTCCGTCGAGACCGTGGAACCCTGTGGACGTGATTTGTGTAAGTTATT
Organism: Lentisphaeria bacterium; assembly: GCA_016288215.1. Taxonomy (GTDB): domain Bacteria; phylum Verrucomicrobiota; class Lentisphaeria; order Oligosphaerales; family Oligosphaeraceae; genus Tb-RUG-64. Next base: position 8,262 of record JAEEYQ010000008.1, on the reverse strand, counting down.
TTGTATAAGCAACTTATGGATTATCGAGGATAGAGGCAGATGCAGGAACGCGCCCTTACTGGAAACATCATCACGGAAGAGCAGGTGTTCTTCGGAACCTTGACCTTTGCGGACAAACGGATTTCCCGCATGGAACGGCAGGGGGAGGCTCGAGCGGACGCCAATTGGATCACCCCCGGCTTCATCGATGTCCATACCCACGGCATTGGCCCTTACGGCGCAGACTGCGGTGAGGGGGCGTTGGGCATGGCCACTTTTGCGCCGCCTACAGGCCTGACGGGCGTCTGCCCCACGCTGTCATCCGACGTGCCGGAGAAGATGGTGGCCTTCGGAAGGGACGTCCATGAACTGATGAAATCCCCCAATCCCGCGACCACGAAAATCCTCGGCATCCATTATGAGGGGCCGTTCATCGACTATGACCATCGTGGTGGCATGGCGGAGGCGTTGGTCCGCGGCGCGGATGTGGAGGAGGCCAAACGGCTGCTGGCCGCCGCTGACGGCGCCATCAAGCTGATGACCCTGTCTCCCGAACTGCCTGGTGTGGAGGCGATTATCTCCATGATGGTTCAGGCGGGCGTCACCGTTTCCATGGGGCACACCGGCTGCTCCAACGACCAGAAGAACGCGGCCGTCGCCGTCGGCGTCACCCAAGTCTGCCATCTGTTTGACACCTTTGACGGACGCATCGTGTACCACGGCGTCTCCAAACCCTGCCTGGCGGATGTTGTCCTCATCGATGACCGCCTTCAGAAGGAGATCATCTGCGACGGCATCCATGTCCCGCAGGAACTCATCACGTTGGCCCACCGCGCCGCCGGCGCCCGCCATCTCATCGCCATCACGGACTCGTTGGCCGGAGCCGGCCTGCCTACTGGCGCCACCTTCCCCATGGAGGATGGCCGTCAGATGTTCATGAGCGATGTGGCTCGCCTTGTGGACGATCCGGAGTGCATCGTCGGCTCCTGTCTGACCATGGACAAGGTCTTCAAGAACTTGCTGACCCGCTTTGGCTTCACGCCCGTGGAGGCCGCCATGATGACTGCCACCAACCCTGCGAAAAGCTGCCATGAGGGCCATGTCCGCGGCTCGCTGAAAGTTGGCTATTTGGCGGACATCGCCGTCATCTCCCCCGAATTCGAGGTGCAGGAGACGATTTCGGAAGGCAACACCATCTACGCCAAATAGCAAGGAGTCTACGGAATCCACGGAATAACCCAAATCGTTTAGTCGCGTTCCATGGCTAAACGCGAAGTTCTTTCGAAGGTTCATGACTGAATAGGTGCATTTCCAAATTTCTAGTTATATAGGTGTAACCATATGAAAATGAATAACTTATTGATTGGAGGACTGCTCATGTCCACATCGCTGTTCGCCGCTGAGCCCGTCGTTCATGCCATCGGTAACAATCGGGAATGCTTTTTTGACGCCGCCTTGCTGGATGCCTCCCGCACCAGTGCGGAGCTGAAGCTCCACCATCCTGTGTATCGCGGCAGCGTCCTTACGCATGACGGGTCGTGGGAGGGCTCCGGCTGCAATTACCACAATCTCTTCTTCGACGACGCCTACAAAGGCATCGACGGCAAGAATGAAAAGGGCACCTACCGTCTGTATTACACCAGCTGGCAGACCCCCAGCGCGGAGCCGAACGCCAAACCCGTGAAGCCAATCGTCATCGGTTATGCGGAAAGCGCGGACGGCATCAACTGGATCAAACCCAACTTGGGCATCGTGGAATTCGAGGGCAGCAAGGACAACAACATCATCGTGTACCCCGGCTTCAACCATGACAAGGCGGGAATCAACGATTTGATGGTCTTCCGCGACGACAACCCCGCCTGCCCGCCGGAAGCCCGCTACAAAGGCATTGGCGCGGACTGCGCCGTCGGCCTGCGCGTGTATCCCAGTCCGGACGGCATCCATTTCACCGAAGGCGACCTCATCACCACCAAAGGCTATTTCGACACCCTCAACGTGGTCTTCTGGGATGCTGTCGCGGGACTTTACCGCGGCTATATCAGGAACTTCCATGAAACGGACGACCCCCGGGCCCCCGGCAAGGTGAGGGACATCCGCTACATCGAATCCAAAGACTTCAAGACCTGGACCGATCCCGTGCTGCTCAATTTCGACGACGGTGTGGACATTCCCCTCTACACCAACGCCGTCTCCCCCTATTTCCGCGCTCCCCAAATCTACATCGGATTCCCCTCCCGCTACATTGAGCGCACGGCATGGAACGGCAGCTTTGAGGAACTGGGCGGCAGGGACTTGCGCAAAAACCGCATGACGCTGAGCCGACGTTTCGGACTGGCTATCACGGATTGCGTGTTCATCGTGTCCCGTAACGGAAAGGACTTCCATCGCTACGGCGACGCGTTCATGCGCCCCGAAATGGAAAACGGCGCCAACTGGGTCTACGGCGACTGCTATCCCGCCCGTGGCTTCGCCATTACTCCAAATTCCGTGCCTGGCTGCCCCGATGAGATTTCCATGTATCTGCCGACGAACCACTGGATGCAGGAGCCCGCGCAGCTGAACCGCTATACCTTGCGCATGGACGGCTTCGCTTCCATCCATGCAGGGGGCTCGGAGACCATCGCCACCACGAAATTCCTCAAATACGAGGGGACGAACCTGTTCATCAACTTCGAGACGTCCGCCATGGGCTATCTCTTTGTGACGCTGATTGATGCCGCCGGCAATCGCTTCGCCTCCTGCGAGACTTTCGGCAACGCCATTGACCGCAAAGTTGTCTTTGATGATCCGGAAGCCGTCGCCGCCCATGCAGGGAAACCGATGATGGTCGAATTCCGAATGCGGGATGCGGACGTCTATTCCATGCAGTTCCGTTAGGACGCCGTTTTTTCTCTTTCGGTGGCCGCCGCCGCTATTCGAGACATTCGAGCCAGGAGTCGAACCATTGCTCCATGAAGGCAATGGCCGTCTCGATGCGCTCTTTCGAGGGGCGCATGCCCACGGGGGCGACCACCAGCTTGTCCTCCACGTCGTCCCGTCGATGGCAGACGGCGATCACTTCGCCGGTGAACTCCGTCAGCGGCTCGGCGACGCCAAAAATATAGGCGTCCTGAAACTCTCCGTCGCCGCCCATGGCATCCGGCACATAGCCGTAGTTGATGGGATAGGTGACGGTCCAGCCGTCTCCATGACGCACCATGCCCGCAGGACGGTCCACGACGACGGTGACCGTGCGGCCAAGCCAGCCTTGAATGGGATGCCCGCTTGACATGACTTCTGCGCTCCTTTTTTTTGCTTTTTATGTCATAACCTATTGTGGCGCAATATATTATGACATATTATTCGCTTTTGGGCCGATAATGAAAACGGGCGGACCCGCATCGCAAGTCCGCCCGTTCTGAAAATGCTCACATGAAAGCAACGACGCGAGTCGTTACGCCTCCGCCGGCACAGGGATGATGTTGACCTTGCGGTTGGTCTTCATGAACTCAACCTTGCCGTCGCAAAGCGCAAACAGGGTGAAATCCCGTCCCATGCCCATGTTGAGGCCCGGATGGAATTTCGTCCCGCACTGGCGGACGATGATGCTGCCGGCGGTGACCAGCTGGCCGCCGTAGGCCTTCACACCACGGTATTTGGGATTGCTGTCACGACCGTTGCGGCTGGAGGATTGTCCTTTTTTATGTGCCATTGTTGTTCTCCCTTATGGATATGTTTTTGTGTCCTGCACACGTTTTTCAAATGGATTCATTTAATGTAAGCCATGGAACGGAAATTGCAATCCGCTTTGCCGCAAATTCAGTGGATTTGCGCTCTTGAGCATCTAGAGCATCGGCCCCTTGCGTAAAACGCCAATTGCTAATTGCCAGGCGTGATGCCGTGTTCGTCGATGTTGTTGATTTCGGCGTGGTCGAAGCGGACTTGAGTCTTCCAGTCCTTGCCTTCCAGACGCATCTCCTTCACGAACCAAAGGCCGTTGGCATGACGTTTTGCGCCTTTGAGCTCCAGTTTCCGCCATGGCTTGTCGGCCCCCTTCTCAAACCACCACGCCTCCATGGGGAAGCCATGGCCGGCGTTGAACCAGACGTGGACGGTGCCGTTGCCTTTGGGGTCGGCCAATTTCATGACACGGCATTCGCGGAGCCGGCTGGTCTCCCGAGGCAGCTCCTCCACAAAGTCCCAATAGATGAAGGAGAAGGTCAAATCCTCCGGCACGATGCCGAAATCGAACAGGCTGGGCTTGGCTTCCTGCGGCGGCATGTCCAGTTTGGCCTGTGCCTTGCCGTCCTCCGCATGGGTTTGGTCGAGTCCATAGACATTGACATCGTTCAAGGTGACCTGCGCATGCATGGAATCGGGCGTGAAGGTCATGCGGACGCGGATTTCCCCCTTTAGCGGTTCCTGCCCCTCCTTTTTGCAGGTGATGAGGCCTTCCGTCTCGCCCCATGCATGGGTTCGCAGCGGGCGGCGCAAGGCGGCGAGAAAGTCCTGTGGGGACATGGGCTCCTCTCCCATCAGGCAGAAGACGGGAAGCAGCAAGGCGACAAGCAGGGCCAAACGGGTTTTCATGGCGGTTTTCATGGTTGTTCTTCTCTTGTTTTTCTACTCTTCGATGCCTTGCGGAACGTAGCCCATGTCGTTGGTGATGAGCATCTGGTCGAACATGATGCCGTCTTCGCGGTTCAGCAGGGTGATGCTGTGGGCGCCGCCGGCCAGTTTGTAGGTTTTGGGGGCCTCCATCCAATGCCATGTGCGATAGGTGCCGTCGTTGCCCACGGTCGCGGAGCGGGGCTCGTCATCCACCTTGATGTTCATGGTGTTGCCACAAGAACCGTCCCACCAAACTCTTAGCCAAATTTTGCAGGTGGCTTCCGCAGGCATTTCGAAGGCGAAGACGGCGCCGCCGAATTCCATGGCGGGCTCCTGTCCGTCCGGCGGCGTGCCTTTGCCATCCTGAATGCGGAGGGCCTTCTGATTGGCGGCCTGAGAATCGGTGCACGCCTCGAAGGGGGCGGTCATCTCTTTGACGGCATCGGAGTTGATGACAAGGAAGATGTCGCTTCCAGACTGAGTGGCGCTGGGGGCGGGGCCATTGTCTTCATCTGACTCCGCCGGCGGCTGCTCCGCATTGCGGTGGGAGCCGCTGGAGGGCGTGGCTTTGGAGGCGAGGGGGTCTTCCGCCTTCGGAATGGCGGCCACGGCGGCCACCAGAATTCCCATGAAGACGGCGGCCACCACGACTTTGGACCATTGGAACAGATTCCGCGGCGCAAAGGCCTCATTGTGGACGGGCAGGGTGGCGGAGGCGATGGCCAGAGCCACGACCCAGCCCAGGCCGCGAGTGAAGGGGTCACTGGTGAACATGCCCAAGAGGCAGACGGTCAAGGACATGGAACCGGCTAGGGCAAGAGAGTAGTCCATGTCCTCGCGGATGTGCCGTTTCACGCCGACGGCGATGGCGGCGATCAGCCCCAACGCAATCAGCGCGGTGGCGCCAAAGCCCAACGTGCCCGCCAGAATTCCCCACGACGCCTGGGTGTCCGTGTGGATGTCATTCCAGCTGGGGTTGGGGAGGTCGCCATAGCAGCGGCCGATGCACTGCTGATAGCGGGAGGTGCCGACGCCGCACCATGGTTTGCGGGAGGCCATTTCCATGGCGGCGAAGAAGTCCAGGTGGCAGGTCTTGAGTTCGCCGGCGTAATCCCCTGTCTTCAAGGGAGATAGAGTGGAGAGAACAGTGTCACGGTAGCCCTCGTGGCTCGGGCGGGTTCCAAACCAGACAATGCAGGCGACCGCCAAAATGTTGAGAAGAAGGGCCCGCTTTCCGTACAGGCAGGCGCCCAACAGCAGGACGGGAACGGCGATGAGCAGCATCTGCCCATGGGCAATGAAGCCAAGTCCCACGACGGTAAGGACAAACGTGACAATCCACGCGGGCACGCCTTTGCTGCGCCGCAGCAGCATGGGCTGCAGCCAGGCCAGAAGCATGGCGATGAAATAGCTGAGGGCCATGCGGCCGCGGAAAAGGCCGGACAGCGCGCCGCCAAAGCCCAATGGCAGCTCAATGGAGTCTTTCGGCGCAAGGACGGAGCTGTAGCCGAACTGATGCACTTGCCAGCCGGCCACCATGATGTTCAGCACAAGGGCGAGGGCCGCGCTGGCCGCCGTCGCCTGCGGGGTATGCTCCAACATGAAGCTGAACAGCATGACGCCGAAGACCAGCTGCTCCACGAACTGGAAGAGTTTGATGCCGCCCTCAAGGCCCGGCCGCGAGCACAGGTTCACCGCCATCATGACCGTCAGAATGCATAGCCCGATGATGGGGAAATGGATGGGGCGGCGGAGGCGGAACTGCTGCCACAGCATGCCCAAGAAGGCCAGCCCAAAGCCCACGTCCGCAAAGGAAAGCCGTCCGCCAAACACGGGAATCTTGATTTGGTTGAACATCAGCACGACGGCAAGGCCGCACAGCGCCATCAGCCAGGTTGGCATGACGGTCGGATTGGCCGTCGTGACGGCGGGGGCGGGTTCAGTCGAAGGGGAAGAGGGGAGAACGGAGGCCGTTTCTGTCATGTCATGACTCCTGCATATGCAAAAAGGATGAATACAAGTGGTTTTATAAGAAACGCTCAATCCCCTGAAATATTGGATTGGGCGGCGGCGGGAAGCTAGGTTGAGCTAGAGGCTCTAGATGCACTAGAAGCTCTAGAAATACCAGATAAATTCATAACATATTTATTATCAATGGTTTACAAAATTCATAGTCCAGTTGGCGCGTCTATGAACAGAACCTGCACGGGCAGGGCGCGGGAAGTCTCCTCCATGACCAGACGGGGGCCGATGGTCTCCGTCGCATAGTGGCCGGCGGCGATGACGGAGATGCCCAATTCCAGTGCCTGATGGTAGAATTGGTGCTCGAATTCGCCCGTGACGAGGGCGTCGATGTGAAGGGAGGCACAGGCGTCGATGGCGTCGGCGCCGCCTCCGGAGACAATGCCGATGTGCTGTACGGGACGGTCGGCGGCGGGGTAGAGCAGGGACGTGGTACCCAACGCATTGTCGAGAAAGTCGGCCAGGGCGTTCAGCGGAGTGGAGGTGTTCAGAAAGCCATGACGGCCAATGGGAAGGGAACGGACTGGAAAGAACGTGTCCTGTTCCTGCAGATTGAGCAGATTGGCCAGGCCGGCGTTGTTGCCGAGCTGGGGATGGGCGTCCAACGGAAGATGGCTGGCGTAGAGGGACAGACTGTTGCCGAAGAGAAAGCGGAGATGGTTGGCGGTGCGCCCCGTAATGACGCGGAAGCCGTTGCCCCAGCTGAGGCCATGGTGGACGAAAAGCAGGTCCGCTCCAGCCTCCGCCGCGTCGGTGAACGTCTTCTGGCAGGCGTCCACGGCGAAGGCGATGGTCTGGATGTCCTGACTGGCTTCGACTTGAAGGCCGTTGTTGGAGAAGTCCTGCACGGGCAAGGCGCTGAACAGGGAGTCGAAGAAGGCGGTGGTTTCGGCAAGTGTTGGCATAAATTGCTCCGGGAGAAGGCGTTAGCGGCGTCGGGTACGGAGCCAGTAGCTGGCGGTCATGATGGAGGCGCTTAAAAGAAGGCAAAGGGCCAGCAGGCAGAAGACGGCCTTATGGTGGTTGTTTTCCAGAAGAGGTCCCAAAATGAACGGCTGGATGATGCATCCCACGGAGCCCGCTGAAATGGTGAGGCCGGAGGCCGTGCCGCTGTTCTCCGGATTTCTAGCGGTGGCCATGCCGACGATCATCGGCCAGATTCCCGAAAAGGCGAATCCCATGAGAAAAAAGCAGAAAAGTCCTGCCTGCCAGGAGGTTGCAAAACATTGGGAGGCGGTGCAGAGCGCGGAGATGCCCAACATGCCCGCGATGGTGGGCTCATAGGCAGAGGATTGGGAAATCCTTGTACAGCAGAATCTTCCGGCAATCATGGCCCCCCAGAAGATGGAGATGCCCAAAATGGCGACGTTCTCCGGGGCATGAAGGGTCTTGCGCAGATAGACGTTGACGAAGGTGGCCGTGCCCATTTCCGTGAACACATACAGCGGGAGGCAGACGGCCGGCACCGCGATGGAGGGCAGCAGGCGGAGAGTGGTGCGGAGGTTGCCATGTTCATGGTTGGCGCCGCAGCCCGCAGGCAACGCCATGCGCATGCAGCAGAGTGTCAATGCCAACGCCAGCAGGGCCACGGCGAGGAAGAAGAACCGCCACGGCACGCCGTGTGGCAGCAGAAAGGCCATGATGAAGGGCAGGCCGACGGCGCCGACGCAG
>JAEEYQ010000070.1 GCA_016288215.1 Lentisphaeria bacterium | reverse complement strand
CTCAAACTCCGGCTTCTTGTACTCCTCCAGCCTAAAGGAAAAGCCTCCCACATGTCGATTGCCGGATTTCAGCTGAATCTGGAAGTGTCCCAAAGGGGCCTCCTTAGGCAAGACATAGGAGCCGTCAAAGGCCCCAATGTCATCCACTTTGTAGTCGGCGCTGAAGCAGATGTCTCCCCGCGGGTTTACGATGGATAGGGATAACTTCTTGCCGGCGAAGGAGTTGGGAATGGAGGCATCGTAGGTGGCGTCCGTGATCCAGCCCTTGAAATGGACTTCGTCTCCGGGGCGATAGACAGGCCGGTCGGTCAGCCCGAAGAAACGGGGCTCAGGTTGGAAGATGTCTTCGCGGAAATGGCCGCGGAACCAGCGGCCGAGGTCGTGATAGCAGACATCCCCTTGCGGGCTTTGCGCCTCCACCTGCCAGAAGAAGGGGCCCCCATCGCCTTCCGTCTTGGGAAACGTCATGGCAAAGAAGCCATCTTTGTCTGTAACTCCTTCATCAGTATGGACTTCCAGATCGCGAACCCGTTTCTTGTCCTTTTCGCGCCATACGGTGCGGCTGCCGAAGAAGGACAATTTGGCGTTGGCCTCGGGCAACCCGTCGTCGGCCCGTACGACTTGCCATAACATCTTGTTATTCAATGGTTTACATATTAATTTATGCGCTTCGGCAATCAGGCAGCGACGCACGGCGTAGCCATTGGGGGCCGTTGCCACAAGGACGTAAATGCCGGGTTCCAAAGGAGATAGGGAGAGGTCTGTCCGGGTGTCCCGATGGCCCTTGCGGGGTGTAAGAGGCTGCTCCCATTGGCGGACGGGGGCGCCGAGGTATTTGGAGTATGTCTTGTCCAAGTTATTGATGCCGAGGAAGCTAGCTGGATTTTGCAGCATCCAGTGCTGGAGGCGTCCCTCGGGATTCTCCTTGTTCGTCAGCTGGCGGTGGAAATCATCCAGCATCCGGCCCATGTCCAACGGAAGCAGCTCTAGCTTGATGGACGTCGCATTGCGGAAGCGCAGCCCCACCGTGAACGGCTTTCCCGCAAGATGGCTTCCGGAGGGCTCGAACAGGCACCAGTCATCGCTGATGGCGGAAATGTGCCGCTGCGCCGTTTCTTCATCGTTTTTTTTGACCCGCTGCCACCATTCCAGGGCCTTGTCATATTGGAGCCGGTCTTCGTAAATCTCCCCTAGACGGGGGGCGGCAAAAATCTCTTTTCCGTTCTCCGCCAATTCCTTATAGATGCGGATGAAATTGTGTTCCGGCGGCAGCGCAAAGCGACGGATGCCCGTGGCGAGGCGGGCGATGGTCTCGTCATCGGACAGCGTGTCCATGGCCAGAATGCCCTGATTGAAGGCCTTTACTGCGCCATTGTTGAACCAGGAGAAGCTCCGCAGGCTGATGACATCAAACTCCCGCCGCAGGAAATGGGCATAGGAGAGCTTGGCGCGGGAGACGTATTCGTCGCCAAGATTCTCTATGCATTGAAGGAGGAAGCACCAGCGCTCACCGTCGCTGATGGCGTCTTCGAAACTGGCCGGAACCTTGTGGAAGACGGGATTGCCGTCGCTGTCCACGGGGGCGCCCACGGAGTCATCATGATTCGAAAACTCCTCGGTGTAGTCCGGAAGCGTGGTCAAATCCGTCAGAATCTGCAGTTTCCAGGTGGAGTTGCCGTAGCCAGCTTGGCCCAAAAGCGTTGTGGCGTAGGCTTCTAGAAAATGATAGCAGGTGTCCTTGTTCGCGTAGGACTTGCCTGCGTCGATGCAGGATTGACGGGCCTCCTCGAAAATCTGCAGCATGCGTCGGCGGTCCCGTTCCTGCATGTTGACGGAGATGCCGCGGGGGCCTCCCCAATGATTGCTTCGCTCAAAGACCCCATTGACCATGAACCCACGATGGGGGATTTTGTTTCGAAAGACATGGGACAGCGAGGTGATGAAGGCATGGTCGTGGGGGCGCAGGGCCACGCTCTCCTCCATCAGCGCATCCCATTCCTTGAAGCGATTCAGGCGCTCAAGGCAATTGGCGGCCGTTTCCATGACGGAGCCGGCGGCGGTGCCCTTCACGTCGGCGTCGTGGAGCAGCTTGTGACAGATGTCGTAGGCCTCCGCGAAGTTGCCGTCATGGTAGAGGCGCGTGGCCTCCTTGACGGTCACGTCCTGCGCGAAGCCGATGCAACTGGCCAGAAAGCAGATGCCAAACCAGCCTGCCAAAATCCTCTGTCTCATTTCCATCCTCCTTGAAGTCAATGGGTTGAGAAAATATAGGAACTCTACTAGATGTGCTCCGTGAAGAATAGTGGTTTGACCCGCCGAAAAGCAGAAAGTTCCATGAAGAAGATGATTTTCCATCCCAATTAGGCCAAAAGACAACCAGCCCGTCGAGGGATGGGCGATGAACACGGGCGGTTTCAACTCTGCGGCGACATCGTCAAAGGGGATTCTTCGGCGATTCACCGCAGGTTCTCAACGCTCTTTTGGGGCCACGGAAATCCCGTACTATTCGGGTAAGGGATTCCGCTTCAAGTTCCTTAACTACAAGGACATAGATTCGGTTGCAACCAACGGCGCGGGGCGAGTCCTTGAGTTCGCGGAGAAGCTCGTCCATGTGCAGACGGAATTCCCTCGGGTCAATGGACGCCTCAATTATGGTCGCGCCGAAGAATCTGCGGACGGATTTTGAATCGTTGAAGTCCTAAATATCGGATTGTCAATGCACAAGGACGCTGGGATCATAGTCCGCCGGCGCCTCATAGCCGAGCAGGTTGATGCAGGTGGCGGCGATGGAACTGATGCCAAGTCCTTCTCGCAGAGTGGTTTGGTACTCGCCCTGGAAGTCGGGGTCATAGACAATGCAGGGGACGGGATTGAGGGAATGGGCGGTCTTGACCTTCGGCTGGCCGTTCTCCATGGAGAGGGAGCCGTCCTTCTTGTGCTCGAACATGTCATCCGCATTGCCGTGGTCCGCGGTGATGACGAGCACGCCGCCGACTTTCTCCACGGCGCGGCGAATGCGGCCGATGCACAGATCAACGCATTCCACGCCAATTTTGGCGGCTTGGAAGACGCCTGTGTGGCCCACCATGTCGCCGTTGGGGAAATTGCAGCGCAGGAAATCGTAGTTGCCGCTGAGGATGCCTTCTACCATGGTGTCTGTGATTTCGGCGCCCTTCATCCAGGGGCGCTGCTCGAAGGGCACGATGTCCGACGGAACTTCCAGATAGGTCTCCAGTTTGTCGTCGATGCGGCCGGACTTGTTGCCATTGTAGAAGTATGTGACATGACCGTACTTCTGGGTTTCGGAGCAGGCCAGAGTCCGCAGGCCGAGGGCGCAGAGATACTCGCCGGAGGTGCGGTCGATGGAAGGCGGCGCGGTGAGGTAGCGCTTTGGCACATGGAGGTCGCCGTCGTATTCCATCATGCCCGCGTAGACCACGTTGGGGCGGCGGACGCGGTCGAACTTGTCGAAGTCATCCTGCTCGAAGGCGGCGGTGATTTCCAGCGCGCGGTCGCCACGGAAATTGAAGTAGACCACGCTGTCGCCGTCTTCGATGGTGCCCACGGGCTGGCCGTTTTCGGCGATGACGAAGGCGCCCAAGTCCTGGTCGATGGCCCCTGTCTCCTTCCGCAGGGTCTCGATGGCCTCCGTGGCGCTGGCGAACTGGCGGCCGTCGCCGAGGACGTGGGTGTGCCATCCGCGCTCCACCATGCCCCAGTTGGCGTTGTAGCGGTCCATGGTGATGAACATGCGGCCGCCGCCGGAGGCGATGCGGGCGTCGCAGCCCTGCTGTCGCAGTTCTGCCAGAAATGCCTCAAAGGGAGTGACATACTCAAGGGCGGAAGTCTCGCCGACATCCCGTCCATCGAGAAGAATATGCACGCGAATGCGGCCCACGCCCTCTTTGGCGGCCTGCTGCATCATCGCCTTCAGATGGTCGATGTGGGAATGGACATTGCCGTCGGAGAAGAGGCCGATGAAATGCAGGGTGGACTTTTTGGCGATTGCGTTGCCCGCGATGTCCTTCCAGGCCTGTCCCTCGAACATCTTGCCGGAGGCGATGGAGCCGCTGACCAGTTTGGCCCCCTGATCGAAGACACGGCCGGAGCCGATGGCGTTGTGGCCGACTTCCGAATTGCCCATGTCCGCGTCGCTGGGCAGACCGACGGCCTGGCCGTGGGCCTTGAGGCGCGTGTTGGGGCAATTGGCCATGAGCCAGTCCAAATTCGGCTTGTAGGCGGCGGCGACGGCATCGCCGTCCTTGTATTTGCCGAACCCGACTCCGTCCATGATCACCAACACCACGGGGCCCTTGCGCCCCTTCATCCAGGCGGCTTTCGCCAATTTTTCTACCATTGATGGCTCCTTCTATTTGAAAAGCGAATAAAGAGAATGAAATTAACAATAATATAAATCGCATTGTCCGAGACTCAATCCTGTCCAAGGCGGGTTTTGGGTGGCGGGCGGCCTTTTATGCAAGCTTTTTTTGCCGACGGGAGTGCCGTCGGGCCAGTCGTGTGTTCAATTGTCCTGTAAACAAAGGAAACATCATGAGCAAGAAAGTGAAAATCGGCATCATCGGCATTGGCACCATCGGTTCCGTCCATGCGGATGCCTATGCGAAAATCCCTGAAGCGGAAGTAGTTGCGTTGTGCGACATTCTTCCGGACCGTTTGAAGGAGAAGGCCGCCCGCCATGGCATCGCGAAGACCTACGCGACCCATCAGGAACTGCTGGCCGACCCGGAAATCGAGGCCGTCAGCGTCTGCGTCCCCAACTACATGCATGCTCCCATCGCGATTGACGCGCTCAACGCCGGCAAGCATGTCATGCTGGAGAAGCCCATGTCCATCAAGGCGGAATATGCGCAGCAGATCTGCGACGCCCGCGACAAGAACGGCAAACTGCTCCAGATGGGCATGGTGCGCCGTCAGGCCGCCGATGCGCAGCTGGTCCATCGCCATATTCAGGAAGGTCGTTTTGGCGAGATCTACCACATCGGCGTCAAGCTGATTCGTCGCCGCGGCATCCCCGGCATGGGCGGCTGGTTCACCACGAAGGCCATGTCCGGCGGCGGCGGCCTCATTGACATCGCCGTCCACTCCCTCGATTTGGCCATGTGGGCGACCAACCTGTGGAAGCCCGTCAAGGTCAGCGCCAAGACCTACTCCAAGTTCGGCAGCCCCATGCGCGACTACCATTTCGTCGACATGTGGGCAGGCCCGCCCAACTACGACGGCACCTTCGACGTGGATGACTATGCGACGGGCTTCGTCCGCTTCGACAATCAGGCCAGCCTTTGCTTTGAGGTCGCATGGGCCTGCAACGCCAAGCCGGAGAGCTATGTGGAGATTCTCGGCACGAAGGGCGGCATCAAGCTGGAGGGCGGCAACGCCACCTTCCTGACCGAATATGACAATATGCTGGCGGACATCAATCTCGCCTACAATGCAAATGTGGACGGCTTTGTGGCCGAGCTGAGCAAATTCGTCAAAGCCATCAACGGCGAAGGCGAAATTCCCGCCACGGGCGACCAGGGCGTCATTGTCATGAAGCTGCTTGACGCCATCTACAAGTCCTGCGAACTCAATCGCGAAGTGGACATCTAAAAAACTGGCATTCAGCCGGTTATGAACACCACCGCAATGCGGTCGCGCCTCCGATTGAAGACAGACCGCATGGCGGTGGCGGTGTTGTTTTTTCTAACTTATTGATAATAAGTAACTTACAAATATAATTGAGAATGTCGCGATGAAAGGGCTGCGGTCATGATAAACGGCAAATGCGTCATTGGCATGTCCTGTCCACATGTCATGAACGGAGAGTATAGGAGATGGATGGAGAACTACAGCATCGCCGTCCATCGTGTCGGCGGCGTGCTTTTGGGGCTTCCGTTCGTCTATGACCTGGCGTTGCTTTCGGAGCAGCTGGATGCCGTGGACGGCGTGCTGCTCTCCGGCGGCTGCGACATTGATCCCAAATACTTTGGAGAGGAGAACAATGGCTCCAATCCGCCGTCCCCTGAACGGGACGAATTTGAGGCGCTTCTCATTAAAGAAGTGATGCGGAGGGACTTGCCGCTATTGGGCATTTGCCGTGGCATCCAGAGCATGAATGTCTTCATGGGCGGGACGATCCATCAGGATCTGCCCAACCATCCGCACGGCGACGGCGTCCGCCATCTGGTTCGTCTCAGCGGAAAGCTGGCGGAAATCATGGGCGAAGAGGAGATTTCGACGAACAGCTTCCACCATCAGGGGCTCAAGGTGCCGGCGCCAGGTTGGGTCTTTGCAGGAACGACGGAAGACGGTGTGGCGGAAGTGCTTGAGTGCCCTTCTGCCCGCTTCGCCATGGGGGTGCAATGGCATCCGGAACGCTCTTTCGCGCAGGAGAATGATCCGTTTTCGCGCAAACTCTTCGAGGCGTTTCTGGCGGCATGCCGTCCATGATGCCTCCGCGGCAGGGCGGCGCGTCATATTCTACATATAATATATATAAGGTATAAGAAGAAGGATGAAAAAACACATGAAGACCTTGTTGGCGCTAACCATGGCTCTCGGCTGCGGCTGTGCCATGATGGGGGACAAGACGGCGATGACGCGTGGCGAAATGGCGGAGAGCCTTTATGCAACGCGGCCCTTGCGGGAGTTCAAGGTCAGCTATGGGGAGCTTTGCTCTCTTTTGGAATCCGTCAGCCAGACCCTCGATGCCACCAACCGCCATGATGCCTTTGCGGACATCGCCTACGACCATCCGCTGAACAACGCCGTCTACTATGCGTTGGCCAATGGCTATGTGCAGGTGAAGGAGAATGGCCGTTTCGATGCGGACGAACCGATTTCGGCGGCTGAGGCACGGCGGCTGAAGCGGCGGCGCCACGGCAAATGCTCCATTCGGCGTTCGGAGGCACCGCAACTCCTCAAATCCATCTGTGAACGGAGCCAATCGGCTCTCGCGGAGGCCATGACGACTCACTGCATCAAGCAGGCGGCCTTGGCGCTTTCTTCAGAAGACATTGCACCCAAGGAATTTATCGCGCTGAAAGGCGTGCTTGCGGAACTGAAGGCGGCAAATCTGCCCCATGGTGACATCGAGACCATCGTGGGCAGTCCGAATGACCCCAATCGATGGATTTTCCGTGAGGGGAAGGGGCCTTTCACGCGGCACTACACTTTTGGCAGCCTCAAGCCGGATACGGAGCCCGTGGAGCTTGTCATCTTCAACGACACCCATTTCAATTTGGTCAATGAGAAGGATGAGGCGGAGGCAAATCCTTCGGTGTTAAGCACTAGGGAATATCGGCGCTGGCTGCGGAACGGCGCTTCCGCAGAGCTGGTGAAGAATGCGATGCATACGGCCCGCTATGCCGACCAGACCATTGTCGCAGGGGATGTTTTGGACTATCTTTCATGGGGCTGCATGCAACTGACGGTGGAATGCCTCTTCCGCAAGGACACGGACATTCTCGCCTGCCTTGGCGGCCATGACACGACGCGGGTCATGCAGGGCAAGGTGGCCGACCCTTCTCCCATCGAGTCGCGGCGGGATTTCCTCCGCGCCTTCTGGCCTCATGACATCCATTACACCTCCCGCGTTCTGCGCGACAAGGTCATGGTCATTGTGTTGGACAATGGGCAGGGCGGCTATGAAGAGCGGCTTCTGGCTCCTCTCGCGGCGGATTTGGAAAAGGCGCGGCGGGAGAATCTTGTGGTCATCATCGTTCAGCATGAGCCAGTCTGCACGCGAAATCCAGAGGAGACCGACGTGGCGCCGCTTCGTCGAAACGACCCCGGAAACTACAACTACGCCGAACGGCTAAGCGGAAATCCCAAAGACAAATGGGGCCGTACTCAAGATGTCTATAACCTCATCGTAAGGAACGCGGATATCGTCCGCGCGGTGGTTTGCGGTCATATGCACAGTGACTATTATGTGGAAATCATTGGTACGGAACAAGATGCGGAAGGAAATGCAACGCCGCGGAAGATTCCGCAGATCGTGAACACGGGCGTGGTCTACGACGGTGGCGCGGGACACATCGTTTCCATTACCATTAAGTAGTTTATAATCAGTAACTTGGAAATTTTACTGAGCAACGGGTGCAATTGGAAGGAGATGGCAGGTGGCTGTTAGCCGTGCGCTGTCGGCAATAAGGAATCCAAAATCGCCATCTGTTCTGGCGTGGACTTTCCGAAAACGGCGAGCGGGTTTTATCTTTCCGAAAATCGGCTTATATTATTCCTTTCACGCCTTTGGGATGGCGGCCGCCGTTGATAGCCGCAAAAACGGAGAGGCGATTATGATGTTTCCATGGGTTTTCTATGAATAAACGCGATAACGAACGCATTGTCATTACGGGAGTTGGCTTGACTGCGCCCAACGGCGACACTCTGGATGAATTCCGCCGCAGCCTTCTGGAGGGGAAGTCTGGAGTTTGTGCCGTGGAGCGGCCCTATATCGGGAAGGTGCTGGCGGGAGTCTGTGATTTTGATCCTTGCAAGTATCAGAGCCGGAAGGCCATCCGCATCGGCACGCGGGCGGGGTCCATCGCCATCTACTGCGCCAACGAAGTGCTGCATTCCGCCAACCTCGAGCTGGGCAAGGATGCGCCTCTGGAGCGCACAGGAGTCTTTCTTGGCATCACGGAGCATGGCAATGTGGAGACCGAGAAGGAAATCGACGAGATCCGCCGTTACAATGACGACACGTCCTATTGGTCCCATTACCACAATCCGCGCACGGTGGCCAACAGCCCCGCAGGGGAAGTCACGGTCAATTTGGGCATTACCGGTCCTCATTTCACCATCGGCGGCGCCTGTGCGGCAGGAAATCTGGGGCTGGTCACCGGTGTTCAGCAGCTGCTTTTGGGGGAAGTGGATTTGGCGTTGGCGGGCGGCGTCTCCGAAAGTCCGTCGTCCTATGGCATCTTCGCCGCCTTCAACAGCCAGACGGCCCTTGCGAAGAATGACGAGCCCGAAAAGGCCAGCCGTCCCTTTGACCGAGACCGCAATGGCATCGTGGTTTCCGAAGGCGGCGCGGTCTTCGCGTTGGAGCGGCTGGATCATGCATTGGCCCGAAACGCCGCC
Organism: Lentisphaeria bacterium; assembly: GCA_016288215.1. Lineage (GTDB taxonomy): Bacteria > Verrucomicrobiota > Lentisphaeria > Oligosphaerales > Oligosphaeraceae > Tb-RUG-64. The sequence continues at coordinate 21,460 of JAEEYQ010000070.1, read as the reverse complement.
ATCTACGGCGAAATCACGGGCTATCATTACAATTCCGACGCGTCGGACATGGTGCTGCCCAATTCGGAGCGGCAGGCAGAATGCATGGCCGCCGCCATCCGCAGGGCGGGACTGGAGCCAAAGGACATCAGCATCGTCAACACCCATGCCACCGGCACCAAGATGGGTGACATCAAGGAGTGCGAGGCCCTGCGGAAAGTCTTTGGCGATGCATGTCCCAATACCTATTTCAATAATACAAAGAGCTTTATCGGCCATTGCATGGGGGCCGCCGCCGCTTTGGAACTGGCAGGCAATCTTCCTGCGTTCGAGGACAAAATCGTCCATCCAACCATCAATGTGGACAATCTGGATCCGGCGTGCGAATTGCCGAATCTGGTCTGCAACACGCCACGGGTCGTGGACAGGGTGGACCATATCCTCAACAATTCCTTCGGCATGATGGGCATCAATTGCGTGGTGGTCGTATCCCGTTTCCGCAGAAACGGTTAGAATATAACAACCTAGAGTGGAGAGCAATTCAACAATGACACGTGAAGAGATTGGTCAGGCTATCATCAAGATTGTCAGCGAAGTGAATCCAGATGAAGACTGGACTGCCTTGACGCCGGAGGAGAGCCTCCGTGGCAAATTGGAGTCCATGGACTTTTTGGATGTGATCATGGAGTTGCGGAAGCAATACGGCGTGGAAGTTCCTGAAAAGGATTACGGGCAGCTGGCGACGCTGAAGAGCAGCATCGATTATCTCGAGCCGAAACTTGCAGATAAATAGTTGTCCTGCAACATGTTATAACAATTTAAACAGGAGAGGACCATGGCGCAAGTGAATGTCAATGTACCGCCGCCCAATCATGTGAAGGTGTTGGGAGGGCAGGGCTGGATTGGCCTCGTGGATCAGATGGGAACGGAGACCACAATCGTCAATGCGGCACGGGTTTCCTTCGGCAAGATGAAGGAGGAGATGGATGAGCGGGACGCGGGGCTGATCCGCTATCTTCTGGCCAACCACCACACCAGCCCTCTGGAGCATGTGACGTTCACCTTCCTTGTGCACTGCCCCCTGTTCGTCCGCTCCCAATGGCATCGCCACCGCACGTGGTCCTATAATGAAATCTCGCGCCGTTACACGGAGGAGGACATCCGCTTCTATGTTCCCGTGGAGCTGCGGGAGCAGGCGGAAAGTGACCGCCAGGCCTCCAAGGCGGCAGAGCACATCGACCAGGCGGCCTGTCTGGAGAAGATTCGCCGCATCCACGCGGAGGCCATGCGGACCTATGAAGAGCTGCTGGCCGCCGGCGTCTGCCGCGAGCAGGCCCGCGGGGTCTTGCCGCAGAATATGATGACCACGTTCTGGGCGACTGTCGATTTGAATAACCTGCTGAAGTTCATTGAGTTGCGGGACAGCCCCCATGCGCAGGCCGAAATCCGCGAATATGGCATGGCCATCAAGCAGATGATCGCCCCCTCGTTCCCCCACGTGGCCGCCGCCATGGGCTGGCAATGAGGCGGCATCGCTGTTTTATATCTAACTTATTCATTTATAGGTATTTACGAAAATGGTCAAGCATATCATCCTTTGGAAAATGAAGGAAGAGCTTTCCGCAGCCGAGAAGGAAACTGCTAAAGTCCGCATCAAGAATGGTTTAGAGGGACTCAAAGGCCAGATTCCCGGCCTGCTGGACATACGGGTTCGCACATCCGGTCTGGCCAGCTCCAACGCGGATCTGATGTTGGACTCCACATTTGAGGACGAGGTGGCGCTGAAGGGTTACGCCGTCCATCCCAAACATGTGGATGTGGCCACCAATATCGTCCGCCCCAATGTGCAGATTCGTCTTTGCATGGACTATGAGGCGGATTAGGGGAAGCTAACTGTTTTTAACCACAGAATAATACATGGAATAAACAGAAGCGGACTGCCGCTCGTTCGAGCGACAGTCCGTGGTTCTTTTTATGTCATTTGAAAAGAATTGATCCGCGTTCTGCTGCAGAACACGGCGGAACGTTTCTGTTTATTCTGTGTGTTCTGTGGATAATAAACACCCCTCATGTGAAATAGGGCATAAGGGAAATGAGAGGTTTCTCCATGATGAAACGCGGATCTTTTGGGTTTCCATAGAGGAAATTTCAAAAAATCGCGGCATGGTGACTTGAAGAACCCCAAATCGGCAGTATTTTAAATGTGTTGTCACCAAAAGTGGTAGGATACCGAAGTGGCCAACCGGGGCAGACTGTAAATCTGCTAGCTATGCTTTCCTTGGTTCGAATCCAAGTCCTACCACCATCCTCTTAACCCGTCAGCGATGACGGGTTTTTCATTTTGGGGGCTTGGGGATGGTTTGCAAAAGCTAAAATACTGTCCATATTAACCCTGTGAATCAGCCAAAAGCCCTTGATGGGCGGCGTTGAGGGATTTTCCAATCATCATATGGAAAGAGGTGAAGAGCAATGAGCAAGTGCGGCGGATTGTTGCCGATTATGATGGCGTTGGGGATGACGGGATGCGTCTGCCATGAGACCCCGCCCGTCACGCAACGCGTGGCGGTTTTGGGAAACAGCATCACCTTACATGCACGGGCGCCGCAGATTGGATGGGAGTGCGACTGGGGCATGGCCGCCAGCTCGGAGGACAAGGACTTCTGCCATGTGCTGCTCCGCCATTTCACGGAGGCCAATCAGGGCGTGGCCCCTCAGATGCTGATTGAAAATGTGGCCAACTTTGAGCGGGAGCATACCACCATTGAGCTGGATGCCATCGACTCCATCGCCAAATGCGTGGCGATGAAGCCGGAGATTTTTGTTCTGGCCATTGGAGAGAACGTCCCGAATCTGGACACGGAGGAGAGCCGCAACCTGTTCAGGGACAAGGTCATCGCGTTGCTGAAGCGAATTCAGGAGGGAAGCCATCCCATGATTGTGGTGCGCAGCAGCTTCTGGCCGCGGGAGTGCATTGATGTTCCGCTGAAGCAGGCCTGCGAGGCGGTGGGCGGCGTCTATGTGGACATCCATGAACTGAGCGTGGAGGAGAATTTCGCGCGTTCGGAGCGGCAGATTCAACACGAGGGAGTGGCCGCCCATCCAGGAGACCGAGGCATGAAGGCCATTGCCGACGCCATCTGGAAGGCGATTCAGGAGCAGAAAGCCGCTCAAAAAAGCGGTCAGTCATGCCGCTGAACTACCAAATTCAGTAAGTCATTGAAGAAGAATAATTTACATAATCCGAGGGGAGTAACGTCTCTCCTCGGATTTTGGCCAACTTTGGCTGAATTGTTGCCCGTGTCGATTCCCATGACAATGGACTAGGTCATCTTATTCGTTTTGGGAATCATTGGGTTCTTCTTGTTCGTCACGATTCAGTTGTTTATTCCATCTGACCAAAAGATTACCAATATCGTAGTCTAAGCCTTTGGCATTATAGAATTTTGTCCATTCCTGATATAAAAAGGCAACTTTTTCTCTTGACTCCTCGAGATTTCCTTTATCCAAGTCCGTTTGAATTTCTTCCAGAAAAAGTCGTACAGGAGTTTTCACTCCACTAAGCAGCATTGTATCGTAATAGTGGTTGTAAAAATCCTTATACGCGACGCAAAATAAGTAGCAAAACACAATACTAATCGAACATAAGACTAAGAATATCCACATTAGTTTGTGTGACATTTCAACTCTCTCCACATTGGATGCTGCTTTAAATCAGCCATTTATGAATGTCAGCTATTCTGTGAAATGGACGAAGATGCGGAGGCGCTTTGAGGTGTAGTTGGCGCCGTTGGCATTGTAGGTCCAGTCGGTGACCTTTTCCGTGCGGGGGTGGTTGGGGATGGGATGGCTGTTGCCGATGCCCAAGTCGCAGTCCTCGCCCTTGCGCCAATTGTTGTAGGCGAAGACCGTTTGTTTTGCCGCGTAGTTGTGGACCTGCATGGAGCCATAGCCGTCCTCGTTGGGCTGAATGGAATCGCCGAAGTCGAAGGCGTTGTCTTTAGCGTCGGGGATGCCGATGCCGTTGACTTCACGGTAGTTGTTGGGGAAGAACTCGATGCAGCCCGCATCCTGCAGATTTTCGGCGGCGGTGACCCCTGGATGGTTGGAAATCACCGTCAGATGATCCACCTTCATCTGGAAGGAGGCGCCGGAACTGACCGTGGGGACGCCGATTTTGCTCAAATCCTGCGTAAAGGCGTCCATGGCCACGTACACGAAGCGGGGACGGTCGAATTTGGGGTGCAGTTCCAGAAAATAGGCGACGCGGTCAAAGGGGCGGCCGACAAGTTTTTTGCTGTAGTCCGTGGAGTAGATGACTTGGTTGCCATGGGAGGCGATATGCAAGTCGTATATCATGTCAAGTTGCTTTGAATCAGGAACATGGAGTTTTAGGAAATCAATCATGGGCTCGTCTCCGGCCTGGAAGGGGGAGCAGGAGAGGCCGGCTGCATTGGTCAGGTTGGGGACCGCCGTCTTCCGCCACGCGAAGCGCATGGCGGTGGGGGCCTTGACGTCCGGATGGGAGAGGATGACCATGTTGTCCTGAATGACGGCGTTGGCGGGCGTGTAGTCCGCCTCGGGGCCGGCGATTTCGAAGCAGGAGGGGGCTTCGCCGTCCCGCGTGGTGAGGCCGTCGGCGTAGTCAAATTGGATTTTCAGGGTGTCGCCGTCCTTGTCCATATGGCGGAAGCGGGGGCCATGGCATTGAATTTCAAGGAAACCGTAGGTCTTCGCCAAAGCCAGCAGAGCCAGCCGACGCCCCACCTCTTGTTTGTTTTTGGGGTGGATGTCCTTCACGTCGCCCACATCGTTGATGACGGCCATGCCGATGTCCTGCAGATTTTCGCAGGCGGCTTGTGCGTTCCACATTTCGCCGAGCAGTTCCGGCTCGTCATTGGGGTCGCCGTATTGATAGGGGGGCAGCTGGACGAAATAGAAGGGGAGATGGCGGTCCATCCATAAGTCTCTCCAGGAGAGTAACAAAGCCTTCATTTTGGAGTAGTAGAGCATGCCGTCCCGCAAATTGGCCTCCCCCTGATACCATAGCACACCGCGGATGTTGTAGGGTATCAAGGGACGGATCATGCCGTTGAAGAGGGTGGTGGGGTGGTTTTTGCTTGTGAGAGGGTGGTATTTTTGCGGCAGGACGGGAGGCGGTTCCACGGAATGGCTGTCCGCAAGTGAAAGTTTGGCGTCCTGCGACCAGGCCTCCAGTTTTCGCAGATAGGCTCTGATTCCTTCTTCATATAGACGGGTTCCGGGGCTTCGACGGAGGACATCCTCATGGATGCTCTGCAGAGCGGGAATGCGTTCCAGCCCGCTGATGGGCGTCCATGGCTCGATGCGGGTGCCTCCCCACGAGGCGTTGATGAGGCCGATGGCCACGCCGGGCAGCTTTTCTGAGACCGTTTTTGCAAAAAAGTATCCGGTGGCCGTGAAAGCGTCCACGGTTTCGGGGGCGGCGGGAACCCAGTTGCCTTCGCAGTCCAGTTGAGGGACTGGCGAGGGGCGATGGAGGACCTTGAATTGCCGTACATGGCCGAATGCCGCCGCCTCTTCCCGTTCTTGGGGGAAGTTCAGGCATTCTTGAACGCTCATGGCCATGTTGGACTGGCCGGAGCAGAGCCAGACCTCGCCGACCATCACATCCTCCAGAACGATGGTGTTCTTTCCTTCGACGGTCAGCTCAAAGGGACCGCCGGCCTTTTCCGCGGGGAGGCGAGTGATCCATTTGCCGTCGGCGTCGGCGCGGCAGGCGGTTTGCCGTTGGTTCAGGGTGATGGTGATGTCTTCCCCCGGTTCAGCCCATCCCCATATGGCAATGGGCTGATTCTGCTGTAGAACCAGATGATTGCTGAAGAGGGACGGCAGGCGAACTTCCGCCAGCAGGGGGAACGTGATGGCCAGAAGAACGGCGGCGAGACGGTTTGGAGGCAGGATGTGCATGGTGACCTAACGGTGGATTGACGATGGGGCGTTGCGGTGGAAGACAAGAAGAAAGATAGTGCCGGAAACCTCAATGTCCAATGAGAAGCCCTTTTCTTCGATGAGCGTGGCGGCTTGTTGAAGGGCGGCGCGGCCGGGGTCGGCCAGAATGAAGGTGCCGTTGGCGGCGCAATAGCGGTCAACGCATTCCGCCAGCGGGGCGACCATCTGCTTTTCGTAGATGAGGTCGCTGCCCAACAGCAGATCGTAGGCGCCGGGCAGGTCCGGCTTCCGCCAATCCATGCGGTGATAGTTGATGGACAAGTGGTTAAGTTTGGCGTTGTTCAAAAAGAACGGCTCATTGTCCGGATGGAAGTCGCTGGAGGTGACGATGCCGCCCAAGGCGGCGGCGGTCATGGAGGGGAGTCCCAGGCCGCAGCCCAGCTCCAGAACGGATTGGTTGCGGCAGAACTCGGGATGGTCCGCCAAAAACTCGGCCAGGGCCTGGGCGGATTCCCACAGGCGAGTGAAATAGGGAATCATGTCCGTGTCCGACGGGGAGGTTTTGACATAGTGGTCCAACGCCTCGTCCAAGTCCTTCAGCACGCAGAGACGAAAGGACAAGTCGCGGACGTTGACCGTCTCGACGCGGTTATCGAAAAGGGTTTTGAAGGGGTCGTCAGTGTTGTCCACGGGACTCACCGCAGGAGAGGGTTGTTTTGAGAAGGCTTCCCCATGAGAATTGGAGGAGCGGGGGGATGCCGTTGGGAGCCGATTCGGGGGCGTTGCCCTGTTGGCGGCAGACGCCTGCCATGACGCCTAACGCGAGCATCGTGCAACAGGTGAAGCTGCCGCCGTAACTGAGCAGGGGAAGGGGAAGGCCGATGACGGGAAGAAGTCGGGTGACCATGCCGATGTTCACGACCACGTGGCCGAAGAGCAGCCATGTGAAGACAAGACAGAGGACACTGCCGGTTTCCGTCTCCGCATGGGCGGCCCAATGGAAGCCGATGAGGGCGATGACGCCGTAGAGCAGCAGGACGGGCATGGCACCCCAGAGGAAGCCGGCTTCTTCTCCGATGACGGTGAAGAGAAAGTCCGTGGGGGCCACGGTGCGGGGCAGGAAGCCCGCGCTTTTCAGGTTGCCGCGCAGATAGCCGCGGCCGTGGAGCCCGCCGTCCGCCAAGGTCATGAGCGCCTGCTGCTCATTCCAGCCGCCGTTGGGACTGAGAAGGCTGCGGAGGCGTTGGACATGATAGGGGTGGAGGAAGGGCAGGGGGGATTTCGCTGTTGCCCCCTCTTGGCCATCCGCGGAAACGGTCCATTTGTCCAGCCATTGGTTTTGAATGTGGGGATGGGCTCGTAGCCAGCAGAGGCCGAAGACGCCGCCGACGGCCAGGCCGAAAAACAGGATGAAAGCGGCGATGCAGGCTTTGGGAGGGAGGCTATAGGAGAGGGCGGCCAAAAAGGCGGGAAGCAGCAGGATGGCCGCGTTGCCGAAGGAGGGCTCATAGGCGATGAGCAGGGTGGGAGTCAGGGTCAGCGCCAGACAGGCGGCGGCTTTGCGCCAGCGGGACAGGGGGGCGGTGAGCGTCAGTGCGAACACGCACAGGGTGAAGAACTTGGAGATTTCCGCCGGCTGGAGGAGAAAACCGCCGAAGGAAAGCCAGCGGGAGGCGCCGCCGATGCGCTTTCCGACAAAGAGCACCAGAACCAGAAGAACCAGGGAGACGGCGTAGCCAATCCATGCCATCAGTTTCCACGAGAACCGTTGCGAAGGCCAATGGGCCATGAGCACGGCGCCGCAGCCGCCGACCAGAAACCAGCAGGCCTGCTGGAAGGCGCCCCCGCGGACCGGATACTCCGCGCTGATGTAGCCGCAGCTGTAGATGAAGCAGAGGCTATAGGCGGCCAGCACTGTGACCGCCAGGCACATCAGCCAAAGAGACCATGGGGGGCGGCGAGTATTCATGGGGAGGAGGGAATATGGAAACAGCCGCTGGTCCACTCCTGAAGCGTCTTCCGCGACCGTTCCACGGCGCCGAGGGCGCTATAGCGTTCCAACACAGCGGGATACTGTTCCGTTAGGATTCCAGAGAGGATGAGATGGGCGTGGGGGCAATGGCGGTCCACCAAGGCCATGACGTCCTCCGCCTGAGCCAGCAGCACGGTGGCCAGAATGTTGGCGGCGACCACTTGGCAGGGGCGGGGCGGCACATAGTCCCCCAAGGCGGCGTGGACGGCGTTCACACCGCCGATGCCCGCTTTCTGCAGGTTTTCCATGGCGGTGTCGATGCATTGGGGATCGTTGTCAAAGGCGAAGACCGGCTCATAGCCCAGCAGGCGGGCGCCGTGGGAAAGGATTCCGGAGCCGCAGCCGGCGTCGATGAAGGACATCGTGCCATATTGCCGTTGAAGCTCGTCCAAAAACTGGAGGCAGGCGCGGGTGGTGCCATGGTAGCCGGTTCCGAAGCACATGCCCGGGTCGAGGGAGAGAACCAAGTCCCCCGGAAGGGGCGAATAGGCCTCCCAGCTGGGCTGAACCACAATGCGGTCCGTGGCGCGGAAGGTGTGGAAATGCTTTTTCCAGCTCTCGGACCAGTCCTCCTTCTGGATGGCGCGGAGGTCGATGGCCGGCGGCTGGGACAGCAGGTCCCCCCATGGCTCCAGGCAGGCGGTGACCTGAAGGAGCTTCGCCTTGGCATCGGCTTCGTCCTCCGCCATGACATAGGTCAGGGCGCGGCCGGTCTCCCGGCTGGAGTAGGAGGACGCCACCAAATCCGCGGCCGCCAGGGCCTCTTCAATGAGGACCACGTCGGCGGCGGGACTGTCGATGGCGACGGCATGGAGGACGTTGGCTTGAGTGGACATGGCTTCTTCCAATGGAGGGGTTAGAGGCGGCCGAAGGGGGAAAGCTCCCGCAGGGAGCGGATGATGCCCGGTGTGACCTGCAAAATGGTGTCGATCTCCGCATCGGTGTTGTAGCGGGAAAGGCTGAATCGGACGGAGCCATGGAGGGAGCGGTAGTCCAGCCCCAAGGCGCGGAGCACATGGGAGGGCTCCAAAGAGCCAGATGTGCAGGCGGAGCCGGAGGAGGCGCAGATGTGGGCCGTCTCATAGAGGCGGAGCAGGATGGACTCCCCTTCGATGTAGCGGAAGCAGATGTTCAGCGTATTGGGCAGACGGGACTGGCGGTCGCCGTTGACCAGCGGATCCGGACAGCTGGCCACCAGCCCCGCCTCCAGACGGTCCCGCATGGCACGGACACGGCTCTGCTCTTCATCCATATGCGCCATGGCCAGTTCGGCGGCGCGGCCCAAGCCGGCGATGCTGGCCACGTTTTCCGTGCCCGCCCGCTGGCCGCTCTCCTGATGACCGCCGATGAGATAGGGTTGGAAGGGGGTGAAGCGACGGCGGTACAAAACGCCTATCCCTTTCGGGGCGTGGAGTTTATGACCGCTGAGAGACAGAAAGTCAATGCTGCTGTCCTTCAGGTTGATGGGGATTTTGCCCACGGCCTGAACGGCATCCACATGGAAGAGGGCGCCGTGGGCGTGGGCCAGTTGGCCGAGGGCCTCCACGGGGTAGATGTTGCCGATTTCGTTGTTGGCCCACATGCAGCTGACGATGGCGGTGTCATCGTTGATCAGGGCCTTGGCCTGCTCCAGATTGATGCGCCCTTGGGAGTCCACGGGCAGGTAGTCAACATGTAACCCATTGTGCTGCAAGTATTTACAAAGATTGAGGACGGCGGCGTGCTCAACGGCGGTGGTGAGAACCCGCCGACGGCCCCGCTGGGTCTCCAACGCGCTGCGGATGGCAGTGCTGTCCGACTCCGAGCCGCAGCTGGTGAAGATGATCTCCTCCGGCTCCGCCCCCAGCAGGGTGGCGATGGCCTCACGGGCGTGGACAATGGCTTTGGCCGCCTCATTGCCGAAGGGATGGGGACTGGAGGGGTTGCCGTACCATGTGGTGAGGAAGGGAGTCATTGCCTCCACCACTTCCGGGGCCAGCCGGGTGGTGGCGTTGTTGTCAACATAGATGATGTCTGTGGAACTTTCCATGGTCCGCTCCCCGCGTCATTTTGCCTCGACCACCGTGATGGCGCCGGAGACCTTCTCCCGCAGCTTGGCCTCGACCCAATGCTTCAGGGTCTGGATGGCGGAGGGACAGGCGGCGCAGCGGCCGGCCAGTCTCACCGTGACCTGGTCGCCGTTGACGTCCACCAGCTCCGCGTCGCCGCCATCGGCCTTCAGGCCGGGGCGGATGATGTTGTCGAAGGTCTCCTGAATGAGCGCAATGCGTTGGAGGGTCGTCAGTTGGCAAGCGGGCCGCTCGGTGGAGGCGGCCTCCTTCGCGGCTTTCGCCTTGCCCAAAACATCGTCCAGAATGGCCTGAATGTCGTCCTTGCAGCCGCCGCAGCCGCCGCCGGCCTTCGTGTAGTGGGTGACTTGCTCCACGGTGGTCAGATGGTTCTTCTGGATGACCTCGCGGATTTTGCCCTCCGTCACGCTGAAGCATTGGCAGACGATGCGGTTCTCTCCCGTCTCCTCCACGATGATGGGCACGTCCAGCTCCGGATGGCGTTTGTGCATGTCCACCAACGCCGCCTGAAAGGCCTCCATGCCCATGACCGAACAATGCATCTTCTCCTCCGGCAGTTCGCCCAAGAAGTCCGCAATGTCCTGGTTGGTCAACTTGGAGGCTTCTTCAAGTGTCTTTCCGATAAGCATTTCCGTCAATGCAGAGGCGGAGGCGATGGCGCTGGCGCAGCCAAAGGTCTGAAATTTGGCCTCGGCGATGGTCTTCTTGTCTTCAGCCAATTTGACGAACAGCTTCATGGCGTCGCCGCAGACGATATTGCCCACTTCGCCGACGCCGTCTGCATCCGGCAGTTCGCCGATGTTGCGGGGATGCAGGAAATAATCCATGACCTTTTCCGTGTAGTTCCACATGGTAATGCCTCTCTTCGAATATGTTATGCACAATTCAGGCAATGCCTGAACGCGTTCTCTTTCCTCTCGCCGCGGCATGCCGCCATGGCGGCGGCATGGCGTCCGCAAAAAAAAACCGCACCTTCTCCGCTGGGGAGAAAATGCGGCAAAACGACTTTGGGCGACGTTATTCCCCAGGCTTGGTCTTGGGCAGACCCCAGGCACGGTCGCCGTCTTTATAGCGGTTTTCCTTTTTGAGCTGGTCAATGCGCTCATAGCGCTTCAGCACATTGCGGCGCTCGCCAACGGCGCCTTTGGTCTTCAGGCTGGGATGCAGGGACATTGCTATAACCTCCAAATTATATCATGGTGTAACCAAATCCAAAACTAGACTATTACTATATATGATAAATCACAATAAGCAAGGCTCCACGCCCAAAAAATCTTCCATTTTGGTCATGTGGCGGCATGGCTGTCGGCTCCCCGTGGGCTGTTGAGTTGCGGGAATGCAATTCGGATTTATATTTTGATTGTCATATCCCTGCATTTCAAACCCAAACCAGATAGGGCGGCATCATGAATCTCGGGCTAATTGGTCTTCCCCAAGTCGGAAAGAAAACGGTTTTTCAGCTTCTCACGGGCCTTTCGGCGGAGAAGGCGCCAACCAAAGACGGACTGACCCATGGCATCGCCACCGTCCGCGACCCCCGTGTGGACGCCCTCAGCGCCATGTTCAAACCCAAACGGACAAAATACGCGGAAATCGAGCTGGAGCTCCCGCCGGACATCCAGCCGGACAATTCCCGCAGCGCCGCCTGGCTGGAGCCCATCCGCCGCACGGACGCGCTGATCCATGTGGTCCGCGCCTTTGAGTCCGACCAGGTATACCATATTCTTAATAGCGTGGATCCGGCTCGGGACGTGGAGACGGTGGAGTTGGAGTTTTTGTTCGCGGACTTGGACATGACGGAGAAGCGACTGGAGCGGTTGAACAAAGAGGCCCGCATCAAGCCCACGCCGCAGAAGGAAAAGGAGAAGGAGATCATTGAACGGTGCCATGCGCAGCTGGAGGCCGAACAGCCCCTGCGCAATCTGGAGTTCACGGAAGAGGAGATGAAGGTGATTCGCTCCCTTCAGTTCCTGACGCTGAAGCCATTGATCACCGTCATCAACGTCGGAGAGGATTTTCAGGCGGAAGTCAAAGCCCATGAGGAACTTGCGGCGAAATTGACGGCTCGGGGAGACACGGTGGTCTTTCTGAGCGCGGCCATAGAGGAGGAGCTGAGCGAACTGGAGGAGAGCGAGCGGGAGGGCTTCATGGCCGATTTGGGGCTGACGGAGCCCGCCGCCCACCGCCTGTCCCGTTCCGCCTACGAATGCCTTGGCCTGATCAGCTTCTTCACCTGCGGGCCGGACGAAGTCCGCGCATGGTCGCTGACCAAAGGCTCCACGGCCCCTGAGGCGGCGGGGCGCATTCACACGGACCTGGAGCGTGGCTTCATTCGGGCGGAGACCATTTCCTACGACGAGCTGGTCAAGGCAGGGTCGGAGAAGGCGGCGAAGGAAGCTAAACTCTACAAGCTGAACGGCAAGGACTATATTGTCAAGGACGGAGATGTCATCGAAATCCGCTTCAACGTCTAAGCCGTTCCGTCTCTTCGGCTTCATTTCGCTTCGGACGCTTCTGTACACAGGCGCCGCTGTGCTGGTGGCCCTGTTCATGAAAAAATACGGAGACGGCCGCCCGTCCTCCGGCGGGAGAACTGCTCCGCCGCCGGAGCAGGAGGAGACACGCCTGTTTTTGGAAGGTACCGCCCTTTCTGCCCAAGAGGCACGGAAGCCCTCCCTCTTGCTGTTGGACAACGAGGGTGTCCTGAAATCGACGGCAGACGAAATTCGGACCGCATTCGGCGGCCGCTGTACTATCACCTACATCGACATCACTGGCCGGCCGGATGTGTTGGAGTACTACAAGGCCGAAAGCACTCCATTGGCGCTGCTTATGTCTCCCGACGGCACGGAATTGGGCCGCCTGGAGGCGCCCGTTAGCCAAGAAAAGTTAGAAGTCTTTCTGCAAGAAGGACTTGCGACAATAAAGAAAGAATAAGGGGGTTAAGCGTTTGGAGTGTCGATGAAAAAGGCCTCCCATATGTATTTGAAATGAGAGGCCTTGGGGAATCAGCAAAAGTTATTTGCAGCATTTCGCATCGTCTTTACAGCAGGCAGCACCATCTTTGCAGCATTCCGCACCGTCCTTGCAGCAATCGGTTTTCTGGCAACAGCAAGCTTTCTGGACACAACAGGCAGATTTTTGCTTGCAGCAATTCGAGGCTTTTCCACTGGAACACACACAACCCGCAACAAATAATGTCAGGGCGAGGACTGCGAGGAGTTTCTTCATTGGCTTTTTCTCCTTTTGGTTGTTTCCGACCGACTATCAAACAAGTTTAGTTTATTTGACACGTGATAAACATTTTTGTTCCATGATTCTTGAGCAAATTGGTTGTTTTTTATGGCTTTACCTCCAACATCTTCTCGATGGGATGTCGCGCCCCGTCGATGACCTCTTGCGGAAGCTCCACGGCGGGCGTCAATTCCTTTAGCGAGAGATAGATATCTTCCAAGGAAATCTTCTTCATGTTTGGACAAAGAGGCTTTGGCTCCAGGCTGAAGAACTCCTTGTCAGGGTTCTCCTGTTGAAGACGATGGATTAGCCCGCATTCCGTCGCCACGATGAACGAGTGTTTTGGCGAGGCTTTGACATGGCGGAGCATTCCCCCTGTGCTCAGCGCGACATCCGCCAGGGCCACGGTGGCGGGCATGCATTCAGGGTGGATGATGACCTCCGCGTCGGGATGCATGTTCCGTGCCGCCGTTATCATCTCAGGCAGGATTTTGAAGTGAGTGGGGCAGAAGCCAGGCCAGAACTCCATGTCGCGCTTGAGCTTTGCGGCGATGTTGCGTCCAAGATTGCCGTCAGGCAGGAACATGATTTTTCTGTCCTGCGGAATGGATTCGATGACTTTCTCCGCATTGCCTGACGTGCAGCAGATGTCTATGTGGCACTTGGTGGCGGCTGTTGTGTTGACGTATGCCACCATGACTGTGTCTGGGTGAGCTTGGCGGTACTTGGCGACCTCGTCTGCCGCCGCCATGTCCGCCATTGGGCATCCTGCGTGTGGATTTGGGTGCAGAACCAACGCCTTTGGAGAGAGCACCTTCGCCGTCTCCGCCATAAAACGGACGCCGCAGAAGACAATGACCTTAGCCTGACATTCCGCTGCCTTGCGGCTGAGCTCAAGCGAGTCGCCGACAAAGTCAGCGATGTCCTGCACTTCGCCAATCGTGTAGTTATGGGCAAGGATAATCGCCTCGCGCTGCGCCGTCAGCCGTCTGATTTCGTTGTTGATATCCATTTCAGAAAAATTACTCTACTTAAGTAATTGACTTCTTATTTTGCTATAATGTATACCAATATTAGATGATTTACAATAATTCACTATTAAAATAATCGTATTTATAGAAACTTTAGTCAAAACTCTGTTTTCCATAAGGATAGGTAAGGACGGCTTTTTATCCACAGAATACACGGAATAAACAGATGCGTGGTTTTTGAAAAGAACAAACTCGCGGAACGCGGCTGAACGTTTCTGTTTATTCCGTGTATTCTGTGGACTCTCTTTAAAAACGCGTTCTGCCGCGAACGCGGCTGAACGCTTCTGTTTATGCTGTGTATTCTGTGGTTAATCAGCATCCCTTATAGTGAACAGAGTGCATGAAAATGAATTGCAAATATTGAATTTCATCTTCATGATGAAAAAGCTGGCAAAAGTGGCGAAAATGGCTCCCGGACATGGCAAAATAGCCCTTGATTTTGGGGCGAATGCCCGTTGCGAGGCCCCAGATGGCCCTTCCTTGCGTTTTAGGGGCAATCCTGTATATTAATACCTCCTATGGTATATAGGGCCTAAAATGGCCACTTTTTTGAGTTTGGCCATTATTGCATTTTCTTTCATTATTATTCAAGATTCTGAGTTAATGCGCACTCCGATTGTGATGTGGGACCTGAGACGGGAGACGTGAGACGGGAGACGTGAGACGGGAGACGTGAGACGGGAGACGTGAGACGGGAGACGTGAGACGAGGGACGTGAGACGAGACCGTTAGCGAAAGTGGCCATGGCAACGGCTTGCTCAGACCATCTGGGGCTGAATCGTTGCTTTCCAAATTTCTATTTTATAATTCTAACTCATTGCCCAGCAATGACATAGATGCGTTGAGGAAAGACGGTGCTCTGGCGGGGGGAGCGTGGCGCATTGGGGCGTTGCCTTGGGGCAGCGTGGATGGAAGGGGCAGCCGGACGGCGGGTTCAGCGGGCTGGGCACATCTCCTTCCAGCCGAATGACTTTGCGGTTGGTGGCCGGTTCCATCTGTGGCGCGGCGCTCAGGAGCGCCTTCGTATAGGGATGGGCGGGGGAGCCGAAGATTTCTGAGGCCAGGCCGCGTTCCACGATATGCCCCAGATACATGACCATGATTTCGTCCGCCAGATAGGCGACTACGCTTAAATCATGGGTGATGAACAGATAGGAGACACCGGTCTCCCGCTGAATGGCTTGAAGCAGATTCAGAATCTGGGCCTGTACGGAGACATCCAGCGCACTGGTGCATTCATCGCAGATGATCAGTTCCGGCCGCAGGGCGAGGGCTCTGGCCAGGCCGATGCGCTGGCGTTGACCGCCGGAGAACTGATGGGGATAGCGGGACAATTGGGATTCATCCAGGCCGACCTTCTCCATCAGTTCCTTCAGAATCTGGCGACGCTCCTCCGCCGTCTTTCCAATGCCATGGATTTCCATGCCCTCCGCAATGGTTGCGCCGACCATCAGCCGTGGATTCAGGCTGGAGAAGGGATCCTGGAATATCATCTGCACATTTCGCCGAAGCAGGCGCAGCTCTTTCGGCGAGACTTTTAGCAAATCACTGTTTCCGTGCAGGATAGCGCTGCCGCTATTGGCATGGACAAGGCGCATCAACGCCTTGCCGACGGTCGTCTTGCCACAGCCAGATTCACCGACCAGCGCCATGGTGCGCCCCTTTCTCAACGTGAAGCTGACACCGTCCACGGCCTTTGCCACATTGACGATTTTGCGGAAAAGGCCTCTTCGGACGGGAAACCAGACCTTCAAGTCCTTCACGTCCAGCAAAGGCGTGTCGTCTTTGCCGCCGGACACATTGTCCGCAGGAGCCGCATCCGGCAGGGAAAGCATGGCATGATGACATGCAACGCTATGCCCTGTCGCGATTTCCGCCGCAACAGGGCATTGCTGGCGGCAGACCTCCGTCGCCAGAGGGCAGCGGGGCGCGAAACGACAGCCGACTGGCATTTCGGCCAATGGCGGCACATTGCCGTCTATGGCCATAAGGCGCTGGCCGCGCTGGTTGCTTCCGGGGAAGGAGCGCAGGAGCAGTCGCGTATAGGGATGGACGGGATTGGAGAAAAGAGCCTGCCGTTCAGCAAGTTCCACGATGGAGCCGCCGTACATGACGGCGACGCGGTCCGCCTGTTCCTTCACCAAGGCCAGATTGTGGGTGATGAGCAGAACGGCCGTGTGGAATTTTTCCCTCAAGGCACCGAGCAGCTCCATGATTTGGGCCTGCACGGTCACGTCCAGCGCCGTGGTCGGTTCGTCGGCGATCAGAAGGGAGGGACGGCAGGCCAGGGCCATGGCGATCATGCACCGTTGCCGCATGCCGCCGGAGAGCTGGTGGGGATAGTCTTCCAGTCGGCTTTCCGCGTCAGGAATGCCGACTTGCTCCAGAAGCTGCGCGCATTCATCATGAAGCTCCTTGCCATGAAGGCCCCTGTGGAGCTTCAGGACTTCCGCCAGCTGCCAGCCGACGGTCAGCACGGGATTGAGCGCCGTCATCGGTTCCTGAAAGATCATGGAGATGCGGTTGCCGCGGATTTTGCGCAGGGCGTCGTTCTCCAGTTTGAGCAGATCCTGCCCTTCGAAGAGGGCATGGCCGCCTTCGATGACGGCGCTGGCGGCGGGCAGCAGCCCCATGAGGGAGAGCGCCGTGACGGATTTTCCGGAGCCAGATTCACCCACCAGCGCCACCAGTTCCCCTTCATGGATGCTGAAGGACGCATGGTCGACGGCGCGGCATAGCCCGCTGCCCTGCCGGAAGCTGATACAGAGGTCTTTGACTGACAGGAGTTCCATTATTGCGTCCTCAAATTTGGATCCAGCGCATCGCGCACCGCATCGCCGAAGATGTTGGCAGGCAGCACAAGACCGAGCATGAAAACGAATGCGCAGCTCAGTTTCCACCAGATGACCGGATCACGCGTCAATTCCGTTCGCGCGTCATTGATCATGGTTCCCCACGACATGGTGTCCGCGCCGACGCCGATGCCCAGATAGGTCAGCGCCGCTTCCGCCAGCACTTCGTTGGAGAAGCGAAGCACGATGGTGATGAGCACCAGATGGAGCACGTTGGGCAGGATGTGCCGTGCCAGAATGCGCCACGAAGGGGAGCCCAGGGCGATGGACGCCTGAACGAATTCCGTTTCGCGCAGGCGCAGCGTTTCGCCACGCAGCAGGCGGCAGAGGCCTGTCCAGGAGGCGATGCCCATGGCCAGGCAGAGTTGCGGAAGTCCCTGGCCGAAAATGATCATGAAGGCGGCGATGAAGAGGACGGAGGGGATGGAGCTGAGCACGGCGCAGATGTACTGGACGCTGTCATCCACCCAGCCGCCGAAATAGCCTGCGATGATGCCGAAGAAGAGGGCGAAGGGGATTGCAAGCAAAGTCGTCAAAAGGCCGATGATGATGCCGGTGCGGATGCTTTTCAGCCCTTGGCAGAGCACATCCATTCCGATTCTGTCCGTTCCGAAGAGATGGCTGTGGGGATAGGCGAGAGGAGGGCGTACGCGCCGTGTTTTGCCATCGTCTCCCATGGCGGTTTCATAGGTGAACTGCTCTTTGGCCAAAGGCGCCGAATAGGTCTTTTCGCGATGCCCCGAGATGGGCGAAAGCAGATAATCCAATGCGGAAGCTCCTGCATCATAGATAATTGCACCAGTCTCGGCATGGCGCATTTCCTCGCCTGTCTCCGGATGTCGCATGGGCCTGCGCCAGCCGATGCTATCCATCAAGGCGACAAGGACATAAAACGCAAGAATGAAGAAGGATACGACCGCCGCCTTGTGGAGACGCACTTCGCGGAAGGCCAGTCGCCAGTATTCCTGTCTGGCCAGATGGCAGGCGAGGGCGGCGACGCATGCCACCAGAAGGACGGTGACGGCGTTTTGACAGGGCCATGAATAGAAGAAGGTTGACATGGGCGTTGGCTGGATGGGGTTATTCGAGGCGGACGCGTGGATCGACGACGGAGTAGCAGATATCGGTCAGCAGCAGGCCGATGCAGTACAATGCGGAGCCAAGGAAGACCATGGACCGCACGATGGCAAAATCCTGCTGCGCAATGGCCATGATGGTGAAACCGCCCAGGCCTGGAATGCTGAAGAAGTTCTCCAGCAGCATGTTGCCCATGATGAGCATCAGCAGCTGGATGGGCACGTTGGTCAGAATGGGTATCATGGCGTTCTTCAGGACGTGGAGAAACAGGACGGTGCCCTCCCCAAGCCCTTTGGCACGGGCGGTGCGCACGAAATCCTTGTTGATGACTTCCAGAAAAAGCGTCCTGTACAAACGGACGCCGCCGCCAAGGCCTCCTACAATTCCTATTAAAATAGGCAATATGAGGAATTTAGGCATGTCCAGGCCGGGCAGGAAGCCGGAAACGGGCACCAGCCGCATGATTTTGGCGAAGAAGAACTGCCCTGCGATGATGTAGATCAAGCTGGAGACAGACATGAGAAGGACGCAGCACAGTTGCGCCGCGCTGTCCAAAAACGTGCCGCGCCGATAGGCGACGAACATGGCGAGGAGGATGTTCAGCAGCAGGGAGGCCAGGAAGATGGGTATGGTGATGCAGAGGGAGGGCAGGATGCGGCGGCGGATTTCGGGGCCGATTGGCTCAAGTGTCATGTCCGCCTGGCCGAAATCCCCCCAGAACATGCGTATGCTCTTCTGGTAGAAGATGGTATCGGTGAATTTTGACATGCCGGAGGCCTGAGTGTTGAGGAATTTGGGCAGTTGGTAGCCATGGGCTTCCTTCCATCGCTGGATTTGCTCGGGCTGGGAGTTCTTTTCGCCAAGTGCCTGCCGCGCCATATCATCTGGCGTGTTCACGAGGAAGAAGAGGACGAACACAAGCAGGTTGACGCCCAGCAGGGTTGGGAAGAAATAGAGGATTCTGCGTATGATATAGGCGAACATGTGTTATCCCGTGCGTTTGTGGAGCCAAATGGTGGCGAGGGCCGCCAACACGGCGAGAATGGCGTATGCCACCAAAAGGCGCGGCCTGTTCCATTCCTGCTGGCGTGCCTGCCGCCGCGCCGTGTCAATACGGTAGTATTTGAAGAAGCTGTGGGAGATGTTGTGCGGCTTGTAGTTCTTCAGCCATTCGTGGCAGAGGGTGTAGTTGGTGGGATGGAATCCCCAGCAGCAGGGGGCGTCCTCCTGCAGAATGCGGATGGCCTTCTGGATGAACTCCATACGCTGTGGGCCGTTGGCCATGGTCTCCAGCTTGCGAAAATACTCGTCAAACTGCGGCGAATTATAGTTGCTGTAGTTGGAACCCCTTTGGCCGGAGGCGACAACACCATTGGGGGAATAGAAGAGGAACAGGAAATTCTCCGGATCGGGATAGTCGGCCACCCATCCTCGGTTGAAGAACATCTGCCAATTGCCGTTGTTGATGTTTTCGCGGTATCGGTTCAAATCCGTGGGGCGTTCCTCCAGCCGGATGCCAAGTTCGGCGAAAATGCGCTTCAGCCATTGGAATTGCGCCTTGAAGCCTGCGGCGCCGGCGGATGCGTGGTCCAGATAGAGCACAAGCTGCTCTCCATTCTTGCCGATGCCGTTGGGATAGCCTGCCTTCACCATGAGCGCACGGGCCTCTTCCATGGACTTGCGCCTCGGCTGGCCGGTCGCATCGTCCCATTCGTCCGTCACGGGATTGACGCGCCCTTTGCCTTCCCCGCTTCCATAAATGCCTGGCGGGATGATGCTTTGTGCCGTCACGCCGCGGCCGTTCTGGAAAATGTCGATGAACTCCTGATAGTTGATGGCGATGGAAATGGCCTGGCGGAGGTATTTTTTTGATTCGTCCAATCCTCCCACAAGAGAATCGAGCATATTGAACCCAAAGTAAAAAGTAGTTGATGAGACGGATGTTACCAAGTAGATTCCTTGTTGCTGCATCTCATCGGAAAGTCCCATGTCCCCCGTGGGCGACATGGCGACGGCGGCATCGAACATGTCATTGGGGATGCCGCTGGTGTCGTAATATCCCTGCAGGAATTTCAGCCAGGTGGGGATGGTCTCCTGTTCGAAATGGAAGTAGACTTTGTCCAGGAACGGGAGACGCTGGCCTGCATCGTCCAGAAGGCCGTTCCGGCGGTCTTCGTCGCTGCCTCCGGATGGATAGAAGTCATCATGGAAATGCGGATTTCTGGCGAGGATGATAGTGTCCTCCGGCATGAACGTATCCATCATGAAAGCGCCTGTGCCTACCGGCCAGTTGCGAAGGTTGAAGCGCGTTCTGGCGAGGGCGGGCTCGTTGTAGAATTCAAGGGTCTCATATGGGATTGGAGAGAAGAAATGCATGGCCATCCAGTAGGTTGCCTGGGGATATTTACGGCGAAGGACAAGTTTAAGAGTATGGTCATCAATGACTTGCAAACCTTTCAACGGAATCTTGCGATAGTCCGGGAGGATGGATGCGGCGCTGCCGTGGATGGCCTTGAGGCGTTCCGTCTCCTCCATGATGGCCTGGGAGCATTCGTCGATGCCGTCGATGAAGGATTTGAAGGTGGAATAGACCGCCGCCGAGATGGACGGATCGCAGAAGCGGGTCAGAGCGACTTTGAAATCCTCCGCCTTGAGGAGGCGCGTGCCCTGCCAGGGGAAGTCCGCGATGCGCTTGAATTTTGCGGCGAGTTTTGGATTCAGATGACGGTAGGCGGGACTGCCGTCCTCATTGCGGGCGAAGCAGGGGTGAGGCTGGTAGAGGACATCATCGCGGACATGGAGGATGTATTCCACACGGGCCACCTGTTCGGCGGGCGGATCGTCTGGCAGGACGTTGCCGGATTGGTCAAAATAGACTGGTTCGGGGATTTCCGTCAGAAGGCACGGAATGAGTTTGTAGGGGCGTTCCAGATAGTCGTATGCAAGAGGCGCCTCGATGATATTGTCCAGAATGGCCCCTTCATGGACGTAATAGGAGACGGCTGGATCGAGGCTTTTAATGCGGCTGCCGTAGCTGGTGAAGAAGATGTTGTTCGACGATTCCTTCCCCGGCCAGGGATTGTTGGTGGTACATGCCAGAAACAGTCCCACCAGAATTGCCACAAGAGCGGGAAGACAGAGAAGGAATCGGCGGGAAGACATTTCAAATCACTCTTTTTGGTCGTTTTCGCGAATCTTCTTCCGCATGATTTTGCCGGAGGTGCTTTTGGGAAGCTCATCGACAAATTCCACGATGCG
>JAEEYQ010000069.1 GCA_016288215.1 Lentisphaeria bacterium | reverse complement strand
GGGTGAATGTGCCTCCTCTGATTTTACGGCCCCAACGGGGCCGAATTATGACCATGAATATTGCTTTATGGATAGGTTCTGAATAGTAACATTCCTAATTATTCATGAAAAATTCCTAATTCCTCATTCCTCATTCCTAATTATTCATGAAAAATTCCTAATTCCTAATTCCTAATTATTCATGAAAAATTCCTAATTCCTCATTCCTAATTCTAAATTACGCTGGGATCATTTTGCATTTGGAGGGGTCGATGGTCGCCTGCACGATGGTGTTGACACATTCGAGCTCCACCTGCCACACAAAGGTCTTTTTCTTCTTCTTGAGCCAGCCGTAGATGCCCTGCCAAGGCCCGGACTCCACAAGAAATCGGCTGCCTTCCTGGACTTCGGCGTTAAATGACACTTCTTCCGTCATCGCGATGGTTTCAATCTGATGGACGATGCGAATCTCGTTCAGAAGCCGAGCCTGATTCTGTTCCGTGTCCCGCAGGATTCGGATGACGGCATTGGAGCTGAAGAGCAGCGTGCGCTGTTCGGCGGCCATTCGGACGAACATGTAGTTCGGGAACATGGGCCGCAGCACTTCCTTGGGGTACTGGTAGACCTTGCCTCCATGGCTTTGCGCCATGGGCTTCCAGACTCTTTTCAGGGGCAGATAGCAGACAATGCCATGGGCCTTGCAATAGTCGTAAAGGCGGCCCTCACGGTTCGGATGGGTATAGACGACACGGACAATTTCATCATCAGCGGGCTGGCAAATGCCCTCGTTGAAATTGAATCCGTAATGTTCTTCGTTCATGGCATTGACGCAAAACTGCCGTATGCCTCCACCATAACGCCTGGAGACCTATAAAAGTTGCAAATCCCTGAAACGCAATTAGTTATGTTGCTGCTCCAGTGCTTATCCCCGAGAACAGGCCCATGACACATAAATGCCATTGACGCTATAAAGTTAATGCCAGTTGAAGATTTTGCAAGCTATCAGCATGGAAAAATCGGAAGAAGGAATCCACGGAAGAACCCAGAGGCGAATGGCCGCTGGCGTGGCCCTTCGCGTTTTTTTATAAAACAAAAGGGGTTAGGCAAATGTGTCCCGTGTCCCACGGCACAAAAACACGGGGGAATGACGAATCATTCCCCCGCTACCGTGCTGTTGCAGTCCGTAAAGGAGGAGGACGTCCTGCAACGCACAACGTCTATACATTAATCATATAATCCGACAATGCAAATTGAACAGGTTCTTTTTTCGCAAGATCTTCTTGAATCATGACTTTGCCCCTCAAGATCGCAACGTTTTCAAAAATCCATGCCTAAAAATATTGCAAAAACGTCTCGCCGCCTCTTGTTTTTTGCCAAAGGCATTGTACAATTATGAACGGACAGCACGGTGGCGGAGTCCGTTTCCCACGCCATGCAAGCCCATATAGTGAATTCAATAACATATCATAAAAGCAATATCATTTACATCACGCTTCAAGGACAGCAGACATGGACAAGGTTCAACTTGGATTGACAGACTGCACCGTCTCCCGGCTCTGCTATGGGCAGGCGTTCATTGGCCTCGGCAAATGCACGGAAGCGGTTGCATGCCGTCTTCTGGACATCTTTCTGGACCATGGAGGCAACTTCATCGACACCGCCAGAGTCTACTCCGACTGGATTCCTCCGGAGAAGCACCTCAGCGAGCGCATCATTGGCAACTATTTGCAGCGCACAGGGAAACGCAAGGACTTCATCCTCTGCTCCAAATGCTGCCACTTCGATTTGAAGACCATGGCCCCCCGGGTCTCCGCCAAATGTTTCATGGAGGATCTGGAAGGGTCACTGACCGACCTGAAAACGGACTGCATCGACCTGTATCTGTTCCATCGAGATGATGTGAACACGGACGTTGGCGAATTAATTGAGGCCGCCCAGCTGGCAGTCCGCCAAGGCAAAATCCGCTACTATGGCTGCTCCAATTGGAGCGTCCCCCGCATGGAGGCGGCGGATGCCATTGCGGAGGCGGACGGCCATGAAGGCTTCCAGGTGGATCAGATCACGCTGAATCCCACGGTGGGGCTGCTGCCGCCGCCACGGGATCCCTCGCTGCTGATTTGGGGCAAGGACTTCGCGGACTATCATCGCCAAACGCGGAAGACGGTGATGGCCTGTTCCTCTCTGGCGAATGGACTATTTTCCATGTACGGGACGGACGCCTTTGTGGAAAAACATGGCCAACTCCTTGAAAACAAGCCATTTGTCATGATGGCCAAACATCTTTCCGCGCTCTCGGAGCAAACGGGACTGACGCCCGCGCAGCTTTGCCTCCGATATGTGGCCGATTATCCGCAAATCCATGGCATTCCGGTATTTACCGCATCTTCTGAGGCCCATCTTCTGGAATGTCTCGCCTGCTTTGACTCCCCCCTGCCCCCCAACGCCTTCCCGTGGCTGTAAAAATGCCTCTTAAATCCACAGAAAACACAGAAAACACAGAAGCATTCCGCCGCGTTCCGCGGCAGAACGCGGATTAATTCTTTTCAAAGGGCATAAAAGAACCGCGGATTGCCGCCCGTGATATGAATTCCTCTCAAATCCACAGAAGACACAGAAGATAAAAGAACCACGTCCTGCCGCTCGTGAGCGGCAGGACGCTTCTGTTTATTCCGTGTATTCTGTGGAAATAATTATAACTTCCTAACAATCAATATTCTGCGTCTTTTTCATGACGTGAAGCATCCACTCCAGATTCTGAACGGCCATGGGCGCGGGCATCTCCACCCGCTGATGAAGGAAGCCGCGGATCAGCAGCCGCAGCATGTCTTCGCTTTGAACGGCCTGGCCGTCGGAACCATGAATGCACATTTGGAAGACGCCAGCCTCATCCTTCTGTCCTTCAATATCATAGACATGGTCTCCGAAGCCCAGTCGTCGAATGTTCACCGGCGGATTGTCCGTGTGTTCCGTAACGATGCGGCAACGGGTTCCCCCCTGTCCGTCACCGTGAATGCAGGTGAACTTGGCGCTGGCGTAACATCCATGCCAGTCCCACTTTAGGCTTTGCCAATCCGGCTGAGCCCCCGGCAGGGCCACCTGAATGACGGCGAGCAGATGGGGGGCCAAATCCGTCCATGTGTCCAACGCATCGGGAATCTTGTCCTTCAGCGGAGCGGCCAGAGTCAAATCCATGCGTTTGGGAGGCATCGCCCCTTCGGGAAGCAGATTCAGACAGGCCTTCGCCGCCATGACATATTGGGAAGCCACGCCGAGCAGCCGATGTTTCTGTCTCGCAAGACCTTCCAGATTTCGGGCCTGGGTCAGAATCGCCTCTTCCGCCATACCACGCACGTAGACAAAGGGCTTTTCGCACAGAACATGGCAACCGGCCTCCAGCGCGGTTCTGACGGCGGCCTCATGCATGGCGGGGGGCAGACACACATCCACGATGTCCGGCTGTTCCGTCTCCAGAAGCGTCTGAAGATTTGTGTAGCCCGTGCATGACCGATTGTACAGCCGCTGCAGCTCCGCCGCCGCCCGCTCCACGCTTTCGGGCGAGCTGCCCAAGAAGCCGCAGAGGGTGGCGCCCTCCATGGCCCACCAGTTGGCATGATGCTTTCCGATGCCGGAGATGCCCAGCACCGCCACTTTGGCATGAGGAGGGATCTCGTAGGCGCCGTTCTTCAGCCGCCATGGCTTCAGCTCGCTGAGAATCTGATTGGTGAGGGAGGAATGGCGCAGCCCCACCAGTTTCGTCCCCCTCAGCTGGAACATCCGCTCCATGTCGTCGATGGTGTAGCGGCAGTAGATGGGGCAGCTGAAATCCCGCATCAGCTTGCGAAGACTGTTCTCGCTGATGTCCTCCGTCACCAGAAGCCCCGCAAGATGTTTTCGAACCTGAAGCAGACGCTCCCGACCGACTTCCAGCTGGCCGGAGCGCAACACAAAGGGAATGAGCTTTTCTATGGACATGGTTTACCTAAAAACAATTAAACAATTTGCATCCCCATATTATATATATTGTATAAGGGAATCTGCGGAATGGCCTCATCAGCCATCGCAGACCGTTCCCGCGAGTTGTCCGTTCACCTCCACCACCATGGGATCCTTCCGCCGCAGTTCATGGCCATTGGGCTCAAAGAAGCAGAACGCCTCCTCCGGCAGCTCCATCGTCACGGCTCTGCGACTGGCGGCTTTCACCTTTATCTTCTTGAATGTCACCAATTTGCGAATCGGATCATAGGGTTTCGGCTTCTCCGGCCGCAAGTAGACTTGAATCAGCTCCATGCTGTCCAGCTGACTGGCATTGTTCAGCGTCAGCTGGATTTTCCATGATTTCCCCTTGCGGACCACGGCCAGATTTTCGCAGGCGACATTGGCATAAGAAAGTCCGTGGCCAAACGGATACAGCGGCGTCCCCTGAAAATAGCGGTAGGTGCGGCCCGCCATGGCATAGTCCTCGAAGGGAGGCAGTTCCGCCGTGTCTTTGTAGAAGGTGACAGGAAGATGGCCGCTTGGGGAGACGGCGCCGTAGAGGATGTCCGCGACGGCACGGCCGCCCTCCGCCCCTGGATAGAAGCATTGCAGGACGGCGTTGCAGCTGGCATCCACCTCGCACAGATTGACGCAGCTTCCGGACACGTTCAGCCAGACAATGGGCTTGCCGGTCTTCTTCAGCTCCCGAAGCAGCTCCAGCTGCACCGACGGCAAATCGATGCTCTTCCGGTCGCCCTTCCAGTCATCGTTCACTTCCCCTTCTTCACCCTCCATGGAGGGGGTGATGCCCATGGCCATGACGATGACATCCGCCCGTTTGGCCACGCAGATGGCGTCGTCCCGCAGATTAGGCAAATGGGTGCCCACGCGCATGTCCATCATGCCATCCACGAAGCAGCCAAAGGCGTAAAGGACCTGCCCCTTGGTCGCCTCCTGCATACCACGCAGGATGGTGCAGTATTTGGAAGGCATGGGGTTGTAGTTGCCCAGCAAGACGTTACGACTATCCGCATTGGGGCCGATGACCGCCACCGTCAGCTTGCGGCTGAGGGGCAGGATGCCGTCGTTCTTCAGCAGCACCACGCCTTCCGTCGCCATTCTGCGGTTCAGCCGACGGTGCTTGGGACATTCGACCACATCCGTCGTGATGCGGCTATAGGGGCAGTCCTTTGCGAAAAGGCCCAGCCGAAGCCGTGCCTCAAACAAGCGGATGCAGGCGCGGGTGATGGTGGCCTCATCCACAAGTCCGTCTTTAAATGCTTCCGGCAGAGAACGATAAGCCCAGCCACAATTCAAATCGCAGCCGTTCTTCAGGGCAAGGGCGGCGCTTTCCGCATCATTTTGGGTCAGCTTATGGCCATTGTTGATGTCCGCCACGGCGCCGCAGTCGGACACCACATAGCCCTTGAAGCCCATTTCGTCCCGCAGATGGGTCTGCAGCAGCGTGGGACTGGCGCAACAGGCTTCGCCGTTGACTCGATTGTACGCCCCCATGACGGAGGCGGGAGCCGCCTTTTGGACGCAGGTGCGGAAGGCCGCAAGGTAGGTCTCCCGCAAATCCTTTTCGCCGACCACCGCGTCGAAGCCATGGCGGAGGCGCTCCGGGCCGGAGTGCACCGCATAGTGCTTCAGCGTCGCATCTGTCTTATGATAAACGGGATGGTTCCCCTGAAGCCCCTTGACGAAGGCGGTTCCCATCTCGCCAGTCAGACAAGGATCCTCTCCATAGGTCTCATGCCCCCTGCCCCAACGCGGGTCGCGGAAGATGTTGATGTTCGGCGAAAAGATGGTAAGTCCTTGATAGACATCAGTTTTTCCAAATTCACGAAAATACTCGTGGTGTCTTGCCCGGCCCTCCGTGGCAATCACGTCCCCCACCTGCTCCATCAAGTCGGTGTTGAAGCTGGCCGCCATGCCGATGGCCTGCGGGAAGACGGTGGCGCAGCCCGCGCGGGCATAGCCATGCAGCCCCTCGCTCCACCAATTGTAGGCGGGAATCCCCAAACGCTCAATGGCCGGCGCATCATGACGAAGTTGGCTAATCTTCTCGTCAATCGTCATTTGCGCAACCAAGGCCAGGGCCTTCTTGTGGAAATCAACCTTCATGTCTAACCTCTTCGTTAATGAACCAACGGAACTGTTTCCGGCAACCGCACCACTTCCGCATCCCGCCTCAATGGCAGGATGCCCACCGCTCTACTATGGCCTCTCCCCTCAAAAATGCAAGCTGCGACATTTCAGGAAGCGCAACATTCTCCGACACGGGATGCAGGACACGGAACATGGGACGCGAAGAAATCCAAATTCCTAATTCTTCACGTAGGTTTTTTCCTTCCGCTGAACATGGAGTATATTAATTGACCGTTCGCGACCAACCACGCGAGTTCGACTAGTTTAGGTAACATCATGGACATCAAGCACATCTTTGAGGCGCTGATGCTGATTTGCTTCGGCATCAGCTGGCCAGTTTCCATTTACAAAGATCTGAAAGTGAAGGACACCACAGGCAAGAGCGTGGCCTTTCTGGTTCTGATTCTCACGGGCTATTTGTGCGGCATCGCCTTTAAGTTGTTGTCCGATAGTGGGAAATGGGTTCTTGTGGTCTATCTTCTCAACGTTCTGTTCGTGTCCATTGACTTGGGTCTGACCCTCAAATACTCCAAACGACGGAACTGAAAGGCGGCGGTCTCCAAAAGCCCCGAGGTGTATCCATGCCCTTTCCCCAATTTAATCGCAACTCCTTGAATCTAAAGCCGTTATGCCAACGGAAGAACAAGGTTTTCATTGAGCGGGACCATCTGGAGCCCGACTCTCCCGTCCATCAGGCTCCGGACGCGTCAATCATGGCGGAGACCATTGAACGGATTTGCGCCGCCAGACGGAATCACCGTCCCGTCATGCTGGCCTTCGGGGCCCATTCCATCAAAAACGGGCTGGGGCCCGTGCTCATCGACCTGATGGAGCGGGGATGGCTGACCCATCTGGCCACCAACGGTGCGGGAATCATCCACGACTGGGAGTTCGCCTTTCAGGGGCAGTCCAGCGAGGACGTGCGAGCCAATGTGTACAACGGCGAATTCGGCACGTGGCAGGAAACCGGCTACTACATCAACCTGGCCATTGTGGTGGGCGCCTATGAGGGCATGGGCTATGGGGAATCCGTCGGCGCCATGATTGAGCGGGAGGGGCTGCTGATTCCGGATACAGAAGTTCTTCAACTCCAAGTAGTTACAGATATTGAAACCAACCCCGGCCAGGCCGCCGCCGCCGCCGACCTGCTGCAGCGGATTCGCCAATTCGACTTGAAGCCCGGCTGGCTAGCCATCCCCCACCCCACCAAACGCTATAGTGTGCAAGCCAACGCCTTCCGGCTGAAAATCCCCTTCACCAGCCACCCCATGTTCGGCCACGACATCATCTACACCCATCCCATGAACGACGGCGCGGCCATCGGACGGGCGGCGGAACGGGATTTCCTCACCTTCGCGGAAAATGTCCGACATCTGGAGGGCGGTGTCTATCTCTCTGTGGGTTCGGCAGTTATGTCCCCCATGATTTTCGAGAAGTCCCTTTCCATGTCACAGAATCTGGAGCTGCAGGAAGGCCGCCGTATCACCAACCACTACATGGTCATCGTGGATTTGGCCAAAAGCAGCTGGGACTGGAGCAAGGACGGCGAGCCCCCCATGGACAACCCGGCCTACTATCTGCGCTACTGCAAGACCTTCAACCGCATGGGCGGCACCATGAGATACCTCTGCGCGGACAATCGGGACTTCCTCCTCACTCTTTCGCAACGGCTTCCTCATTCTGCATCTTCTTTAAGCGCAACGACTTAAAAACAACAAGACGCCATATTGACATCGGTCTGCGCGTCCTGCATCCCATGTCTTGCGCAACGGTATCGAAATCAGTAAAGGAATCCGAACATCCACAGCGGAATGTTATGGTAGGCGACGTGTTCAATGTCGTCTTTCACCACATAGGCGTTCTGCGGATCAATTCCATTTAGCTGGCGACGCCCCTTGTTCCTGCCGCCGATTTCAAATGTAAGACCTTCAGACTCAAAGTCTGAAACCGACGAGGCGGTGATTTGATGTTCCACTCGCATCCAGGCAAAGAAAATGCTTTCTCGCAAAGCGCCTTTATCTGGCATGTCTGATGAAAGCGCATAGGCAATATTGGGATTCTGCAGATAGACCTTCTCGATCTTCTCCAGCTGCATCAGGCCTTTTGACTTTACAGGAAGCAAACTTATAAGTCCCGATTTCTCAAGAAGATGCATATAATTTGGCAAAGCATTGCGGCTAATGTCCAAATCCCTCTCCAATTTCGAATAGTTTGGCTTGAAAGGAACGCTTTGGGCAAGAACAAAAAGGAGCTTCTTAAGCTTCTGGATGGATGCCCCGTTGAAATCCGCAAATTGCGGAATGTCAAACTCAATCACCTGTTTGAGGACCCCGTTCAGTCGCATTTCATAGTTGTCTTCCTGAAAATAGGGATAGTACCCAGCTTTGAGGTAGTTTGTAAATTGCTGAAGCGGACGCAGTTCCGCAAAAGGAAACTCCACCTCGCCCTTGAGGATCTCCGTCAATGAATGCGCAGGCAGATTGAGACCCTTCGAGATATTGATGTATTCTCGCAGGGAGAGGCCATGAAGGACATACTCCAGTTTGCGTCTGCTCAAGTCTGCGCCGCCCTGCTCAAGTTCGAGTATGGAGGAGCCGGTGTAGACAATCTGCAAATCTGGAATCATATCGTAGATGTTCTTGATCTCTGATGACCAGTTTCGATATTTGTGGATTTCATCAATATACAGTTTTTTCCCGCCCTGCTGATAGAATGCCAAGGCAAGATCATAAAGCCTATGCTGCGTGAAATAGAAATCGTCTGCCTGCACGTAAAGTGACTGCGATGCATCATCATGCTGTTTGATGTGCTGCAGAATCAATGTTGTCTTGCCGACGCCTCTTGCGCCTAAAATAGCCACCAGACGTGTATTCCAATTGATTCGGTCATGCAGATAGCGGATGAACCCCGTCCCAACTCTGTCCAACAGGGTCTTGTATGTCTCAATAAGTCTCTCCATCTGTCTCGTCTCCCATCTATGACGACAAACCCACCTCAAATTGCCATTTACTATAATGCATGAATGCCAAATTGCATGGTCTATCATGCAATTTTATAAAAAACTGCATTGTCTATCGTGCAATTTATATTATTTATTGCATGGTTTATCGTGCAATTTCCTTAAAATCCATATTCTCACCACGGAATGAACTCGCGTTCTGCCGCGGAATGCGGCTGACGCTTCTGGTTATTCTGTGTGTTCTGTGGATAGTGGATAATTAACACCCCTTATGGTCACTTGAGGCATTGCCAAAGTGCCATCGTGGCGTTATTGTAAGGTACATTCCTATTTCAAACTGCTAATAAGTAGCTTGCTCTAGATGCTCTAGATAAATTCCTAATTCCTCATTCCTCATTCCTAATTCCTCATTCCTAATTCCTCATTCCTAATTCCTAATTATCAAGGAGATAGCCATGCTTCTTGGCCTCGACATCGGAACCTCCTCCTGCAAAACCACCCTGTTCGATCCGGAGACTGGCCGCGTGGTGGGCGGCACCCGCGCCCCACTGCATTTTCTCATGCCGACTCCCGACCGTTCGGAAGTGGACATGGAGGACCTATGGCAGAAGATTCTGACCGTTCTGAAAGAGCTTAGTTCCTTATATCCAGATGAATGTAAAAATTTGAAAGCCATGGGCATCAGCGTGTTCTTCCCCACGTTGGTTCCGTTGGACGCCAAAGGCAACGCCCTGCGAAACGCCCTGCTCTACAACGACGGACGAAGCCAGGCCCAAGTGGACGCAGTCAACGCCATGTTTGGCGGCGAAGGGCTCAGCCGCATCACAGGCAACCGTCTCGCCCCCGGAACCAGCGTGCTGCCGGGCATCCTCTGGATCCGCGACCACGAGCCGGAAATCGCCGCGAAGACCGCCTGCTACGCCCAAGTCGGCTCCGCCATCACCCTGCGTCTGACTGGCAACCTCTCATTGGACGCCTCCAACGCCTCCCTCTCCGCCCTTTGCGCCAGCGGCGACGAGGGGCATTGGAGCGACGACATTCTGTCCGCCTGCCACATTTCCCGCGAAACGCTGCCGACCTTGGCGGAGCCGTTGGCCCCGGCGGGCGCCTTGCTGCCTTCCGTCGCCCGCCAATGCGGTCTGCCCGAAGGGCTTCCCGTGCTGAACGCCGCCGGCGACAGCGTGCTGGCCGCCTTCGCCTCCGGCGTGCGAAAGCCGGGGGACAGCTTTGCCGCCATGGGCAGCACGGACTGCCTCATCGTCAATGGCGACCGCCCCTCCAACAACCCGATTTACTGCAACATGCGCCATCTGCTGCCCGGCCAATGGCTGGCCATCGGCACCATGACCACCGCCGGCGCCTCCGTGAAATGGTGCTGCGAAGAGCTGCTCCACTGCAGCGTAGAGGAGTTCAACGCATGGGCGGAGGCCGCGCCCGCCGGCGGCGACGGATTGGTCTATCTCCCTTATCTTCTAGGAGAAAGGACTCCCCATTGGGACGCCGCCGCCAAAGGGGTCATCTGGGGCTTCCGACTGGACACCGGCCGCGAGGCCCTCTGCCGCGCCGTTCTGGAGGGCGTGGCCTGCGGCTGGCGTCAAATCATGGAACATCTGGAGGCGGATTTGGACTTCCGTCCCAGCCGGCTGGTCTGCTCCGGCGGCGGAAGCCGCAGCCGCCTGTGGAACCAAATCAAGGCCACGCTGCTGCAACGTCCGCTGGAGATTCTCCATTACAATGAGATGAGCAGTCTGGGAGCCTGTCTGCAGGCCGGACTTGGCGTGGGCGTTTTCCATGACGCCGACGACGCCTTCCAATCCGTCTCGCCGCTGATGACGCGGGAGACCGTGGAGCCGGTGGCCGCCTGGAGCCAGCCCCTGGAGGCCCTATACCACCGCTATGTGGAGCTTTATCCGCGGGTCAAAGGCCTGTGACCGCCACCATGGAACCTGCCCTGCAACGCCGCGTCACCCTGCAGATTCCTCCCGAAGCGGATGGGCGGACGCTGTTGGACTTTGTCACCTCCCGTTTTACATATCATACTGATGATGAATGGGTTACACAAATCTCCAATGGCCGGCTGCGGCTGAATGGGCAAACGGTGGAATCAATCACTTGCCTGCATGCAGGTGACCGGCTGGACTACTTTCCCCTGCCTCGGCCAGAGCCGCCCGTGGACTTCTCCATCACCCTGCTCCATCAGGACGCCGAACTGTGGGTGGTCAACAAATCCGGCAACCTGCCCTGCCATCCGGCGGGCTGCTTCTTCAACCACACCCTGTGGGCATGGCTGAAGAGCCAACAACCCGCCCCTACCGCCATTCATTTTCTAAGTCGTTTGGACAGAGAGACTTCTGGAATCGTTCCCATCGTTGTCTCCCCCGCCGCCGTAAAACGATACACCTCATGGATGCGGCAGGCCCAAAAGGTCTATCTTGTTTGGGTCGAAGGGAATTTTCCCCTGCACATGACCGCCAACGGCTGGCTGTTTGCGGATCCCGCCAGCGAAATACGCAAACGTCGTGCCTTCAGTGTCTTACAGCCGCCGTCATGGCCTGTGGAACGGGCTGAGACGGACTTTGTCCGCTTAGAGCAGCGAGACGGCATCTCTTTGGTTCAGGCGACCCTCGCCACGGGAAGGACCCATCAGATTCGCGCCACCCTGTCCTCCTTGGGCTATCCCGTGGTGGGCGACAAACTCTATGGCGTCAACCCCGAATTCTACCTGAAATTCATCCATGGCGAGCTGACCGACGACGACCGCCGTCAGCTACGTCTGCCGCGGCAGGCCCTCCATGCATGGCAGCTCCGTCTTCCCGACGGCCGCTGCATCTGCGCCCCCATTCCTAAAGAGCTGGAACGTGACAAAATATAATTAGGAATGAGGAATGAGAAATTAGGAATTTGTCGGGAGAAAATTAGGAATTAGAAATTAGAAATTAGGAATTAGGAATGAGAAATTAGGAATTTGTCGG
>JAEEYQ010000068.1 GCA_016288215.1 Lentisphaeria bacterium | reverse complement strand
TGGAGCAAAGCCAGGCGGCGTTGTTCAGCCAGGAGGCATCATGAATTCCATCGTCTTCCCATGCCCTTGCGGAAATGCCCTGCAGGCTCCGCCAGAACAGATTGGACAGTCCATCCCATGCCCCCGCTGCGGCGGCATGGCCACCGTCCCCAACGCCTCCGCCGATGGCTTCCATTTGGTCTATGCCCCTGGCATGCAGGAGATTGGACAACCCATGTCCATGGAGGACATTCAGCAGGCGCTCCAGGTTGGCACCTTGACATCCCATGATTTGATTCTATGGAAGGGAACCTGGCTGCCTTTGGGATCCGTCTTCGAGCTTCCCGACCCCGCTCCTCCCGAAATCGCCGCAGAGAGCCCCTCGCTGCCCACCTCGTTCAGCCAGTTGCCGCCGATTCCCGGCTCCAATCCCAAAGGGCTCCGCCAAAGCACCTCCCTTTCAACAAAACGAAAGGGCCCCCTGTCCGCCCTGCTCATCGCCCTGGCCATAGTCGCCATCGGGATTATTTTTGCTATCCTATTGATAGTCAGGAATTAGCAACTATAAATTTAGAATCTGAAAAGCGGGTTGCCGCATTCCTTTCAGACGGATGCAACCTTTTTCACGTTGCGGGGACGTCCCTTACAGCATGAACATGTCGTCTGAGCAATCCCTCCGCAATGGACATGTCCCCCATCCCATGTCGCCGATGGACTCCCGTCGAATTGCGAAATTCCAAATTTCAGTTGAAAATAGCCATTTGACATCCCATCACAGGCCGTTATAGTAAGCCGTGTTGATTCCCTTGGACATTGTAGCATGACACAGCCGGGGAAGGCTTTGTGTTAGATAAGTTGTTGATATAGAATAAGTTATGTCATAACAGCAGAAGAAGGGCTCAGGTGGAGCGTGGCGAAGCCCGTGGCCTGTGCCTCTTTTTGGGGTGTTTAAGATGTCTCATGGAAAGGACTGAAAAATGAAACATTGGTCGTTGTTTGTCACCATGGCCATGGCCGCCGGCGTCTGCCTAGGGCAGGAGGCGCCGAAGAAGTATGTGAAGGACGCCGTTCATGGCGTGGTGTGCTCCCTGCCGACGGAGCCGTTGGGCTATTTCGGCTGGCCGAGCATCGCAAAGCAGGCTGACGGAACGATTAGCGTCGTCGCCTCCGGACTGCGCCGTGGGCACATCTGCCCATGGGGCCGCACCACCATCTGCAAAAGCCGCGACAACGGCCAGACCTGGACCTATCCGCAGGTCATCAACAACACGCCCATGGACGACCGCGACGCGGGCATCATCAGTCTGGGCGGCCAGCGGATGGCGGTGACCTGGTTCACCTCCAACTCCTATTTCCTCTTTAATCGTCTCCTGGGTTACCACAATGAGGACGGCACATGGAAGGATCCGGCGGCCGGCAAAGTCCTTGACACATGGACAGAGGAGATGATCGCCAAAGAGTCCGGCTCCTTCATCCGCATCAGTCCTGACGGCGAATATTGGGGCGAGGCACGGCCGGTTCCCGTGAACACTCCTCATGGCTTCATCGTCTTGAAGGACGGCAGCTGGTTCTATCTCGGCAAGGCTTGGGAATTCAATGGAACGGGCAAAGACTACTACATGAAGGATGACAGCCCCATCCGTGCCGCCCGCTCCACCGATGAGGGCCGCACGTGGGAAGTCCTTGGCGATGTTCCTCTGCCAGAAGGAGTTGGCTATGTCAAATGCCATGAGCCGCACGTGATTGAACTGGCCAACGGCGACCTGCTGGGGGCCATTCGCGTGGAAACCCCCTTCGATGTCTATCTAAGCCGTTCCACTGACGGCGGCAAAACCTGGTCCACCATGGAGGACGTGGGCTGCAAAGGCTCCCCGCCCCATCTGCTGCGCCATTCCTCCGGCGCCATCATCTGTGTCGTCGGCTATCGCGACTATGCGCCAAAAACCAATCATCCGGGCTATGGCCAACGCTGCATGATCTCCTATGATGAAGGCAAGACGTGGGACACGAACCTCATCATCCGCGACGACGGACCCGGCAACGACTTGGGCTACCCCGCCTCCGTGGAGTTGGACGACGGCTCCATCCTCACCATCTACTATCAGTACCTCCCCGGCCAGCCCGTCGCCTCCATCCTGTGGTCCCGCTGGAAGCTTCCGGATCGGTAATACATTGATTAGCAGATACTTACAATTATATTTGAGCAGTTTATCATATTCAATCCTCAAAAAGGAGAAACATGAAAAGAACGACATTGGTAGTGTCCGCCCTGCTGACGGCAGGTGTCTGCCTGGCGGACGAAGCTCCCAAACGGGTGCAGGATGTGACCCACGGAGTGGTCTGCAGCCTTCCGAACGACCCCTTCGGCTACTTTGGCTGGCCGAGCATCGCATCTCAATCGGATGGAACGATTTGCGTCGTCGCCTCCGGTCTTCGTCAAGGGCACGTCTGCCCCTGGGGCCGCACAACGATCTGCAAGAGCAAGGACTATGGAAAGACCTGGAGCTATCCTCTGGTCATCAACAACACCCCCATGGACGACCGCGACGCGGGCATCGTCAGCCTGGGCGGCAAGCGGCTGGCGGTGACGTGGTTCACGTCCAACAGCCGCTACCTCTTCCGTGGAAACCGCAATGAGGACGGCACCTGGAAGAATCCCAAACTCGGTCAGGTCCTCGACCAATGGACGGCGGAGGACATCGCCAAATACTCCGCCTCCTGGATCCGCGTCAGTGAAGACGGCGAATATTGGGGCGAGATGCGCAAGGCCCCCATCAACTCTCCCCACGGCTTCATCGTGCTGAAGGACAAGAGCTGGCTCTATTTCGGCAAAGAGTGGAAGTTCTTCGGCGAAGGCCTGGACATGTACATCTCCGACAACACGCCCATCTGCGCCGCCCGCTCCACGGACGAAGGCCGCACATGGGAGATGCTCGGCGCCGTCCCCCTGCATGAGGGCGTCAACAACAATCAATGCCACGAAGCCCATGTGGTGGAGCTTCCCAACGGCGACCTGCTGGGCGCCATCCGCGTGGAAGGCCCCTTCCGCGTCTGCCTGTCCCGCTCCTCCGACGGCGGCAAAACCTGGTCCACGCTTGAGGAAACCGGCTGCATGGGCTCCCCCCCCCATCTGCTGCGCCACTCCTCCGGCGCCATCGTCTGCGTCTACGGCTATCGCGCCGCCGGCTTCGGTCAGCGCTGCATGATCTCCTACGACGACGGCAAGACGTGGGACAAGAACATCATCATCCGCGACGACGGCCCTCACGGCGATTTGGGCTATCCCGCATCCATCGAGCTGTCCGACGGCTCCATCATGACCATCTACTATCAGTATCTGCCCAATCAGAACAAGGCCTCCATCCTCTGGTCCCGCTGGAAGATCCCCGGCGTGGCGGACAAACCCTTCTACACGGAAACCTTGGATGAAAACGACGTGGAAATCAACCGCCGCTATGTCTTCAAGGACTGCGACTGCCGCGTCTTCGTCTCTCCAAACTACGACCCCAAATCCGGCAAGATCGCCGTGACCTTCAGCGGCCGCGGCAACACCCCCGCCCATGCCAACGTGGATGCTCCCGAAGGAGCGGCCTTCCGCAAGAAGCTGCTGGCTGAGGGCTACATGATCGTCATCCCCTTCTGCGGCAGCGACTCATGGGGCAGCCCGGAGGCCACCTCCACCGCCATTAAATGCCTGGAGCACATGAAGGACGAGGCCGGCTTCGCCATTCCGCAGCGCTTCCCCGTGTTCGGCTTCTCCATGGGCGGTCACGCCGCCCTGATGTTCGCCGTGCGGTATCCGGACCGCGTCACCAAAATCGGGGACTTCTTCGGTTCCATCGATTTGGCAGATTTGGCAAAGCGGAACGCCGGCTATGGCCAAAACATCCATGCGCTGTATCCTAATGAAGAAGCGCTAAAGCAGTCGAATCCAATCAATTACGCAAAAGAGCTCGCGAAGTTCCCCGTGCGGATCTACCACGGCAACAAGGACCATGTCATTCCTCTGGACTATTCAACCCGTCTTGAGAAGGCCCTTAGGGAAAATGGCGGCGATGTGAGGCTCACCGTTGTTCCGGACATCGGTCATGAAAACGCCATCATGAAAGCCGTTTGCGACGATTTTGTGGAGTTCCTGAAATAGTCCATGGTCTACGGGAAGGGCAACGCCCTTCCCTCAACGCATTGCCCTCTGCTCCATCTCTTGGACGCAGAGGGCTTTCTTTTCGTCATATCAAGCCCAATGTCGATAAACGGCCATCGATCTTCCGCCTTGCCTCGCCCCCTGATTCATGCAATAAAATGCATAGATATGAATGCATTTAATGAATGAGATTCTCCTGCCGAAAGAAGAGGCAAAATTGGCCAAAAACGTGTCTGGAAGAGGGGAAAAACACCCCCTGTTTTTCAATGATTGCCCCAAACGGGCCCCAGAGCAGGCCTCTGGCGCATCATACCCTCCAACCTGTATATTAATACATCTCCTGCCCCATAGGGCCAAAAATGGCCATTTTTCCGCATTTGGCCATTCTTTCACTTTCTTTCATTTTATGCCATATAATGGCTTAAATCCGCCAGCTGTCATACATGAGAGAGCGACCGCCGGCTGGGGCATAAGATGCGACATGACAAGAAAACGGCAAGCCTTCCCAAAAGGGATAAAATAAACATAACCTATTGATTGTCAAATATTTCCGCGATCCATACGCCGGAATGCTCCGAAGGCTCGACCTTTTGGGTCTCGCGGACATGGAACACTCTCCACGTCACGAAGTTCCGCTGTCTGCCGCCCACTTTCAGGCGCCATCCCATGGGATGATCAGCAAACCAGCCGCCGTCCTGCGGTCCTGGAGGGCCGAACTCCTTGACCACATCGCACAGGACAAGTGGCTCTTGGGGTGCAAAATCCGTTCCTTCAAGGGGATAGAGCAGGAGCTTCTCGCGGATGTTCAGCGAGGGGATGGCTTTGCCCTTCCAGTCCACTTGACTGTATTCATTGGCAAGAAGATAGGGCACGCCGTTCCATGTGGCATTGACGGTGATCGGAGAAAGGGTATGGAAATGAGGCTTCTCAAGAATCTGGCGGAAGGGGGACTGCCCCGGCCGCCCCAGCCATAGGCGGAGCCGGCTGGCCTCCAGCGGCTCTGGCGACCATGGATGGGGCCCCCACTCTCGGCAGGTGAACAGCAGCTCTCCCGTGGCTAGAGGGGCGATGGAGCATTCGCATCCGCTAAGGCCATCGCTTGGATAGGGTTTGGAGAACATGGGTGGGTTTGTGCCGGGTTCAGACGTCACCAAACTGTAGCGTTCCGGCCGCCATTTGCCGTTCTGGCGGCGCATGCGCACAAGCCCCTCTCCCCAGGGAAGGGGCGGCACGGAGCAGCAGGGCATCAGAATGTCTTCGCCGTCAAACTGCGGGGCGCCCAAGGCACTGGTGAGGCATCCAGCAAGGAACTCATTGGGATGTAGGATGTTACGCTCTGTCTCACGCAATGTGCCATCCTTGAATTCGAGCTGAGTCAGGATAAAGAAACAGCCGCTGTTTTGGTCATAGACATTCAGGGCGTCCGACTGGCTAAGGGAAAGGGGAATGGCGATGGCCTCGCCGACGCAGAAGCCCGTGCCGGCGTGGGGATGGGGATGCCCGTCCGGAAGCGTGGCTCCCACGGGAACGAAGCCGATGAAGCCGTCGTAGCGGGAATAGTACACCATGGAGCCGTTGTCCGGATGACGGTCCTCAAAGGAGCGGAGAAAGGTCAGCGGCTCGGACTGGGCGATGTTCTCGAAGGAGTCAAACAGATAGACATCGTGGCCAAGCTCAAAATCGCAGACGCTTTTGCCAAAGGTGCGCATGTTGATGGCGATGGCCGACAGGTTTGGGGTGACCTGAAAGCAGCTGCTGGCCAGCCCCGAAACCCCATTGCGGCCGTCTTCCGTGGCAATGATTTTCCGCAGAAGCTTCTTCTCGCCAATCTGAAATGGAGAATGGAATGACATCATTCCTCGCCGTGAATCTTCTTGATGGTGGGATAGACATAGGCCTTGCCCAGACCATCCGTGATGCAGAGGCTTTCGTAGAGCTCCACCTCGTCCAGCCCCTTGTCCACGACGACCTGCATGTCGGCGGCGAAATCATAGTTTTTGGGAATGGCACAGCCCATTTCGCGGAAGAGACCGATCTTGATGTCCCGTCCGCCCGTGATCTCTTTGGTGAAATAATCGGAGAACTCCCTGCCATTGCGGAAGTTAGGACCGCTCATCATGACGCCGTCCAAAGAGCCTTCCGCAAACATCTTCTTGTAGGGCCACGGCATGGGGCCGAAGGTGGCGTTGAAGTCCGGCTCGTCCTTCATCTCCAGAGGACGGTTGGCGGAGAGATAGATGGGGCGGCCGTCGCTCAGGGCCTTGCAGCGGCGGAAGAACTCCGCAATGGAATCCGCGCGGATTTGGAAGACGCCGGCGATGTCCTCTTGGCTGCCATTGTAGTCATGGCCATAGCGGGCCTTGAATTTCTCCAGCACTTCGGGGTTGTAGCCGAACTCCACGCCGTTGCCCGCGCCAGTGTGGCTGCGGGTGTTGAACATGAAGCCGTCGAAGGGATAGCGGGCCAGCTCCTCAAAGCGCTTCACCTTGTGCTCCATGGCCTTGGGAACTGTGAACTCCGCCACGCCGTAGTAGTAGAGATCCCGCCCTTCCATGTCCGGCTCGCCAACGGAAAAGCCCACCGCTCGGTTGCCATAATCCAATGCGCAGGAGGCACTTGGAGTATTGGGAACATAGAAGGCGAAATTGAGGGAGGACAGAATCTGCTGCTCCACCAGCTCCTCGCCGTTATGCACGAGGCCCCACACACTGGGCAGCTCCGTGCCGTCCGTGTCGTAGATTTGGCACTGTCCCACATCCTTTGTCAAGACCATGGTGTAATCCCGATCCATGGGCATGCCGCGGACGGCCAGTTTCACATACTTCTCCTTGATGGCCAACCCTGTGATGTCCAGGCGGTTAAGGCCGTCCTCCGTCACGGAGGGGGTCACCTCGTAGTCGCCTTCATAGAGGCTATAGATCTTGTTGTCATTGCTGACATAGAGGAGCAGGTCCTTGTTGGAGCGAATACGCGGAGGCTTGCGATTCTTCCACATGGGGTCGTTGGTGAACACAATGCGCCCCACGGGTTTACGCTTGTCCGGCGCATAGAGCGCCGCCGCCGCTCTCTTCTTCTGGACCAACAGCGGATCTCGCATGGCGAAGGCGTCCATGTTGTCGATGTACCACGGATCGATCAGCGCCCAGCCGTTAAGCCATTCGTAGGTCTTCTCCAGGCCCTCGATGCCGCCACGTCCGTATTGGACGCCTCCGTCGTCATAGAGGCTTTCCCAGCCCCACACCTCCATGCCGTATTTGTGGCCCAGTCGGATGGTCTCCAGGCAGGGATTGTAGTGCTTGTAGGTGTTGATGACGTACATGGACTCCTTCGGCGTAAACCAATGATAGGCGTCATTGTCTCCATACATCGCGGAGACTTCACTTGGATAATGCGTTGTACCGCAGATATTTACGCGAAGATAGATTTTTTTGATGCCCCCTTCCGCCATGTTCCGCAGGGCGGCTTCGTAGTCTTCCAGCTTGTAGTAGCCCGCCTTGGGGTCACCCTGGGCCATGGCGTAGTCCAGAAAGTCAATGGTGGAGGAGAACAGCGGCTTGTCCGCCGCCTGCGCCAACATGGAGGCGAAGCCCAACACCAACATCCCGAAGAGTCTTTTCATGAGCGTTTTCCTTATTGTAGTTGCGTTTAGCGCCTATTTTGAGTTTGTCAAGCCGATGGAACGATGGATTCAACGCAGTCAGCGGAGCGACCACAGGTCAAAAAGCGTGGCTTACAGACGGACTTGCCGTCCCTGCCGAATGGACTCCAACTCCTTCTCAATAAGCAAGATGGAGTTCCGTGTGCTTTCCATGGAGGCGACTTCGGGCCGTTTGCCCTGCAGGATGCATTCTCCAAAGTACTCGATTTCACGGAAATACATGTTCGGCGTCCCTTCCGGGAAGGCGATGGTCTCCTGCGGTTCGTCCTTGTAGCAGCGGACCAGCTGGTCGCCCGTCAGCTCGAAATTGGAGCGTTCGAAGACGGCGGAAAGGGCGGAGCTGAAGCGCGTGTGGGTCCAACCGCCGCTGGTGACCACCTTCAGGTCGTTGGGATAGTAGTATATGGTGGTGCAGTCGTCGATGCCGCCGGAGCCTGCCGTGACGCCGATGCTGTAGATGGCCTCCGGCATGCCGAGGGCGAACTGCACGAAATCGATGTCATGGAGATGCAGGTCCATCATGGCGCCGCCGGAACGCGCCACGTCGCGGAACCAGCCAGGCGGCAACTGGTTGTTGCGCTGCATGGACATGCTCAGCAGCTTGCCATAGGCGTGATTGGCAATGAGGTCCCGAATGTGCAGATAGGGTGCGCAGAAGCGGATGCATTGGGCGACCATGAGGAAACGGCCCGTCTCTTTGGAGACGGCGATCATGCGGTCGCAGTCCGCCGTGTTGAGGGCCATGGGCTTTTCGCAGAGCACATGGAGCCCCGCCTTCATGGCTCGGATGGCGTATTCTGCATGGAGGTTGGTGGGCAGACAGATGTCCAGATAGTCCAGATCCTTCTGGGTTTCAAGCAGTTCCTCAAAACAGTGGGTCTTCGCAACAGCCTGATAGAGA
The DNA here is from genome assembly GCA_016288215.1 of Lentisphaeria bacterium. Classification (GTDB taxonomy): domain Bacteria; phylum Verrucomicrobiota; class Lentisphaeria; order Oligosphaerales; family Oligosphaeraceae; genus Tb-RUG-64. The sequence goes on along the minus strand of JAEEYQ010000068.1, from coordinate 6,084 downwards.
GCGGCATCCGCCTCCGAGGCGCCAATAGGACGCGCCAACGCCTCCGGCGAGATGTCACAGAGAGCGGCCAGCTGGATGTTCTTCTGAGCGGCGTATTGCCCCGCATGGCAATGGCCCATGCCGCCGAAGCCGATGAGGGCGGCCTTGACCTTTCCGTCTTTCGTCATGATTCTACTCCTTTGTGACGCCGAAGCGGTAAACGGTGTTGTGGGTATAGACCTGGCCTGGCTCAAGGCGCGGGCTGGGGAAGTTGTCGTGGTTCGGAGAGTCCGGCCACGTCTGAGTCTCCAGACAGAAGGCGCCGAAGCGCGGATGGCGGACACCCCCCTTGCCTGCCTCGCCATTCATCCAATAGCCCATGTAGAACTGGACGCCCGGCTGATCCGTGTCCACGTCCATGGTGATTCCCGTGCGGGTGGAATAGACCTGAACCGCGTTCTTCATCAGGGGGCCAGCGGCGTTGGCCAGCACGAAATTGTCGTCGAAGGCGATGGGAAGGGCGGGATCCGAATAGATGGATTCGAAGGAACGCCAGTGGGTCAGGTCATAGGGGGTTCCGGCCACTGGCAGGACCCGTCCCGTGGCGGCCAGATTCGCGTTCACCTCCGTGTGGCCGATGGCCTTTGAACGGACCATGTGGTCCTTGCAGTCCGTGGCGGTGCCGCCGTTCAGGTTGAAATAGGCATGGTTGGTCAGACAGATGACGGTGGTCGCGTCCGTGGTGGCCCGATAGTGGATTTCCAGTTCATTGGCGTCGGTCACATGGTAGACGACCTCCACGGAGACGGCGCCAGGGAAGCCGGCGTCGCCGTCCGGACTGTTCAGGGTCAGCTTCAGGGTCGTGGAATCCACCACCGTGGCCGTCCAAAGGCGGTGCCCATAGCAGAGCCCCCCATGCAGGGTGTTCCCCTTGTCCTTTTCGTTCATGACCAGATGATAGGTCTTGCCGTCCAACGCGAACGTGGCGCCGGTGATGCGGTTGGCGTAGCGGCCGATGAGGGCGCCGAAGAACGGCGGATTGTTTTCGTAGGTCTCCGGCTTCTCATGGCCGAGAAGCACGTCCACCCGCTTGCCGTCGCGGTCTTTGGTGAAGATGGAGACCAACGCGCCGCCCATGTCCGACACATCCACTTGAAAGCCACTGGAGTTGACCAGACTGTACAGCTTCGCCGTCCGTCCGTCACGCAAAGTGAAGAAGTCTCTCACGGGCATGGCCGCCGCCGGCAGACTGGCGCACAGCATGGTCAGATTGGAGAACAGCATGGTGGGAAGCAAGGGGGAAATCTTCATGGATGGCCTTTCTCTTCTATTCCTTATACAACTATATAATATATACGCAGCTCATGGACGTCGCGTCCATCTAACAATGTATTCGCTGTTCCCAAGGAATCAAATCGACACGTTGCAGGCAACGGGGCAATAAGCTGTGTTCTGGAGTTAATGAACTCCTCTTATGGAGCATAAGGCTTTCAACAAAAGAAGAAAAAAAGTCACCATTGGAATTGATATTGCTTCAATATAGGCTACATTCAACAAAGACACAGCGATGTCGTGATTTGGGGAAGGCGGTCACAGCCGCCATGGTTGTCATAAACGAAAGGAATGGCCATGAATGTTTTTTGTAAGTCATTGGTAATAAGCATGTTATGTGGAATGGCCGTGACCGCGGCGCCCTATCCGAAGAAACTGCTGATTCCAGCGGCGCCGGGTCACAGTCCCGCTCTTTGGGACACGGAGGAGCTGTTCAAGACGCCGACGGCGACGCCCGCCACCGACCTGAAGTTCGATTTCAACTATTCTCCGAACATTCGTCCCATCTATCTGGAAAGCATTGCCTATCAAGGGAAACCGACACGAATCTTCGCCTGGGTCGGCGTTCCTGCGGCGGAGGACGGCAAGCCGGTTCCGGGCGTCGTCCTTGTGCATGGCGGCGGCGGGACGGCCTTCGCGTATTGGGCGGAGAAATGGTACAACCGCGGCTATGCGGTCATCGCCATGGACACGGTGGGCAACCGTCCGCTGACTCATTTTGAAGGCCAAGGCTGCCGCGTCAAGCTTGAAGGCAGCGGTCCGGAGCGCCACGATTTCGAGAAGGACCTTGTGAATCCCCACGACAGCTGGACGGCGCAGGCGGTGGCCGCCGTCGTCAAGTCCCACAGCTATCTGCGCACCCTGCCTGGAGTCGACGCCTCCCGCATCTGCATCACGGGCATTTCATGGGGCGGCTATCTGACGAACATCGTCAGCGCGGTGGACAAGCGCTTCCTCGCGGCGGTTCCCGTCTATGGCTGCGGGTTCCTTGGCGAGTTCTCCGGAACGGTCGCCGGCGCGCCGAAGGAATGGCTGCTGAAATTCGATCCCTGCATGTTCCTGCGCTCCGTGGAATGCCCCATCCATTTCGTGGGCCATCCCGTGGATCCGCCGTACCATTGGGCGCAGTGGGTCCGCTCCACGATGCTTCCCGCAAAGGTCGGCCGCTCCACCCTGCTCGGCATGCTTCACAGCCATTACCACGGCATGCCAAAGGAAGTGGAGGTCTACATCGACTCCTGCTGCAAGGGCGAGCCAAAACTGCCGGAATGGTATGACGAAGCCATTGGCGACGGCGTCATCAGCGCCCGCTACAAAGCCTATGCCCCTGTGGACAAGGCGACGATCGCATGGACGGAAGACGGCCTCGACATCGACTGCGCCAGCCGCAAATGGCAGGAGGCTCCTGCGGAACTGCTGGATGGGGAGGTTCGCGCCACGGTTCCTGAAAAGGCCACGTTCTATTATCTGACCCTGTATGATGCCCGCGGCTGCCGCGTCACCACCTGCGGCTATGGCTGGCAGAATGACTGAACGCAACGGCAACGATGTCCGCAGGCGTGTGAGAAAAACCGTCTGCGGCGCTCCCCTCCATTACATCTATATATAATATGGTATATATGAAACGCATGCCATGGCTTTTTTGCATCTTGGCGGGATGGCTGCTGGCTAGCGTGGCTGCCGCCCATCCATGGAATGTGATGTGCCGCTATGACAATCGTGTCGAGCTGGTCAACAATGGCGAAACCATTGCCACGGCGGCTCCAGTATTCTTTGACCCATCATGGCGCAGTGGCCGCATCACGAAATGCGTTTTCAATCCCAAGGAGATGGAAATTAAGGAAACCACCGCCGTGCAGGGCAATGTCCATTTCACGGCGCGTCTGGAGGCCGAAGGCGTCAACGGCGAGACGGTGCGGCTCCGCTACGCTTTGTCCGTAAATGAGCCCGTCGAATTGAACGCCTTTGGCGTCAATTTCCAGTTCAACAACCGTTTCCTCTTCGGCGGCAGCTATCAGATCGGCGACGGCGTGGAGCAGCCGTTTCCCCTGGAGAAGTCAGAGAAGACGCTCCTATGCCGCGAGGTCATGAGCGACCTGACTCTGCGGACAGTCAGTGGCGTCATTTCATTCCATCTTCTTGAACCACAAAGGGTTACCATACAAGATGAACGCCAGTGGAACACTCCGGTCGTGTCCGTCCGCATTGAGTTGTCATCTGGCGATGGAAAGCGATGGAAGGCGGGGCAGACTGGAACGGTGGACATGGAATTGAGCTCGTTGGACGGCGTGGCGCTGGAGAAGCCCGCGCTGTGCACCATACGAGCCGGCGAGGATTGGATTCCGCTGGATGCGGTCATGGGCGTCGTCCCCGGCTCCGCGCTGGATTTCTCCACGATGGGATTCTGCGACGCGCCGGCGGGCAAGCATGGCCGCGTGATCGCGAAGGACGGCCATTTCGAGTTCGAGAACCTGCCCGGCAAGCCGCAGCGTTTCTATGGTGTCAATTTGGTGGGCAACAGCCAGATGATCAGCCACTTAGAGGCCGAAAAGCTGGCGGAGCGGCTGTGGCGGCTGGGCTACAACAGTGTCCGCTTCCATCATCATGACGGCCTTCTGGCGGACCGCGAAAGCGTCGGCGCGACGGGCCTGAACGCAGGCAACATGGATAAGCTTGACTACCTCTTCGCCGAACTGAAAAAGCGCGGAATCTACTGCACGACAGACCTTTACGTCTCCCGCACCATCGACCGCAAAGATCTCTGGCCGGAGGAGGAAGGCAGACTGAACTTCTACACATACAAGAATCTGCTGCCCTTCAACGAAAAGGTTTGGGAGAACTGGAAAGCCTTCAGCCGCAACTTCTTGCTGCATGTCAACCCCTACACGGGCATGAGCTATGCGGAAGACCCCGCCATGAGCTGGATTTGCATGGTCAATGAGGCGACCTATGACATTTGGGGGCTTGACCGCTTGAACGAGCTCTCCCGTAAGGCATGGACTCAAGGGTGGAACGCATGGCTGCTGAAAAAATACGGCAACTGGCAGGAGCGGAACCGCGCTCACCACGTCGAACGGCCCGAAACCATCGAACTGCTGCCGAAAAGCACGGAGATGAACGCGGCGGAGCTGGCGGATTTCCATCAATTCGTCTTGGAGACGGAACAACGGCTCTTCGGGGCCATGAAGGCCTTCGTGCAGGAGGAATTGGGTTGCAAGGCTCTCTTCACAAGCATGAACTTTCGTGGCTTAGAGCCTCTTAGCCCGTTGGCGCGGAAGGACTTGGACTTCGTGGACAACCATTTCTACGTCGATCATCCGCGCTTTCCCTCCGGAACCTGGGGCCTGCCCGCCGTCATTCCGAACCAGAGCGTGGTCCGTAACGGCAATGTGGGCGGATGCCGTGAGGCGGTCAGCCGTATTTTTGGCAAACCGTTCACCATCAGCGAGTTCAACTATTCAGCGCCGGGTCGGTACCGTGGCATTGGCGGCATTCTTACGGGCTGCGTCGGCGCCCTGCAGGACTGGAACAGCGTGTGGCGTTTCGCCTATGCCCATGCCAACGACTGCCTCTTCAAACCCACTGTGCTCAAACATTTTGACATGGCGCGGGATCCCCTCAGCCAGGCGGCGGACCGGGCATCCCTCTGTCTGTTCCTGCGACAAGACATGAAGCCTCTGAAGAACCGCATCGCCATGACAGTGAATCAAGCGGCCAACGGCCGCGAGGCTCTGCGGAATCCCGTGGACACCTTGAAGGCCATGGCGCTGCAGACGCAAGTCGGTGTCGCCTTCGAGGACACGGCGCCGAACCTCTCCCTAAGCGTGGCGATGGCCGACGACGCGCCGCAGGCCTCCGCCCACATCGGCACAGACGTTCCGACGGACAAACTCCATGAAATGATTCATAACTTATTGCAAGGCAATGAGTTACAAAATTCAGACACACCATTGCAGACACCTGGTGGCCAATTGACGCTGTTGCCCCAACAGGACACCATGATTCTCGACACGGAACGGACCGCCGGTGGTTTCGGCCCCGCCGGAACGCACATTGAAACCCATGCCCTTGATGTGGACATCATGGGAACGACTGCCACGGTATGGGCCTCCAGTCTGGACGGTCTGCCCCTGAAACAGAGCCGCCACATCCTGCTGACCCACCTCACCGACCTGCAGGATAGCGAGATGGTCTATGCGGAGGCAGAGCGCCAAACCCTGCTGTCGTGGGGCGAACTGCCCTATTTGGTTCGCAACGGCCAGGCCAGACTGCTGCTGAAGATTCCACAGGGTCAGACCGTCACAGTCTGGGCGCTGAAGACCAACGGCGAACGCATGGAGACGCTTCCCGTCGTCCAAAAGGCGGAGGGCATGGAACTGACGCTTTCCGTCAAAGGCACTCACGGAGCGCAGATGCTCTACGAAGTTCAAGTGACGCAACCCTAACGGTCACAAGGCCTTAGGATGGATGTAACGGCTTGAGGTCATTTCAAAGTCCCATGCCATTGCTCTGGCGGGAGCACTTCCTGCAACTGCATGAAATTCAGCATCATGCGACTAACCTCTTCGGGCTTTGGTGTGGCAAACGGCGCGTTGATGTAGTTGCCGGCCGAAATGCCCGCCATTGCGCCTTCATCGCTGACGCTCAGCAAGGCGGTCGTGGTCTTCGCCTGAAAGAAAAGGCGCAGCTCATTGCCACAGGGGCCCTTGCCGTGTGGAAATTTCGGTGCCAGAGCATGATGGCTCTGATAGACGCGTATGTAGCTGATTTCAG
>JAEEYQ010000007.1 GCA_016288215.1 Lentisphaeria bacterium | reverse complement strand
TTGCCCTGCCGTAACCCGAAGGGCGAAGGAGGGTCACCGCTATGCGGTTCTATAGCTTTAACTTTCTCGTGCACCGTGGGTTACGCTTACACCTACGGCGTTGCGCTTGCCCACGGCTATTATCCTTCCGCCGCCATGGCGGCTCTTTTTTTCGGCATGCCTCGCCTTCTGCCGCCATCGCCTTTTCCGCACATCTTGATGACTGAGGGAGAGAGACCTTTTCAACATGATGATTTGCATGGAAGAAAAATCCAAGCTGTTTTTAGGATAAAGTCAATTTTCATGGTCGTCATTCAGTCCTGTCTGGGGGACTGGGGAAATTTATGATTTTCAAGTAGGAAGTGTCACGAAAATCGCAATTCAGGATATGCAGATTTGTCACGAAAATGGCAATTCAGGATATGCGGTTTTGTCACGAAAATGGCAATTCAGGATATGCGGATTTGTCACGAAAATCTAAATTTCTCTTGGAAAATGTAGGGGAACGGAGTCAGGCCTTGAGGCCGAGCCAGCTGGCGACGGTGTCGCCCATGATGCCGTCGGTGGCGTCCTGCGGGAGATGGTTCATGCGGCAATAGTTACGGTAGTAGGGCAGGGCGTCGGTGAAGGGGTGGGGAGTGTCCACATAGCTGTCGGAGCCGAAGACGAGTCGGCGGAGATAGACGGGATCGTCCTCCCGGAGGAAGAGTTTGGGGCGGAGCAGGTCATTGAGGTCCCGTGGGGTGACGGTCATGAAGGCGCCGCAGCCCGCGAGGTCGAAATAGAGGTTCGCATGGGTCTTGATGAGATGGGCGGCCAGCTCGCGGAAATAGGCGGTGCCCATGTGGGCCATGACGATGTGCAGCTTCTGGAAGGAGCGGGCGATGCGGTCCAGGTTGATGGGATGCATGTTCTTGAGGACGGGGCGCCTGTTTATCGTGTCCTCCGTGCAGGGGCGGTAGTCTCCCGTGTGGAAGAGCACAGGGACGCCAAGTTTCTCAACCTCCTCATAGACAGGCATATAGAGGTCGTGGTCGTATTCGTAATAGGGGTAGATGAACTTGAAGCCGACCACGCCCATGTCCACGTAGCGGCGCAGCTGCGACAGGTCCGGCGGCGTGTTCCACAATTCGATTTTCGCCATGGGATAGAGCACACCGGGGTATTGGCGACAGTATTCCACGACCTTTTCGTTGGGCACCATGTCGCATTCGCCGTAGTGGAGGCCGCCGGACATGCAGGCGCGAAAGCCATGGGACTCATAGACTTCGACGAATTTTCGAATGAGCGCAGGGTCGTCCGAATTGAAATGGGCGTGGAAGTCTATGAGCATTGATTTTATAATATCTTGATTATCAATGAGTTAGGTGTCAGCGCCAGTTCTCCATGCGGCGGATTCTCAGGTCCTGCAGGACGCCGGACTCCTTGCCGCCACCGCAGCAGTAGGCGAGAAGGAGGGCATCGTCGTCGAAGAGCATGGCGATGTAGCAGAATCCGTGGTCAGGCGCGTCTTCGATGATGCGATGGCCGTACCATGAGGCGCCGTTGTTCTTGCTGCGGGCGATGACCAGCGGAGTGCGGCCCCAGCTCTCGCCCGTGGGGTTGATGCCCCAACGCGGATCGCGGTCGCACCAGACGGCGACCAGCTCGCCGCTCTTCGGGTCGCGCTTCATGGAGAGCGGCGATTCGACGGAGGGGAATTCCCTTGCGGGCTCGGCGGCGCTCCAGGTTTCGCCGCCATCGTTGGAGAAGGCCTTGTACTGGCTGACGTTGTTGGTTCGGAACCACGCCATGACGCGATTGTCATTCAGCTCGATGACGCCCGGCTCCCGCAGACCGGAGGAGAGCCACTGCGGCGGATAGCAGCACTGCTGGGCCTCCCGCCAGTTCTCGCCATTGTCGTCGGAGAGGTAGAAATAGGTTTCGGAGCGCTGGAAGAACCTGCCGAAATCCCACTTGCCGTTCTTCCGCTCCGGCGTGATGGTATGATGGATGGAGACTGGAATGATGAGACGGCCGCTCTTGAGCTGGACGAGACGGTCATTGTTCAGCACGATGAACATGGGGGGCACCTTGCAGACGTCCACAGGCTTCGTCCAGGTCTCACCTTCATCAGAGGAGGTGCAGAAGAAGGGCCGGCAGTCGATGACGCCTGGGTCGCCTTCCAGCTTTTCCTTCAGCTGGCGGTCCTTGAAGGACTTTTCGAGATAGGCCATGGCGATGCGGCCGTCCTGAAGGCGGAGCAGGGAGACACTCATCACATTCTGCGCTTCGTTCTTCACGACCATCTTCCAGTCGCTCCAGGTCTTGCCGCCGTCTGAGGAGGTGATGGACACCAGATCCGCCTTCGCCTCATCCCCCCAGTTTGTCGTGTTGTAGCGGGTGTAGATGAATAGGATGCGGCCGTCGTTCAGCTTGATGAACGCGCCTTCCGAGTTGCGGCCATTGCTGCCTTCGTGGTTGATGTTGGTGATGCTGTCTTGCATGGGGGCGTTCTCCTGTTGGGCTGAAACGATGAAAAGGGCGGCGGTCGCCATTAACACGGTCAAAGATCTCTTCATGATGTGGAATTCCTCTTGAGTTGAAATGGGGTGTGAACCAAAGACAATCCCCTAACATATAGACTTGTAAGGCAAAAGCAAGGTGTCGCGCTCTTTTTTTCCTCCTTATCGGTGAAATGGAGCCAAGGTGTGGAAAGTAAAAGAAGAACTGCAAATACCTTTTGTGGTTCTGAGTCGTTACAGAGCTAATTGCAGCCCAATTTGTTCATGGCCAGTTCCAGCCCCTTTTCCGCCATGGCGCGAAGAGCGGGGAAGCGGGTGGTTTCGGAAGCGGCCGCGACGAGCATGCGGAAGCCGGGGACGATGAATTGGCGATACCACTCCAGACGGTCTTGCCGCCACAGTTTGCCGTAGGCCCCAAGTGCTTGCATAAGTCGTTGGCATGCAGCAATTTGCAAAATATCGTCCTCGGGAGGCACACCGCCGAAGTCCCGTACCCGTCGGCAATATTCGCTCCAGACCTTCTGGCGCAGCGGCATGGGATAGCATTGATATGGATCGTAGAGCAGGGAACCCAGGTCATAGGCCGCGCAGCCCAACCTCATGCCTTGGAAATCAATGAGATACACCTTTCCATCCAGAACCTTCACATTGGCGCTCTGCATGTCCCGATGAATGGGCACCAAGGGCTGTTTCAGAAGAAGGGAGCGCAGCTGGCAGTATTCGGCCGCCACAGGCCCCCACAGCTCCGGCGCCTCCAGACAGACATCCAACATGTTGTGGCGGAAGTAGTCCCGCTCCCAATCGTACAGCCCTTTCGTGAAACCGCGCTGCAAGGGCAGTTCTTCCAACCGAACCGCTTGATCCCCAAGGACATGGAGACGTGCCAGCTGCTCCACCACCTGAAACAGGAAGCCTTCGCGCATCACATCGGAGGCCAGTTGCAAGTCACTCTGCCCCAAGTCTTCCGACACCAGTTCAAAGGTGTCCGCCAAATGCAGGACAACCCGCGGCACATGGATGCCAAGCCGATACAGAAAATCGCTGATGGCGGCGAAGCCCGCGTTCTCCCGCCGTTCGGGGTTGTAGGCACTCCACACCCAATTGCGGTCGCCATGGCGAAGGCGGCAGTATTTGCGGCCGCTGCCCTGCTTCGCCAGCTCCTCCAACGTGCATTGCGATGGCTCCACCCCAAGGGAAAGATAGATTCTTGCATCTGGAACTCGTTTGTCATCAACGACTTTAGGAGACTGGACATCATCGCCGACAAAGATGCCGTCCGCATAGAGCAGCGCTTTGGGCAGGCGGGTGTAGTCCCACAGGACCGCATTGTGCAGATGGGAGCCGGCGGGGACGCCCAACTCCGTCCCCAACCCCAAGGCCCCCGTGCAGGTGACCCCCTTCAGCTCGAGGGCGAAGCGCCGTCGCGCCTGCTCCGCCTGGGCCTTGCGAAGGGCGGAGTGATGGCTCAGGGGGCAGTCCACAATTTGACCGTGGGCGCGGATGTACTCCAAAGGCGTGCCGATATCCGACCAATACACATTTTCTTCTGCCACAACGGCTTGCACAGTTTCTCCCGCCACCATGGCCTGCTGATAGGCCTTAATGATGTCCGGCGCCGCCGTGTCATCCAGATACTTCAGCACATCCCGCCGCAGGATATGAATGCCAGAGAACGTGTAGGTGCCATTTTCCCTGTCGCGGAAATTGCGGATGTTTCCCTTTTCGTCCAATGAGACGGTTTTGGGGCCTCGGTTGGGGATGAGCAGGACGGTGGCGGCGGCGTTCCGCTCCAGATGGAGGCGGACCAGCTTCTTCAAATCGTAGTCCAAAACGATGTCAACATTGTGCACCAGAACATGTTCCGCCTCTGGCACCAATTCCACGCCCTTACGGAGGCCACCGCCCTGATTGAGCAGTTGCGGCTCCAAAGAGACACGCAAGTCCCATCCGTTGGCCATTTGAAGGCGGGCACAGGCCTCGTAAATCCTGTCAGCCTGATAGCAGGCGTTGACGACGATGGGGGAAATGCCCTGTTCTGCCAAACTGGACGCCACCAGCTCCAGCAAGGGCACGCCGCAGAAGGGGACAAGGGCCTTGGGGCGGGTCAGAGTCGCCGGCCGCAGACGGCGTCCTTCGCCGGCCGCCAGAATAAAACCGCAAATACGAGACATTCCGTTTTCCTGTGTCATGTCAAAGATTTACACCTTGCTGTGGAGGGTGGCGATGGTGAAATAGTCGCGGGCTTCCAAGATGGTATTGGAGGTTGGGGGCGCTTCACTTTTGCAGCAGAGGATCTTGAGTGCAGGAGGAGAAGCGCCATGTGCGGCCCTGTTTGACCAAACCCACTTGGACCTCATGGCGGTCCTTGTAGGTTTCGCCGTGGAACTGAATGGTGGCGGTGGCGGAGCAGCGGCAGGTGGCGGTGGTGCCGTCAATCTCAATCTCCAGCCCGTTGACAAAGATGTCGATGGAGGTGCAGACGCGGCGTCCGTTCATAATGAGGCTGCACAATTCCGCATTGGACAGGACGCCGTTTTCGGGGAAGCCAGGCAGGCGGATTTCCACCTGTTCAGCGAATAAGTTGTTCAGGGTGAGGAGTTTGACGGCGGCATGGCCTTCCTGTTCCTCCACGGCGCCTTTGTCGACGGTCCGCCGCAGTTCCTGAAAGCGCTTCCGGATTTTGCCCTCCTCGTTAGGGCGAAGGAGGAACCAGGCGACGCCGCCGATGAAGATGAGAATGGCGAGGCAGAGGCGGAAATTCAGTTTCATGGTCGTGGTCTCCTTTTACCATAGAGGGGCGCCAAGAAGCCGTTTGGCCTCGATTTGCCCAAAGACATGCTCTTCCATGGACATGCTGCGGTTGTCTCCCACCACATAGAAGTGGTTTTCCATGACGGTTCGCGGGGGCAGATTCCAGTCGCAGGGGGTGGCGTTTGCCCACGGGGCATCTGGCTCGGAACCGTTGATGAGCAGAGTGCCGTCGCGGAATTCCACGGTGTCTCCCGGCAGGGCCACCAGTCGCTTGAGGATCATGAGGCGGTTGCCCACGTAGCGCATGATGACCACATCACCGCGCTGAGGTTCTTTGAACCAGTAGGCGGGTTTCCAGCAGAACATGAAGCCATGGGACGGATAAGTGGGGCGCATGCTTTCGCCGTTGATGATGCAGGGGCGGCAGACGTGTCCGAAAAACAGCCATGAGCCGACAGCAAGAAGCGCCAGACGGATGACCCGTCTGCGGGACCAATGTCCGATGAAAAGATTGCGGCTCATGGCATTATTTCTATAACATATTGATATACAATGACTTACAAATGCGGCGCCTCCCAGGCGTGGCGATTGGCGGCGCTGTACATCGCTTCCATGACGGCGCTGCGCAGGGCGGCTTCCCGTGCGCTCACGAGGGGCACGTCCTTGCCGAGCAGGGCGTCCAGATACAGTTCAAAGGCATGGGGCATGGGGGCGGGAAGATTCGTCCATGGGGACTTGCCGTCGGCGCCGGCGACGTGTTTGCTGGTGTAGAAGAGCTGTCCGTCGGAGACGTGGGCATGGCCTTCGGTGCCGCTGATGAGGAGAGTGACGGGGTTGGCGACATCCAGCCAGCCGGCGGCCAAGGTGACGATGGTGCCGTCGGCGAAATGCAGGATGCCCTCTCCGGTCTCGTCGCAGTCGCCGTAGCGGTGGGTGACGGCGGCGATTTCGGCGGTGACGCGGTCCGGGCAGGCGTTGTTCAGCCACCAAAGAAGAATGTCCAGAGAGTGGGTGCCCAAGTCGCCAAAGGCGCCGCAGCCGGCGATGGCGGGGTCGGCCATCCATCGCCAATCCGTGTCGAACCAGCCGCCCAGCGAACCGCTGTGGCAGTTGGAATGGCGGAGTCGGGTGATTTTGCCGAAATGCCCCGCCTCGATTTCCTGCTTCAGAAAGCGATGGATGCCCATGCCTCGCATGAAATAGCCGGTTTGGAAGATGACCTTGGCCTTCTCGATGTCCTTGGCCATTTGCCATCCGTCGGTGGCGGAGAAGCCCAATGGCTTTTCCACGAACATGTGCTTGCCGGCGGCGGCGGCCTGACGGACCAAATCGCCGTGGCGGTTGGTCTCCGAGCAGATGATCACGGCAGGGATGTCGTCGGCTTCCCAGATGGCGTCTGGGGAGGCCACGGCGGTCGCGTGCAGGCGCTCCGCATTCTTGGCCGCCCGCGCCGCATCATGGTCGTAGACGGCGGCCACCGTGAATTCGGGGCGGCGGGAAAGCATGTCGATGAAGCCGGGCGTGTGGATATGGGCGGTGCCCACAAAGGCAAGTTTCATGGGGTCTCCTGGGGTTGGGCGTTTTTCTTGAACCGTTCACTGAAAAGGTATAGACAGAGGGCGGTGAGCCCGCTGATCATGGGACCGTAGACGATGCCGACGGGGCCAAAGGTCTGAAGGCCCCCGAGAATGGAGAAGAAGAGGACGGGATAGGACATGCCGGTGCGGCGTCCGCTCATGAAGAAGGGGCGGAGAATGTTGTCGATGTTGGTGATGATGCCGCCGCAGCCGACGAGCAGGAAGATGGCGGCGCGGGGTTGTCCGTTGATGAAGAGATAGATGACGGCGGGAATCCAGATCAGCGTGGTGCCCACGAAGGGGATGAGGGAGCACAGTCCCAACATGCTGCCCCAGAAGAGGGCCGGAATGCCGACGATGCGGAAGAACAGCATGGCGAGCAGGGCTTGGATGATGGCGGTGCCCAAAATGCCGATGAAGACGGCGCGGGAGACGTCGCGGATGCGTTTGAGAATCTCCTCCTGCTCGGAGTCGCCGAAGGGGGAAATGTGCTTTAGATAGGCGATGAACAGCGGGCCGTCCCGAAAGGCGTAGAACATGACGAAGAGCATGATGAGGAAATTGAGAGCCAGCACCCAGACTTTGGCGACCACGCCGACGATGTTGCCCATGATGAAGCTGATGGCCTTGCGGATGATGTCCACCACATATTCGCTGATGAGGGCCTCGATGGACTCCCCTTCCTCTCCCATTGAGGGCAAGGCGGTGGAGTCTCCTGTCATGGGCAGAGTGGCGGCGTCTCCTGAGGAAGCGTCGGCGTTTGCTTCGGCTGAAGGGGCTGACGCGGCGGCACTGGCTTCTGAAGTTTCTGTAAGTTGTTCTTGCTCAGCAAGTTGTGTATTTTCCTCAAAGGCGGATGGCGGAGTGGCGAGGAAATTGGCTTGGGTGAAGCGGTTCACGGCATCCCATTTGGCCTGAAGCTCATAGTCTTTGGCCCAGGTCTGGATTTTCTGCTCCAGGCGGCCGCTGTGAATCCATTTCTGCGCGGAGAGCAGGGAGCTGCGCCCTTGGCGGATGGCGGCCAACGTGAAGAACATCAAGGGGATGACGATGCAGCAGAACACGATGGCCACCGCCATGAGGGCCGCGAGGCGGTTGCTGTTTCGTTGACGGCGAGCCACCTGTTCCCGACGCTGTTTCGGGTTGTTGTTCAAATGCTTACGACCAGGAAAGCGATGGCGGAGCCGACGGAGCAGCCGCTGTGTGACGATACGGATGCGGCGGTGCAGGGGGGAGAGGATGGTGGCTCCCAAAATGCCGAGCAGAATGGCGTGGAGCACATGGCGAAGCAGGCAGAAGACGCCGATGAGCAACACGCACGTGAACAGCAGGAAGGTGATTCTGGCGATGGTGGGCGCCCAGTTGTGCTCCTGGTCTGGACGGTTGGCGGCCATGTCTGTTCCTCCTCCTGAATCCACGTTTTTCTAGGTCAGTTGTCGAATCTGATCCATGTAGACGGGGGGCTTCTCCGTGCTGCCATGGAGGGCGGGATGATAGGTATGGATGATTTGCGCGACTTGCGTGCGGATGTCCTCCGCCGACCCGTTGCCGGCGGTTTCAGCCAGTTTCGGCAGCTGGTTGATGAAGGAGATGGTATCGAATTCGATGGGGGCGCCGATGTGGATGCGTTGGTTGGGGGTGGTCTGCAGCCCCTCTTCGGCCATCAGCTTCTCTTCATAGAGCTTTTCTCCGGGGCGGAGGCCCGTGTAGACGATCTTGATGTCCACATCTGGCTTTAACCCGTTCAGTTTGATGAGGTTACGGGCCAAGGTGTCGATTTTCATGGGGGCGCCCATGTCCAAAACGAAGATTTCGCCGCCCTGAGCGTAGGTGAAGGCCTCCAGAACGAGACTGACGGCTTCCGGAATGGTCATGAAATAGCGAATGATGTCCGGATGGGTGACGGTCAAGGGGCCGCCGTGCTCAAGCTGCTTTTTGAAGAGGGGGATGACGGAACCGTTGGAGCCCAAGACGTTGCCGAAACGCACGGCGACGAAATCTGTTGGCGTGGCGCCGGCTTGGGGCTGGGGCAGTTCGGCGCCGATGACGGCGGAGAGGCTGGGGAGATTGCAGACGACTTCGCCGTGGGAGATGCGGTTCATGGACTGGATGACCATTTCGCAGAGCCGTTTGGAGGCGCCCATGATGTTGGTGGGATTGACGGCCTTGTCCGTGCTGATGAGCACGAAGCGTTGGCAGCCGTAGGCCATGGCGGCGCAGGCGGTTTTGTAGGTGCCCATGACGTTGTTCTTGATGGCCTCGCAGGGGGAGCCTTCCATCAGCGGCACGTGCTTGTGGGCAGCGGCGTGGAAGACGATCTCCGGCTTGTATTGGGCGAAGACCTGGTTGATGCGTCGCGTGTCGCGGACGGAGCCGATGAGTACGGTGAGATTCAGGTTCGCGTTGGTGCGCTTCAGCTCCTGTTCGATGTCGTAGGCATTGTTTTCATAGACATCGAAGATGATGAGCTGTTTGGGGCCGTGTTTGGCGATCTGACGGCAGAGTTCGCTGCCGATGGAGCCGCCGCCGCCCGTGACCAAAATGGTCCGTCCGGAGAGCTGGTTGAGGATTTTCTCCGTGTTGACCGTGATCTGCTCCCGCCCCAACAGATCCTCCATGGAGACGTTCTTCAGATGGGAGACGGAGACTTCGTTTTCGGCGATTTGATAGAGGCCGGGCAGGTTGCGCAGCTCGCAGCGGGTCTCCTTGCAGATGTTCAGAATCTCCCGACGCGTCTCCAGAGGGGCGGAAGGCATGGCCACCAGAATGCGGTCGACCTTATAACGTTCCACGCTGGCGAGGATGTCGTTGCGGCCGCCCACCACGGGGACACCCTCGATGCGGCGGTTCCATTTGCTGCTGTCATCGTCGATGACGCAGACGGGTTTGGTGTGGGCCTCCTTCGCGTTGGTCAGCTCCCGCAGAATGGCTTGTCCGGCGGTGCCCGCGCCGATGATCATGGCGCGGTGGCCGGGCTGCGAGGAGTATTTGTACTGTTTCAGCATGAACATCAGGCATCTGCCGGCGAAGCGGGCGATGCAGAGCAGCATCAGCATGAGGACGGTGCCGTTGATGTGGTAGGAGACGGGCTCGCGGGCCCACCATCCCGTCATCAGCACCACTTGGAAGAGGCTGGAGCCGATGGTTCCCGCCAGTATCCCCAAAAGCTCACGGTAGCTGGCGAAGCGAAGGATGACATGATAGGAGCCCAACATCCAGAAGAGCACGATGCTGAACAGAGTGTGCAGGGGAATGAGGTTGATGTAGGGAATCAGATCCTCTTCAGGAATCCCATCGACGCTGCAGTCAAAACGTAGCCACAGGGCGAGAAAATAGGCGCCGTTGACGGCTATAATGTCATAGACCATCAGCAGAAATGCGTAGACTTGCCATTTTGCGATCGGTTTGTACATCGTTTTTCCTACGTGGACCATGGGATCGGCGATGGGCGCCTACCATGGTTGACTCTCCTTTCAAAGAAAAACAATAATATAGTATTAAGGAGGCGTAAGGGCAATTGGACACGTTGAAAAAAAGGGCGGCCGTTTGCGAAATTACGGGAAGCAGGAGCTTTTTTCCTGCAGACGCCATTTCCGTCCATCGCGTGTAGCCTGCTAGCACGACGAGGCGCGGCGTTGTTCCCTAACTATCGCACGCGGTGCAGGAGTACGCGACTCGGAACAGGTCATTTCCCTGTCATGATTTCAAGCGGAGAGTAGGGAAGGCGTTCCTTCACCTCTTCAGGCTGCGGAATGTTGCCGTAAATGAACAGGCCGGCGGGCCAGCCATGGCTGTTGACAAGATTGGGCTCCGCCGCCTGATCCCATGCGAAACGGACGGCGCAGGGGGTGGTCATGCCTTGAGCGGAAACCATCAGGGTGGAGGGGCCGACAATCGCCGCGTCGGCGGTCACGAACGTTCCTGTTGCGTCCGCCAGCTCAAAATGGGTCAGCGGATTACCGTCTCGGGAGCGCAGGCCCGTTCCGCAGTGGTCAAAGTTCAGAATGACTTTGTCCCCAATAAGCGTGGCGGCGGTGCAGACGGGGCCGCTCCACACGGGGACGTCCTTCTGATAATGCTTTTTCAGAGCCAGTTGGACCAGACGATGGGCCACCGTGACTTTGTCCGCAGGATGAATGTCTTTGCGGTCACCCGCGTCATTGATGACGACCATGCCACTGTTGGGAAGGTCGCAGGCCAGAGTCTGGCTCCACGTGACGCGGGGGAGGGCGGCGGCCATGTCTTCCGCGTAATAGTAGGGAGCCAGCTGAACCCAATAGAAGGGGAATGTGCCTTGGTTCCATTCCTTCCGCCAGCCCTCCACCAATGCATGCATATAATAGTAGTATAGGAATCCGTTCCAGCGGTCGGACTCCCCTTGGTACCAGATGACACCGCTGATGGCGAAGGGAATGATGGGGGCGATCATGGCGTTGTAGATGCACGTGGGATTTCCAATGCCGTTCACGGGCTTCATGTCTTCGGGAAACGTGGGCATAGGCGGGAGCTGGCGCCGTTCCGCCAAAGAGGCCTCCGCTAGTTTCCGCCAATTATTGATTTCATCTAAATAGTTCTTCAGGAGTTGTTTATAGATAAGGCTAGAGGGATTGCTCATGGCCACCTGACGGGCGATGTCCGCCAGTTCAGGGATGAGTTCAAAGCCGCTGGCGGGCGTCCAAGGCGTGATGCCCGTGCCGCCCCATGCGGAGCTGATGAGTCCGATGGGGACGTCAAGGGCCTTTTGGAGGCCGTCGCCGAAGAGATAGCCCACGGCGGAGAAGTTCTGCGCGGTCTCCGGCGTGCAGATTTGCCAGCTGACGGGACGGAGAAGGTGATCCTGCGGTGTGGCGGCGTTGGCTCGGTTGGCGGAGATGTTGAAGAGCCGGATTTGGGGGCGGTCTGCCTCCGCCAGCTTCTCCTGACAAGGGGCGCCCCTCATCATGGGAAAGGCCATGTTGGACTGGCCAGAGCAGAGCCATACATCTCCAATCAGGATGCCTGTCCGCTCAATGGTATTGTCAACTCCTTGAACCCGAAGGGTTTCCGGTCCTCCGGCCGGTCGTGGCGGCAGTTTGACCCGCCAGGTGCCCTCCAGAGAGGCGACCGCCTTGCGGACATCCTGCCCCAACGTGACGGTGACCTTCTCCCGCGGGGCCGCTTTCCCCCAAATGGGCAGGACGGCGTTGCGCTGCAACACCATGTTGTCGCCAAAAATGTCCGGCAGGCTGACTTCCCCGCGAGCCAGGGACGCCAGCATCAGAACGGCCATTAGCCACTTTAATTTTTGTAAATACATGATAATCAGTAAATTATATATTATTTATTGTGAATTAATTCTAATTCCGTTATGATTCGGAACCTTCATAGCTTGAGAAGGTAATTGACGACTATAATTCAGCCCCGTTGGGGCTGTGAAGTCATGGGGTGATGCCTTGCCCCCGGGTTTCGCTTTACGCTCAACCCGCAGTTACCTCAATTGAGCCGCGTTGCGGCTCCTTTTGGGGCACGATGGCATGTGGGCCTGCCATGGCATGGATTCTGCAAGGCCCTGAAAGGGCCTAATTTACGTAACCCCGGGTCAAGCAGGGCAAGACCCGGGGATGAATATGCCTCCTCTGATTTTACGGCCCCAACGGGGCCGAATTATGACCATAAATATTGCTTTATGGATAGGTTCTGAATAGTTACTCTAACTATTTGATTTCAAGGAAGTTCCATCCCATCAGGTGGGCCCAGCCGCGCAGAATTGCGGAATCGGCCTCATAACTGGCGGCCAGATGGTGAGTGCCGCCGGCCCGACTGTAGTCGGCGAGGAACTGGCGGATGCAGCCGGAGGCGGGAACAAACCAACCGCAGTTGCGTTTGGTGCAGGCTGTAACGGGCATTTGATAGTGGACAGGGGCGGTGATGAGGGTGAAGGTGCCGTCGGGGCCGGGGGCCAGATCCGTCAGAATCGCTGAACCCGCAGGGAAATTGCCGTAGGCGACTGCCGGATGGCTGACGTCGCTGAGGCCATAGCGGTATTCGGAGAGGAACGGCTTGCTTGGGCTCAAGGCCAAGTTCATTTCTCCCATGTGACTGGTGAAGAGGCGGTTGCCTTTCCAGTCCGGACAGAACATCTCCGTGAAGGAGGTCTTGGGGAAGACTTCTGCCAGACAGCGGGTCATGGCGGCGGTGAAGGTGTCCCCTTCGCCTGCGTAGCCGATGCCGTTTGAAATGGCCTTGCTGCACTCCAAAAACGGCAGCGTCTCCCAGCCGGCTTTTCGTTCGATGCCGCAGAAGCAGACGGTGAAGGCGTCCAGTTTCTCCTGCTCCAGCCAGGAGCGGAGCTTCAGGCACTCCCTCAGCGTGTTTCGATAAATCTCCACTGGCAGAGCTTCATCCCAAATGAAACGCTCCCGATCCAGCTCCTCCTCCGCTTTCATCTGCTCTGCCGTGGGCTCTGGCTGCGGCGTGTAGGACACGATTTCCATGCCAAAGGTGCCTTTCGGAACCTGAAAATCTCCCATGCCCTTGAACTCGCCACCGACGGCCCCCACGCGGGAATGGGTGATCTTCCACGCCATGCCCGCCGCCTTCAGAAGACGGGTCGCTTCCGCAAAGAAGGTCGGATCTTGCCACGGCCCCGCCGTGAGAAGGAAGCGTTTGTGTCTGCGCAGGAGCAGGTTGCAGAAATCCTGAACGCCGTGGATGCCGTGATTGCCCATGAGGACGCTTTCATCGACGGCTTCGAAGCTGTCTGGCGTGGTGTCCAAAACCACGACGGGAAGGTCGGTGGCGGCGATGGCGTCAATGGCCTCCAACGACGGCGAGTAGGCCAGATGGAGGGTGGCGATGGCGCTGCAGCCAGCGGCCTCAAAGCGCTTCACGGCGGCGGCGAATTCCTCTTTCAGGCAGCAGACCGGCGCCTCCACCACGTTGAAGCCACATTGGGTCAGCTTTTCCGCCATGGCCTTCGCGAAGGCGGTGGCGACAGGGGTGTATTGGGGCGCGCAGTTCTTGTACAGTTGCAGATACAGGGGCAGAAATCCAATGGTTTGCATATGGGCTCCAAAGGTTGAAACGGACGATGAGAATGAATGAACAAAACGGTCTGCACTAAAGATAACCCAAAAATGCCGTTGTTCAAGGTTTGCCGTGGACAAATTGATGGAGAACGGATGTTTCAACCTAAACGGCGGCGGCAAAGGGGACGTCTTTCTTCTTCATGGGCCATGATGGGCCATGCCATCAATAGCGGTCGCCGCCCAACGTTGAACCCGACGCGCCACGGTTGAAATTCGCCTCTTGACTATTCCGCAGCCGGCTGCTTCTTTGCAATGAAATGCATGATAATGAATGCGTTAAATGAATGCTTGTTTCGGGTCGCAAAAGGGGATGAAAATGGCCGAAAATTGTGTGCGGAGGAGCAAAAAATGGCCTCTGATTTTGCGATGGATGCCCGTAAAGGCCCCGTAATCGCTCTCTGTTGCGTTGAGGGGTCAAACCTGTATATTAATACCTCTTCTGGTATATATGGCCAAAAAAGGGGCCTTCCTGCGAGTTTTTGTCTTTTGCACATTCTTTCATTATTTGCAATATGACGCAGGCGCGGTGGAGTACAGCGGGCGGAGAATGGCGGTCATCTGGTGTCCCCACGTTCCTTTGCTGATAGTCATCAGAAGTCTCGTCATAACTTTGTTTCTCTTTTGGAAGAATTTGGAAACAAAGTAAAAAGCAATATATTTGAATATGATGGAAATGACACAAAACGAATAACCTTAGATGAATTAAAGAACAAACCGGAGGTTGACTATGACCGAATCAGAAAAGAATCAGACATCGCCTTTGACGACGCAAGAGATAGACTTAGCAATAGAAAAACATTGCAAGGCAATCATGGAGGCAATGAACGAGGCGGGGCGTCAAGCAAAGGAATGGGAACGCAAGAAGGCGCTGGAGAGCAAGGGGAAATAACCCCTAAAGCAAGCATCTTTCCCACCAAGCCCACACCGAAGCTGTCCATCAACCCGGCCGCCTTCTGCCTTCGGTGCTTCGCCCATCCCATGTTGAAGGCGGTCAGCCTGATGGTGGTGGAGTCGACTGCGCGGAGGGTGCGTTTCCTGAAGCGGTGCGGAAGACCCGGATAGTCCCGGCTTGAAGTCAGAAACTCCGGATGCTGTCCTGCAAGGGATTCATAGACCTTCCAGAACAGCTCCTCGGCCATGTCTGAGTAGCGCGTCTTGTTCGCATGGGACAGGCCGTTGCGGCTTGGCGGAGTGCAGTTCCGTATCTGGGAGAGCGGCCCCGCGTGGTTGCGCAGGCTGTCGCAGAT
>JAEEYQ010000067.1 GCA_016288215.1 Lentisphaeria bacterium | reverse complement strand
GCCACGCAGCCGACCCGTCCCGTGCCGCCGCCTACTCGCGGCCACGAAGTGGACAGCCGTGACTTGCGTCCGGGGCAGGCGGTTCCAAAGAGGGATGGCAGCGGCATTGTGGTGAATCCGGCCCGCGGCGGCGATTTCAAGCATCATGACCGAGTGGAGGATTGGGAGCGTCGTCCGGATCCTCACCATGGTCATCATGACGACCATCATCATGACGACCATCATCATAAAGACCGTCATGAGAACAACTTCTTCCATAAGCTGGGAGATGTGCTCTTCGGCCATGACGCGCCGCCGCCCCGCCCCGCGCCGCCACCCGCCGTGGTCGTGCAGCCGATGATTGTCCAGCCGACGGTTATCCAGCCGACGGTGGTGGTCTCTCCCACGCCAACGGACATGCCGCTGCGGATCAATCCACCCATGTTCCACCACAACCAGGGCAGCTATGCGATTCTGTCACCGTCGCCGTGGCGCGGCCACAGAGGGGACTTCTATCATCATGACCCCATGGGGCGCTTCATCTATCCGCCCTTCATCAGCAATCTCCGCTACTGCCAGACCTACACCTTCCCGGATGGTGGTCCGGGCATGGGCTACTGCGTCCGCTATTACTACGACCCCCAGATGGTGATTGACATCTATGTGTACGACCGCAATATCGTGGGAATCCCCACGGGGTATTCGAATGTGGTCAAACAGCAGATGGACGAGGTGCAGGCTCTCTTCATCGGCAATCCCGCTCTGGAGGGCGTCACACAGCTCTACTATGCGGTGGAAATGCTGCCTGGCTGGGACAATCTCCAGTATCTGCGCTACCGCAACGCCTACCGCGACCGCCTCTATCCGTCAGACGGCACAAAGGTTTCCGAAATCATCATCACGGGCTATCATCACCGCTTTGTGAAGATTGTCGCCACCTATCCCTATGAACGGCTGGCCACGGCGACGCAGCAGGTCTCCAATTTCCTCATGGATCTGCGGAAGATTGACAGGGACTGGTAAGGGACTTTGCTCCCTCGCCATATATAGTATATATATTGTATAAGGAATCAGACAGATGAAAAAGCAAATTCTGGCCATGCTGTTTGGCGTGGCGATGGTGGCGGTCGCCGCCAACCCCAAATATGTGTTCCTGTTCATCGGCGACGGCATGTCCGCCCCTCAGCGGTCCATTGTGGACGAGTTTCTGATGAAGACGGAGAACCGCCATCTGCTGATGAACGAGTTCCCTGTGAAGGCCGCCACGAAAACCAGCTCCGCCAACGCCTTTGTGACGGACTCCGCCGCCTCCGGAACGGCCATCGCCTGCGGCGAGAAGACCAACAACGGTGTGATCGGCATGGTTCCCGAAGTGAAGGGGGAAGGCGAAGAGGAGAAGGAAGTGACCTACAAGCCGTTGGAGTCCATCGCCTATGTGGCCAAGGCCGCCGGCAAGAAGGTGGGCATTGTCACGTCTGTCACCATCAACCACGCGACGCCGGCGTCGTTCTACGCCCATCGGCCCAACCGCGGACAGTACTACGAAATCGGACTGGATTTGATTGCGTCCGGCTTCGACTATTTCGGCGGCGGCGGCGCCTCCAATTACAAGGACGAGAAGTGCCCCGCCTACAAAGGGGACCTCTACGAGCTGGCCAAGCAAGAGGGCTACGCCGTCGGCTATGTGAAGACGCAGGAGGATTTGGCGAAATTCACCCCCGAATCCGGCAAAGTGTGGCTGTATGGCCATCATGGCTCCCTGCCGTGCGAATTGGATTCGCGGAACATTGTGGACCTTCGGCTGGAGGACTATGTCCGCAAGGGCATTGAGCTTTTGGACAATCCCAACGGCTTCTTCATGATGTGCGAAGGCGGCGCCATTGACTGGGGCGGCCATGCCAACGACGCGGGATACGTGCTCGGCGAGGTGCTTGCCTTGGAGAAGGCGGTGAAATTGGCCTATGAGTTTGCACAGCAGCATCCGGACGAGACGCTGATTGTGGTGACCGGCGACCATGAGACCGGCGGTCTGACCTTGGGGTTGGCCAACACGGGCATTACGGGGCACATCGAGCGGCTGGCGCTGCAGAAGCGCACCTATGGCCAGTTGGAGC
Source organism: Lentisphaeria bacterium (assembly GCA_016288215.1). Taxonomy (GTDB): domain Bacteria; phylum Verrucomicrobiota; class Lentisphaeria; order Oligosphaerales; family Oligosphaeraceae; genus Tb-RUG-64. The sequence goes on along the minus strand of JAEEYQ010000067.1, from coordinate 64,985 downwards.
ACCGCATCTCCCATCTGATGAAAGACGATCCGGAGACGACGCTGGATGAGATTAAACCCTTCATCACCAGAAACTTCGGACTGAAATTCACGGGTGAGGCCGATGATCCGATGCTGCTCACGGCGGAGGAAATCGCCGCTTTGGAGGATGTCTTCCAGAAGCAGTATCATCCGGCGGAGGGCGAAAAGGCCTCCGGAAGCATTCGCAGCCTGGTCATCGCCCTCTGCGGCAAACGCACCGGCCTGACCTACACCACCGGCGGCCACAGCGCCCTGCCTGTCATTACTTCTGCATATGGTGTTGGGGCAGAACGCTTTACGGGAGAATTTGCCGCGCAGGTGCTCAACAATACGCCGGAAAACGCCAAGGGCGACTTCGAAAACACCTACATTTCACAGACTCTGAAGGAATTGGTTAAATAGGCCGTTCCACGGGACAGGCAATGACATGACGGGGGAATGCGATGGCTTCCCCCGTTTTTGTTCCATAAGCCATAACCACTTGAATGGTAGTATGTTGTGATGCAATTTCCGGCCAAATTCAAGTCCGACATCATCATGTCCGTGGTCTTCCTGCTGCTCTGTTGGGGACTGTGGAACGTGGAGCTGTATCCCAAGCCGGACCCGGAACCCGGATCGAAGGAGCGGGCCGTGGTGCTGGAGATAGACAACTCCGACCTGCAGAAAATCGGGCTGCTGCTGATGGGGTCCCAAAAGCTGACGGTGGAAGTCCGTACCGGCCCCTTTGCGGGCAAGCGCTTCCGCGCCTTCAATCAGCTGCGCTCCAACATGGATTTGGACAAGGTCTTTGAGGTGGGGGACTCGGTTCTGGTGGGCGTCATCCCCAACGCGGACCCGGAGTCCACGGTGCTGACGGCGCAGGACTACTACCGCATCAACTGGACCCTGTGTCTGTTCGGCCTGTTCTGCGTCCTGCTGCTTGCATTCGCCGGCGCCACCGGCTTCAAGGCGCTGGTCTCCTTCGTCTTCAGTTGCTGCGCCATCTGGAAGATCGTGGTGCCCCTTTGCCTGAAAGGCTATTCACCACTTTGGTCCTGCATCGGGCTGGTTTGTCTGCTGACGGTGGTCATCGTCTTTTTGGTGGCCGGCTTTACGCGAAAGTGTCTGGTCGCCTGCTGTGGCTCCTTCCTTGGCGTGCTGACCGGCTGTGCGCTTTCCCTGCTGTTCACACGCCTCTTCCATGTGAACGGCTCTGTGATGCCATATTCGCAAGTGCTTCTGTATTCGGGATTTGAGTCGCTGAACCTCCAGAATCTGTTTGCGGGGGCCATCATTCTCGCGTCTTCGGGGGCGGTCATGGATTTGGGCATGGACGTGGCCTCTGGCATGGAGGAGATTGTGCTGCACAAGCCGGAGATTAGTCGTAAGGCGCTGATGGGCTCCGGATTGCGCATTGGACAGAGCGTGGTCGGCACCATGACCACCACGTTGCTGTTGGCCTATTCGGGCAGCTATCTGACGCTGATGATGACTTTTGCGGCCCAAGGGACACGCCCCGTGGACTTCATCAACAACCCTTATGTGGCCTCCGAGGCGGTCAAGACGCTCATCGGCAGCTTCGCTCTGGTTTTGGTGGCCCCTTTCACCGCTCTTGCCGGAGCCATGATCTATAAAACCAAGGCCAAGGGAAATGCGGAATAAGAATTTTGTAACCCATTCGTGATCAGTCTTCTAGAACTTCTAGATTTTCTAGAGCTTCTAGATTTTCTAGAGCTTCTAGATTTTCTAGAGCTTCTAGATTTGAAATTTCTATAACTCATTGCGTAGGAATGACTTATATGAAAAAATGGCATGTCTTTGGAGTGCTCGTGGGCCTGCTGGGCCTGTGGGCCATCGCCCGCTATTTTCAGGGGACGTCCCCCCGTCCGGCTGATGCTCACGCGACGGAAGTTCCTGTCACGTATGACTTTGAGATTTTCAACACCTTTGGCCGCCTGACTCTCTATGGCACCTCAAAGGAATTTGGGGACCCCATCAACGCGAAACTGCAGCAGCGGCTGCGTCAGTTTCATGACACCATCAACGTCTATGACCCGGCCAGCGAACTGTCCCGCCTCAACCTCACGGCCCATGAAGCCCCTTTTCGCTGTTCGCCCATGCTGTGGGACATCCTGATGGCCGCCAAGGAGGCGCACGCCCTCAGCGAAGGCTGCTTTGATGTCACCGTCGGCCCACTGATGCATCTGTGGGGCTTCCATGAAAAGAAGGGGGGCGTCCCAACGGAGGAGGAGATTCAGGCGGCGCTGAAGAACGTGGGCTTTGACAAACTGCGCATCGACGAGGCGGAACACACCGTGGCGTTCCCCCATGAGGGCATGCGCATCGACTTCGGCGGCATTGCCAAAGGGTTTGCGTTGGATATGGCCGCCGATCTGCTGAAGACGGCCGGCCTGTCCTGTTATCTTCTGAATTTGGGCGGCAACATCCATTGTCAGGGCGGCGAGGCGCATCCCGCCTTCACCATCGGCGTCCGCAATCCCATGAAACCGCATGTTATTTTGGGCACGCTGTCCTGCACTCACGAGATGCTCGCCACCAGCGGCAACTACGAGCGGTTCCGCATGTTAGGCGACAAGAAGGTGGGGCACATCATGGATCCCCGCACGGGCCATCCCTGCGACTATCTGGCCGGCGTCACGGTAGTGACGACTCGCGGCGTTCTTTCCGATGTCCTTTCCACCACGGCCTTTGTGGGAGGGCGGCCATTGGCGGAGAAGTTGGTTCAAACCCTGCCCGAAACGACCTTCGTCTTTGTGGATGCCGCGGCGTCGGGGGAACCCGTGCCGGAGGTCATCGGTCCCCACAGTCTGATGCCTATTATAGTAGTAAATTATTGATATGCAGTAACTTAGATGTTTCATGAAGTCTGCTGAAAATGGCGAATTGCAAATTGCGGAGTTGCACAAGGGGCGTTCAGGGTGTAAATTTTGTGTTTGCATTCCGTTTTTGCATCAAGATTGAGTCGGAACATTCAGATGAAATACGATTACGAGGACAACGGCATTCGGGAAACCCTGCTTAAAGGGGTGCATCGCGTGGTGATTAAGGTGGGCAGCCGACTGCTGCTGGACATGGACGGCGCACCCGAAGAGGAGCGGATTGGCCAGCTGGTGGCGGAAATCGCCTCGCTGCGGCAAAAGGGGCTGCAGGTCATTCTGGTGTCCTCCGGTGCCATCGGAACCGGCCTGGTCCAGTTGGGGACGCCGACGCGGCCCAAATCCATGGCGGGGCTTCAGGCCCATGGCGCCGTCGGCCAATGCCAGCTCATGACGTATTATGTGGAAGCCTGCCGCCGCCATGGTTTCTCCTGCGCCCAACTGCTGCTGACGGCGGCGGACCTCCATGACCGCGAGCGCCATCTCTGTGTCTCCCAATGCCTTAACGAATTGCTGAACTTGGATGTCCTGCCGGTCATCAACGAAAACGACTCCGTATGCGTGGACGAAATCAAAGTCGGCGACAATGATCGGCTGGCGGCCTTGGTCGCCGGAATCTGCCGCGCGGAGCTGACGCTGCTGCTCACCACCATCGACGGCATGCGGGAGCGGGAGCCGGAAACCGGCGCCTTGGGAAAGCGCATCAGCGTCATGATGGAGATGGATGAAACCGTCCGATCCATGGCCAAAGGCACTGACGGCAACCGGTTCTCCGTCGGCGGCATGCACACCAAACTGCTGGCGGCCGACATCGTCACCAACAGCGGCGAATGTCTGTGGATTGCGGACGGACATGACTTCGCCATCATCCGCAGCGTCTTCAACGGCGATGACGTGGGCACGCTGTTCCGCCCCTCGCGGCGGCTGCGCATGCATGCATGGCAGCGCTATCTGGCCTTCTTCGCGCAAATTCAGGGGACGCTGATTGTGGATGCTGGTGCGGAGAAGGCACTTACGGCATCGGGAAAGAGCCTGCTTCCAGGCGGTGTCATTGGGCTGCGGGGCATCTTCAAGCGGGGGGACGCCGTTCGGATCATCGGCCTGGACGGGACGGAAATCGCCAGAGGCATCGTGAATTTCTCCACGGCGGACCTGTCTCTGATCTGCGGAGCCCACACCTCCCGTCTGAAGGAGCTGCTGGGCCACACGCCGGTGGACGAGGTGGCCGTCCATCGGGACAACATGGTAATCATGCAGTAGGCCGTCGCGGAGTCGTCTCATGTCGCAAAGCGAAAGAAAATGACACAACTTTGTCTTTTCTTAAGCTGTCAAGTGGAAAATTGCGGAATATGGCTTAAATTTTTGCCGTGTCTCCGGCTTTAAGGGGACCCATCGGCTGTCATGTTGTCTTTATATATAGAATATGGTATAGAATAAAGGTCATTTAAGCAAGGAGTTGTGTATGTCCGGCCACAATAAATGGTCTACCATCAAGCATAAAAAAGGCGCTGCCGACGCAAAGCGCGGCAAAATCTTCTCTCGGGTGAGCAAGGAAATCATCATGGCCGCCAAAGAAGGCGGCGGCGATCCCGCCCTGAACGCCCGTCTGCGCTCCGCCATCGCGGCGGCCAAGGCGGCCAACATGCCCAATGACAACATCGAGCGGTCCATCAAGAAAGGCTGCGGCGGCGGTGACGGCGTCCAGATGGAGTCCCTGAGCTATGAAGGCTATGCGGCCGGCGGCGTGGCGGTCATCGTCAACTGCCTCTCGGACAATCGGAACCGCACGGCGGCGGACATCCGTTCCTTCTTCACCAAACACAACTGCAGCCTGGCCGGCAGCGGCGCCGTGTCATGGAAGTTCCACCGCAAGGCCCGCTTCGTCATTGAAGGCGAAAACGCCAATGAAGAGAAGCTCTTCGAGCTCCTGCTGGATGGCGGCGCCGACGTGGAGGACATTTCCGTGGACGACGATGTGGCGGAGATCATCGGGCCGCCCGAAAGCTTCAGCAGCATCCTGAAGATTCTGGAGGACAACAAGATTCCGGTGTCCGAGTCCAGCGTGGCCATGATTCCGGAGAATGTGACCACCATCACGGACGTGAATGTGGCGCGGCAGGTGCAGAAGTTCCTGGACATCCTTGAAGACTACGATGACGCGCAGGAAGTCTTCAATGACATGGAGATCAGCGATGAAGTCGCCGAGCAGTTGGCGGCGGACGAGGACTGATTTCTATAACTTGTTGATAATCAAGGAGTTAGGTGTTTTTTCTGGAAGGGCGTGATATACATCCTTTCAAGATGGCCGATTCCTGATGGGCATATGGCCGGAGCAGACGTTGACCCCTCTGTTCCGGCCGTTGCGTTTTAGGGGCTTTCGTGGAGCGACCATGCAGATTGTTCACGTCAAGGAGATGCGGCAGGCTGAAGAGCGGGCCATGGCTTCCGGCGTCAGCGGAACGGTGCTGATGGAACGGGCGGGGCAGGGGGCCGCGCGGGAGATTCGGGAGGCGTTGGAGACCGTGCCGCTTTTCCGTCGCCGCCGATTGGTGGCGCTGGCGGGCAAGGGCAACAACGGCGGCGATGCCTGGGTGGTGGCCCGTCAGTTTGCCACATGGGGTTGGGAGACAAGAGTTTGCAGCCTTTGTCCCATTGACCGGCTGCCCGAGGCGGCCCGCGTCCATGCGATGGCCGCCGTGGAGGCATGCGTCCCATACCATGTAGAGGAACTGCCGGAGACGGCGCTGGAGCCAGGCACCGTCCTCATCGACGGCCTGCTTGGAATCGGCGTCTCCGGCGCCCCCAGGGGCCTGTGCCGCCAATGGATGGAGCGGGCAATGGCGGCCCGTCTGCTGGTCATCGCCATGGATATTCCCTCTGGCCTGAATGGTGACACAGGAGAGGGGGAGCTGGTGCTTCCCGCCTGGATGACCTGCACCATGGGCTTCCCGAAAACAGGGTTGTTTGAGGGCAGGGGGCCGGAGACTGTCGGCCGCTTGCGGGTCATTGACTTGGGTATGGCGCCTCCAGACACCTCCGCAGGGGAATGCTATGGACTGTGGGACGCCCGATTGGCCTTGCCGCCCCGTCCGGCGGACGCCCATAAGAACCGCTGTGGCCATCTGCTTTGTCTGGCGGGCTCCGGCCAATACAATGGCGCCGCCTATCTTTGCGCGGAGGCGGCCATGCGGTGCGGCGCGGGACTGGTGACTCTCGCCTTCCCGGCGGCCATGGCGCGGCGGGACTGTCTGGCCTCTCTGATTCTTGCGCCGTTGGGAAAGAATGATTCTAAGTCATTCTCCTCCAATATGATAGAAGATATGCAAGGCCTTTTTGCCACACGACAGGCTCTCGTGTTCGGGCCAGGCATCGGCCGTGACGTGTCAAGGGAAGTGCTGCGGGCAGTGGCGAAAAGCGGCCTGCCGCAGATTTGGGATGCGGACGGCCTCCGCCTTTTGGCCGCTCATCCGGAAGTGTGGTCGGAAGTCCCACAGCCAGAACAGGTTGTGCTGACACCCCATCCTGGGGAGATGGCTGCCCTGTTGGCCGGCTTCGAGCTGGATGGCGGCGGCAGCCGAGTGGAGCAGGTGTTGCGGCTGCAGAGTCGGCTGAGTTGCGTCGTGGTGCTCAAAGGACAGGGGACCTTGGTGGCGTTTGGCGGTCGCGTCTGTCGAAACACCAGCGGGACGGAGGCGTTGGCCACGGCGGGAACCGGTGACGTGCTCGCGGGTGTCATCGGCGCGCTGTTGGCCCAAGGCATGGCGGCGGCGGCGGCGGCGGCCCTCGGCGTCTTCCTCCATGGCTTGGCCGCCGAACGGTGGCCTTCGAACCCACGCTCACTCACCGCCGACGACCTGCCGCTCCTTTTTGGAGACGCCCTGAATATAGTGGAATATGAATAAGCCGTGAGGCGAAAGAGTGCGACGGTTTGTCTTCTTTTGCACGGAGGGCATTTGACAAAAGCCCTTGCCCCATTACAATAGACATCACGTGAGTTTTCAACAGAGGAAACCTTCATATAAAGGAGCATAAGATGAAACTTGGCATGATTGGTCTGGATACCTCCCATGTGAGGGAGTTCGTCAAGGTGTTCAATGACCCCAAACACCCCAATTTTGTTGCGGATATGCCGTTGGTCAAGGCATTTCCGGGGGGAAGCCAAAATACGTCCGTGAGCTACAGCCGCGTGGACAATTTCACGAAGGAGGTCGCCGCGGCGGGCGTGGAGATTGTGGATTCCATGCAGGCGCTGGAGGGGTTGGACGGCTATCTTCTGGAGTCCGTGGACGGTCTGCAGCATTTGGAGCAGTTCAGCCAGCTGGCCCAATTTGGCAAGCCGGTGTTCATTGACAAACCGCTAACTTGTTCCTATGCAGCAGCTAAGGCGATTCTTGACGTGTCACGGAAGACGGGCGTACCCTTCATGACCGCCAGTTCCATGCGCTATGCGGTGGGCGTCGCCGACCTTTGCCCCGAAGGGGAGACGGTCTCTTCGGCGGAGGGATTCGGCCCCTTGAGCTTCCTGCCGGACTACCGCGACTACTTCTGGTACGGCATCCATACGGTGGAGACCATTTACCATTATCTGGGGGCTGGCTGCGAGGCGGTGGAGGCGCTGTCCAGAGGGGACACCGAACTGCTCGTCGGGACGTGGAAAGACGGCCGCCTGGGCCTTTGCGTCGGCAACCGCACAGGTGCTTATCGCTTTGGGGCGCGGATACTTACGAATAAAACGCAGCATACCAGCGTCATTGACAACAGCGTGTCCTACATGGGCAGCATGTCCACGGCCATCGCGGCGTTCATGCGGACGGGGGTCTCTCCCATCGCGCCGCAGGAGAGCGTGGAAGTCATCGCCTTTTTGGAGGCCGCCAGCCGTTCCCACGCCGCCGGCGGCCGTCGCGTGACGTTGGCCGAGCTGGACAAGTAGAAACTTGGAATTTGGAATTAGGAATTTAGTTAGCAGTTAGCAGTTTTTTCTAGAGCTTCTAGTGCCTCTATAGCTTCTAGAGCTAGCTAGAGGAGGGTGTTATGAATAAATCATTGCAATGGATTGGATTGATGATGACAACCGCCTTGGCCGTCCCCATGCTCCATGCGGAGATTCAGTACGCGACCACCATTGACTATCTGGACTACGTGTTCTACGACAACATCGGGCCGCAGGACCACTATTCTCTGGAGAGCTACGAGCAGCGGATTCGGGAGCTGGCGGAGTGCGGCATCACCCAAATCAACCTGCGCACCAACTGCATGGGCGTGGCATTGCATCCCTCAAAAATCCTGCCCCGCTACGGAGAGGATGGCCGCTGGCACTATACGGAGCGGAAGGCCTCCATGCGCCTCATCGAGACCTTGAAGCGCTATGACCCGCTGGCGGAGACCATCCGGCTGGGCCACAAATATGGACTGAAAGTCTGGTGTTGGGAGAACATTTCAGACGAGTCCTTCAATTGGGACGCGAGCAGTATGCCGGACGCGGAGACCACCGCCCTCTGCCGAAAGTATAACGGCTATCCCCTGCTGGACCCCTTCCTGCGGGACCATGAGGAGTGCTGGGCATGGCTGAAGGCCAAGACTCCGGAGGAACGGCAGCGGGACCTGGAGGCGGCGCGGCGTTATCCTGTCGCCCGTATGGTCATCACCGCCTATGTGGACGACCGGCCTCCCATCAATTTCGGAAAGGCGGATTTGAACCTCTACGTCAGCGACGACAATGAGACGTGGACTCGATACGAGGGGCCATGGGAATTTTCCTGCTCGAGGGATGCGAAAAACCATAACAGCATAGAAGTCAATGGGTTGAATATTACAGCGCGATACATCAAACTGGCCCCCAAAAAGGCCTTTGGCCCATCCCATCCCTTCACGCTGACCTTGAAGGGTCGCAATTTCGGCAAGCTGTACAACACGCAGGGCGAAGAGGTGGTCAGCGACTGGGGCTGCCACATCCCCGGCATGAACAGCAACCAGCCGGAGTCGGCCATTACCATTGACGCGGAGTACCCGCTCCACACCGTGCTAAGCTTCGACCGTGTGCCTTCCATGGGATTCGACGCGCGGAACCGTCAGATTGGCTGCGCGGTGGGTGGCTCCGTCAAGCAGGTTCCCTTTGTGGGCATGCTGGAGTTCTGCAGTCCCGTCACGCGGGAGCATAAGTGGAAGCGCTACAAGGAGTTAGCGGACTATCCCTTCGATGGCTACATCCTCACGATGAACTGCCATTCCAACAACAGCAATGCGGACGAATACAGCTACAATCCGGCCGTGCGGGAGCGCATCATGGCACGCACGGGCAAGGACATCATGACGGATGACGTGCCGCTGGAGGAACTCATCCGTGAACGGCGGGACGGCCTCTCCGAATATGTGGAAGGCTGCAAGACGCTCATCGGGGCGCGGCCGCTGGTTTTGGAGGGATGGGGACCGGACTGGAAGCGCGGCGGCCTCTACGGACGGGACAATTATGGCTCCATCGTTCCTGACTATCCGCGCCTGATTCAAAAGGGCACCCTCGACGGCGTGCTCATGTACCATGACTTCGCCGACTATTTCACCGATGCGGTGACTGGCGGCCGCAAGATTCAGCTGGGCATGTACTACGACCTCAATGCAGGAGTCTTTTTCGTGGCGATGGGCAAGCAGACGGCCTTCAAAGGCGATTTTGCCGCCGCCATGAAGGACTATGCGGCAAAAGGCTATTTCACCACCATTGATTTGTACGAGACGCTTATCCTGTCCCATAGGCCGGCGTGGCAGGACATTGTGAAACAGCTGACTCATTGAGGCCGTGACACCCTTGAAATCGACGATTCCGCATTTACAGTAAAGACTTTACGATTTCGCCCCGTTGATGTGGCAACATCGTGGCAACTTTTCGCGACGTCAACAAACCAACATATAGGAGTATCACCCATGGCAGACATCAAAAAAGAAGTCTTTGCGGACGGCATTGGCCAGATTCATTTCGCGGGCGGCATGATCCGCCTCGACTTGGTGAGCCTTCAGCCCACGGAGGAGGGCAAGGCCCCCGCGTCCGAAGCCCATACCCGCCTCATCATGCCGCCCCAAGGCTTTCTGTCCGCCTTCAACTCCATGCAGCAGCTGATTGACAAGCTGGTGGAGGCTGGCGTGCTGAAGAAGAACGAGAACATGCGGTAGGAAGGAGCCATTATGCCGGATTTCACCATAAACCCCGCTTTTGGCGCGATGGGCGCCGGAAACTATAGCCTCAACGTGGGAGCCGCGCCGGCCGCCACAGCCCCAACCGCCGCCGCGCCGGCCGCCACAGCCCCGACCGCCGCCGCTCCAGCCAAGTCCACGGGCGATCCAGATTTGGCCCCCGGCCAGAAGCGTCCGGAGGGCGCCCAAAAGTCCATTTATGGCGAAATCCCGCAGATTCCCGTGCTTGACGCCGTGGACGGCATCAAGTTCGACTTCAATCACGGAATTCGCATCCTCTTCCCCCACAACGGGAAGACGTATCATGTGACGTTCATGGACATCGATACGGGGGTCATTCTCTACAGCAATGACACCGTGCCCGGCGCGTTCATCACCTCCGTCAAGAAGTTCTACATCCGGTTCCGCCTCATGATCCATGAAAAGGGCAACGACACGCCGATTTTCCAGCATGACATGGATTTGACGGACAAGGAGGTCATGGTGCAGCTTCCCGTGGGCACCATCGGGGACTCCATCGGCTGGTTCAGTTATGTGGAGCGCTTTCAGCTGAAGCACAAATGCAAGCTCATCTGCGTGATGACGCCGTGGATCGCCACGCTGGTCAAGGAGCAGTATCCGGACATCACCTTCATCGCTCCCGAAGAGACCGTGAAATACCGCCCCTATGCCTCCTATTACATGGGGCTCTTCTTCAGAGGGGACGTGGACAACCAGCCCATCGATTTCCGCTACATCGGCCTTCACCGCACGGCGGGCTACATTCTCGGGCTGGACGGCGACGATCTGAATGACCTGCCGCCCCGCTTCAACCTCTCCGCTCCCCGCCAGATTCAGGAGAAATACGTCTGCATCGCGGCCCAGTCCTCCAGCCAGGCGAAGTACTGGAATAACCCCTTTGGCTGGCTGACCGTCGTTAAGTTCCTGAAGGACAATGGTTACCGTGTCCTCTGCATTGACAAAGAGAAAGTCCATGGAACGGGGCTTCATTGGAACTACATCCCCTATGGAGCGGAGGATTTCACGGGCGACATTCCCCTTCAGGAGCGGGTCAATTTGATCAAGGACGCGGACTTCTTCATCGGCCTCTCCTCCGGCCTTTCATGGATCGCATGGGGATGCAAGGTGCCCATCGTGATGATCTCCGGCTTCACGCACCCCACCAACGAGTTCCACACGCCCTACCGCATCATCAACTACCACACGTGCCATTCCTGCTGGAACGACATGCGGGAGAATTTCGACCATTTCGACTTCCTGTGGTGCCCCCGCCACAAAGGGGACGACCGCCAGTTCGAATGCACACGGCTCATCTCTCCGGAACAGGTCATCGCCACCATCAAGAAGATTCCCACCTTCCGGCCAGCTGACGCTTGATTTTCATAACCTATTGATTATCAATGACTTATAGAAGTATTGACTAGGGGATGCCACATGAAGAACACCGGCTGGTCCATCTTCCCGTTCGCCATCATGTTCACCATCGTCCTTTTCGGCGGAAACGCCATGGGCGCCCCCACGCCGGAGGAAATCAAGACCTATGCGGACAAGTCGGGCGCGGGGGAGCTGGTCTTTTCCTGCACCTTTGACGAGCCGGACATTGCTAGCCATAACATCTTCAAGAAAAAGGAGTTCCAGCTTGTCCCCAATGCGGGCCGCAACGGGACGACCGCCATGGTGTTCGACACGAAAGACGCGAAAAAATATGTCGTCGCCGGCTTCCGCCTGCCTGACCTCGACATCAATTCCAATTACATCCTCAAGATGTACATCAAGGCGGAGAATCTCGTGCACACACCCCTGGCTACGGAGGACAGCAACGGCCTGTTCTGCTGGGAATACACCAACGAGAAGGGGGAATATGTACATGGCGAGTATCCCGTCTTCTACGATACCCCAAACGAATGGAAGGAATACGAGCTGCTGATTCGGCCAAAGCCAGAGGTCAAACACTCCCAACTGGTCTTCTATCTCAAAAAAGGCATGACTGGCAAGGTCACCTACGATGACATTTCCCTAAACAAATATGGCAAAAATCATGACGCCGTGCTGTCCTATCCGAAGAACCTGACATCGCGTCTTGGTCGCGAAGTCTTTGTGTTCCAATTTGATATGAAGACGCCAAAGGATGCCGTCGGGCTGGTCACCCTGCGCAATGGCGGCAACACCGTAGAGAAGATCGCCGTGCCGGACTCCGCCATGCGGGCGGCCGTGGAATTTGACGGCATCGTGGAGGGGCCTGTCGATTTGAGCTTTCAGACGGCGGATGCCCATGAGAAGGCCATCATCGGCAAGAATGCCTACCATCTCAAGGCGTTTGAGAGAGGGCCGGCGCCGTCCAACGCCGCCATGATTGACGAGAACGGCAATCTGCTCGTCGACGGCAAACCGTTCTTCCTCAACGCGTTGTTTGTGAACCATGCGCACAAGAGGGCGTTGGCGGACATCGAGGCGGCCGGCTTCAACGCCATCGTCCCCTACGCCTCCATGTGGCCCCATTCCTTCCTGCTGGACGAGAATGAGCTCTCCAATTTCACCGATGAAATCAAGCTGTTCATGGAAAAGGCGCGAAAGCACAACCTGAAGGTCATCTTCAATTTGAAGGGACAGCTGGAGCATGCGCACAACCACGAGGCCATCACGGACTGGGACGGCGTGACCGACCGCATGGCGATCGCCCTGAAGGCCGTAAACCTCATCAAGGACCATCCGCAGCTTCTGGGGTGGTACATCAACGATGAAATGCCCGCCATCTATCTGAACGATGTCATCAACATGCGGGAGCAGGTCAGCGAGGCGGACCCGTGGCATCCCGTCATCTCCCTGACCTACGACAGCGGCGCCCTGCCTGGCTATGCGAATTCGGGTGATGTCTTCTCCTACGACAACTATCCCATCGACCACGAAAAGACCACGCAGTCGTTGCGAGGCATGCTGCCTGGCCTGATGGCCGCGAGGGACTGCGGCGTGCCCCATTGGTTCGCGCAGCAAATCTTTAATTGGGCCATCTACAGGGTCAAGACTAAAGAGGCGTTCATGAAGAGCTATTTCCCGACGGAGAAGGAGATTCGCGCCATGCCTCTATTGGCGGCAATATACGGCGCAAAGGGCTTTGTCGGCTATCAGTATGACTGCGTGGTGCCCTATGTGGAGGACCGCTGGCCGGGCCGTTCCGCGGAAGAATGGCCGAAAGTCGTCGCCATGTCCCATGTTCTCAATGACTTGGGGCCGTTCATCATGGGGCCGGCCGACGCCCCCGCCGTGTCCGTGGAATGCACGGTGCCAGATGAAGTGAAGGCGCGGGCGTTCATCGACGGCAAGGGCGGCGTCCGCGTGCTGATTGTCGGCATGGGCAAGCCCTGCGACGCCACTGTGACCATTCCCGGTCACCCCAATCTCACGTCCCAGTTTGGCGCCACCCAATCTCTCGGCAACGGTGTCTATCGCTTCCATGCGGACGCCATTGACTCCGATGTGCTGAAATAGAAGCTGAAGAAAAGCCGCTATAGCGGCGACAGGATATTAGCCGTGGGTAAGCGCAACGCCGTAGGCGTAAGCGTAACCCACGGTGCACGAGAAAGTTAGAGTTATAGAACCGCGGAGCGGTGACAGGAGCCTGACGTGGGTGAAGCGAAGCGAAACCCACGAATAGGCAAGAGTTTGACGCAGGACGAGGGACGGGAGACGGGAGACGGGAGACGGGAGACGGGGCAAGGTGTCCCCTTTGATTTTACGGCCCCAACGGGGCCGAATTTCAACCACAAAACCTGCTTATAGGTTTTGAATAGTAATGACTACCATACAAAAAAGGCGCGTTAAAGAACGCGCCTTTTTCATGATGAACGGGGTTATTCCGCGAGGATGCCCTTCATCTTGTCGAATTTCTCCAGAACCGCCGGATCCTGCTGGGGGCGAATGCGGTTGACGACGGCGATGGCGATGGCGTTGGCCAGGAAGCCGGGAAGAATCTCATACATGTAGGGGCCCAGCGGGGAGAATTTCCAGCCCAACATGACGGCCGTGCCCACAATCATGCCGACGAGGCCGGACTGCCAGGTCATCTTGCGGGAGTAGAGGGAGAACAGGATGACGGGGCCGAAGGCCGCGCCGAAGCCGCCCCATGCGAACTGCACGATCTTGAAGATGGTGTTGAGGTTCGCCAGCGCGATGCTGGTGGCGAAGATCATGATGACCACCACGAAGATGCGGTTCACGTTCAGCATCTCCCGCTCGGTGGCGTCCTTGCGGATCAACATCTTGTAGAAGTCCTGAGACAGGGCGGAGGAGGCGGAGAGCAGCTGGGAGTCGATGGTGGACATGATGGCCGCCATGATGGCCGCCAGGAAGATGCCGCCGATCCACGGGTTGCACAGCTGGCCTATCATCTTGATGAAGACTTTCTCCGCGTCGATGGTGGTGGGGTCGGGGTACATGCCGATGCCGATGATGCCGATGACAATGGCGGCGGCCAGAGAGATGACCACCCAGATCATGGCGATGATGGTGGACTTCTTCAAGGCCTTATGGCTGGAGATGCCCATGAAGCGGACAATGATGTGCGGCTGGCCGAAATAGCCCAGGCCCCAGACGAAGGGAGACACAATGAACGTGATGAGGGCAACTAGGCTTATCTCCTTGGGCAGCAATGAGATAGAGAGATTTCTGGCTTCCAGGCTGGCGGCGATGGCGCCGTCCGAAAGGGAACGGACCGCCAGCAGGGGGATGATGACGATGGCGATGAACATCAGAATGCCCTGAATCAAATCCGTGTAGCAGACGGCCAAAAAGCCGCCGGACAGCGTGTAGACCAGCACGACCACGGCGCCGATGATGACCGCTCCCGCGTAGGGGATGCCGAACATGGACTCAAACAGCTTGCCCGCCGCCACCAGACCGGAGCCGGCGTAAATGGCGAAGAAGCCGAGGGTCACCAGCGCCGCCACCAGCCGAAGAATGCCGGTGGGGTCGTTGAGGCGGTTGCCCATGAATTGAGGCACCGTGATGGAGTCCGTCACTTCGGAGTAGACCCGCAGACGGGGGGCGACAAGAATCCAGTTGAAGAAGGTGCCCACGGCCAGGCCGATGGCGCACCATGTGTCTCCGGAGCCAGCGGCGTAGATGGAGCCGGGCAGCCCCATCAGCAGCCATCCACTCATGTCGGAGGCCTGTGCGGACATGGCCGTCACCCAGCTCCCAAGGCCGCGGCCGCCGAGAATGTATTTCTCAACGCTGGACTTCTTTTCATAGAAGTAAAATCCGATGAAAATCATCATGCACAGGTAAAGCCCGAATGACACGAGTGTTGGAAGCATACGTACGCCTTCTTTTTGAATATGGATTATGAAACGTCAAGGCCAATGGCCGCCCAAAACAATGCTATACTATAATCATATATCTAAAAGTTGCAATTGGACGGACGCCCCCGACTCGAATCCATGTCATGAAATAAAATGAATGAAAATGAAAGATTCGCATCGGCCTTCAGCGGGGCGAAATCGGATGAAAAAGCCGTCGTTGGCCGTTGGCATCATGGAATTTTCCGCCGTTTCTGATATGACTGGCTGAGAAAATGCCATTTTCAGATTTGGGACGAAAATCGCGGTTTTTCGGGCTTGGTGACCCCCTTTTTCAGAGGGGGAATGGCCGCTAGGGCCCCTGGAATCGCTTCTGTCGCATTGGACATGCGTTCTGGTATATTAATACCTAAATGGTCAATAGGGGCCTGGAAGGGCCACTTTTCGCAGTCTTGATTTTAGCGGAAAGACGTTCCGGCCACAGCCCAATGCCACCGTTGGCGCCATGCGCCGCCCTCTGTCGCCTAATGAAACGCAGATTTTATTGAATTGCAAAATATTTCATTTTTGATGAAAATATTTCACAGCCAGAGTTATGGGACGGCTGTGTATGTCAATTGCAATTCCGCATTTGAGCAATATATTAACCTTTGGAAACAACCGTCCTCGCGGCTGTGACAAACATACAGGAGTTCCTTTATGAAGATTGCATTTATCGGCGGCGGTTCCCTGAGGGTGCTGCCTATTGTACGCTCGCTTCTCAAGCAGGGCGGAATCCTGCAGAAAGGCGCGGTCGCGCTCATTGACCGTGACACTAGACGCTCGGACGCGGTCGCCACCATGATTCGCAGGTGCCCCGAGTTCGCGGGAAGTAACTGCGATGTCCGTAGCTACACCGACATGGAGGAGGGACTCACTGGTGTTGATTCACTCTATGTTACCATGGCGACCACGCGCGAACCAAGCTGGAGTGAAAATATAAGGCTCTCCGCCAAGGCGGGAATCTGGACCTCCGACCAGCTCTCGATAGAAGGTTGCCTCGCAGCTGTCCGCTATGGCGACGCCATCCTGCATTTCGCAAAGGTGATGGAGACGGTCGCCGCGCCGAACGCGACCATGCTGATTTTCGCAAATCCCGTCGCCGTCTTCAGCGCCCTTGTCAACAAATACACCAGAATCAAGGCGTTCGGCATCTGCCAGGGATTCCGCAACCACAAATACGACATTCCCGCAATCTGCGGCAAAAAGGGCTATGACGATTCTGTCAACGTCATCTCCGCCGGCGTCAACCATTACGCCTTCATGAACAGTGGCACATGGGGGGAAAAGAACGTCTGCGACGCCTTCGACGCCACACTCAGGAAGCTAGGACGCAACTACCGCAAGAAACTTGAGGAAAAGTACCCTAGCATTCTTGGACTCTCATACGCCATCATGCTGGAAGACTATGACAGGAATGGCTCTTTCATGGTCTCCTCCGAGGCCGACGGCATGGTCAACCTCGAGTTCAAGTCGCTTTTCGACACCGTGGTCTATAGCCATCGCCGCCGCAAAAGCGACCCCGAATTCGCTCTCGAATGCATCAATAGACGCTACGAGCATTTCTATAGTCTCCTCGAAAACGACAGCTCTGACATCTGGGACAATGAACCGCTCTGCCGTTGCGACGACCATGACCTCTCAAATGATATCTACGCCGCACTGTGCGGAAAGAAAACCTTCAGAATCTTCGCCAGCGCACTGAACAACGGCGCCGTCAAGGACTTTCCCGATGACTTTGTCCTCGAATACTCCATGGACATCAGCCGCAAGGGCATCAAGCCCGTCAAAAACCTTTTCGTGCCGCAGCCGCATTACGGCCTCGTGATGCAATTCGCAATGTGCCAGACCTTGCTTGCCGACGCAATCGCTGAGCACTCCCCGAAGAAACTCGCCGCAGTCCTAACCTACTGGCCGCAGGTACAAGGACACGTCAACGGACGCGAATACAACCTTGCAATGCTAGACATCCATCCCGACCTGCCTGACTACGCCAAGACAGCAAAGGAATTCATACGGTAACCTAGTAACTATTCATTATGAATCGTTACGAAAAATATAGCAGAAACAGAATGATTTTTACTTTGCGTGCATTTTGATATCAGGAGTGATTGATAATGAAGCATTTGGTCACATGTTTGTTTGTTCTGTTCTCCGCAGTGGGTTTTGTTGCTGAGGCTGGTGAAGATTTGCGGCCTCCGCTTGATAAAAGCGATTATCAGAAAACGGTATGGAGTCACGTCAATCCATGGTTTCCTTTCGACAAGAATCCAATCTATGATCTGGGAGGGCCCAATGTGGCGTGGCAGAAATATTACGGGGACAATATCTGGGGGCAGGGTTTTCTGTTGCTGGATGAATACGGTTTGGATGGCCTTCAAGTTGAAATCAATGAACCGGCTTCCTGGGGGGGACATTATCGGGCGATGTTGAATGAAGCCAAGGCAGTCGGTTCGAAAATCCGCCTGGGGATGTTTTTTGGCTGTTATTCCGAAAAAGCGGAACAGTCATTGGAGAACATGATTAAGATTCTGGGAGAGTTTCGGGAGGATTTCAAGACGCATCCAAACATGATGCGGATTGGAGAACGCCCCGTGATAGCGATTTACAATCCCACAAAGTATCAGCCGGAACAATGGAAAATGATCTTTGAAGGATTGGACCGTGAATTTGGCACTCCGTTTGTCTATTTGACCTGCCAGATGTCCGAAGAGGACATGCGTCGATATTTGCCGGTGTTTGACGGCGTCACGTCTTATGGCGGAGAAGGGATACACAAGCAACGGATTGCAGCGGAAATGCTTGGGCGTGTCATGAAACAGGAGTTTCCCCAGAAGATCTTTGAGGGCGCCGTTCACAGCACCTATACAAACCACTTCCACATGGGCGGCCTGGAAGTCGATCTGAGCAGATATTATCGAGAAAGCTTTGATGTCTGGATAGACAAAGCTCCTGATGCGATCCAGATCACCAATCTTTTCGACCATTATGAAAACTCTCTCATCTTCCCATGCTATGAACGAGAGGATTTCATGCTGCGCTATATGCAGTATCGGATTGCGAAATGGCGCGGCAATCCCTTCCCTGCAATGAAGACGCCGGAACTGGTCGTGACCAATCATACACAGATTCTGCTGGGACATCACGATTTGAAATTTGAAGTCATGGGCTTTCCGATTGATGCAGAACAGAAAGAGGTTCTTATCCAGCTTGATATCTGCAATACAGCCGGTGAGGTGTTGCGGTCATTTCCAGAGAAACAATTGATTCTTGACGATTTTCGGGTTGAACGTTTTTCCGTGCCTTCCACGGATTTTGCCTCCGAGCGAGGAGTGGTTCCACGCCTTTCCTATACGTGGAACGGCAGCAAATATAACATGAATTATAATCCGATGACACTTATTTCCCCCAGCATCTGTTCCTATCGGATGTATTGGGCGCGGTCGACAAAGAACGCATTGCAGACTCAAGGGGAGGACTATTGGACGATAAATGATGTCGGTCCTGGAGAAACAAGCGTTCCCGATGGCAGCGGCATATCGATTTTTACCGGTAACAGAGAGCAGACTTGGGTTGGAGGAGAATTGAGCGGCTGCCTGCATAAAGTCATCAAAAGAGACGGTGTGGATTTTTACTTTACAAACAGCAACGGAAATTGTCTGAAATCGGAACTGGCCTTGAACACGCCGCCGCCCGGACAGGCACTGCACTGGTATTATCTGGAAATGGAGAACAGGCATGGGCGGAAATGGCAAAGCCTGCCAATTTGGGAAACCGACGGCACGCGTGCGAAAGATGTCATGATACCGATTCCGCAGCAGGATGGAAGCGTTGTGGATTATCCGATTGAAGGAGCCCGCGTCCCTTACTTCTATTATCCCTGCAGGGAAGATCATCACAGGTTGCTGCTGGATGTCTCCGGCTACATGCACCATGGCAGCATCAACGGTGCCGGCTATGGAGGAGGGCATTTGGGCTATACGGGATACAACTACAACCACAACGGGCCGGTGGGCATAAGTGGCATGGCCAACCAGCCCAGTTTGTTCATGCGCGATTCCTCTGGCGGTTTTCTGCGTTTTTCCGGCAAGGACCATGTCACAATCATGGGCAGCACCGCATTCCCCGGCGCATCCACTTACGAGTTGTCGGTCCGTCCTGCCAAACTTGGGGAAGTCATGGGGCTGATCGGCAGCGGGAACAATCAGATTTCATTGTGCATGTTGCCGGATGGCAAGGTGCAAGTGCAGCGCCGCACGGCGAACGAAGGCATGGGCGGCGCTTCGCCCAAAACGCTGTTCGAAAATACAATTGTCTCAAATAGGCAGCTTGAAATTGGGAAATGGACGCGGCTGGCCGTCGTTTATGACTGCCGGAAACTGCAGTTGTATATGGATGGCCAGCTTGAAGGGGAGGTGGCCAGCGCGCCGACTGTCGAACACGAATGGATCAACCATCTGCTGATAGGGGCCTTGAACAAATGGGTGTGGGATCCCATTGCCAATTTCCAGGGGGATATCCGCCAGATACGCATTTATGGACGCAATCTTTCTCCGGATGAATTTCTGAAGGATGATCTGAAGAATTAGGAATTAGGAATTAGGAATTAGGAATTGTAAAGTTGCCAATTGCTAATTGCCCGACGGCGAGCCGCCGTCGCTATATCCCCTAAATTCCTAATTTCTAATTCCTAATTTCTAATTTCAAATTGTATTCTCTCCTTCTGCCAGCGCCTGTTCCGTGCCATTGCAGAGGAGCATGCCCGTGACACCACGCGGCAGACGGATGGTTCCAGCCAGCCTGTCTCCTTCCCGCCGAATGTCGAAGACAATCTCTCCCTGCGGATGGACCATCCTGCCGTCGACGTGTTCCAGCCGCCCCAGCGACGGCGCGATGCGCACCGTGCGGAACGCCGGAGACACGGAGCGGATGCCGGCGATGGTGGCGAAATAGTGGTAGAAGAGATGGGAGCTCCACGCATGGCAGTCCGAACGCGTCGGTTCCGGCGCTTCCCATACCGTCACGCTGCCCTTTTCCTTCATGTCCGTCCAGATGTTGGCATAGTCCAAAAGCCTGTAGCCTTCGCCGAATTTGGCAAAGGTATCGAAGAGGTAGTAGATCCATGACACGGTGGGCACGGTGATGCCCTTGCGGGCCAGCATGGCGTCGTAGCAGCGCCGTGCCTCCTCCCCTTCGATCACATCCGCAAGGAGGGCCAGGCATTGGGCATGCATGCTGAAATGCTCTCCTGACACATCGTCCATGAAAAGGGAAAGATCCGGCCTCCAGAAGGTCTTCTTCACGGCGGCGGCCGTCCGCGCGAAGCAGGAGCGCCAGTAGGCAGACAGCCCGCCATCTTCTTCTGGCAGATAGGCTTCCAGCGCGATGGCGGTCTTCAGGGACATCAGATAGTACAGGGAGAAGATGGATGACTTGCCGCCGTCCGTGAACGGTGCGGGAACGCCAGTCCTTCCCCATGCCGCGATCCAGTCCACAAAGGACCAGCCAGGAAGGCCTTCCACCAGTCCCTCTTCGTTCACATAGTCCGACAACGCATGGAGCATGGCGCGAACGCCGTTGCGAAGCCCCGTGAACTCCTTGCCGTCCTCGAATCCCCTGTACATGAGGAAATCGCGAATCATCATCGGCCAGATGGAGCTGAAGGTGGAGCTCAGCTGCGGTTCGCAGCCTGGATAATGCTCGCTGGCAAGTCCGCCCCACAGGGAGCGGGACCAGTCGAAAACATGCATGGCGCGGCGGGAAAGCTCCGCATCTTGCTGCAGGACATAGCCCGTCATGCATTCCAGTCGCGTGTCCGCCACGTACATGAGCTGTTCGTAGTACGGGCAGTCTATGTAGGTTTCATGCATGCACATCTGCATGGTGCGCAACAAGATAGGCTGCAAGTCATCCAGCAGCGGCTCATGCAGGCTGATGGTGGATTCCGCCTTGAAGGGATAACGGGATTCATCAAAATGCAAGGCATTGAGCGTCAATGGCTTCTCGCCTGTGGAAATCGCCAGCAGCACAAATCTTCCCGCACGCCACCACGGCACGGAGCATATGCGCGGAATTTCCTCAAATTCTCTGAATTCATCCCATTGGGGAACGGCCGGAAACGCCTTGCCTTCTATCTCGGCACGATTCCCCTTGTCCGTCTCGTTGCCAGGCCGATGCAGCGCCTCCGCCCACATGATGCGGATGGAGGCATACTCGCTGCCGGCCGCTGTCAGGACAGGATATGCGCACACATAGTCGCCCAAATCTAGCAGCACGCCCAAATGCGTATGGGCGGGAAGCGTCAGTGGACTGTTTTCGTCATGGAAGAACTTCTGCCATTTCTCCATCATGCCGTTCGGCTCGCAGGTGGATTTCGCAATCAGATTCTCCTGCCCGAACGCCACGCTGTCCAGAATGGCCCTGACGCGGATCTGCTTCTCCGGATAGCGCACACGCAGCTGTTCCGGCAGATTGGAGGGGGAAAGCCGCCAATTCGGCGCTTTCGCTCCCCAGATGAAATTGGCGCGCGGCGCCATCACGACGGCCGGCGTCACAGTTTCCGCTTCCGTGAACATCGTCTTGAGGGATGTGATGCAGCCCATGCCCGTGAAACCAAGGCCTGGCTGATAGGACAAGCCCTTGATTTCACGCACCTTCCAATCTCCCTTGCCGGTGTTGAACATGTCGCGGCATTCCTTCTGCACCGCGCCGAAGATGAAACCGGGCCGACATCCGATCTGCGCCCGCGGCGTCACAAGGCTCTTCAGCGAATAGTACCAGCAGCGAGCGCGCAATTCGTGCCTTCCCGCCGTAAATTCCATGTGGAGAGTGGAAAACGCCCAGTGGTCCACATCGCAGCGGTCCGGTCCCATGGCGCAGTAGGCGCCGTCCAGATAGAGCTCGAATCGGTTGTCCGCACTTATCTGGCAATCCAGCGCCAACGGCTTCTCCAGCTCGAAGGAGAGGCTGAATTCCACCATGGAGCAATCCTCTAGCCCCAAAAAGTCCGGATGCCATATCCAAGCCGCCTCGTCAAGGGCATATTGGAGGTAGATGTTCGCGTTGCGGGAATCCAACGGTTTTGTCTGTATGCGATGCACGCTGCTCATATTTCACTTCTCCCCAAAAACTACTTGCTCCGCCGGTGTAATCATCTGCTTGGGATACGGTTCCGCCGCCGAGGCAGCCAGAAAACAAACCGCGCTGATTGTCATCACCATTTTTGAAATATCCACTACTTTGTCCTTTCATATTTGAAACTACAGGTGTATCTATTCAGAACCCCTTTAAAGTCCACGGAATACACGGAATGAAATGACAAGTCGAATCAATCAGGCCCCTTTTCGCAAAACGCGCTGAAGCGGCGCGGGTCTCCGGGATGTCACGGAGACGGCGGTCCTTTAGGACCTTTTTTGCGAAAAGGGAGGCTGCCATCTGCGTCTTCTGTGTCCTTCCGTGTGTTCTGTGGACTCCTTCTGAATAGTTACCTACTGGTAACGTTTATTCCTTAACAATATATTACATGAATCCATGATGAGCCAGACGAACGGATGATTTTTCGACGGTGTTCTCGTTGCATTCAACGCCACGTCCAGACATATATGACATGATGTCAGGTCTTGGCATGTCATGACATATAATAGTATTGTATAGACAAAAATGTCATGATTCGCTTTCATTGTCATGGGATTCGCCATATTTCCCTCGTGGACATTTGCAATATGGCGCAACGGCATTACAGTATTTTGTGCATGTGATAGCGTTGGAGGGCACGGTCGGCTCCGCCTCCAGCCTATCCCTCCTTTTTAGGTTTTTGTTTCCAAAGAGTTGCCAGTGATGGCATAGGCAAAGGACTCCAACCCAAAGTCAAAGGTAAAAACATGTGTGATTGCAAGTTGTCAGAAGGCGCGAAGGCAAAGTTTGCCGTACTGGACGCCTTTATTGATGGCCTTGGCATCGATGTCAAGGACGATCGCAGACGTGGATATCTCATCCAGGTTCTGCACAAGGCGCAGGAGATTTTCGGCTACCTGCCACGCGAAGTGCAGAAGCATGTGGCGGACAAGCTCGCGCTCACGGAGGCACAGGTTTCTGGCGTCGTCAGCTTCTACAACTATTTCACGACCGAGCCCAAGGGCAAGTATATCATTGACATCTGCCTGGGCACCGCCTGCTACGTCAAGGGATCCGAGACCGTGCTCAACGAGCTGGAGCGCGTCCTCGGCATCAAGGCGGACACCACGCCCACGGCGGACGGGCTGTTCTCCATCACCGCGCTGCGCTGCGTCGGCTGCTGCGGTCTGGCGCCCGTGATGCGGGTCAACGGCAAGGTTTACGGAAGTGTCACCCCCGCCAAAGCGCGCGCTGTGGTGGAAGAAATCAAGGCCAAGGAGGCACAGGCATGAAAAAGATTACAAGCAAGGCCGACTTGATGGCCATGTACGACTCCGCCAAGGTCAAGCTGACGCTGCGCCTTGCGGGAGCCAAGACGGACTCCAAGAAGAAGGACATCCTCATCTGCGGTGACACGGGCTGCTTGGTCTCCAACAGCCAGGACATCATCGCCAATCTGCGCGCCGAAGTCAAGGCCGCCGGCCTTGAGAACGACGTGAACGTCGTCCAGACGGGGTGCTTCGGCTTCTGCGCCCAGGGGCCGATTGTGAAGATCATGCCGGACAACGTCTTCTATGTGAAGGTGAAGCCGGAAGACGCGAAGGAGATTGTGGAGAAGCACATCGTCG
This sequence comes from Lentisphaeria bacterium, assembly GCA_016288215.1. GTDB lineage: Bacteria > Verrucomicrobiota > Lentisphaeria > Oligosphaerales > Oligosphaeraceae > Tb-RUG-64. The sequence continues at coordinate 40,833 of JAEEYQ010000067.1, read as the reverse complement.
GCCACCAGCTGGTGGAGCGTCTGGTCTATGTGGAGCCCACGCTGAAGGCCCAGATCACGGACTGCCAGCAGATGCCGTTCTACAAGAAGCAGCAGCGCATTGCGTTGCGCAACTGTGGCGTCATCGCCGAAGAGAATATCGAAGAGTACATTGCGGCGGAAGGTTTCCAGGGCCTGGCCAAGGCGCTGACCGAGATGAAGCCTGCCGACGTGGTGCAGGAAGTGCTTGACTCCGGCATCTGCGGTCGTGGCGGCGCGGGTTTCCCCACCGGCATGAAGTGGAAGATCGCGGCTGGCGTGCAGGCCGAAGAGAAATACATCGTCTGCAACGCGGACGAAGGCGACCCCGGGGCGTTCATGGACCGTTCCATCATGGAAGGCGATCCCTGCTCCATCATCGAGGCCATGGCCATCGGCGGCTATGCCATCGGCGCACAGAACGGCTTGGTCTACATCCGCGCGGAATATCCGCTGGCGGTCTCCCATCTGCAGCTGGCCATCGACCAGGCCCGCGAGCTTGGCCTCCTCGGCAAGAACATCATGGGCACGGGCTTCAACTTTGACATCAACATCAAGTTGGGCGCCGGCGCCTTCGTCTGCGGCGAAGAGACGGCTCTGATCCACTCCATGGAAGGCCTCCGCGGCGAGCCCACCACGAAGCCGCCGTTCCCCGCCAACATCGGCGGCGGCTATTGGGGCTGCTCCACCAACGTGAACAACGTGGAGACCTACGCCTCCATTCCAATCATCATGCGCAAGGGGGCAGCCTGGTACTCCAAGATCGGCAACTGGGTCACCGAACGCGATGAGAACGGTCATTGGGTCAAGACCATCAGCGGCAATGCGGGCACGAAGGTGTTCGCTCTGGCCGGGCAGGTCAACAACGTGGGTCTGGTCGAAGTCCCCATGGGCACGACCCTCCGCGAGATCATCTATGAAATCGGCGGCGGCATTGCCGGCGGCCGCGAATTCAAGGCCGTCCAGACCGGCGGCCCCTCCGGCGGCTGCATCACCAAAGAGAATCTGGACACCCCGATTGACTACGGCTCATTGATGAAGATCGGTTCCATGATGGGTTCCGGCGGCATGATCGTCCTCTCCGACAAGGACTGCATGCCCGCGATGGCCAAGTTCTATCTGGGCTTCACCAAAGACGAGTCCTGCGGCAAGTGCACACCCTGCCGTATTGGAACCCGCCGCATGCTCGAAATGCTCGAGACGATCTGCGACGGCACCGCCACGGAGAACACGCTGGTCGAGCTGGAGAAGCTGGCCAACACCATCCGCGACACCGCGCTTTGCGGCCTCGGTCAGACGGCCCCTAATCCCATCCTCTCCACACTCCGCTATTTCAAGGATGAGTACATCGCCCATGTCCGTGACAAGAAGTGCCCCTCCGGCACCTGCACCAAGCTCTACACGCTGAAGATCACCGACGCCTGCATCGGCTGCACAAAGTGCAAGCGCAACTGCCCCGTCGGCGCCATCAGCGGCGAGCCGAAACAGAAACATGTCATCGATGTCAGCAAGTGCATCAAGTGCGGTGCCTGCATTGACGGATGCCCGAAGAAAGCCATTGTTAAGGAATGAGTGTGAGAAAATGAGTGACGTAACCATTAAAATCAACGGTAAAGAAGTTTGTGTTCCTGCCGGCTCCACCATTCTTGAAGCCGCTCAGAAGCTGAACATCAACATCCCGACCCTGTGCTACTGCAAGGATCTGGGCTGCGGCGTCTCCAACAAGCCCGCGTCCTGCCGCATCTGTCTGGTCGAGGCCACCGGCATCCGCCCGCGCCCCATTCTGGTGCCTGCCTGCGCGACGCCGATCACCAACAGCAAAGTGGAAGTCTGGACCAATTCGCAGCGCGCCCTCAACGCCCGCCGCACGGTTCTCGAACTGATGCTGAGCGACCATCCCAAAGACTGTCTGACCTGCCCGAAGAACCAGGACTGCGAACTGCAGAAGCTGGCCGCCGAATTCGGCATCCGCGACATCGAGTTCAAGGGCGAAACCAACAAGTTCGACATCGATGACTCCAGCGAAGCCATCATGCGCGACCTGAACAAGTGCATCATGTGCCGCCGTTGCGAGACCGTCTGCAACAAGGTCCAGACCGTCGGCACCCTGACTGGCGTCGGCCGCGGCTTCTCCGCGAAGGTCGGTACGGCCAGCATGATTCCGCTGGCGGACACCTCCTGCACGTTCTGCGGTCAGTGCGTCAACGCCTGCCCCGTCGGTGCCATCACGGGCATCAGCTATGTGAAGAAGGTGTGGAACGCCATCAACGATCCCACGAAGACCGTGGTCGTCAGCACGGCTCCGGCAGTCCGCGTCGCCATCGGTCAGGAATTCGGTTTCGAGCCCGGCATGCCTATCACGGCTAAGCTGGTGGCCGGCCTCCGCGCCCTCGGCTTCGACAAGGTGTTTGACACGAACTTCGCCGCCGACCTGACCATCATGGAGGAAGGCAACGAACTCGTCGGCCGCGTAAAGGACTTCCTCGGTGCATTGAAGGCTGGCAAGAGCGCTATGGATGCATCCCTCGCCGCGAAGCTGCCGATCCTCACCTCCTGCTGCCCCGGCTGGATCAACTTCATTGAGCACAATTTCCCCGACCTGCTTGACATCCCGTCCAGTTGCAAGTCCCCGCAGCAGATGTTCGGCGCCACCGCGAAGAGCTTCTACGCGGAGAAGCTGGGCATCGCCCCGAAGGATCTCATCGTGGTCTCCGTCATGCCCTGCCAGGCCAAGAAGTACGAGGCGGCACGCCCCGAATTCGCGCCCAACGGCGTCCGTGACATCGACTACGTCGTGACCACCCGCGAGCTGGTCAAGATGCTCCGCGAAGCCGGCGTGAATCTGGCCAACATGCAGGACGACAAGTATGACAGCCCGCTGGGCGAATCCACTGGCGCCGCCGATATCTTCGGCGTCACCGGCGGTGTGCTTGAGGCGGCTCTGCGTTCCGTCTACTGGATGCTGAACGGCAAGAACTTGGAAGGCGATGCCATCAACTTCCGCGCGGTCCGCGGTCTGGACGGCGTGAAGGAAGCCAAAGTCGAAGTCGCCCCTGGCCTCACGGTCAACGTCGCCGTCGCCTCCGGCCTCGGCAACGCCCGCAAGGTGCTCGAAATGGTCCGTGAGGATCGTTCCCGCTTCCAGGCCATCGAAATCATGGCCTGCCCTGGCGGCTGCATCAACGGCGGCGGCCAGCCTTATCTGCATGGCCATCGCGACCTGCTGGACAAGCGCATGAAAGGCCTCTACACCGAAGACGAACGCAAGGTCAAGCGGCTGTCTCATGAGAATTCGGACATCCAGAAGCTCTACAAAGAGTATCTGGGCACGCCCGGCAGCGAGAAGGCCCACCATCTGCTCCATACGGTCTATCATCAGAAATAGTCCGTTGACTGCCATGACCATTATGGCAAGGTGAATCATAAAAGCCTCCGGAATGCAAAATCCCGGAGGCTTTTTTATGGAACGAAGAGCTAGACTTGGCTTCGCATGCGGCAAAGACTGTGCATTTGCGCCGCATGCGATGCAGATTGTTGCATGGAAGCCATGAATCCATGGGATGTTGATTGGCAAAATTCGTAATACGGGATACCTTATAGGTTTGCCGAAACTGTTTTGCATGGAGAACATGGATGTTGGATTTTCTGAATAACCGGAAGCCCCGCAGGATGCGCATTGTTCGCAATGGCCATCCCGCGTTGCGGCAGCGTTCTGCGGAGATCGTGACCATTGGCGAGGAGGAGCGTCAGCTTGCCGAGCGGATGGTCGTCACGTTGCTGGAGAGCGAGGTCCCCGGCGTGGGGTTGGCGGCGCCGCAGGTGGGCGTGAACAAGCGCATGATTGTGATTGACACCAAAGGCGATGAACGGGATGAAAAGGCCTCGGCGGCTCTTTCCCCGGGCGAGATGCTGTTCAATCCCATGATGCCCGTGGTGTTTGTCAATCCGCAGATTCTCGCCGTCTCGGAGGAGAAGAACGTCTGCGGAGAGGGCTGTCTGAGCTTGCCAGGCGTCAGTGGCACCGTGGAACGGCCTCGGCGGGTGCTGTTGCGGGCGATGACCATGGATGGGCAGATCCATGAGGCGGAGTGCGACGGGCTGCTGGCCCGCTGTCTGCAGCATGAAATCGATCATCTTGACGGCGTGCTGTTTGTGGATCACATCTCGGAGGAGGAGATGGAGAAGGCGGCTCCCACGTTGGCGCGAATGGCTAAGGCGGAACAGAAGTACGTGGCCCGCTGAGGGGCGTTGCAGGAGCGCAGCATGCAGACGGGAAGCCCCGGACAATTCAATGAAGAGCAATGGCGGGTCATCGGCCTGAAGCGTCCCTCCTACAAGACGCTGTTGGGTTGGCTGTTCCTGCGGCCTCATCTGGCGGTGTTCTATCTGCGCAGCGTGCGGATTTGGAAGCGGAGCGCCCTGCTGCTCTTCATCCTGCTGGCGGTCGGCGGCGGCGTGAAGGCGATGATCGTCTTCCCCGAATTCATGGGACATACCATTCGCATCGCCAAGGCCGTCTCCGGAGAAGTCGGCTATCTGGGCGTCAAGGATGGCCGGCTCTTTTGGGGCGGGGAGTTCGCGCTTCCCCACACCATTTACGCGGGGGAATGCCAGGCGGATTTCTATGATGTTGGGCAGCAACCACTTACAGCGCAACTGCTCAAAGGGAGCAGCCGCTTTGGCCTGATTTTCACATCGACCGATGTGCGCTTTTGGATTCGCGATTTCGTCAATGGCGGAACTCTGCGCAAGGCCACGTTGGCGGACGAGAAGAGCTTCCGCACCTTTGAGGAACGGCTTGCCAAGAAGGGGGTGACCGAATGCGTCATGGATCAGGAGAAGATCATCCTGTATGCCCAGGCCGGATGCATCATGGCCCTTCCCCTCATCGCCGCCTACTATTTCTGCGAGCTGTTCTTTCCTGTTCTGCTCTGCATGGTGATTTTCATTGGCGTGGTGCTTTGCTTCAACCGCAATTGGCGCATGGCCAAGAAGGAGCTGTTTTCCCTTTGCGTGCATTTCTGCATCCCGCCGCTGATCGCCGGCATGGGATATGCCTTCGTCAATGTCCCCTGGCTGGACTTTCAGACCCTTTACATGATTCTTTTCCTTGTCTATCTGTATTTTGTCTATATCAACCTTAAACGCTTTATTTCGGACAGCTTGGGGCAGAACATGCCCTGAACTCGCCGTAAACAGGAAACACCATGGGAACTTCTGAACCGTTTTTGCACTCCCTTTTGGATCTGATCGTCCGTTATGGAGATCAGGCAATGGACTATCTGACAAAAGTGGGAAAGGACACGGAAAAGGCACAGCTGAAGGCAGATCCGATGACCGCCATTTTGATCGCCATCGGCCTCACCTTCTGGCTGGGGTCGGCCTTCTGGGCCGCCTCCATCGCCAGCTGTCGCCGCCATGCATCGCTGCCCCATTTCCTGATGGGACTGATTCTGCCGTGGATATGGCCCCTTTACATCCTCTTTAATATGGAGATCAAAGGCGAGCGGGAGCGCAAGGAGCTAGCCGCCCAGGAGGCGGCGAAACGGGAGGCCGAAGAGGCGGAGAAGGCACGGCAGCTGGAGGCGGTGATCAAAGAGCAGCGGGGGCTGATCCGTGACGACGGCGTCAAGGGCGGCTACACGAGAGACTACTTCTTGGCCATCTCCCGCAAGGAGGACGGCACGCCGGGCGGCCCATGGAAGGCCGTGTTCTTTGACCGCGAGGTCTTGGTGAAGCAGATACTCGAGGTGCTCGATGAAGTCATCTCCGTGGAGATGGTGGACCGCAAGGGCAAGATGTCCAAGATGCGCATGCCCTTCAACAAGATCGAGTCGTGGGAGGATACGGACCAGCAGGAGCTGGACAAGGTGCTGGCGGACGCACAGGCCGCCGAGGAGGCGGAAAGCAGCCACAAGAGAAAAACCACCCTGAAATTGTAGGTCGGCGAAGTCGAACACGACAATTGAAAGGGTCATTCGAATACAGGAGACCAATAATATGTTTGATGCAGCGGAGCCCAATGCCTCCTTCCCGAAAATGGAGGAGAGCATTCTGTCGTATTGGCAGACGGAGCATATCTTTGAAAAATCTCTGGACTTGCGGAAGGACGCCAAGCCCTTTGTCTTCTATGACGGGCCGCCCTTTGCCACGGGGCTGCCACACTACGGCCACTTGCTGGCCGGCACCATCAAAGACGTGGTGCCCCGCTATCAGACCATGCTCGGCCGCTATGTGGAGCGCACCTTTGGTTGGGACTGCCACGGGCTCCCCATCGAGGCCCTCGCGCAAAAGGCGCTGAACCTGGCCGGCGCTCCCGCCATCAAGGAGCGGGGCGTCGATGTGTTCAACGAACAGTGCCGCTCCATGGTGCTGACCTATGTCAGCGAATGGAAGGAGACCGTCAACCGCATGGGACGGTGGGTGGATTTTGACCATGGCTATAAGACCATGGACAGCAAATACATGGAGTCCATTTGGTGGGTCTTCAAGCAACTGTGGGAGCAGGGGCGCGTCTACCGTGCGCACCGCATTATGCCCTACAGCTGGAAGCTGAACACGCCGCTTTCCAATTTCGAGGCCAACAGCAACTATCAGAACGTGCAGGATCCCGCGGTGACCGTCCGCATGAAGATTCTGGATCGGACTCTGCCGGGAACCGAAGGCCTCACCGTCTACGTGGTCATCTGGACCACCACCCCCTGGACGCTGCCCTCCAATCTGGCGGTTTGCGTGGGGCCGGACATCGACTACTGCGTTGTCCGCGACGGCGAGTCCAACGACGCCTACATCATGGCGAAGGCCCGCCTGAGCGCCTATTACAAGAAGCCGGAGGAGTACACCATCCTCTACGAATGCAAGGGCGCTGACTTGGCCGGAATCCACTATGAGCCCATCTTCCCCTATTACGCCGACCATGCCAATTCCTTCGTGGTCCTCTGCGACGGCTATGTGACCACCACGGACGGTACCGGCATCGTGCATCAGGCCCCCGCCTACGGTGAAGACGACTACCGCGTCTGCACCGCCGCCGGCATCGAACTGGTGGATCCTCTGGACGACGACGCCAATTTCACGGACAAGGTGCCCGAGTTCGCGGGGCAGAATTGCAAAGAGGCGGACAAGGCGATCATCAGGCATCTGAAACAGAACGGGAAGCTGGTTTGTCAGTCCACGATTGTCCACAGCTATCCCTTCTGCGAGCGCACGGACACGCCGCTGATCTACCGCGCCATCGATGCATGGTACGTCAAGGTGGAGGACCTCCATGAGCGCCTGAAGGCCAACAACGAGAAAACCTCCTGGATGCCGGACTACGTGGGCGACCGCCGTTTCGCCAATTGGCTGGCGGAGGCAAAGGACTGGAACATCAGCCGGAACCGCTTCTGGGGCTCCTGCATCCCTGTGTGGATCAATGTGGCCGACCCCGACGACATGATCTGCGTCGGCTCCATCGCAGAGCTGGAGGCCCTCTCCGGCCAGAAGGTGACTGACCTTCATAAGCATTTCATCGACGCCATCGAAATCAAACGGGACGGCAAGACCTATCGGCGGACTCCCGAAGTCCTTGACTGCTGGTTCGAAAGCGGCTCCATGCCCTATGCCCAGTTCCATTACCCCTTCGAGAACAAGGAGAAAGTGGAGAAGGGCTTCCCGGCGGACTTCATCGCGGAGGGCCTTGACCAGACCCGTGGTTGGTTCTACACGCTGATGCTGATCTCCACCATGCTCTTCGACCAGCCGGCCTACAGCCATGTGGTGGTCAACGGACTGGTTCTGGCGGAGGACGGCCGCAAGATGTCCAAACGCCTCAAGAACTATCCGGATCCGCGGGAGGTCATTGACAAATACGGTGCGGACGCGCTGCGGTTGTGCCTGCTGGGCTCCCCGGTGGTCCGTGCGGAGGACCTGCGCTTCAGCGAAACGGCGGTCCGCGAAATGATGCGGACGGTCATCCTGCCGCTCTGGAACGCCCATTCCTTCTTGGTGACCTATGCACGGGTGGACGGATGGCGGCCAGCCAATGGCGTGGCGGAGCCTCCCGCTTCTCCGGAGAACGTGTTGGACCGCTGGATCCTCTCCCGTCTCATGGAGACGACGGCGGACATTCGCAACGCCATGGACGGCTATGACCTCCAGCGCGGCGCCAACCGCTTCACGGGCTTCATCGAGGATCTGACCAACTGGTACATCCGCCGCAGCCGCCGCCGCTTCTGGAAGAGCGAAAGCGACACGGACAAGGCGCAGGCCTATCAGACTCTCCACTATACGTTGGTGACTCTGTGCCAGCTGGCCGCCCCCTTCATCCCCTTCATCACGGAGACCATCTACCGCAATCTGCGGACGGAGGCCATGCCGGAGTCCGTCCATCTGACGGACTATCCGTCTGTCCGTGCGGAATACCATGACGCCCGCCTCAACGAATGCATGGGACGCACCATGGCGGCGGTCACCTTGGGCCGTTTCCTGCGGACTCAGGCCGTCATCAAGACCCGTCAGCCGCTGGCGGCGGCAATTCTGGTCTCCGCCGACGCAGGCGTGCGGGCGGACCTGCAGAGCATGGCGTCCGTCATCGCGGAGGAGCTCAATGTGAAGGAGATTCAGATCCGCGAGGACGAGGAGGAACTGGTGGTGCTCAGCGCCAAGGCCAATAAAAAGAAGTTGGGCCCGAAACTGGGAGGAGCCATGAAACTGGCCCTGCCCGCCATCGAGTCCATGGGGGCGGCGGACATCCGGACCCTCCGTCAGGGCGGCACCGTGACTCTGAACCTGAACGGACAGGCCGTCCAGCTGGAGCTGGAGGACATCTTCGTCCAGCGGCAGGAGAAGGAAGGCATGACCGTGGCCAACGAGGCGGACATCACCGTGGCGTTGGACACGCGGCTCAATGCGCAGCTTATTCAGGAAGGCTGGGCCCGCGAGGTGGTCAGCCGTCTGCAGAATCTCCGCAAGGAGATGCAGCTGGATGTGACGGACCGAATCCATGTGCATTATCTCGGACCACAGGAGATGCAGGAGGCCATTCAGGCCCAGCAGGCCTATATCGCCAACGAGACGCTTGCCCTAAGTCTGACCGAAGGAGACGACGGCCAGATGCACGAGGTGGAGGTCAACGGCGTTCAGGCGAAATTCAGCGTCTGCAAGGCCTGATGGGGCAGGGGCTTAAGCTCCCTGCCCGAATAGGAGAACGGCATGGCGGAGACAACCGGTCTGGCAATATCCCTCGGCTTGGAGATGACGGCGTTGATCATCTTCGTGCTGATGCTCCATTGCCTTCGAAGGGTCGTGGGGGCCATGCCGCTGTACTTCGTCGCCGGAATCTTCTTCATCACCTCCGTTCTGGTGTGGCTTCCCGAATATGCCGTCGGCGTCAATCTCGAGACGGACTGGGGGGCGCTGCAGCATTGGGTCTTCTGTCTTCCGGTTCTGGCGGCCTTTTTGGTCGTCTATGAGGCGGAAGGGACGCTGGAGGCGCAGCGCTACATTTTCGGCATGCTGATTCTGGCCATCGGAAGCCTCTACATCTCCCAATTGGTCCTTATCCACTATGACGAAGTGGTGCTGAACTTTCTCAGCAATCTTCCCGACTACGACTACCACCTCTCGAATGTCCGCGGCAGTCTTGTCGGCATTTCGTTGATTCATCTTGCGCTTCTGGTGGTGCTTCCCATCGCCTATCAGGCTCTGCGCAATGCAGGAATCTCCGTTTGCATCTGTCTGACCATCGCCATGTTCGGCTATCTGGTTCTGGACGAGCTGATTCTGCAGTGCTTCGATTTCCAGTCGCCGCAGTGGCTGCCGTTCGACTCATGGATGGCCCGCTTCGCCATGGTCCTCTGGGTCTCCATCATCCTATACCTTTATCTGTATCAGGGGCGATGGCTGGCCTTTGAGGGACACCGCGGCGCCTATGGCATCATCTCCGAACTGCTGACTTACATCCGCAGCACCGACCAACTGCGCCGCACCGTGGCCGAATGGGAGGAACGCTATCAGACGGTGTTCGACAACAGCAGCGAGCTGATCTTCCTCCTGTCTCCCGCCGGAACCATTCTGAACGCCAACCGCGCGGCGGTCAGCATGCTAGGCAAATTCTGCGAGGACCCCGGATTCCAGCTGGCCAGCGCCATCCGCTCCGAACAGGGCGCCCCCTTTGAGTGGCAGGACGCATGGCGGAAACTGGAACAGATTGCGGACCGCGACGCCGGTCCCTGCACCTATTACAACATGACGCTGCAGCTGCCGGACCGCAAACCCATTGACATCGACGTCAATCTGACTCCTGCCAAAGTTCGCGAGAAGAAGGTGGCGCTGCTTATCGCCCATGACATCACGGTGCAGCGCAACAAGGAGCGGGAACGGCAGCGGCTGGAGGAGCAGCTGATGCATTCTCAACGGCTGGAGAGCATCGGTCTTCTTGCCGGCGGCGTGGCCCACGATTTCAACAACCTGCTTCATGGCATCCGCGCCAGCGTGGAAAACCTGGAGCATCAGGGCACCGTAGCCCCCGAGGGCCGTCCCATGCTGAACAACATCAGCGAGGCCAGCGCCCGCGCCGCCGCCTTGACCAGCCAGCTTCTCGGATTCGCCCGAAAGGGAAAATACAATGCGGAGATTTTGGATTTGGCGGACCATATCCAACGGACGGCGCAACTCTTCCGCACCACCATCAAAGACGTGGCCTTCAAGGTGATCTGCGATCCAGATCCCCTTGTCATTGAGGCAGATGCGACGCAGCTGCAGCAGGTGATCCTCAATCTGCTACTCAACGCGAAGGACGCCGTCGCCAAAAACGAAGGGGAGAGGAAAATCGTCCTGCGGGGTGAGGCGGCTCACGGCGACCTGCCCGGATGGGATGACCGCCCCAAACCCGATTTGGACTCCCGACTCTACGTCTGCCTGCGGGTTCGGGACAATGGCTGCGGCATGACCGACGAACAGCGGCAGCACATCTTCGACCCCTTCTACACCACCAAGCCCGCCGGTCAGGGCACGGGCATGGGATTGGCCATGGTCTATGGATGTGTCCTCCAGCACCATGGATGGGTCTCCGTCACCAGTCAGCCCAATGTGGGCAGCGAATTCATCGTCTTCTTCCCGCGCTGCACTAAATAGCCATAAATGATTGAATTTCAATGACTTACAAAAGCCATGACATGGCAAAGTCGCATGCTTTCGTAGCCTGAAGAAGAGCCGCGAAGCGGCGGAAGGATATTAGCCGTGGGTAAGCGCAACACCGCAGGTGCAAGCGTAACCCACGGACAGCCAGGAACATACATGTTTGGAACCACGTAGTGGTGGCAGGATAATAATCGTGGGTGAAGCGAAGCGAAACCCACGAACAGGCAGGAGTCTGACGCGAGACGCGAGACGTGAGACGAGAGACGAGAACCGCAGGACGAGGGACGGGGGACGGGAGACGGGAGACGGGAGACGGGAGACGGGAGAAGGGGGCACTTTCCACTCTTTGTTGTTGTTGACCCCAAAGAGCAGTTTTAGCAGCTTACGGCAGTTCGTTGAAGCTGTAGAAACGCAGCCCCAGCTCCTGTCCCTTCTGGAGAATCCGTTCCACTTCGACGGGCTCGATGTGATGGCCTTTGGCCGGATCGGGGGCGATGCGGTGGGCATAGAACACCACCAGCTCCTTGCGGGCGGCGGCTCTTGCCATGGCGCCGTCAATCTGCTCCTGCGTGTTCGGCGGATATTTGTCAATGCCTTTGCCGTTGAAATAGAAGTGGTTAGCGACATCGGCAATGGGGACGAAGGCGTTGTCCACTTCCGCCCAAGACTGCCCGTCCTTGGGGAAGATGCCCGTTCGGATGTGGCGGAAATGGGGCTTCAGGATGGCGTCCAACTTGTCGTCCCGTGAGCTCATGGGGCAACCGTAGGAGGTGACGTTGATGCCGTATTTGCGGAAATCCTCCATCTGGCCAAGGGAGTCCGCGTTGGCGTATTCCTCTGGGGTCATGCCCTTCTCTGTGACGCATTTATGATAGTTGTCATGGAGTTTGCCGTGGGCGCCGATGGCGTGGCCGTGGGCTTCGATGGCCTTCAGACGGGCGGCCATGGCCTCGTCGATGTTTCCGCAGACGAAGAAGGTGACATGGGCGTTGTATTTGTCGAAGATGGGCAGCATGGCCTCCCAGTCGTCAAGATTTCGGTCATCGAACGTGAGGCAGACGCCTGGCTGGGTGAGGGGGGCCGGCTGTCCGTTGTTGGCCAGTTCGGTGGTCACGGCGGGGTCGTTCTTGACGCTGCAACCTGTGATGGCCAGCGCGATGCCGAGAATGGAGAGGAGAGGTTTGTTCATGGATTCACCTTTGTGTTGAGGTTTGTGTTTGATATACAAGAGGTTGCGATTGGATTATTCAAGGAAAAAGGGAGTGTCCTCGTCGATGAGCTTTCGGAGGGACTTTTTGGGAGAGGGGGCCGCTTTGCCGCCGTTGGGGGATTCGTCCGCCGGCTTTTCAGTCCCCTCTGTATTTGTAACTCCTTCTTGTGCAATAACTTCTGATGATACTGCCGTTTCGGGGGCCGTTTCCGCAGAGGCGGCGGTGGTGTCGTTCGTCGGCTCGGCGGTGGCTGCGGCTTCCGCGTCGGCGGACGTGTCAGAAGCGGTTCCATCGGCGCTGCCTTTGTTGGTGACCGTGATGCTCTCCACGGGGTAGATGGTGATCTTGTAGCCGCGGGCCTCTTTGGCGCGAAGGGCGTAGTCGTTGAATTTGATGGGGATGGAATGGTAGGAGCGGCGCTTGTTGGGGGCCAGGTTCAGCGTGACCTCCACGCCAGAGGCGGTGTACAACGCCTCGATGATGCAGTTCGGCGGCAGGACATGGTATTCCTTGCCTAAGATGAACTGATTGATGCAGAAGCGTTTAAGATACCAGATGCCCTCGCTGCGGTCGCGGTAGAGCAGGGAGTAGACCTGGTCCTTGTTGTAGATGAACACATATTTCGTGGGGCCGATGTATTCTTTCTCCGGAATGGCGATGACGCGGCAGGTTCCGTCGTTGCGCAGCAGCATGAGCTTGTCGAATTCCGTGCAGGAGATGGGGGCGCTGTCCTTGTTGCTGGCCTTGACGGCGGTGCCGAGGAAGTGGTTGACCTTGTCATGGCTGACTTTCAGGTTGGCGCGGGCCACCTCTCTGGCGTCAATCTTGTCGATGGCGGCAATCTGCGTGTGACGTGGATAGAGGTCGCCGTACTTCTCCAGAAGATGGCGGATGAAGGCGATGGATTCGCGGACGATGTGGGCCAGCTTGTCCCGCGTGTCCGCGATGTCCGATTCTATTTTCTGCAGCTCCTGCTCGTTCTTGTTGATGTCGAAGAGGGAGATGCGGCGGATGGGAATCTGCAGGAGCTTGGAGATGTCATCGTCCGTTATCTCTCTGCGGAGACGGTCTTTATGGGCCTCGAGGCCTTTGCGTGTCTCCGCATAGACCTGCTCCAGCGTGGGGCATTTTTCGATGCGCTTGTAGATGCGGAACTCGACGAAGATCTGCGCCAGCGTCTTGTCGTGGTATAGCAGTTCCAGCCGTTCCAGACGCAGCTCCTGCTCCCGATGGAGGAAGAGCTTGAGCTTCTCCGTATTGCGCCGCAGAATGTCGGAGACGCTCATGATGGTGGGCTGATTGTCCAGAATGACGCGCATCATGGAACTGACGGTCATCTCGCAGTCCGTGAAGGCGTAGAGCTCCCGAATGGTGTCCTCCGCATAGACATTGCGGGGCAGGGTGATCTCGATGGCGACTTCCTTTGACGTGTAGTCGTTGATGCCCGCGATTTTGATCTTGTTGGCGCGGGCGGCCTTCTCGATGGAGGCCATGAGGGCCTCTGTCGTCGTCATGGCGGGAATTTCGCGGATGATGATCTTCTTGTCGCCTTCCGCCTCGATGCGGGCCCGCAAAGTGATGCTGCCGCGGCCGTCATCGTATTGGCTGGCGTCCATGAGCCCGCCCTGCGGAAAATCCGGAAACAGCTGGAAGGGACGCTCTTCCAAAATGGCGATCTGCGCCTCCAGCAGCTCACGGAAATTGTGGGGGAAGATACGGGTGGCCATGCCGACGGCGATGCCGTCCGTGCCGAGCATGAGCAGGGCGGGCACTTTGGCGGGCAGGCAGACGGGCTCTTTGCTGCGGCCGTCATAGGCATCGACCATTTCCGTAAGATCCGGATTGAAAAGCACTTCCCGCCCCATTTCCGACAGGCGGCATTCAATGTATCGCGGCGCGGCGGCGGAGTCCCCCGTCACGATGTTGCCGAAATTCCCCTGACGGTCGATGAAATACTCCTTGTTGGCCAACACAATCAGGGCGTCGCCAATGGACTGGTCGCCGTGGGGATGGTAGTGCATCGTGTCGCCCACAATGCCCGCCACCTTGTTGAAGCGGCCGTCATCCACTTTGTGTAGACAGTAGAGAATGCGGCGCTGCACGGGCTTCAATCCATCGTCCACATCCGGAATCGCCCGGTCGCGGACGACGTAAGAGGCGTATTCCAAGAAGTTTGTGGACATCATCGCGTTGAGGGTGTCCTCTTCCATGGAATGGCCTTCGTCTTGAATGACATCTGCTTCCGGCTCCTGCGGCTCAAGTCCGGGGAGCAGGTTCTGGCTGTCATCCATGTCCTTGTTGTCTTTGTTTTTGTCCATTTCGATGTATGTGGCGTTGTGACGGGCTCTTGGGCGGCGTCATACAAGATGGGTCATGATGAAATCGCGGCGTTCGGGGGTGTTGTCTCCCATATAGAAGCCCAACATGCCGTCGATGTTCCGCGCATTGTCGATGGTGACGGGAATGAGGCGCATCCCCTCGTCGATGAACTGGCCAAACTCGTTGGGGGAGATTTCGCCAAGGCCTTTGAATCGGGTCAGCTCATGATCCTTGCCCAGCTTCGCCATCGCGTCGTCCCGCTCGCTGTCGTCAAAGCAGTAGAAGGTCTGCTTTTTGTTGCGGACGCGGTAGAGCGGGGTCTCGAGAATATACAGATGTTCCGTCTGGACAAGGGGATAGAAGAAAGTCAGGAAGAAAGTGATCAGCAGATTGCGGATGTGGAAGCCGTCCACGTCCGCATCGGAGGCGATGACGATTTTGGAGTAGCGCAGCCCGTCAAGGGACTCCTCCACGCCGAGGGCCTGCATGATGTAGTAGAACTCCTCGTTCTTGTAGACCGTGTCCTTTCGCTTTCCGTAGCAGTTCAGCGGTTTGCCGCGCAGCGGAAACACCGCCTGCGTCTCCGGGTCGCGGGACTTGACGATGTTGGAGGCGGCCGAATCGCCTTCGGTCAGGAAGAGGGTGGAGTCGGCGCATTTCTGCTTCTCGTCCAGCTTGCGGCGGGAGGCGGCGTCGCACAGATGGAACTTGCAGTCCCGCAGCTTAGGAATCTTCAGGCTGGTCTTGCGCGCCTGCTCCTTCGCCTCCTTCTTTACGGTCTGAATCTGCTTTCGGACGGATTCATTGCTGGTGATCTTGTCCAGCAGCTGCGCCTTGAGCTCAGGGTGCTTGTAGAGCATTTCCGCCACGGCGGACTTGACCTCGTTGACGATGGGGCCGCGCACGTCCGCATTGCCCAGCTTGTTCTTCGTCTGCGACTCGAAGACGGGGTTCTCGATGCGGATGGCGATGGCGGCCACGATGCCGCCGCGGATGTCATCGGCGTCCATGCTTTTCTGCATGATTTCGTTGACCGCCTTCGTGAGACCCTCCTTGAAGGCGGAGAGGTGGGTGCCGCCGTCGTTGGTGTACTGTCCGTTGACAAAGGAATAGTAGCATTCGTTGAAGCTTCCCGTGTGGGAGAAGGCGAACTCCAGCAGGTCGGAGCGGTAATGAATCGGCTCATAGAGAAACTCGGACTCCTGCTTGTCCGCCAAAAGATCCAGCAACCCTTTGCGGGAGAAGAACTTCTCGCCGTTCAAGCTAATGCTCAGGCCGCTGTTCAGCCACACATAGTGCTGCATGCGGCGGCGCAGGTGCTTCATGTCAAAGTGGAAGCCATGGAAATACTTCTCCGACGGGAGGAAGCTGACTTCCGTGCCGGAGGGCTCGTCGCAGTCAAAACGCTCCTCCGCCTTCAGGACACCCTGCTCGAAGACGGCTCGCACCGCCTTGCCGTCCCGTCGTGAGATGACGGTAAAGTGTTGCGACAGAGCATTTACCGCTTTCAGACCAACGCCGTTGAGGCCGATGGAGATGGCGAAGGGGCGAGGTTTGCCGTCCTCTCCCGTCGCGAACTTGCCGCCGGTGTTGATTTTGGAGACGCAGTCCACGACGCGGTTGAGCGGAATGCCGCGGCCATAGTCGCGGACGGTCACCGTCTGGTTCTCCGCAATGGTGATCTCGATGCGGCGTCCCACCCCCGCCATGAACTCGTCGACGCTGTTGTCGATGACTTCCTTCAGCAGCACATAGATGCCGTCGTCCGGATGGTCGCCGTTGCCAAGGCGGCCGATGTACATGCCCGGCCGAGTCTGAATGTGCTCCAAGGCGGAAAGGGAGAGGATGCTATCGTCTTCGTAAGCGCCTGAGTTAGAGGAAATTGGAGATTTGTCTGCCACGTTGGACCTGCGTTGCGTCTAAAGGGTCAGTAGTTTTCGTCTTCTTCGTCTTCTTCGTCAAATTCGTCGTCGTAGTCGTCGTCCAGCTCTTCGTCTTCATCGTCGAACTCGTCGTCGAACTCATCGTCCAGTTCATCCTGATCTTCGTAGTCCAGGTCTTCGTCGTCTTCGTCATAGTCGTCGAACAGCTTGGAGGACATGACCAGCTGGCCGCATTCGGGGCAGGCACCGTCTTCCTTCTCGACTTCGCTTACAAGAACCTTGCATTCGCAAAACGGGCATTTGATCATTTCTCTAGCCATGGTTGTCTCCTTATGAATGGATTTCCATACACGTTGCCCCCAGAAAGGGGCGCGACAAATATAAAACCTAATTTTTATTCGTCAATTCACAATATGAAGTTTTTTGTCGCGATTGTGGAAATTTTCGCCGTGATTTTGGGGTGTGGCTCTCTGTGGCGGTTGGGCTAGCAGGGGGCGGTCATGACTTCACAGCTCGGTTTAGGTTGAAAAATAAACGGCCCCGAAACGCCGCAAAGGGGGTTCCGGGGCCGTTGGCTCACGTCTGCAGGAGACGTGGAATGAATGGCTTAGTTGATGTAGGTATAGACTGTGTCCTGAGTGAAGAAATAGATGCCGGTGTTGGTGCGGTTGATGACGGGCATCATGCGGGACTGCTGCAGCAGCTCGCCGGCGGTGGTGGCGGCGGCATGGCCGTCAATGTAGGCGATGTTGCAGCGCTCGTTGTGCAGCATGCGGACCGTGATTTGCCAATTGTTCTTGATGAGGACGTTCTGGACCATGCGCTTTGCGCCGTTGGTGCTCCAGCTGTCCGCGATGGCCAGTGTGCTGGCGGGGTTCTTCAGCGTGTTGGTCAGCATGAAGCGACCGCCGCCGGCTTCCTTGACATACATCGGGTCAAGGTCTGCCGTCTGGAAGGCGCCATAGACCGCCAGATAGGTTTTGTTGGTGGCATCCAATTCGGCCTTTGTGCTGACGGCGGGGCAGGTGACCATGGCGGAGCCTTCCTCCAGATAGCCTGTGGCCATCAGGAGCGCGCACCAGGAGTAGGCTTTGACGGGGGTGTTGTTCAACGTCACGACCCAGTCAATGTAGTTGGGGAAGATGCCGCCGAAATCGTCCATGTACAGCATGCAGGCTTCCAGACCGCCTTTGACGTTGGACGTGCAGTTGATGGCAATGGCTTTCTGCTTCGCTTTTGCCAGAGCGGGCAGCAGCATACCGGCCAAAATCGCAATGATGGCGATGACAACCAGCAGCTCGATGAGGGTGAAAGACTTCTTTTTCATGGTGCAATCCTTTCTAAATGTCTAAACAGCAAAAATTTACCCCCCCGAAAAATTTTTCGGGAAACCAAAGAGAGCAAATCCCTCTGTTTTCGCCTATAATTATACTAAACTTTGATGCCAAAAACAACCCCCTCTCTCAAATTTTCTGCTTTTTTCCGTGTTTTTTTCTCCAACGCCAAATTCCATTGTGGCATTGTCATATATTGTCATGTTTTATATGGAGGTTCACAGAATATAGTCCACAGAATACATGGAAAAAACTGAAGCCGAAACCCGCTGACGCGGGTCCCGGCGGGGTGTTTATATATTTAAATCCCTGTAAGTCAGATACTTGCGACTTGCTTCATTCTGTTTATTCTGGGTTTTCTGTGGACTCAATGAAGAAGGGATGGCCGAGGCATTTCCAGCCGTCGTAGGGGCAGTTGCGGCCCTTTGAGGCGAAATTCGCCACGCGGATGACATGGGGGGCCTCGGGCAGCAGAAGGGTCAGCCGGTTGATGGGGCTGCCGGTGGCCACGGGCTCCAGCGGCAGGTTCAGCAGACGGCGGGGGCCGGCGGCAAAGCGGTCGATGAGCTGCCGCAGAGACATCCGGCCGCTGTTGACCAAACCATCCAGACAAAGGGGCACCGCCGCCTCCAGACCCACGATGCCGAACGGCGCCTCCATCCAGCCGCGGGCCTTTTCTGCCGCCGCATGGGGGGCGTGGTCCGTGGCGATGACCTCCACCGTTCCTTCGCAAAGGGCCTCCAGAAGAGCCTGACGGTCGGACTCCTCCCGCAGAGGCGGCGCCATTTTGGCGTTGGTGCCGTGGGTCTTGCACCACTCGTCAGTCATAAACAAATGATGGGGACAGACTTCCGCACTGACAGACAGGCCATGGCGCTTGGCCTCCCGAAGCAGCTTCACCGTTCCTGCGGAGCTGATGTGCTGCAAATGGATTCGGCAGCCGGTGTCCTGAGCCAGTTCGATGTCTCTGGCGGCGATGCTTTCCTCCGCGAGGCGTGGCTGGCCGGGCAGGTTCAGTTCGCGGGAGACCGCTCCCTCGTGCATTACGCCTGGCTTGGAGAGGGACAGATTCTCACAATGGTCGATGATGGGGCGCTGCAGTTCCGCCGCCGCCTGCATGATGTCCCGCATGAGATGCCGGTCTTGGGGCGTGCTGCCATCGTCGCTGAAGGCAAGGACACCGACGGCCGCCAAGGCCTCCATGTCCGTCATGCGCCGCCCCTGCCGTCCTTCCGTCATGGCGGCGGACTGATGGATGCGGACCTGTCGGATGGACGCCGCACGCTCCATCAGCTCCAAATAGCGGGACGGCGTGTCGATGGGCGGCACGGTGTTGGGCATGGCGAGCACGTCGGAGAAGCCGCCGCGATGGGCGGCCCGCGCCGCGGACTCCATATCTTCCTTATAGGTCTGCCCTGGATCCCGCAGATGCACATGCATGTCCATGAAGCCGTGGGTCACCACACAGCCTTCCAGCTCCTGAAACTCTTCGGAGCCCAATTCGGAGGCCGGCAACAGCAGACCGTCGCGGACAGCCAGGTCCGCCGTCACGTCCGCAGGGGCGCCCAAGTCGATGAGAGTGGCGTTGCGCAGCAGAAAATTCATCTCACAATTCCTTCGCTAGCCCTAGAAGCCCTAGAAACTCTAGAAACTCTAGTAAAATTCCTAATTTCTAATTCCTAATTCCTAATTTCTGAAAGGGTTGCACATGTCGTTTTCTGCCGCCCCTTCAGGGCTTGAACAATCGTAACAATCTGCCATACCCGGGGTTACGCTTGCCGCTTCGCGGCCACGCTTACCCCGGGCTGTGCTCCGCCGCCCCTTCGGGGCTGACAGACGAACTGCAATGTCGCTTTGAAAAATCATATTCTACCCTAATGTGGTATAATTCCTAATTCCAAATTTCTATTTTACACGACAAATTTCTAATTTCTAATTTCTAATTCCTAATTCCTAATTTTACACGACAAATTTCTAATTCCTAATTTCTAATTCCTAATTATCAACCCCTTCCAGCCGTCGTGGTGACGCGGAGAGGATCTCCTTCAGAAGAGGATACTTCTGCGTGCTCCACATGTCCACTTCCTCATAGAACTCCACCTCATCGATGTCGTTCTCCTTCAGGACTTCAGGAAGCACGTTGCGAAGATTGTCCAGTTTGGCGCCGTTGGCCAGATAATGGAGAGTGAGGCGAGTGGAGGTGCCCGCCAGCTTCGCCTTGAAGGCCTTCACCTCATCCTTCCACTTTTGGCTCCATTCATTCTGCTGATGGGCGGTTCCAAGCATGATCACGTTGTCCACCAAGCCTTTATGGGCCCAGGTCTCCACATCGAAGAAATTGTCGATGGAAGCCTTATGCCACCATGGATACATGCTGCCATGGTCATAGAGGCCGATGGCGGAATGAACCGCCGCCATGACCTCCAGCTTGCCGCCCTTTGCATGGACGATTTGGGCCACGCCGTTCAACATTTGCGTGAAATATTCCCCTCTCAGTTTCAGGAAGGCGTTTTCATCGTAGGGCTGTTTCCGCGGATCCACGCCGTGGCGGCGGATAAACTCTTCCACCACCGGGTCGGAGAAGCCGTAGAAGAGGTTGCCGCCGCCGAGCTCCTCCACATTGCCGCCGCAGGGCAGGGAGTGGCTGCGGATGGAGAAGGCGACGCCGTCCAGGTCTGGATAGCGTTCGTACAGTTCCGCGACGATTCGCTTCATGCGCTCCTGATTCTCGATATAGGCATATTCGGGGAAGCCGATGGCGTAGCGTTCAAAGTCGCCGAAGCGGGCGATGAGCGTGCGGCCTGTGCCTTTGGCTCCTGTCCAGATGGAGCCGTCT
This sequence comes from Lentisphaeria bacterium, assembly GCA_016288215.1. Taxonomy (GTDB): domain Bacteria; phylum Verrucomicrobiota; class Lentisphaeria; order Oligosphaerales; family Oligosphaeraceae; genus Tb-RUG-64. Next base: position 20,112 of record JAEEYQ010000067.1, on the reverse strand, counting down.
CCCCAATAGGCTCCGTAGCCGGCGCTGCCGCCCAGATTGTGGATGCGGTCGGAGTCGCCGCCGAGGAGGATTTCGCAGGAGATGTAGAGATCCACGGGCTTTCCATTGTCGTAGACGGCGCGCACGGCGTCAGGGGATTTGGTTTCAGTCAGCGCGTTGAAGTCCCCCGCGAATTTGATGATGGGGTCGGTGATGGAAAGGCCCTTGATGACGGCGTCGTTGCCGTGGCTCTCCACGGTGAAGGGCGTCTCCACCTTTTTGAAGAGGCCATTTCGGGGGGCGGTGTAGAGAATCAAGTTGTCCGACGTAAGTTCCGACGGACGAGCAAAATGCAGATGCAGCTCCGCGATGGGCCTTTCCAGCTCCTGAACAGGCCGCAGGTCCGCCATGCGGTGCTTGACATGATGCTCCTCCTTGATGCCCAGGTCCCGCATGGGCCATTCGCCGAAATGCGCAAAATCCTCTGTTCCAGGGAAATAGTGCATGTAGAGGGAGGTGTCGAATACGGGGTCCCAATAGTAGAGCTTCATGCCCAGCTCATGGCAAACCTTGATGTATTCGGCCACCACGTCATAGCTGTGGACGGTTTTGTAGAGCTTCATGGCCCATTCGTCGTTGTGGGAGCCGGTGTAGAGGCGGCGGACGCAGGAGGGATAGTAGGCCACGCCGCCGGTGCCGCGGAAATAGACCTTGCGGATGCCCGCGTCATAGGATTGACGGACCCGGTCCGCAAGCTCCTCTTTGCTGTAGTAGTCTCCTTTGTCCGTGAAAAAGGCGTTGTCGAGAAAATCGATGGCTTGGCTAAGGAGGATGGGGCGTTTCTCCGGCGGGGGCTCTTGGGCGGCCAGCGGGAGACACAGGATGGCGGCCGTCGCAAGGGAAAGGGCGAATCTCATGATGACTCCTTTCGGGGATGAAAACTGAGAAAAATTCATAACTTGTTGTATATCAATTACTTATGAAAATCATTCGAACGATGGGATGGGAATGCGCGCACCGTCCTTCATGGCGGACTCATGGGCGCAGATGCCGGCGGCGGTCCATTGGGCGGCCTTCACGGCGTCGATGGCGGCGGGACGGCCCTCAAGGATGCTGCGGACGAATTCATGGATGAGATGCGGATGGGAGCCAAGGTGTCCGCAGGTTCGCGTGAAGCCGGCGATTTCGGGCGGCAGCCTGTCGCCTGTGTCAGGGAAGGACTCGGCTTTTTCCATTTTGCAGGAGCGGCCCCAATGGACGATGCCGTCGTCGGGCTCGTCGGCGAAGCGTTCAAAGACGCTGTGGTCGTTGAAGAACCACTCGAAGGAGGTTTTGCTGCCGTAGACGCCGAAGCCCTCGCAATAGACTCTGGCGGTTTCAAAGAGGGTGCGCGTGAGTTCCACGACGGCCGCCGTGTTCTCCAGTTTGAACAGCGCCGTTTCCGCAGGGAAGGGATTGCCGTAGGGCTTTTGGAGCTCCTCCCGCATGGTGCCGGAGCCAAAGCAGACGACTTCCGTCGGGCGGGCGTTGGCCAGTTTCAGCAGCGGCGCGATGGCGTGGGTGGCGTAGTGCATGGGCGGCAGGCCATTCCAATAGGAGGGCCAGTTCTCCATGTCCTGATAGTGGCAGCCGCGCAACAGCTGGATGCGGCCGATTTCCCCCGCCTTGTACATCTTTTCTACATGCAGCATCTGAAACGTGTAGGCGGCGGTCTCCATCATCATGTAGTTCTTTCCTGTATCCCGTTGCGTTGCAACGATTTCGGATAACTCTTCCAAAGTGCATGCCGCCGGCACCGTGCAGGCGCAGTGCTTGCCGCTGCGCAGAACTTGAAGCGTCTGTTTCGCATGCAGCGGAATCGGCGTGACAAGATGCACCGCGTCAATGCCGTCATCCTTTAGCGCTTCATCCAGAGAGAGATAAGCCTTGTTGATGCCATGGTTGTCTTCAAGAACCTTTTGAAGGCACGATGCCTTCACGTCCACGATGTCCACGGCATAGACATCCGGATGTTTGCACCAAATAGGCACAAAGTCCGCCCCAAAGCGCAGGCCCACCACCGCGACGCGCAACTTCCCGTTCTTCATGACTGGCTCTATTCCTTCTTGTGAAGCAGATTGATTTCGTATGGCGTTGCCGCCCTTTGTGAATGCCCTATAATGTATCTCCTTTTGCGACAATGCCAATTCTCCCGCCGCAATTGCGGCGCTTCCACGCGGGCGGTGAAGAGTGAAAAGTGTCTCTCGTCTCTCGTCAAGTGAAAGGTGAAAGGTGAAAGGTGGGACGAGGGACGGGGGACGGGGGACGGGGGACGGGGGACTGGAGACGGGAGATGAGACGATAGACGGGAGACGGAGGGCCCTTTTCCTTTTCACCTCTTTTGGGCGGCAACTCCATGATTTCCACAAAAAATCGCGAAAAAAAGACAACATTCGGCTTGCAAAGTGTCGAAACCACATCATATTAGCTATCATTATGGAAAAATGGATTCGACATGATTTTCGATTTTATTGGCCACGACACGCGTCTGTCATGGCCTGCTCGTGTACGCATATGGAGCATTAGGGTAACAGCATGGTGATGACGGATTGGACGATGGTTCAGTCCGTCTTTTTTTCAAAACCCGCCGCCAGGACAGCGATAGACCGTCATGGAGGCGGGTTTTTTCGTGATTTTTTGTTTTGGTTATTATATATAGTTGAATCAAAGGGATTTTTCAAGGAACGAGGTGAAGACATGAACGATTTGCAGATTAAGGACTATGTGGACCGACAGGCGCTGGAGAGCCTGCAACTATCTCGGATGCAGCAAGTTATGAAGCGGGTATATGAAAACGTCAAGTTCTATCACGACGCCTTTGACGCGAAGGGCGTCAAACCGGAGGACTTGAAGACGTTGGCGGATTTGGCGAAATTCCCCTGCACGGTGAAGACGGACCTGCGGGATCATTATCCCTTTGGGCTGCTGGCAGTTCCGCAGAAGGAAGTGGTGCGCATCCATGCCTCCAGCGGTACCACTGGCAAGCCGACGGTGGTCTGCTATACGCACAATGATCTGACCAGCTGGGCGGAGACCATGGCCCGCACGCTGATCGCCGGCGGCGTCACGGAGAATGACGTGGTTCAGGTGGGCTACGGCTATGGCCTCTTTACGGGCGGCTTGGGGGCCCACTACGGTGCCGAACGCCTCGGCTGCTCCGTGATTCCCATGGGCGGCGGCTCCACGGAAAAGCAGCTGATGCTGCTGAAGGATTTCGGCTCCACCGCCGTCTGCTGCACGCCGTCCTTCTTCATCCATCTGATTGAAGAGGCGGAGAAGATCGGATTGGATTTCCATGAGACCAAATTGCGCAGGGGCTTCTTCGGGGCGGAGCCGTGGACGGAGGCCATGCGGGACTTCATTGAGCAGAAGACAGGCATTGAGGCCCATGACATCTTCGGCCTCTCGGAAGTGACGGGACCTGGCGTCTCCGGCGACTGCGAATGCCGCTGCGGTCTCCATGTCTTTGAGGATCACTACTATCCGGAGATTTTGGATCCGGACACCGGCGAGGTGCTGCCTCCCGGAGAGGAGGGCGAACTGGTCTTCACCTCGCTGACGAAGGAGGCCATGCCCCTGATCCGCTATCGGACCCATGACATCTCCCGCCTGAACTACGATAAGTGCCCCTGTGGACGCACGTTAGTGCGCATGGAGAAGGTCCGTCGCCGCTGCGACGACATGCTGATCATCCGCGGCGTCAACCTGTTCCCGTCACAGGTGGAAAGCGTTCTGCTGACCATCAAGGGGACTCAGCCCCAATATCAGCTGATCGTCACCCGCACAAAGGCCATGGACGAATTGGAGATTCGCGTGGAAGTGACGCCGGAGGTCTTCTCCGACCAGGTGGGCGCCTTGGAGAATCTGCGCAATCGCATCTCCTCCACTATCAAGCAGATCATCGGCCTTTCCGCCCGCATCACGTTGGTGGAGCCCGGCTCCATCGAACGCTCCAGCGGCAAGGCCAAGCGGGTCATCGATCTGCGGAATCTGGGCAAATAGGGAACTTTATTGTCAAGAATCGTCATGATCCATGGATGTGGACATGCCGCATCGCCCTCCTTTCTCACCCTATCATGCTCATGGAGCGGAAAAGGGAGAAAGGAGGACAATGCCCTTGAAAGAGAAAATTCATTTTGGGATTGATGAACAGCTATGCCCATGGAAAACGATGGGATTTGTCATTGAGAATCATAAGAGAAAATATAGGCGTTTTTAGGATTGTTAATGATTTATAATAAACGACTAAAAACTTTTGTTGTATAAACTGGAAAACTGTGAAAAGTTGGCTAAATTAGTCTCATCTCACAGGGATGGGATTCCAACGGACAATTCGGAGGGCAATTCATGAAACAATCTTCTTCCAGGCCGATTCGCTATGGCAAACCATGTATGACGAATCTTCCCCCAAAACTGGGGCGACGGATTTTCAAAGCCATTCTAAACACTCCGCCCTTTGATTATACGGAGCTGGATAGGCAGTGTGCTCGCCTGGAACGTCAATTTGCCAAGATTGCAGCCGAAATAGCTTCCCATGAAACTGCCAGAAAGTGAATTCCTTAACTAAAAATCAATGACTTCTCTTTTGTTTTACAAGTATTGCGATTTGAAATCATACATCATATGTAATTCAGCCCCGTTGGGGCTGTTGATTCATGGAGTGATGCCTTGCCCCCGGGTTTCGCTTCGCTCAACCCGGGGTTACTTCAATTGAGCCGCTTTGCGGCTCTTCCTTATGCACAATGCTATGTGTACTTGCCATGGCATGGCTTTTCAAGGCCCTGAAGGGGCCTAATTTACGTAACCCCGGGTTAAGCGAAGCGAAACCCGGGGGTGAATGCGCCTCCTCTGATTTTACAGCCCTTGACAGAGCTGAATTGCAGCTATGACTAATGCTTTTTTGCTTTAAGTTCCTTTAGCTGAGCGGCTTCTGGACGGTGTTTGTAGAATTCGTCCAGCGGATAGCAGCCGGAGATGAAGCCATGCCGCGGGGCGTTGGTGCATTCTCCAAAAGTGCGGCAGATGCGGCAACGGTCGAGAGGATGGCCGGACAGGCTGTCGGTGCAGATCTCCGGATAGGAAAGGACCATGCGGCCAATGCCCGCGAAGTCCGTCCATCCATGGGCGATGGCAAATTCCGCCACGTTGGGCAAATATTCCTGCAGACACGTCAAGCCAGAGGCCACCGTCAGAATGTCCGGACAAAGCGCCTTCAGGCGGCGGACGGCCTTCAGGTGACGCCCCACGTTGTACAGCGGCGGTTCGGGCATGGCATAGCCATCGCAGACCGCATAATAGGCTGGGCGCTGAAGATGGACGTTGTAGTAGGGGCTGCCCACGGTGGCGCAAATCAGACGCACGCCGTACTGTTGGAGCAGCTTGACGAAGCGCACAGGTTCGGCGAGGGCATCGTCCATGTCCATGCCTGTGGCGTCGCCGCCGAAGGCGTAGGGGTAGGGCATGTCCGCTGGCCAGTCCATGGGATGGCCGACGCCATCGTCGCCCTTGATGAAGGGGCGGATGTCAAAGACGCTGAGGCGGACGGCGATTTCCAGCCCAGGGCATTCCCGCCGAATGCCTTCCAGAATCTCTCTGCAGAAGCGGGTTCGGTTTTCGAAGGAGCCGCCATAGGGGCCGGGCCGATTCACCGCGCTGAGAAATTCATGGGCCAAATAGCCGTGGGCGTGTTTGATGTCGATAAAATCGAAGCCTGCGTTTTGGGCAACTTTGGCGGCCTGCACGAATTGGTCGATGACCAGGGGAATCTCCTCATCGCGGATGACATGTTCGGGGCCGCAATGAAATTTCACATCAAGCAGAGGATGTGAATAGGCGGTGACGGGCTCCCGTGTGGCGGCGTCATTGGGGTGGGCGTAACGTCCGGAGTGGGTCAGCTGAAGGCCGATGCAGAGGTCGTCTTGGCGTCCCAAATGGGCCTGATGTTCCTTTCGCATATCTGTAAGTAATTGCGCAAGAGCATGTTCCGTATGCGGCGCAACCCATAGCTGCCGTGGATTGCTGCGACCGCTGTGCATGACGGCTCCCGCTTCCGTCCCAAAAAGCAGTTTGGCTCCGGAGGCCGCGAAGCGCAGCCAGCGACGGCGGGTGAACTCACTTGGGGCGCCGTCTGGCTGGCAGTCCCAGCCCTCCATCGGAAGGATGGCCCATCGATTGCCAGGGGTATGGGCGGTGAAGGGGCAGGGGCATGGCTGAGCCAGCGCCGCCGTGCCATCGGAGGCCACTTCAGGGGCAACGCCAATGTGAAAGTCTTCTGCCGCAACATATTGGGCAAATGCGGACGGACTTTTGAACTCGGTTACTTTGCGATAGACGGTCATGGCCTGGTCCCCTAGCTAGCTCTAGAAGTTCTAGTAAAATTCCTAATTCCTAATTACTAATTACAAATTCCTAATTTCTAATTCCTAATTCCTAATTACAAAACAGGCTGCCTTCCCGAAACTCCCGCCAGACCGTTTCGAACCAGCCGTCTTCCTCCGGAACAGGACGACATGGCTCCCATGCAATGGAAGGGGTTCCGTCCTTGTCGGCGACGATGGTCATGATTTGGTGCCGCTGTTCTGGCTTCTCCGGTAGCATCTTCCAGATGGAAGGCAACTTAGGATGAATGAGGGTGCCGCCGTCGCCCAACACGATGGCACCGCCACGGGAGCCTGTGGTGTGAATATGCTTATGGATGGACATCAAATAGAACAGCTGGGCCGTGACCATGGAGCGGGTTCGGAGAAATTCCGCCTTGTCGAAAGGAGACAGATTTTGGAACCCACTGTCCTTCATGCGGTTGCATTGGGCTTTTGCTTGCAGAATGGCCTCCTCCAAAGGCGCGGAAGAGCGGACAAAGGAGGCGACGGCACTCATGCGCTGCTGCATGTCCCGCCGTTCCTGCCGCCAGTCGACGCGAGGTGGCCGTACGGCGTCGGATTCAAGAGCCGTCATGGCGGAACGGAGGGCGGCCTCGAATTCCTCTTGAGGGACGGTGGAGCCGCCATAGCGGGCGGCGATGAATTCGGCCGCGCGGAACGCGCCGACCTGCCCCGCGTTCAAGGCGCTGCCGCCAGGTCGCGCAACTCCGTGGGAGCCATTGACTTCCCCAATGGGAAACAAGTGCTTGAGATTCACGGACTCCCACCAGATGTTGCCCGAGAGACCGCCGTTGTTGTGCTGTGCGCAGACGGCGACCTCCAGCATTTGCGTCGCCAAATCAATGCCATGTTCCCGATAAAGGGCGTTGGCGGGGGCGTTGAGCCGTTCCAGCCGTTTCAGAGGGGTGTCCACATCGGTCAGGCCGGATTTCTCCAGATACAGCCGAACTTCGTCGGAAAGTCGTTTGATGTTGACGGGCAATCGGTTACGGCGAAAATCCAAAAAGACGCGCCGCTTCCGTTGGGTGGTTTCAATGAAGGTGAAGATGTCGATAAGGGAGGAGCCGGGGACATGGGCGGCGTTGAAGGGCCATTGGTAGCCTTTCAGGAAGATGGCGTTGTGCATGGCTTCCGTTGAGTCGAAATAGTCGGATAGGAAGAGCCGCTCGTCGCCCCCGTCCGCGTCGGTGGAGACGAAATCGGGAAGGACCTGCATGTAGCTGCCGGAGACGTTCCAGCGGAAGGCGGTGGAGGCAAGGCCGAATTGGGACTCGGCCAGGTTTTGCGCCTGCGCGCCGGCCTCCAGAGCCACGCCGATGCCGCCAGTCTGAAGGGCGGGGTAAACGCTGTCCGCATAGAAGTTTCCAGGTCCGCCGGTGGCGAAGACCACATTTTCGGCTTGGACGGCTTCAAATTCTCCTGTCTTCGTGTTGACAAAGAGGGCTCCGATGACGCGGGTCTTTGTGGCGTCGGTCAGAAGCTGAATGCATATCCTATTCTCTTGCAATGAGATATGACTTTCTGCAATGTTTTTGGCCAAAGCCCTGCACATTTCTTTGGAAGTGTATGGGCCGCAACTTGTTGCGCGGCGTTTTGGGTCATGGTCGGTCTTGTAGCCGATGAATTGGCCGCTGGCGTCGTGGGGAAAGGGGACGCCGAGGAGGACAAGGTGATGGAAGGCTTCGGCGGAGACGGCGGCCTCCACCAACGCGATGTCTCCATGGACGGCGCCTCCCGCCGCCAAATCCTGCGCCATGAGCCATGGGGAGTCCGGCTCCTTGCCATACATTCCCAACTTGTAGTAGGTCTGCTTGTCACTGCCGGTGTTGATGGAGGTCCCGTGGCGCAGGCTTTCCGTGTAGATGGCCACGCTGTCCACGCCGACGGCATGCAGACGGACGGCCGCCGCTAGTCCCGCCGCACCGCTGCCAATGACCAAGGTGTTGAGCTGCTGTATCATATGGAATTAGGAATTAGGAGTTAGGAATTTAAGGCTTCTGTTTGTTGGCGGAGGAATTGGCAGAGCAGGGGGATGACGGCGTCTCCGGCGTCCTCCAGCAGATAGTGGGCGGCCTGCGGGAAGCTATGGTAGCAGGCGTTTGGACCTGGCGGAAAGATCGCTTTGAAGCGCTCGAAGAAGCGCATGGTGAAGCAAAAATCCTGCTCGCCCCAACAGAAGAGCTTGGGGACGGCGTCCAACCGTGGAAGCTTGTCTCGGATTGTGGAGAGAGTCCGCCACGTGGGATGTAAGGGGGTCAGCGGAATGTCCTGCGGAAATTTCAGCACGGCGATGCGGTCGTGCCAATTTCTATATGGATATCTAAATCCTTCCTGGACAGCGGGTTGAAGCGGCTTTGCGATGGCTTTTCGCTCTGCGGTGCGGATAAGGGCGTTCATGCCGCGCACGAGAAGGGAGCTGAGCAGGGGGATGCGGCACAGAATCAGACGTTTGGGGCAGTCGTGGGAGGGAAAGGCGGCCGTGTTCATCAGAACCAGACGCCGAATCTTCTCCGGATGACGGACGGCGTAGCCCATGCCGACGCCACCGCCCCAGTCATGCATGACTATTGATAATTCATTCAACTGCAATATGTTATCAATCCAGTGCTCGAAAACTCGAAGGTGGTCTTCCAGATGGTAGGGCCAAGTTTGGGGCTTTTCGGAGAGGCCGCAGCCGATGAGATCGACGGCCAGAGCCCGCTGCCCCTGCGCGGCGATGACTGGAATCAGGTTTCGGTACATGAAGGACCAGGTTGGATTGCCATGGAGCATGACCACGGGATGGCCGTTCCCTTCGTCCACGTAATGGAGGCGGTGTCCGTCCATTGTGGTAGAGAAATGGGATTCAAAGGGATAGAGATGGCTCCAGGTTGGGGTTTCCATGGGGGCGAAGAAGGCTTCGGCGGCTATAGCAGGCTGTTGATTTGTTCGAAATAACCCATCCAGGCGGAGATGATTTTGTAGGCGAGGAAGAAGACCAACGCAAAATAGATGAGTTTGGGAACCAGATTGCCGATGAGCTTGAGCCGTTGTTCCCCTTCTTCGGACAGCATGGTGGCGATGCGTCCCGTGAAGTCGCTCATGGCTCCCGCCTGTTGGGCGGTGGCGAGAAGGGCGGGAATGGCGGAGCGGCGTTCCTGGCTTGTCATGGTGTTGGCGAAAGCCTCGTCGAAGGTCTGCCCATGATATTCCAGCAGCGGAATGAGACGAAGGTAACGCATTCTGTAATAGGAAGTTACGCAACATTCGGCGCAGAGGGCGATGCTGTCTTTGTAGGAGAGTCCCGCGTCCAGGCAGAGGTGCAGGGGGAAGAAGAAGCGGGTGCCCTCCAGACTGTGCTGCAGGCGGCCGACGATGGGCAGATGCTCCACTAGTTGGCCGAAGGCGGGAAGGACGAGAAGGACGGGGGAGAGGAGGCGATACAGCAGCCAGATGACAGGCGGCAGGGCGAACATGATGAAGAGGGCGGGAAGGCCGCAGGTGAAGTTCATGCCGTGGGAGGCGGAGTGGATGACATAGAGCAGGGGGCAGGCCACATAGTAGATAAGGATAGGATAGACCAGCCCGCTGATGATTTGGCGGCGCAGCCTTTGGTTGGTGGTGAACCAGTCGCGGAGGGCGATGCAGGCCTGGTCGATGGCGCCGCTGGCCTCTCCCGCGGCCACAAGCGTGGTCTCCAGTCGGGAGAATGCGGCGGAGGCGGCCATGGCTTCGGAAAGGCGATGCCCCTGCTGAAGGGCGGCGATGAGACTGTTGGAGACGTGGCGGTAGGAAGGGGGAAAATGCCCCCGCTGGAAGACGGTGGCCAAACTGACGCCCGCCCTGACCAAGGCGGCCAGAGAATCATAGAAGGTGATTTTGTCCTGCAGGCGGCTCATGCCGATGCCCCCGAATGAAGCAGTCCCTCTTTCATAAGTAAGGTGATGAAACGGACATCCAGCACATGGCCGGCTTTGTGGGAGATGATTTTCCCCTCCAGACGGCCTTCCGGAAGAAGGGAGAGGGCGGCCACCAAATCCAGACAGGCGCGATGCCAGACGGCCTCCAGGGACTTGCCTTCATGGAGTAGGGCGGGGGTGTTCACGTAGTCCTTTTTCCCGGCGATCAGAATGTTCTGTTTCGTGTAGCCGAAATTCCGCAGGGAGGGGATGAATTGGCCGATGGTGCGGACGAAAAGCATTTGGGAGGCGGGGCAGTTGGTTCGGGCTTGGGCGCCGTAGGCGAACCGTTTGGGAGTCAACGTGAACTGGATGCGCTGCTTGCCGATGGCGGTGGGAAAGTCAATGCCCACATCCAGATGAAGATGATGGTCTGACGTCCCTTCGGGCGGAAGCAGCGTGAGAAAGGCGCCGTTTTCGGTCACGATGGAAACGGGCTGCTCCACATGCCAAAATCGTAGTGGTTGCGATGGAAGTTCCTTTAGGCCAACACGTTGAATGGCTTCCACGAGAGGCAGGCTGCCCACATCGAAGAGGGGAGGATCCTCGCTGTCCGTTTGAACAATCACATTGTCCAGTCCCATGCCCAGCCGCTGGGCGATGACATGTTCGCTCATGCGAAACTGGTTCTCCGGACAGCCGCTCTGGAGAACGATGGCCCGACTGGCGCTGCGGACATGTTGGGGGCAGACCTGAATGGGAAGCTGTTCGGAAAGGTCGCGGCGTTGAATGAACCAGCCGGAACGGTCGGAGGGAAGAAAACGGAGGGTGCGTCGCTGGCCTTTGTGGTAAGTGGCGGGGCCAGTGACTTCAAAAGGGGCGGCCAAGGTGGTCTCGACGGATGGCGGCGTCCAATCGGAGGGCGTGTCTTCCCTCCAGTCCACTGGCAGTTGGGCATGCGCCGTTTCCGCCTGTGCGAGAACGGATTCCTCTCCGGCCAGCAGAAGATGTGAAGGCATGCTCATGGCTATAGGAATTAGAAATTAGGAATTAGGAATGAGGAATTTGGAAGTAGGAAGTAGGAATTAGAAATTAGGAATTAGGAATGAGGAATTTGGAAGTAGGAAGTAGGAAGTAGGAAAAAGGAATTAGAAATTAGGAATTAGGAATGAGGAATTTGGAAGTAGGAAGTAGGAAATAGGAATTAGAAATTAGGAATTTGGAATGTAACTATTCAGAACCTATCCGCAAAGCTGTGTTCACGGCTGTAATTCAGCCCCGTTGGGGCTGTGGAGCCATGGGGTGAAACCTTGCCCCCGGGTTTCGCTTCGCTCAACCCGGGGTTACCTCAATTGAGCCGCGTTGCGGCTCTTTTTGAGGCATGATGACATGTGAACTTGCCATGGGTTAGCAATTATAGTGGAGTTGTAGAGAGAAGGCGGCCGGAACGAGGTGGCTCCGGCCGCCGTGAATGGAACATGTCAGTTGATGGCGACTTCGTGGCCGATGTCCGCGGAGCGGTAGATGCCGTCCAACATCTTCTGCACAGCCATGCCGGACTCGCCGGGGGCGCGCAGCGGGGTGCCGTAGAGGCAGCCGTAGGCGAAGTTCTTCAGCTTCTCGACGAACAGGGTGTTGAAGCCAACGGAGGGCAGGAATCCGGCCTTGCAGTTGACCATGGTTCCGGCGTGGTCCGTGAACAGCGTGGCGGTCTCCCAATTGAAGCCGCCCTTGGTGCCCATGATCTGGAAGTTCCAGACATCATGTTCGATGTGGGCGCTGAAGGAGGCCTCGATCTGGAGCAGGGCGCCTGTGTTGAAGCGGATTTGGCCGATGGCGAGGTCTTCGACGGTGAAGGTCTTGTAATCCCAATTGGGCCAGCAGCTTACGACTTCAGAGGGTTTGTCGCCGATGTAGGTCCAGCAGTTGCCGGAGGCGGCGATGGGGGTGGGTTCGCCCATGCAGTAGTGGGCGGCCTCCAGCACGTGGACGCCGATGTCGATCATCGGGCCGCCGCCCTGAAGGTGCTTTTGGCCGAAGACGCCCCAGTTCGGAATGCCGCGGCGGCGGAGCGCCTGGCACTTGACGAACATGATGTCGCCGATGTCTCCGGCTTCACGAGCGCGGACAAACATCTCGCAGGACGGATGATAGCGATATTGGAAGCCCGTGCAGAGCAGCTTGCCGTTGGCTTTGGCGGCGTCAATCATCGCCTGGCTTTCGGCGGGGGACATGGACATGGGCTTTTCCGTGATGACATGGCAGCCCGCGTTTGAGGCGGCGATGGCCGCAGGGGCGTGGACGCCGTTGGGGGTGCAGACGTCCACCACGTCCGGCTTCACATTGGCCAGCAGGTCATCCCACTTTTCATAGGTGTCCTTGACGCCCCACTTCTCCGTGAACTCCTTGTTGCGCTCCGGCAGGATGTCGCAGCCGGCGACCACTTCGATTTCGGGAATCTGCTTGATGGCCTCCATGTGGGCGCCACTGATGCCGCCGCAGCCGACGATGGCCCAACGCAGTTTCTTCTTGACTTCCTTCTTCTCCGCGACCGCAAAGGATTCGGTTCCCCGTGCAGAATTGTCAGCCATTTTGTAACTCCTTGATGTTCAATGTGTTATGTAATTTTTACAACGAAAGTTGGCATTTGCGGTGCCGCCGTTTGCGGACACCGCGTTCGTGGTTGTTCAGGCCAGCGGAGGCTTCTTCGCGTTGGCGGCGATGCGGAGGCGCAGCGCGTTGAGTTTGATGAAGCCGGTGGCGTCGCCCTGATTGTAGACGTCATCTGCCTCAAAGGTAACGACTTCCGGATCATACAGCGTGTAGGGGGAGCGGCGGCCGACGATGAAGCAGTTGCCTTTGTACAACTTGCAGCGGACTTCGCCCGTGACGTTCTCCTGGCTCTTCGTGATGGCGGCCTGGATGAACTCCCGCTCGGGGGCGAACCAGAAGCCATTGTAGATCAGGTTGGCGTACTGCGGGATGAGCTGGTCGCGCATGCTCATGACTTCGCGGTCCATGCAGATGGATTCCATGGCGCGGTGGGCATGGAAGAGGATGGTGCCGCCGGGGGTCTCATAGACGCCGCGGTCCTTCATGCCCGTGAAGCGGGTCTCCACAATGTCGATGCGGCCGATGGCGTGCTTGCCGCCCAGGCGGTTGAGCTCCTTCATGAGGGCGGCGGGGCTGAGCTTCTGGCCGTTGATGGCCACGGGGTTGCCCTTAAGGAATTCAATGGTGATGTATTCAGGGGTGTCCGGCGCCTTTTCCACGGGGACGGTCAGCACGTGGGTCTCCACGGGCGGCTCCTGCCACGGATCTTCCAAAATACCGCCTTCGAAGCTGATATGGAGGAGGTTACGATCCATGGAATAGGGTTTGGCGGCGCTGACGGTGATGGGAATCTTGCGGTCAGCGGCGTATTTCATCAGATCCGTGCGGGACTTGAAGGTCCAGTCGGGGCTGCGCCATGGGGCGATGACCTTGATTTGCGGGTTGAGGGCGTAGGCGCTCAGCTCGAAGCGAATCTGGTCGTTGCCCTTGCCAGTGGCGCCGTGGCAGATGAATTCCGCGTTCTCCTCTTTGGCCACCTGAACCAAGTGCTTGGCGATGACGGGGCGGGCGATGGAGGTGCCCAGAAGGTACATGTTCTCGTAGATGGCGTTGGCCTGGAACATGGGGAAGACATAGTCCCGCGCGAACTCCTCCGTCAAGTCCTCCACGTAGGATTTGACGGCGCCCGTGGCGTATGCCTTCTCGTGAAGGCCGTCAAGTTCCTCGCCCTGACCGACATCCGCACAGTAGGTGACCACCTCCGCGCCATATTTTTCCCTTAGCCAGACCAAGATGCAGGAGGTGTCCAGTCCTCCGGAGTAGGCAAGCACGACTTTCATTGCAGATTTCCTTTTGTTGAAACCAATGGGTTGATTGCGGAAAAACGAATCAGTCCTTAATATAATAAGGTATTAGGGAGATTCTAGATTTCAGAGTCCCCTTTTGTGAATACGGCGACGAATTCGCGGTTGCCGTCGGGGCCGGGGACGGGAGAGGGCAGGGTGTCCCCATGCCGCCAGCCGAAGTGGTCCACGGCGAAATCCACGACGTGGCGGACGCAGCGGGCGCGGACGATTTCGTCGCGAACCACGCCGCCCTTGCCCACGTCGGCGGGGCCCGCCTCGAATTGGGGCTTGATCAGCACCATGATCCATGCATTGTCAGCCAAAAGGGGGGCGCAGGCGGGAAGGACTTTCGTCAGCGAGATGAAGGATACGTCCGCTACAAGAATGTCGATAGGTCGTGGTATCAATGCTTTAGACAACTCTTTGGCGTTGACGCCTTCCAAAGAGACGACGCGTGGGTCATGGCGCAGGCTTTCGTGGAGCTGGCCATGCCCCACATCCACCGCATAGACCATGGCGGCACCCTTTTCCAAAAGGACTTGGGTGAAGCCGCCGGTGGAGGCACCGACGTCCAACGCCACGGCGTTGTCGATGGGCGGATGGTGCTTTTCAATGGCGGGCAGCAGTTTGCCAGCTGCCCTGCTGACATATGGAAAATCTGTAAGACGTTGCAGTACAGTATCTTCTGAAATCATTTGGCCCGCCTTGGCCAAGGGTGTGCCATCTGGCAGTGCGATGAGTCCCATCCGAATGAGATTCAGGGCCGCGCTTCGGGAGGGTGCCAGTCCGAGGGCGAGGCAACGTTGGTCGGCGCGGATCTTTGCCATGTCAATGGGCCTTCCTTTCCGCTGACGCCGTCTGATGGTTCGTCTGTGCCTTTTCGAGAAAGCCCTGAAGTTTGGCGTTCAGGCTGGGCTCCCGCTCCAAATCCTTTCGCAGGGCGACGGTGAGGTTGCCGATGAAGGTCTTCAGAAAGGTGAGGGCCTCCGTCGTCATATGGTGTTCGCGAGTCAGGTCGAGATAGAAGTCAATGAGCGGGAAGAGTTTAATGCCATCGTCCCGATTCTGGCGGAGGAACTGCTGCAGCTTGAGGCGGGCGGTTTCCGGATTCTTTTGGGCCATGAGGGCGATGACAGGGGCGACGCCCAGATCCCGTCGCAGGTCATCCCGTCGGCGGATTTCCGTGGGAAGATGGCTGAGGCACGCCAGCGCCTCGTCCATTCTGCCAAGGGCGTTGAGAAGGGAAACCTGATGGCGGAGAAAATGGGCCTGGACATCCGGATAGGACGCGAAGGCCTTTATGGCCTCTTCATATAGGGCGAGTAGCTTCTTGGGATTGTCTTTGTGCCTCTCCTCCAGGAGCTTCCACGCAGGAAGATGGGTGGAGCGCTGGGTGCGGACGATTTTCAGCGCGTCGTCGGTGGCTTTCGTCCGTTGGCGGCGCAGCAGACATTCCGCCAGACGGCACAGTCCGTTTGCGGAGGAGGCCTCTGTAGAGCTTTGAGCCAGATAGAGGGGCAGCAGATGGTCGTTGATTTCCTCTCCTGTGGAGGGCCAGATGCCCACGCCAGTGGTGAAGGCGGCGCGGCGGTAGCGGCCCGTGTCCATGACCCAGCTGCGGGGATTTTTCTGCCAGGCGAGCCAGGCATGGGCGCCTCGGCTTCCCACGCCCGCGAACAGGATGGCGGGGACGCCCCAAGCCTTGGCGGCGATGACCGTGAAGGCGGCCTGGTCGGTGCAGATGCCCCCATGGTTGCGGATGGCCTCCAACGTGTAGGGTGCCTCATCCCAAAGGTACTGTCCGTTTTGGACCCGTTCATCCCGATAGCGGATGGATTTGTAGCATTCCTCCCAACGGTTGGGCTTGATGTTGGCCTTGGCCCATTGAAGCTCCGAGACGGGCACGGGGGTGTCCACGACCATGCAGAGGCCGGAGATGGTCAGGCGGGGCAGGGGGATGGGGGCGTCACCAGATGCAAATCCTTCCGCGAAAAAGTGATAGCGATTTACGAGGTCAGGCTGATAGGGGAGCTGGCTGGCGGGGGCGATTTGCCGATGGAGAGATGGGCGGGGGGCGTCCCACACCAACGCCATGGCGAGCATGAGGGGAAAGTTGGCGTTGCGTTTGGCGGGAAGCTCAGCGTCGAACAGGGTCTGTAGAATGGCGAAAACCTGAGGCAGGTTGTCCTGCGGCAGAGACAGGTTGTCCATGAGGGCGGCACTGGTCTCCGGACTGCGGAACAGCCAAAGGGCCAGATCTTTGCTGATTGGCGTAACATGCTGTTGTTGAGCGGCTTCCAGTAGAATCAGACTGTCGGCCAACACCGTGAGCATGGCCAGCCGGGGGACGGGCAAGGGGGCGGCGGCATTGCCGAGGAGCTTGTTGAAGGCCTCTTCCGTTTCACGGTAGGCGAGGTCCAAGTCGCTGCCGGCAAGGGCGTTGGCGCGATGCGACAGCACGTCCATGGGGGAGGAAAGGGCTGCTGCTGTCACGACAGAGCATGACAAAATGGTGCAAAACACGACAACAGCGCATTGCATGGCGTGGGGGCGTTTCATGAGTCAGCGTTTCCTCGAAAGAAAGGTGCGGAGCCGTTCCAGAGCCGGAGGGGACAGGGCGGGTTGCACGGCAGAGGGAGATGGCGGCGGTGCGGCGGAGGGGGATGGCGTTGGCGCGGGCCGAGCCTCCGACGGCGAGGGGGACGGTACCGTTGAAGCGAATGTTGTAGAGGGGGATGGCGGAGGAACGATGGCGTCCAACGTCTTCCAGCAGGCTTTCAGACGGGTCGCTGTAATCGCTGAATCATCTTTAAGTAGTTTTGCCACAACTTGTTCCAACATTATCACATCGGCGGAGCAATACCGCAGGAGCCGAGCTCTTGCGGATTCGGCGTGATGCTGCTCCCATTGCTGCCAAAGCCAAACGGCCACATTGCCATCGACTTCCTGAAGATCCTCTGGCCGAGTGAGTTGCAACTGTCGTTCAATGGATTTGAGACCGCCGTGCCAGCCGGCGTGATGGCAGATCCAACGCAGATCCAGATGGGGCGGAGGCAGTTCATGAATATGGAATTGACGACAGATGACGGGAAAGTCAAAGGTGCTGCCGTTGAACGTGACGGCCAGCGGCACGGTGTCGATGTAGTCCAAAAAATCCTCGAGATTTTCCCCTTGGACAAAAAGCCGAAGGGTGCCTTCCTGCCAGGCGGCGATGACGGTGATGACGCTGTCCATGTCCAGTCCAGATGTCTCAATATCGATGTAAGCTGCTTGTTTCCAATGATTTGCAAGTATACGCCAACGATCGGGGCTGACCAAGGTCGAGGCCAGGAAACCCAAATTCTGCGTCTGCCTGGCCGCAATGCATTGCCGTGCCATGGAGCGGATGGCCGGCCAATGGGAGTGGAGACAGTGCAATTCAGGAGGCGGCTCGGGGCCAATCTGCTCCCATTGGACAATGCCGCAGTCGTAGAGCTGCTGCTGACGGCAGGGGCCGATGCCTGGAAAATGCAGGAAGGGGTCTGCGTCGAGGTTGCCGATGGGGTGCTTTGGCGAGGTTGAGGAGCGGAAGGGCATGGGAGTCAGGAGCAGTTGGGACAGCCGCCCGGACGGTGGGGCCAAGTCAGGTTCAGTCCCCGCCCGAACAGGCCGCCTTCATAGTCCATGGTGGCGGTGGTCATGACGTCGTGGTATTCAGGAGGGATGAAGAAGCGGAGTCCCTCCGCCGTTATGGTGAGAAAGCCCTCCGGCGGCAGAGGAGCTGGCTGGAGAAGGGGGACGCTGCCGCGGCAGTTTCCCACGCAGCCGGAGAAGACATAGCCGTCGCCGCCGTGGCCGGAGCGGTCCAGCAGATGGGTCAGATGGCTTAAGGCGGCTTGAGTCAGGTGCATGGGAATGAAGGGGTTAGGGGAATCGGGCCAGTGGGGGAAGAAACAGACTGTCGTGGACGTGCAAAACTCCTTGACTGATGCCGTCTGCAAACGGAACAGGTTGAACAAACTGTTCATTAATTTATTCATCTCCTGCATTTTTGGCAAGTGGCGGCTGGCCCTTTTTGTTTGACAAATTCTCTTCCATTGCCATGTTATATTATATATATTGTTATAGGAGGAGTGAGATGGATGCGGAAAACACGATTTTCATCACGCCGCAATGGCAAATCGCGATGGATGACGTTTCCTTTGTCTGCTGTAGGGCGGACGGACCTGGCGGACAGGGGGTGAACCGGACGGACAGCGCCGTGCAGCTGCGTTGGCAATGTCCCGTCGAGCATTTGCCCCCTGCGGTGATGGAGCGTCTGCGCCATTTGGCGGGAAGTCGTCTTGGCAAAGAGGGGCTGCTCACGATGGAGGCGCGGGAGTCCAGAAGCCAACATCGCAATCGTGAGCTGGTTTTGGAGCACTTTACGGCGCTGCTGAAGGAGGCGGCCCGTCTGCCGAAAGTCCGCCGCAAGACACGGCCCACGTTGGCTAGCCGTGAAAAACGTCTGGAGCAGAAGCGTCGTCATTCGGAAGTCAAAGGTGGACGGCGGAAGGGGAATTGGGAATGAGAAATTAGGAATTAGGAATTAGGAATTTCAGTGGAGTCAACGATTTATACCACATTAGGGTAGAGTATCATTTTTCGAAGTGACATTGCAGTTCGCGCGTCAGCCCCGAAGGGGCGGCGGAGCACAGCCCGGGGTAAGCGTGGCCGCGAAGCGGCAAGCGTAACCCCGGGTATGGCAGATTGTTACGATTGTTCAAGCCCTGAAGGGGCGGCAGAAAACGTCAATTTCAACCTAAAGAAGCATAGAAAATTAGGAATTAGAAATTAGAAAATAGAAATTAGAGGTTAGGAATTTGCCAATAGGGCTTGCGCCAATGCAAGGTCTTGAGGGTAAGTGACTTTCAGATTTGGAGCACGGTTTTCCACCAGCTGGACGGGATAGCCGGCCATCTGGACGACCTGCGCATCGTCCGTCAGGGTGTCCGCTCCACTTCCGGCGGCGTTGTAACCCGCTTCCAGCCAGCTTCTTCGGAAAGCCTGCGGCGTCTCCGTGGCCCACAGGAGGCGGCGATCCGGCGTCTCCTGCACAAGTCCCTGAGGGGAAGCGACTTTGATGGTGTCCACCACATGATGGGCGGCGATGCCGCTGCCGCATTGGTCTGCGCTGGCAAGACAGCGTTGCAGAAGCTCCAACGAGGTCAGAGGCCTGGCGGTGTCCTGCACGGCGACTAGCGACACGGTTTTCGGCAAAGCGGCCAGTCCCGCCTTTACGGAGGCGAAACGGCTGTCCCCTCCCGTCGTCAGCGGCAACGCGTCCAACTGCCACTGTTCGAGACAACGGCGGAACGTCTCCGTCTCCCCTTTGGGCACCACAAGAATGCAGTTCTGCAGGGGAAGCCATTGGGCAAAGCGGCGGATGCAATGGCAGAACAGGGGCATGCCGTCAAGTGGGGCGAACAGCTTGTTGTCGCCAAAGCGGCTGGAGCGTCCTCCTGCCGCGAAAATGACGCCGGCGCATCCTTGAATCCGCTCCATGGGTGCCGGCGACTGGTCAGATTTTCCTAACATGCTGATTTGTAATATGTTAACAATTATAATATGGATGGAGAAGCCAGCCGGCGAAGAATCGTCTCAGGACATCCTCAATGGAAGCAACCCCGCGGCCAAAGAGCTGTCGTGACCCTGCAAAAACATACTATGACCGTACTTACAGAAATTGCAAGAGGTTGCCTGACGGAATCATCGAAAAACTTGTCCGCAGACACAAGATTCAGCCACCCAGCCGATGCGGTTGTGGGGAATCCATATTTTATTGCGGCTCAGAAAACCACGGGCTTTGACCGTGGTCAGAGCCAATCGGCTACGCCTTTACGGCTCTTTGCGTTTGCTTATGATGACAACTCATGGTATAGTCTGTGTGCTGTTCCCGCAGACACAGAAGAATCAATG
>JAEEYQ010000066.1 GCA_016288215.1 Lentisphaeria bacterium | reverse complement strand
GCAGTCCAGCATGGAGAGGTTCATGGACTTGCCGAAGCGGCGGGGCCGCGCGTACAGCGTCACCTGGCTGCCGTTGTCCAGCACATTCTTGACCAGCAGGGTCTTGTCGACGTAGTAGTAGTTGCCTTTGACGAGGTTGTCAAAGAAGTCGATGCTCTGGGGGATCTGTTTCTTCTGCGGCTCCATGGCGGCCTCCTCTATATACCATATATTATATACTATAATACAGGAACAGGCGATGCCAAACCTGAGTCATGCATCAAGTCTCCGGTCCCCTGTCCAGCCTGTCCACAGGAATGGAAGAAGGGACAGGAGACATGAAAAGCCGCGAAAAGGCGATTGCTATCTGAACTGCATGGAGTAGACGTCCGCATCCCGCAGACGGAACTCGATGGTGACGGGCTTGCCGGAGTTGGCCTTCACGGCCTCCGGATCGTCGAAGACCACCTTGCGGTCCAACGTGTTGCCGAAGGTCTCGCAGGAGGCGAAGCGCTTGCCCTTTGCATCGATCAGCGTCACAAAGAGATAGCCCATGGCGGAGGTCTCGAAGTTGATGAACAGGTCCTTGCCTTCGTAGGTCAAGACCTTGGTCGTCGCGATGCGTTCGGAGCCGTCGGCGTGGATGGAGGCGAAGCCATCCATGCGGAGGGAGTAGCGGTTGAGGACAGCGGGTTCCTGCATCCACTGGCTGGTGGGGGCGTACATGGAGAGTTCGTCGGGGGCTCCGGGGACCGTGTTTGGCGTCACGGCGAAGCCTCTGGAGGGATAGCAGTCGCCGTAGACCCAATTGACCTGGTTCTCCATTTCAGGCCGCATGAAGGCATTGGGGAAGCGATGGAAGTTTCTGCCGTCGCGGGAGACGATGAAGACGCAGTCCGTGATGGTGAGGCCGAAGCGCGTCTCCATCTTCATGCGGCTGCGACGGAAGTCCTTGCCGCCCAGCTCCTCGAAGCTGCCGTTCCAGCCGGAGCGCTCGATGTAGCGCGTGGGGAAGCCGATGTACAGCTGCGGCGCACGGAAATAGGGGACGACCATGTTCGTGTAGAGCGGGAAATCCTGTCCGTCGTCGAAGGCGAGCGGCACGGGGTCCGTCCATGTGTTGAAGTCGGGGGACTCCATGTAGCGGACATCACGGACGGGGGACATGATGCGCGGGTTGTCCGTGCTGTGGAAATTGCGGATGTAGCCGCGGTAGAGCTTGGCGCGGGGGTCCCAGAAGATGACGTTGAGCGTGTCGAAGGCGCCCTTGTGGGTGATGACGTCTCCTTCGGTGAAATGGATGCCGTCCGGGCTGAGGTAGCGGCGGAGGCCGCCAGAGGCGGAGGCGACGCCCTTGTAGCGGGCTTCGGGGGCGGCGGCGGGGTTGTCGTCGCGGAAGACCATGAGGTTGTCGACGGCGCCACTATGGTTGATGCCTTCCGCGAGGATGATGTTGTTGTCCTTGCTGCCGTTGAACTCGATGAGGCCCAGGTTTGGCTTGGTCCATGTGAGGCCGTCGGCGCTCTCCGCATAGCAGGCATAGATGGGATGCCACGGCTTCTGTCCATCCTCGTGGGGCCGCACCTGCCAGCCGAGATAGTAGAGGCGGTAGGTGCCCTTCTCGTTCTTGCCGTCGACGCCGTGCCATGTCTCGTCAAAGAACATGTTGTGATAGTTGCAGCAGCTGCCCTCCCACGGCGCGTCGTGGACGAGGGCGGGGCCACGCAGCACAGGCTGATGCAGGCGCAGTTCGGCGGAGGTCAACCCGCTGTCCAGCAGATAGTTGTCAAAGAAACACTCCCGTTCGCCGCCGATGGGAATGACATTCTGGGCGGAGGCAACGGAAAGTCCAAACGTCATGGCGCAGCCAATGGCCGCCAATCGCATTTTCATGACAAGAACTCCTAAGTGATTGCGCACCAATACTTTATCACATGAATTTTGCAAATAAACGAAAGGGCAAAGTCTCAATGATACAGCATATCACCATATATAATTATACTAAAGTTTTTTTAAAAATCAAGGGGGCCGAAAACGTTAGCCCAAATTCCAATAGACAACACGCTTTTTGGGGTATTGTGCAAAATGGGTTGATGGATTATGATGACCAAACAAAGCCGTTTTTTCATGTTTTTTGCGAGCTTTTCCTCAAATGACACGGCGTTGCCGTTATCGCCCCGTGTCACTCTTCACTTTTCACTCTTCGCGTCCCGTGTCCCGCAAAAACGAAGAAGTAAAATTGCATTTTTTGCAACATTCAAAAGCTCTGCAAAGGATGTCCTCCGTTCTCCGCGGGAATCGCAGAAACGCGTCCAGGGGGGCTTGCAGGGCCATTTGCCATTTCAGGTATTAATATACCTAAAAGCATGCCCCATGCCACAGCGCGCGATTAAAGTGCCCTGGTGGCCATTTTCCTCAAAAAAAGAGGGCGAAAATGGCCTGAAACGATGAAAATCCGCCATCTCCGCAAAATGGCCTTTTCAAGGGGCAAAACCTGACAAAAAACTTGCAACAAATGCAATATCTGTCAGACGCGGGACATGGGACGAAGAAAGCGAAGAGTGAAGAAGGAGGAGGAACACCACTTGTCCATGGCGGAGGGATGCCAATTTTAAGAAAATGCCTCTCATGCGTTTGATATTCGCCCATCATGCTGTACATTCCCATTTGACTATATTTTTCTTCAAAAACAGTTCAACTGGGGAATGACGATGACAAGTGCGTTGCTGAATGCTCTCATGAACGAGGGATGTCCCGTGGAAAACAGCCTGACGGAGACTTTCATGGGCAATGAGAAGCTGTACGAGCGGCTTCTGAAGAAATTAGGGCAGACCGAGGACATCGAGAAGATGGAGCAGGCCTGCGCGGCAGGGGATGCCAAAGCCTGCTTTGAGGCCGGACACGACCTCAAGGGGATGTACGCCACATTGGGGCTGGAGCCGCTTCACACGCGCTGCGCCGCCATTGTGGACGTGGTGCGCAACGGCAGTCTGGAAGGCGTGGACGCCGCGCTCCCAGAGTTGAAATCCCTGCATGCGCATTTCCTTGAAATCATTGCAAGTTATTGATAACAAATAAGTTATACAAAACAAGACTGACGGCAAAGCCATGGATGCTTTCGGCAATTTACGGGGCAAACGAATCCTTGTGGTAGACGACAATCCCTTGCAGGGCGCCTATCTCTGCGACCTGCTGAAGGATGTGGGCTGCGAGACGTCTCATGCCCTTTCCGGCGCCAAGGTGCTGGATATGGCGTCCGCCGCGGAGGAGGGAGCCTTCGCCTGCGCTCTTGTGGACGCGAACATGGAGGGCATGGACGGCTTCGAGACGGCGCGGCGCCTACGGGGCCTGGGCATCCGCTGGCTGGAGCTGCTTCCTCTGCTGCTGATGCTGCCCAAAGGGAGTGATCAGGACGCGAAGGACCGCGCCTATGCGGCAGGCATGAACGGCATCGTGGAGAAGCCCGTGTCGCCGCCGGAACTGTATCAGGCGCTGAGCCGGAACATCAATGTGGCGTTCATCGGCCAGTCCGACGAACTGGAGGCCCTGAAGACGAAGACCGCCTTCATCTTCTCCGAAGACCCGCAGGAGACATCCCAACTGCAGGGCATTCTGGAGGAGCACGGCCTGAAGGCGGAATGCTTCTCCACCTATGAGGACATCGTCAATTTCGCGGACAAAGGCGGCGTGGTGGACTACGCCTTCATCCATTGGGACGAGGATCGGGAGCGCCAGCAGCGTTTCATGGACAAGATGGCCTTCTTCGGCAACCAGTCCTTCCGCCATCTGATCGTCATGGCCAAGGACTGGACCGCCGTGGAGGCGGATTTGGTGAACGTCTCGGCGGACTCCTATGTGGGCCTTCCCCTGAAGCGGCTGGACGTGGTCAACGCCCTCCAGAAGCTGGCTCGTGACGAAAAGCAGACCGCCGTGGCCACCGCGAAAGACTTCTCCGGCTGCCATGTGCTCATCGTGGACGACAACATGACCAGCTCCATGGTCCTGCAGAACGCCGTGGAGTCCTTCGGGGCGGAGGCGGACGTGGTCTCCAGCGGCCAGGAGGCTCTGGAGAAGCTGGACGCCTCTCCCGTCAACCATTATCTTATGGTGTTCATGGACATCTTCATGCCGGACATGCGGGGAACGGACGTGACGGCCGCCTTCCGCCGACAGTCGCGGGAGGATGCCTTCACCCTGCCCATCGTGGGCATGTCCGGCAACTCCAGCATCCAGTTGGTGGAGCAGGCGCTGGCGGCGGGAATGAACGCCCTGCTGCTGAAGCCCATCACGGGCAAGAACATTCTCTCCTACATGGAGCTATTCCGAAAAGAGCAGAGCGAAGGGGGAATCATCTCCCAGCGGATGAGGGGCCAGATCAGCGCCCTGAACTGGAACCTGACCCGAGAACAGCTCCTGAACAGCTGCCTGACCACCATTGTGAAGGAGGAGAGTCTGAAGACCATCCTGCCCTTTGTGGCTGAACGCCTCTGCTCCTCCATGCACGCCGCCGGCGCCGCCGTCTGGCGGCTTGCCGCGGAGGGTCCCATGACCTGCGCGGCGATGGCCGGAGAGGCCTTCGGACCAGAGAAGCCATGGTTCCGGCTGGAGGACGGGACGCTGGAGCGGGAGCTGCGGGACAACCATGGACCAGAGCCCATGTTCATCAGCGAAAAGCTGCCGATGGCGGACGGAATGGAACGCGGCCGGCTCTATGCGGTCCGCCTGACGTCGGAAGGCACCCTGTGGGGCAGCCTGGCCCTCGCCTTCCCCGCCACGGCCCCCACCCTGTCCGAAGAGGAGCGGGATCTGCTCAACACCTTCGCGCACATGGTGGAGCTGGCCATCCAGCGGGAGCACAACATGACGGCGCTGGTGGCGGAACGGGACAAGGCCATTCAGGCCGAAAAGTCCAAAAGCCTCTTCTTCGCCTCCATCAGCCATGACATCCGCACGCCGCTCAACTCCATCATCGGCTTCTCCCAATTGCTCAAAGTCGGCGGCCTGTCCGCAGAGGAACAGGTTCAGTACTTGGACAACATCATCTTCAGCGGCAACATGTTAAAGCAGCTTGTGAATGATGTGTTGGATCTTTCCAAATTGGAGGCCGGCAAGATGATCCTCTTCAAGGAGCGCTGCGACTTCCAAAAGCTGTGCCAAAACGTGATCCAGATGTTCACCACCCAGGCCCAAAACGCGGGCATCCAGCTGATTCTGGAATGCGAAAAGATGCCTGACATTGAGGTGGACATACTGCGCATACGGCAGATTCTCACCAACTACCTCGGCAACGCCGTCAAATTCACGCCAAAAGGCTCCGTGACCCTTCACGCGGAGCTGGAGATGCAGCCGGACGGCAAGGGCACGCTGCGCTTCCATGTGGCCGACACGGGCATTGGCATTGACGAGGACAATCTGAAGCATCTGGAGGATCCCTTTGTCCAAGTTGCTGAGGCGCAGAGTCATGGCGGTGCGGGGTTGGGCTTGGCCATCTGCAAGTCCATGATTGCCTGCATGGGCGGCACAACCTGGATTCGCAGTCGGCTCGGAGAGGGCAGCACCTTTGGCGTGGTCGTCCCCAACCTGACCTGCTATTCGGATGCCTCCGCCCAATCCGCCGCCTCCTCCGCCGACACTGCCGTCCCGCCGTCCACCGCTCCTCAACCCGTCGGCACCGCCGCCTTGAGTCAGCTGAAGGCCCTGCTGGTGGACGATGTGGAGATGAACCTGAAAATCCTGTCCGCCATGTGCCGCAAGATCGGCGTGTCCAATCTCCTGTTTGCCCATGACGGCGTGGAGGCCATGAAAGTGCTTGAGGCGGAGCCTGTCTCCTTGGTGCTGACGGATCTGTGGATGCCGAACATGGACGGCGTGGGATTGGTGCAGGCCATCCGCAGCCAAGAGTCGCTCAAAGGGCTTCCCGTGTACGCCGTCACGGCGGACACGGATTTCCAAAAACAGGAAAACGCCGCTCTGTTCACGGAAATTCTGCTGAAGCCCATCTCATTGGAAAAGATGAGGGAAATCTTCTATAAATAGGAAATCTTTTATAAATAGGAATATAGGAAATTAACGGAGACAAACGATGAAATTCAGAATAACCTTGACCCTTTGCATGGCCATGGCGAGCGCGATGGCGGCGGATGTGCCGCGGCGGACGTTGGACTTGCCGCCAGGCGCGGGAAACCCGCGCAACAGCGAAGGGGCCTTCCTCCATCTGACGGACGGACGCACCCTGTTCATCTATTCCAAATTCTACGGCAAGGACGGCAGCGATTTCGGCAATGCGGACATCGTGTCCCGCGAATCAACGGACAACGGCGAGACCTGGAGCAAACAGGACAACGTGGTCATCAAGAATGACGGACAGCAGAACGTGATGTCCGTCAGCACGTTACGGCTGGCGGACGGACGGCTAGCGCTGGTCCATGCGCGAAAGAACAGCAACTTGGACTGCTCACCGCTCTTCCGCGTCTCCGAAGACGACGGAAAGACCTGGAGCGAGCCAGTCAACACGGTGGCATGGGCCCCCGGCTACTATGTCATCAACAATGACCGTCTCGTGCAGCTGCGCAGCGGCCGCCTCCTTCTCCCGCTGGCCCGCCACGCCTTCATCACGGACAAGGACAACGACTGGAACGGCACCATCCTTTGCACAATCTCCGACGATGGCGGCAAAACCTGGCGCGGCAGCAAGGACGAATTCAAGATATTCCGCGAAGACGGCAAGACTCGCATCACGGCGCAGGAGCCGGGTCTTGTGGAGCTCAAGGACGGCCGTCTCATGATGTTCATCCGCACCAACGCGGGCTGCCAGTACATCTGCTTCTCCTCCGACGGCGGCGACACCTGGAGCAAGCCCACCGCCTCCGCGCTGAAGTCGCCCCTCTCCCCCGCCTCCATCAAACGGCTGCCCAACGGCGACCTGCTGGCGGTCTACAACAACCACGACGGCATTCCGACGACACTTGCGGACCGTCGCGTGCCGCTGAGCCTCGCCATCTCAAAGGACGACGGCGCCACTTGGCAGCTTCACAAGACGCTGGAGGGACGCCTCGCCGGATGGTACTGCTACATCGCCATTGACGTGCAGGAGGATGCCGTCCTGCTGGGCTACTGCGCCGAGGGGCTCCATCTGACCCGCGTCACAAAAGTCCCCTATTCATGGATTTACGACGAGACGCCCCGCAAGCCCTATGCCGTCAGCCTGGGCGCCTTGCAGGACGTTCCCAACGGCCCCTTCACGCGGCTGGAGACCGCCATGGGCACCTGGACCGCCGCGGAGGGCAGCGCCAGAGTGCTCACCTTCGCCCGCGGCAAAGGCGTCACCATCAACGGCGGCACCGATACGCAAGCCGAGCTTGAATTACCTAAGTCATTAATACTCAAGAACTTAAAAATCGGGATCGAACGCTTCACCTCCCGTCCGCCCTACGCCCTGACCATCGAGGCCAACGTGGACGGCAAATGGGTTCTGGTCTTCGCCCAAGGCAACGACACCCCCGTGAGCGCCATCCTTCCCGTCACATGGGCCGCGCCAGAGCTGGCCACGGACCGACTCCGCTTCCGCTGCACTTCCGTGTTGGGAGCAACGGTCTGCGAACAAGGGACTTCCATCAATCTATTTGGATTCTTCAATGATTAACGATAAGTCCCGCCCCTAAATTCCAACCCCGTTTCTCTTTGCCCCAGATTGTCGCAGAAATGCGAAACCTGGGGCTTTTGGCAATTCGGATTTTAGAGGATGCAGCGACTGAAACCGCAATTGCAGGAAAGAACAGCGCGCCTTCGAATTTCGCAAAGAACGTGGAGACGGACGTTTAGGGATTCAACACCACGTTCACGTAGAACACTTGAGGCAGCTTGTCATTAGGCATGGCGATGTAATCGGACTGGCCGTCATTGGCTTTTTCACGTACAAATACATTGATTTCGACGCCATCTCCCTTTTTTGACATCTGCCCGGTAATGTCCTCCCGCCAACCGCACATGCCGATGCGCTCCACTTTGGCGATTTTCTGCATGGCAATCGTCGGCAAGATGATGGATACCATGGGATTGTCCATCGCCAGATGCGTAGTGTTGCCGGCCTTAACATCAGCGTAAATTTTGGCGCTGTTGCTTTCCAGAAGATGGATTGCCACGACGATGCGGTTTTCGACTTTGAACGCCTCCATGCCGCTCAAGCGCTCATCCAGGCACAATTTCAATTCAGGCTTGGTCTCCATATCGTCGAACAGCGTGATGCTGCCGCCGTCAAGCAGCTGTCCAAATGTCGCAAGTGACTGGCCATGAATGGAAAGGCGTTCGCCGCTGAAGAGCGTGCACTGATATCCGTATGCCTTGGGGTCGTCGGGACTCCATTGAGCAAAATAGAACAATTTGCATTTGTCCGGATCTTGAGCCAGCCCATGCGTGAGGGCCCAGGCCAAAACGCGCGGATATGTGTTGCCGATCATGTTGCCGTCGGTGACGAATCCGAGTTCCGTCTGCCAGATGGGCTTGTCATAGCCACGAAGCCGCATTTCCCGCCGAAGAATTTCCATTGCGGAAATGGGCATGTAGTGCATGTCGGCCACATCAAAGGAATCCCATGCGTCGTATTTGTCCATGAGAAGCACGAAATCTGCGATGCTTCCGCAGCATGGCCAGCCGCCATAGACGACCTTTCCACCAAGTTCATGAATGACCTCCGCGGCCGGCAGGTGCACGCCTGTCATGTAGTCGTCAAGCGAGCCATTCCAAAATCCGCTGGTGGGCCATGCTTCGTTCCAGATTTGGAAATATTCCAGATTGCAGGGGGCTGCCATCATGGCGGAAACGGCCCGACGCACATATTCCCGCCATCCGGCGACGCCTTTGGGCGTGAACGGAAGCCGCCACCCACCCTCTTCTTTCCGGTCAACTTCTCGCCACTCGCCGTCCTTTTTCTCCTCTGTCGCATATATGTATTTCGACTCCGATTCGGCGGACGGCACGACGGTGACCCTTCGTCCGTCAGGCAAGTCGTAGCGGTATGGCATTTTCAGGCCTTCCGATGTCCATGTGGCGCCGTAGGCCAGAACGGGCAGTATCGTTCTTCCCCCCTTTGTCTTATATTCCGCCACCTTGTCAAGAAAATCCTGAAGATACTGGTCATTGAATTCCATGTAAGCTGGTTCATATGCCTGCAGGGAAAAGTCCCATCTGTCCCACCCCGTGATTTTGTCCAGCTGTGGTTTGGGGCACCCCTGGTTGACTCCTGAAAAGTCCCTGAATTCCACGCCCTTTGAGATGAGGGCGGCAATGCAAAGCAGGGTGGTGAAAATCATGCAGGGGCGGTTTGATTTCATGCTGATTCTCCTGAATGGGGTGGCGATGGCCAGATTGTCAAATCGTTGTGGCAGGTGATTATTCAGCCCACCCTGTGTGAGGTTCTCGATGACCGCTTAAGATAATGGCGCAATAGGGTTTTGCCACTCGTCGTCGGCAAAAAAACAAAATGGACGCCGCCACGGCCATGACAATCGGCAAGGCATTGCCCATCCGTCAGTTGAGGATGGAAAATTCCCCCAAAAGGAACATTTGCAATTCTTGGATTGCGGCATATTGTAATATTTCGTATTATAATGTACATTCATGGATTTATTTGCTGCATGTTTTGAAAAGACGCAAGCCGTTAAAACCCAAGGAGTAATGGATGATTGAGAAAATTGGGACAATGAAGATGGCTGCTTTCATGGTCTTGGTCGCAGCGATGGCATTAGATTGCACCTCCATGGAAGTAGCCTTAACCGGAAATGTTTTTTCGTTGGACAATAATTACATTTCATAGTTACTTTGGAGATAAAGATGTCAAGATTATATGTTATTTTGCTATTTGCTTTATGTGCATTCAATATTGAATCATTGGCTATTGTACTAGTTTCGTCTAGTCATCCATATTATCCTCTTATGAAACAATATATACTAGAAGAAAACAAGGAAATACAAGTAGAGGATATTTCAAAAGATGACAAATTGGAGGATTGTATAAGGAAAGTATTCATAATTAGAAGAAAATTAAGCAATCATTCCACCAAGGACGAAGATCGTCAGGATTATCTACAGATCTTTGATGTATACGCCAAAATTGTATATGATGCCTATATCAAATATCCCAATGATGCCTTGCTGAATTCGTTGTATGCGGAGGTTGTTCTGGATATACGACATAATTATAAATATACTGATGATAATAATCGTTTCTCTGATATTATTTATAATATGTTGCCTTTTATACAAGAAAATAACGATGTGCCACGTGTAGCTTTAACTATGTTCTTTCTCTTTGACTTTCTTGAGATAAATCTTCCCAATACTTGTTTTTACACAAGATATGTAAAAACAGCGACCAATGCTTATTATGAGAATGTTAGCAAAGATGACAAGGATGCGTTGGTCTGTAATTCACCTTATACACATATATATAGATTGTTTGGAATCACATCGAATCAAGATGAAAAAGGTGTCTTGACTTTGCTAAAAAATTATTGGGCAAGCAAAATCAATCCTACAGATATTGATACTCCCGGGATTAAGAAAGAAGCAATTGAGGCGCATAATTTCATCAAGATAGAGGGAAACAGCTCCAAAGCGGAGAAAGCTTGGCAGATGGTTATGGATGCTGTAATCAATGATCATGAGAAACATGCAAACAACAATCCGCAAAACAAGTCAATCAAGCCTGTTTTGAAAATGCAACCTAAGGTAGTCAATGATAATCTTGCCGAGCTTGAGACGAATCACAAGATGGATTTTGTGGAGATACAGTCGTTCTTCGGGAACAGATTGAGAGCCTTCAAAAACGAGTTGAAGGACAAGCCCGATCTGCCGAACATCGACAAGATAAAGGCTTCGAACTCCGAATGGGAGGCGACAGTCCTGAACCTCTGGTACAAGTTTTCAATTCATGGAAGGACTCAAGATGTCTATGACGCCGTGGGGGCAACAAATGGCTGGGAAAAAGAGAGCAGGCTTGTCGCGTTGCGCATGATATGCGCCCGTGAATTGAACCGCCCGAAGGAGGAGGTCGTCGAACTTTGCGATGCCTTGGTAAAGCTAGAGCCGAACAACCAGATATATAGGCATGCCAGACTGTCGCTGGATGCACCGCAGGCGCCTGCCTACCATGCCGCACAGAAGGCGCAGTCCTCGTATCTTGTTGAACTTCAGAGACGTGGATTCGCCAATGTAGAGGAGGCTCTCAAAGAGCTTGAGACAAAACGGAAATGGGAACTGGATGCCATCGAGATATTCATGAGCAAGCTGAGCGCATACAGGAAAGAACTCAGGGGAAGTCTCGACCTTCCGAATCTCGAAAAGATCAGGATCTCCCTGACAGAGCCGGAGGCCTTCATGCTGAACCTCTGGTTCAAATACAGCATACACCGCTCTTACCATGACATTTACGATTCCATTGACAAAATAGAGGCATGGGAGAAGGACACGAGGCTTGTCTTCTTGAAGCTGCTCTGCGGGCGTCGCCTGAACCGTGAGAAGGCGGAGCTGCTGAAGTTATGCGACATGCTCGTCGAACTCGAACCGGACAACCAGCGCTTCAAGCACGCCAGACTCTCGTTAGAGATGAACTGACATTGCTACAAGGCTGTATGGCAATGCATAGCTGGAGCATCGCATAAAGGAGCAACGGAATTTCCTGTACCTAAAGCAGAAATGACTTTACCAGTTATGCGAATCGACAAAGTGCCTGAAAGGCATTAAGCAATTTCAAAAGACGTCTCAAACTCCCTGGTCGTTGAATTCCATGAAAGCCGATTCATAGGCCGCCATGGAAAAGTCCCATCTGTCCCACCCCGTGATTTTGTCCAGCTGTGGTGTGGGGGCCCCCTGGTTGACTCCTGAGAAGTCCTTGAACTCCATGCCCTTCGAGATGAGGGCGGTCATGCAGAACAGGGTGGTGAAAACCATGCAAGGGCGGTTTGATTTCATGCTGATTCTCCTGAATGGGCGTCGCAATGGTCAGATTGTCAAGTCGTTGTAGTCGGTGTTCAGCCCCTGTGTGAGGTTGTCGATGACCGCTTAAGATAATGGCGCAATGGGTTTTGCCACTCGTTGTCGGCCAAAATTCAAGATGGATGCAGCCACGGCCATGACAATCGGCAAGGCATTGCCCATGCGTCAGTTGAGGATTGGCTAATTCAGAAAAATGGCGGAGTGGAGTTTGAAAATAAGGTGACGGCTGTTACAGTATAGTCGTTCCTGCGTCTCTGGCCGTTGTCGTCAGAAGTGCAGGAATGAAAGATTAATGTATATTATTGAATTGGCATTTTTATTTTGAACATAGAGTAAACAACCACCAGGAGCATGAATGGAACCGCATCTGCACGCATTGGATTACATCGTCATCGCCGTCTATTTGGGCGCCAGCGTTCTGCTGAGCCTCGGCTTTCACGGCAAACAGAAGAACACGAAGGACTATTTCTTCGGCGGCGGGAAGATGTGTTGGTGGGCCGTCGCCATCAGCCTGTTCGCGACGGTGTTCAGCGCCATCAGCTTTGTGGCGGCGCCCGGCGAAGCCTACAACTTCGGTCTGACGATGTTCATCGGCAACATCATAACAGTCTTGCCGCTGCCCATAGGCCTCTACATCTTCCTGCGCTTCTTCTATGAACTGAAGGTGCGCACCTGCAACGAATATCTGGAATGGCGTTTCTCGCCCGTCCTCCGGCTGGTGTCCAGCTGCAGCTTCTTGCTGCTGCGCGGCATCTACCTCGGCGTCGTGCTGTATGCGTCCGCGCTGGTGCTGCAGACCGTCGTGAATTGGCATCCGCTGGTCTCCATCACCGTCGTGGGCCTCTTCTCGCTGATTTTCGCCTACATGGGCGGCATGAACTCCGTCGTGTGGACAGACGTGGCGCAGTTCGTGGTGCTTTTCGGCGGCCTGCTGGTCGTCGTAATCCTGATCACCTGCCAGTTCCCCGGTGGCCTGGGCGGCATCTGGAGCTTCGCGGCGGAAAACAACCGCCTCTTCAACGTCTCCGTGGAGAGCGGCTTCTGGCGCTTCGATCCCAAAGTGCGCATTTCCATCTGGTGGTGGGTGATGCAGATTCCAATCACGTACATGTTCCAGTATGCGACGGATCAGATGCAGCTGCAGCGCGCCTTGTCCAGCGGCAACTTCAAGTCCATCGGCAAGACCATGTGGGGCTATGCCATCGGCACCCTGCCCGTGGTCTTCCTGTTCTATTTCGCCGGTGTCGCCATCTTCGCGTATTTCAAGAAGGTCGGCGCGGATACGCTGCCACAGAATCTGAATGGCGATGCGGCCTTTAACTACTTCATCACCACGGTTCTGCCCGTCGGCATGCGCGGCCTCATGGTCTCCGGCATTCTGGCGGCCGTCATCTCCACCGTCGACTCCGTCCTCAACAGCTTGAGCACGGTCTTTGTCCATGATATCTACACTCCGTGGATCGCCCCCGGCAAGGAGCCCGCCCATTATCTGAAGATGGCGAAAGCCTCCACGCTGACGTTCGGTCTGCTGACGCTGGTCATGGGCGTTCTCATCGTCGTGGTGTTCAGCGGCAAGGACTTCCCGCTCATCGAAGTCTCCAACGTCTGTCTCGGCCTCTTCGGCGCCTTCACGGGCGGCTTCTTCATTCTCGGCCTGCTGGCCCCCCGCTGCAATACCAAAGGCCTGCTTGTGGGCATGGCGTTGGCGATTGTCTTCGGTAGCTATATCACCATCTTCCATTTCCTTATGAAGCCCGTCGACCAGCGCATCAGCTTCATGTTCGTCGGCCTGGGCACCAATCTGGTGGCCATCTTCGGCGGCCTGTTCGCCAGCTATCTCTTCAAAAAGCCGACGGAGGAACAGCAGAAACTGGTCGTCTGGGGCATGTTCAAACGCATCAAGGAAGGCACCCTGCCTTGCTATGTGAAAGACGAGGAGTCCGCTGACAAATAGGCGAAAAGAACTCAAAGGCGTGCTGAACTGCACGCCTTTTTGATTCCATCCCCCTAGTCGGCTCTGGAAGCTGTAGAAGCCTTAGAAGCTCTAGAAGAAAACCCAACTGCTATCTGCTAACTAAATTTCTAATTTCTAATTCCTAATTTCTAATTATGGAAACGCCCCATCTCCACGGTCTGGACTATATCGTCATCATCGCCTATCTGGCGGGAACGCTGCTGTTGAGCTTCCGCTTCCACGGAAAGCAGAAAAGCACCAAGGACTATTTCTTCGGCGGCGGCAAGATGTGTTGGTGGGCAGTGGCCATCAGCCTCTTCGCCACCGTATTCAGCGCCATCAGCTTCATCGCCGCGCCTGGCGAGGGCTACAACCACGGCATGACGATGTTCATCGGCAACATTCTTGCGCTAATTCCGCTGCCGGTGGGACTTTACGTCTTCGTGCGCTTCTTCTATGAGTTGCGGGTCCGCACTTGCAACGAATATCTCGAATGGCGCTTCGCGCCGGTCATCCGACTGATCTCCAGCATCGGCTTCACCGTGCTGCGCAGCGTGTATCTGGGCGTCGTCCTCTATGCCACCGCTCTCGTGCTGCGGACGGTCATCGGATGGCCCCCCTACCTCTCCATCACCATCGTCGGTCTCTTCTCCCTCGTCTTCGCCTACATGGGCGGCATGACCTCCGTCGTGTGGACGGACGTGGCCCAGTTCTTCATCCTGTTCGGCGGCCTGCTCTTTGTCGTGCTGTTCTGCATTTGGCGGGTTCCCGGCGGCGTTGGCGGCATCTGGAGCTATGCGGTGGAGCATGGCCACGGTTTCAACATCTCCGTGGAGAGCGGATTCTGGCGCTTTGACCCGAAAGTGCGCATCGCCATCTGGTGGTGGCTGCTGAACATGCCGCTTCAGGTGTTCGCCACGGCCACCGACCAGATGAAACTGCAGCGCGCCCTCTCCAGCGGCGACTTTCGGGCCATCGGCAGGACCATGTGGACCTACGCGGGCGGCGCCGTGCCCGTCATCTTCCTGTTCTATTTCGCAGGCATTTCCATCTTCGCGTATTTCCGCACCGTCGGCGCCCAGACGCTGCCGCAGGACCTCAACGGCGACTCCGCCTTCAACTATTTCATCACCACCGTCCTGCCCCTCGGCATGCGCGGTCTCCTGATCTCCGGCGTGCTGGCGGCGGTTATCTCCACCGTGGACTCCGTCCTCAACAGCCTCAGCACCGTCTTCGTGCACGACATCTACACTCCGTGGATCGCGCCAAACCGCAAACCGGAGCACTATCTGGCCATGGCGAAAAACTCCACGCTGGCCTTCGGTGTCTTCACTTTGGTCATGGGGTTGCTGATCGTCAAGGTATTCGACGGCGGCAACTTCCCGCTGACGGAAGTCTCCGAAGTCTGTCTCGGCCTCTTCGGCGCCTTCACAGGCAGCTTCTTCATTCTCGGCCTGCTGGCCCCCCGCGCCAACACCAAGGGAATCCTCTGCGGCATGGTCATGTCCATCGTCATCGGCTGCACCATCACCTACGCCTTCTATCTCTCCAAACCCGCAGGACAGCGCATCAGCTTCATGTTCATTGGTTTAGGCACGAACATGGTGGCGATTTTCAGCGGTCTGGTCGCCAGCCTCTTCTTCGAGAAGCCCACGGAGGAACAGCGGAAGCTGGTCGTGTGGGGCATGTTCCGCCGCATCAAGGACGGCACACTGCCACGCTATGACACCGCGGAAGAAGAGGCCACCGCCAAATAAACAGTGTCGAAGTCCGCTCCAAATATCACCATCCTCTATACATATTATATATATATATTATATGGCAATGAAAGGACAATGAAATCATGGATGCACCCCATCTGCACGGCATTGACTATGCCGTCATCATCGCCTATCTGGCGGGCACTCTGCTCTTGAGCTTCCGTTTTCATGGCAAGCAGAAGAACACGAGCGACTATTTCTTCGGCAGCGGCAAAATCTGCTGGTGGGCCATGGCCATTAGCCTTTTCGCGACGGTGTTCAGCGCCATCAGCTTCGTGGCCATCCCCGGCGAGGCATACAACTACGGCCTTACGATGTTCGTGGACAACATCATAAGGGTGCTTCCGCTTCCCATTGGCCTGTACATCTTCCTGCGCTTCTTCTATGAGCTGCGGATCCGCACCTGCAACGAATATCTGGAATGGCGCTTCTCGCCAGTGATGCGGCTGATCTCCAGCATCAGCTTCACGGTGCTGCGCAGCGTCTACCTCGGCGTCGTCCTCTATGCGTCAGGACTGGTGCTGCGGACAGTCATCGGGTGGCCCATGCTGGTCTCCATCCTGATCGTCGGCCTCTTCTCCCTCTTCTTCGCCTATCTGGGCGGCATGAGTTCCGTCGTCTGGACGGACGTGGCCCAGTTCTTCGTCCTTTGCGGCGGTATGATTTTCGTGATGCTTTTCTGCTTCTGGAAAATTCCTGGCGGCGCGGCGGAAGTCTGGCGTTGCGCTGCCGAACACCACCATACGTTCAATCTTTCGGTTGAAAGCGGCTTCTGGAGCATGGATCCCAAGAGCCGTATCTCCTTCTGGTGGTGCCTCTTCCAGCTTCCCATGGTCACCTTCGCCTATGCGACCGACCAGATGCAGCTGCAGCGCGCGCTGGCGGCGGGCAATTTCAAATCCATCGGCAAGACCATGTGGGGCTTCGCCATCGGGACGCTTCCCGTCGTCCTGCTCTTCTTCATCGCGGGGCTGGGCATCTTCGCCTATTTCAAGATCGTCGGCCTCCAGACGCTTCCCCAGGACCTTGACGGCGATTCCGCATTTAACTACTTCATCACCAGCGTCTTGCCGGTCGGCATCCGTGGCCTGCTCATTTCCGGCGTGCTGGCGGCGGTCATCTCCACGGTGGACTCCGTGCTGAACAGCCTCAGCACGGTCTTTGTCCATGACATCTACACGCCGTGGATCGCCCCTGGCAGGGATGCGGCCCACTATCTGAGCGTGGCAAAGAAGTCCACGCTGGCCTTCGGCATCTTCACGCTGCTGATGGGTCTGCTGATTGTGAAAGTGTTTGACGGCGGCAACTTCCCGCTGACGGAAGTCTCCGAAGTGTGCCTGGGCCTTTTCGGCGCCTTCACGGGCGGCTTCTTCATTCTCGGTCTGCTGGCCCCCCGCTGCAACACCAAAGGCGTGCTGGTCGGCATGGGCCTGTCCATCGTCATCGGCTGCTACATAACCTATGCATATTATCTATCGAAACCGATAGACAAGCGTATCAGTTTCATGATCATCGGCCTGGGTACCAATGCGGTAGCCATCTTCGGCGGCCTCTTCGCCAGCTTCTTCTTCAGGAAGCCGAATGAAGAGCAGCGCAAGTTGGTGGTATGGGGCATGTTTGACAGGATTCGCAACAAGACGCTTCCCGTCCATGTTCAGGAGGATGACAAATAGAGAAGGGGACAGGCATGTCCGGCTTTACATTCGTGCTTCGTAGAACATTGCCGCTGTGGAGTTTCCGCGAGAATCTCGAGGAGCTGGAGCAGGCAGTGGTCCAATGGAAACTGGATGAGGTGATGGTCAAGGTGGACACGGAGGAGCTGTCCCATGGGCAAGTCTCCATGGAATGGCTTGACCGCATGTTCCCCCATCTGGAGGAGCTGGGGCAGATGCTGGCACGGCATGGCACGCGCTATGACATCAATCCATGGATCACCCTGTGCCATCTGGACCGCGGACGCCATGGAAAGGACTCCCTGCCCGGCTTCGAAGGCATGGTGGACATCTCCGGCAAGGTCTCGGAAGCATGCGCCTGTCCGCTGTCCCCTGCCTGGCTGAAACACACGCAGGCAGTATGGAAGCGCTATGCGTCTCTTCATCCCCACTCCATCTGGATTGAAGATGACATGCGCCATTTCAACCATGCGCCGAATGTGAGCTACGGCTGTTTCTGCCCACGCCATCTGGAGCGCTTCGCGAAGGCGGCGGGCCTGAGGCGGAAGGTGACTCGAGAGGAATTGGTCGCGGCCCTTTCCGCCAAAGGGGAGCCCCACCCATGGCGCCGCATCTGGCTGGAGACGCTCGGCAAAGTCACGGTGGACGTGGTTCGGGCTCTGACTCAGGCGGTGCATGAGGTGGACCCGAACATCCAGATGGGACTGATGACCAGCGGCCCCCGCGTCCATGAAATGGAGGGGCGGGACTGGCAGGGGCTGGCGAAGGCCCTGTCGGACAATGGCCGTCTGCCGTTCCGCACACGGCCCACCCTTGGCATGTACACCGAGGCCCTGGGCACGTCCCTCTACATGGCGGCGGACCTGATTCGTCTTTCCCGCCACGTCCTGCTTCCCGCACACTCCTGCGAGCTGACCGAAGTGGAGGATTTCCCCTATTCGCGACAAAGCTGCAGCGTGTCATTGACCCGTGCGCGGCTTCTGGTCAGCGCGGCCACCGGCTGTCATGGGGCCGCCATGAACCTCTTTGACCATTTGGGCACTCCCATGGAGGAAGAGGCCGCCTACGGCCGCATGATCAAACGCGCCAAAAAGTATTTGGACATGCTGGCGGACACCGTTCATCAGAATGGCCATGACCGTGGTGTCGCCGTCCCCTACATTAACGACTACGGGAAGCACCACCCCCTGCAGGAAGGGGATTCCATCCCCGCCGCCTTCATGCCGCCAGGCGGCGGTTTGGTGCAGCTTCTTGGGGAAATGGGTCTGCCCACCGTCTATTCGGACACCGCGCCCGTCAATCTGATCGACGGCACCATCGCCGACATGCTTTCCGACGAGGATCTGGAGCGGCTGCTGAAACGCAGCCTCTGGCTGGACGGACGGGCCGCCGCCGTGCTCTGCAAACGAGGCCTCGCCGCCCTCATCGGCCTGGAGGAGATCGGAGAATTTAAGCATCCGGAGGAGTATCCCTCTGCGGCGGCGGAGGAGTTTCTGCCGCGAATCACGGACCATGCCCCCAACTGCTCCGGCGTGTTCGTCCCCAGCTACGGCCCCAACGCCCCCGTGGCCTTCCTGAAACCGGTTCCCAAAGCCCTCCCCTTCAGCCGCATGATCGACAACGAAGGCAACGAGCTGGGGCTCATGTCCTTCTGCTTCCGCAACGAACGCGGCGGCCGCATCTTCGTCCATGGCTATGACTACAGCTGCTGCGCAACGGACAGCGGTTTCCTCTCCGTCCGCCGTCGTCAGGCGCTGCGGAACATGCTGGAATATCTGGATCCCTCCGTGGAATGCGGCGTGCGGGTCAGCGTGGATGGTGCCCATCCCATGGCTTTCCGGCGGGATCTGGCGGACGGACGCATGCTGCTGGGGGCCATCAATCTTTCAGCGGACAGTTGGACCTACGTGGATTTCCGCGCCTCCGACCTCCATGACTACACCGTCTGCCAGCAGTTGTCCGAAAACGGCGAATGGCAGCGAGCCGACTATTCTCTGGACAGCCGGAACCGGGTGCTCCGCGCCGTCGCCAAGGTCAAACCCCTGCACGGTCTGTTCCTCCTGTTGGCCACTCATCGTGTGTAAGCCATTGATAATAGGCAATATAGCAGCCTGAGCAGCC
The DNA here is from genome assembly GCA_016288215.1 of Lentisphaeria bacterium. Taxonomy (GTDB): domain Bacteria; phylum Verrucomicrobiota; class Lentisphaeria; order Oligosphaerales; family Oligosphaeraceae; genus Tb-RUG-64. The sequence continues at coordinate 55,314 of JAEEYQ010000066.1, read as the reverse complement.
CCCAAGGAAATGATTAGATGATGGAAAGACGGATCATCCCTCTTTTGGCTATCATGGCGGCCTGCGCGGCCCCAAAAGGAAATGGACAGATTATGGAAAGACGGATCATCTCTCTTGATGCGAATTGGCGGTTTCACCTCGGCGAGGTGGCCGCTCCTCCAAAGACCCAACACTACGATTTTTACGTCTTCGACGGCGCCAAAACCGGCGGCTTCCTCCGGGGACCGCAGGGGCCGGACTTTGACGACAACGGCTGGCGGGAGCTCTCCGTCCCCCATGATTGGTGCGTGGAGCAGACATTCTCTCCAAATTGCGAAGTGGCAAGGGGTTATGTCCCCATGGGCACCGCCTGGTACCGCCGCCGTTTCGAGGTTCCGGCGGACGTGGAGGGCTGCCGGCTGCTTCTGGTCTTCGACGGCCTCTATCGAAACAGCAGAATCTTCCTCAACGGCCATGACATGGGCGGCGAAGAGAGCGGATTCATTCCCGTGACCGTGGACATCACCGACCAGGCCCGCTACGGTCAGACCAATCTGCTGGCCATCCATCTGGACGTGAGCCAAAACGAAGGCTGGTGGTACGAGGGCGGCGGAATCAACCGCCATGTGCGGCTCTATGTCCTTCCGCCGACGCATTTTGCGTTGGACGGAGCCTGCATCCGCAGTCAAGTTGCCACAGAGGCGGGACGGGCCCTCGGACCGGCCGTCGTCACCGCCAGCTACACCGTCTGCAACGATGGAGACAACCCCTTCGCAGGCCAGCTGAGCCTTCGGCTGAAGACCGCCGACGGCGTGGAGGTGGCCCATGTCCATGTTCCGCTGACTCTGGAGCCGTGGGAGCAGAAGGACGTGCCGCTGCCCTCCTTCGAGGTGGCGGAGCCCATGCTGTGGAGTCCGGACACCCCAACCCTCTATACGGCGGAGGCACTTCTGGAGGCGGCTGACGGAAGCCAACGGGACGGCATGGCCACAGCCATCGGCTTCCGTGAAATTGTCTTCAGCGCGGAGAAGGGATTTTTAATCAATGGCGTATCTTCCGCAATCAAAGGAACTTGCAATCACGTTGACCATCCGGGGGTTGGCATCGCCATTCCCGATGGCCTCCATGACTATCGTATCCTCTGCATGAAGGCCGCCGGCAGCAACGCATGGCGCTGCGCCCACAATCCCCCTGCCCCCGAATTTTTGGACGCCTGCGACCGTCTCGGCATGATGGTCATGGACGAAACCCGCCGCATGGACACCACGCCTTACGGCATCCGCCAGCTGGAGACCATGCTGAAGCGGGACCGCAACCACCCCTCCATCATCATCTGGAGCATCGGCAACGAGGAGGTGTACCATCAGGGCAGCGACGTCGGCGTCCGCATCTGCAAGACCTTGAAGCGCATCGTCCGCAAGTGGGATCCGACCCGTCCGGTCACGCTCGCCATGAACGGCGCCGTGGGCGGCCCCGTCTCCCCGCTGCTGGATGTGCAGGGCGTCAATTACTTTCCCGATTGGTACGACGGCTTCCATGAGAAGTATCCAAACCTTCCCATCATCGCCACGGAATCTTCTCCATCCTTCTGCACCAGAGGAGTTTACGATGAAAAGCCACCTTATGGCCATTTCAACAGCTACGATGTGAAGAAGGTGGGCTTCGGCCATTGCCTGACCGCGGAAATCGCGTGGACGGAAGTGGATGCACGGCCATGGGTGTTGGGCGAATTCACGTGGCCGGGGTTAGACTACCATGGGGAGCCGGAACCCTGCAGATGGCCCTGCGTCGCCACCAACATGGGCATCACGGACAGCTGCGGCTTCCCCAAAGACCATTTCTATTACTACAAGTCATGGTGGACCCAAGAGCCGGTTCTGCACATCTTCCCCCACTGGAACTGGCAGGGCCGCGAAGGCCAGCCCATCGCCGTGTGGTGTTATTCCAACTGTGAGCGCATTGAATTGTTCATAAATGGTAAGTCATTGGGCTGCAAAGAGATGCAGAAAAACGGCCATTTGGAGTGGCAGGTGCCCTATGAGGCGGGACAACTGGAGGCCAAAGGCTGGCGGAAGGGCAATTCGGCGGCGGAAGAGCCGGATGCCGTCTGCGTCCGCGAGACGACTGGAGTCCCCGTGGCGCTGAAAATCCTTGACGCGACACCGCAAGGCGTTCAGGATGTGGCCATTATGAACATCACCGCCGTGGACGCAAAAGGACGGACCGTGCCCACCGCCGACCACCGCGTCCTCTTCGAGCTGGAGGGAGCGGGCCGCATCGCGGGCACCGGCAACGGCGATCCCCTCAGCCATGAGTCGGAGACCGCCCCTGAACGCCGCCTCTTCAATGGATGGTGCCAGGTGATTGTCCTGCCGGACCGCACCACCGCCAGCCCTTGCAAACTGACCGCCAGAGCAGAGCCATTGGCGCCAGATAGTATGGAACTCCCTTGAAATAAAGAAGTTAGGACTATCTTCGGCTGTTAGCTAACTCTAGAAGCTCGAGATGCTCTAGAAGAAAACCAAACTTCTAACTGCTAATTCCTAATTCCTATTCCAAATTCCTAACTCCTAATTCCTAATTCCTAATTCCTAATTATATGAAAGACAGGTACCTGTCCATGCAGTTCCTCCACGGGAATGTTGCGGAGACGCAGGCTGGGGCCGTTGGCCAGTTCATAGGAAATAGGCTCCAGCGTCATGTCGATGGGGCGGTTCAGGTTGAGCAGGGTGCAGGATGCGGGAAGCGTGTCCAGGGGCGCAAGAGATAACGTACTGGAATCCAATGGGTTCAGCACGATGATGTAGAGATCGCGATCCGCTCCCGTCGTAAGAATGCCGTCTCGTCGGGCCAGAACCTTCGGCCGTGGCGGCGCCGTCAACCCGGGGCGGACGGCGCGGAACCAGTCGCCAATGCGGCCCAACAGCACCGTAGCCTCCGGCGGGAAGCTTCCATCGGCGCGAGGACCGGCGTTCAAGATGAAATTGCCGCCTAAAGCCAGATTGGTGGCGATTTTGCGCTCCAATGTATAAGAGGAATGGAAGTCCTCCTGTTCACGATAGCCCCAGCTGTTGACTCCGATGGCGTCGCAGGCTTCCGTGGGCGTGCGAAAAGGGCTGTCCGGCTCGTCCTGAAAGGAGCGTTCAGGCGTGGTGAAATCCCCTGGGTCGAAGCCACGGTCATTGATGATGGCGGCAGGCTGCAGCTCATGAATGAGCCGACGAATGGAGGGGTCCTGAATGCCCATCACATTCATGTCCCACCAGATGCCATGGATGGTGCCGTAGCGCGTGCACAATTCCGTGATTTGGCGCTTCAGGAAATCCATGTAGCGGGGGATGTCATGCCGTGCGGGATTGGTCACGATCTCATGGTGCCGCCCCAGGTTGGGGTAGCATTCCTGATGCCAGTCCACGACGGAATAATAGAGCATCAGGGGGAAGTTCCGCCGATGGCACTCCTCCGCCAAAAGGGCCAGGGCGTCCTTGCCGAAAGGCGTATGCATGATGTTGAAGTCCGTGCAGTCCGTGTCCCATAGGCAGAAGCCGTCGTGGTGTTTAGTCGTGAACACAAGATACTCCATGCCAGAGGCTTGCGCCATATCCAGCCATTGGGCGGGGGAAAAGGACTCCGCCCGAAAGCGGTCCATGTAGCGGACGTATTCGGCTTTGGGCTTCCCATAGCGCCACTGCTCCTGCTCATGGACGCCGCCCACGGCATAGATCCCCCAATGGACAAACAGTCCATAGCGTTTTTTGAAAATCCAGTCTCTCGAGTCGTTGAAGGGAATCATGGGGCTCTCCTGCTGAAACGTTCTTGTGTCTGTCACAACCCTACAAAATATAGCCTCATCAGCATTTTGCACAACCCCTCGCCAATGCTGTTTATGGAATTCCTCCAAAAAGCGGAAATTGATGAAAATAACGCCGTGTCCTCTTGTTTTTGGTGAATGCTTTAGTATACTTATATGAAGTGAAACGGCGTATCATTGAGCGCATGGTCTCCTTTGCCCTGCCGAACGGCTATGATTTTGCAACTCATTGACATTCAGTTACTTAAGAGTTTTCATCATGAAAAAGGCATTTACTCTCATCGAACTGCTGGTTGTGATTGCAATTCTTGCAATAATTGCAAGCATTCAGCTGCCCATCTTGGCCTGGTCGAGGCAGAAGGCCATGACCGTGAAGTGCGCCTCCAATTTACGTGGCTGCGGTGAAGCCGCTTTGAACTACATGGACGACTTCAATAACCACTTCCCTGTCTACGACGAAGTCGAGAGCAATTTCGTCTCCGGAGCCACCCGCAGCTGCTCATGGGCGGACAACCTGATGCGCACGGGCTATCTTGAAGTGGGAACCTGCCTTGTCTGCTGCCCCGCCGACTGCACCAAACCCAAAGTGGGCTACAACGGCACAACCGGCACCTATGCCTTCATGGAGCACATCTACGGCTGCATTGACCCCTGGGAACTGGAATCCGACTATGTGTTGTTTGACGGTGCCCACCGCTACTTGCTCATCAACGCCCTCAAGACCCCCTCTGCCATATTCCTCGTGGCGGACAGCTGGGGCAAACTCCAGAACATCAACGCCCCCACCTTCTTGATTGACGTTCGCAGACCCGGACAGTTCCACTTCTGGATGGCCCACAAGGAACTCTGCAACAAAATGTACATCGACGGCCACGCCGGCTTCTCCGCCTCCGACCCCGTCGACCTGTGCCAGCTAAGTCTGAGGATGCCGTTGAACGCCAACAGCAACCCCTTCCAGTTCTATACACAGAATCATACCCGAGCGACCATGGACTGATTGGGACTCATCGACATCCGAAGAAGACATCACAATCATCGTAATTGCAAGGAATTACATATGGACGCAAAAGACATCATGAACGTGGGCGTCATCGGCTGCGGCATCATCTGCAAGAACTATCTCAGCAACATGGTCGGCATCTATCCATGGATGAAGGTGACCGCCTGCTCCGACCTCATTGAAGACGCCGCCCGCGCCATGGCCGCCCAGTTCCCCGGCCTCCGCCCCATGAGCAACGCCGAGCTGCTGGCGGACCCGTCCATCGATTTGGTAGTGAACCTGACCATTCCCGCCGCCCATTTCGACCTTTCCATGGCAGCGCTGAAGGCGGGCAAGCATGTCTATTCGGAGAAGCCGCTGGCCCTCACGCGGGAACAATGCGAAATCCTCTGCGCGGAGGCGAAAAGCCGCGGGCTCCGCGTGGGCTGCGCCACGGACACGTTCATGGGGGGCGGCATCCAGACCCTCGTCAAACTGGTCCGCGAGGGGGCCATCGGCAAGGTGTTCAGCATCAACGGCAACATGCTCTTCCATGGGCCGGAGGCCTTTCATCCCCATGCGGAGTTCTACTATTCCCCCGGCGGCGGACCGCTCTTTGACATGGGACCCTATTATCTCAACACCTTCATCGCCATGATGGGCCCGATCCGCCGCGTGTGCGGCATGGCCGTGCGGGGCACGCCGACCCGCTGCTTCGGCAACGGCCCCCGAATCCCCAAAGAGCAAATTGGCCGTCCCATCGAAGTCCATGTGGACACCCACATCAACGGCCTTCTGGAGTTCGCCAGCGGCGCCACGGGAATCCTGACCACCAGTTGGGACGTATGGGGCACCGACACCCCGAACATCGAAATCCATGGCACGGATGGCTCCATCGTCTTCACTGACCCCAACTCCTACACGGGCCTCATCAAGTTGCGGCGGGCGAATGACGAAAATTGGCAGGAGCTCCATCCCATGCACTGCACGGAATGCGGCCGCGGCATCGGCATCGCCGACATGGCGGACGCCATCCTCCACGACCGCCCCTTCCGCGCCTCAGGGGAAATGGCCACCCATGTGATCGACATCATGCAGTCCATTTTGGAATCCGCCGCCAGCGGCGCCGCCGTGACGCTGCGGACCAGCTGTCCCGTTCCCGAGCCGCTGCCGCCATGGCTCCCGTTGGGCCGCCTCGCTTAGCGGGACACATCCCCGCCATTCATATCCATAACCAACTCCCATTCAACAGAAAAGGCATATCCATGAGCACTCCAAAGCTTGGCATTCAACTCTATTCCGTCCGCCGCACGTTGGCTGAAGATTTTGACGGCACCATCGCGAAAGTGGCCGCCATGGGCTTCCAGGGCGTGGAACTGGCGTTCAACTATGGCGGGAAAAGCCCCGATGAACTTGCTAAGTTATTTAGAATAAATAATTTAGATGTAATTGGAATCTACGAGACTTTGGACAACGTGACCAACCCCGATTCCCCCTTATATACCTATATGAAAGCATTGGGCAGCAAATTCGTGACTTTTGGCATCAGCCCCAGCTATTTTGAGGAACAGCCCTTTGAGGACTGCGCGGCGCTTTGCGGCCGCTGTCTCCAAACCATCCGCGACAAGGGCTACACGCCGCTCTATCATGCCCATACCCACGAATTCGTCAAGAAGCCCGATGGCCTCTCCCTTCTTGACCGCCTCTTCCAGACCCCTGCGCTGGCCGACATGCAACTGGAGGCGGACACCTGCTGGCTCCAACAGGCCGGAGTGGACGTGATGGCCTATCTGAACCGCCATGCCCAACGGATTCCGCTCATCCACGCCAAGGACCTGGGCACGGACAACGACGTTACCGAAGTCGGCCATGGCGTCATTGACTTCAAACCCGTGGCGGAGTTCGCCAAAGCCCACGGCATCCCCTGGCTCATCTATGAGCAGGATTCCACCACCACCACCGAATGCGAAAGTGCCCTGGCCAGCATTCGTCATCTCCAATCTGTTCTTGCATAAAGGGTTCCGAATGCCATCTTGCGGACGGAGATTCGGCGAAACGAGGGACAGGCTAAGTCCTTGACACACAGACCCCAACGAGCTGAATTCGAACCAAGGCGATGTCTTTCTTCGGTTATCAGGTCTGAAAATCGATCAAAAATTACGAAAAGGCGGACAATATTTCGCCGATTTTCGAGTTTATTATAATTGTCTTTCATCCACAGGCCAACCCAATTTCCAAATTTCCATAAGGAGAATATCATGAAAGTCCGTTTGTCCAGCCTTTTGGGCGCCGTCATGGCGCTTACGCTGCTGTATGGCTGCTCCCCAAAAGAGGGAGAAGCGGTCATTGAACTGAGCTATGCGAATTTTCCGCCGCCGGAAACCTTCCCCTGCGTTCAGATGGAGCGTTGGAAAGAGGAAGTGGAAAAGCGCACCAACGGGAAAGTGCGCATCAAGACCTATCCGGGAGGCACGCTGCTCAGCGCCAAAGCCATCTATGACGGCGTGGCGGACGGCACTGCCGCCATCGGCAATTTCGCCATGAGCTATCAGCCGGGCCGCTTCCCCGTCTCCGAGGCGGCGGATCTGCCCCATTTCTTTCCGGACTCCAAGACCGCCAGCCATCGTCTCGCCGCCCTCCTCAAGCAGGAGGCCCCCGCCGAATTCGCGGAGACGAAGATTCTCACCGCCTTCACCTGCCCGCCGGGCGTCATCATGAGCAGCGACCCCATCGCGGACGTCACGAACCTGAAGAACGCCACGCTCCGCAGCTCTGGAACCAGCCTGGAGGCCCTCAAGCTGCTTGGCGCGTCTCCCATCGCCATGCCCCAATCCGACGTGCCGGATGCCCTCCACAAAGGCGTCATCAGCGGCATCGTCTCCTCCGGCGAGGTCATGAAGGACATGAACTACGCCGTCTACTGCAAGCATGTGGTGGAGGCGCGGCTTCCCGTCATCAGCTTCGCCGTCGTCATGAACATGAAGAAATGGGAGGCGCTGCCGGAGGACGTGAAGAAAGTCTTCGACGACCTCTATTTTGAGCAGGCGGACTGGACGGGCGAGTATGTGGACAAACATGTGGAGGACGCGCTGGAGTGGTCAAAAGCCAACCACGGCGTCACCGTCACCCGCGTAGACGACGACCAGCTGGCCAAAATCAAGGCCATTTTGTCCCCCATGATGGACGCCTATGTGGCCCGTGTCGCCGAAAAGGGCATTGACGGCAAGAAGCTCATCGAGTTCCTGCAGCGCGACGAAGGAAACGGCAAATGAACCGACTGGTCCGTTTCGAGCGCTGGCTTTGCCTGGCGGGTTTGGGAATAGCGGGAGCGCTACTGTGCGCCCTTGTGCTGCTCTCCGGCCTGAACGTCTTCGGCCGAATCTTCGACCATCCCATCGGCGGCAGCTATGAGCTCTCCGGCTTCTGCGGCGCGCTCATTGCGGCATTGGCGCTGGCGGACACCCAACGCAAACGCGGCCACGTGGAACTGGACATGTTCACGCGGCGCTACAAGCCGCTGGTGAAGCGCCTCGTCGGCGCCTTCAATATGCTCTTCGGCTTTCTGTTGCTGTTAATGCTTACCATTCAACAGATTAACCGCGCCCGTCGTCTGCTGGCGGCAGGCGAGCTCTCCGAAACCCTGCGGCTTCCCTATCCATGGCTCATGGTCGCCTGCGCCGGCGGACTCATCCTACTGGCCTGCGCCTATTTGACGGACTGCATCTATCTGCTGACCCGACAGGATCCGGACACCGAGGCCCTGACCAGCGGCGACCGCAAAGGCGTCGTCACCTCCATCCGCAACGATGTGGTCCTGCCCCACGGACAGCAGGACATGACGGAAGCCACCTCGACGGAGGGCGCAAAATGAACGGTGAAATGCTCTTTGGCCTCTTCGGCATCGTGGTGATGCTGCTTCTCATCCTCTTCGCGGGCATGTCCCCTGGCCTGGCCATGCTTTTGGTCGGCACGGTCGGCTGTGTCTCCCTCATGCCGGAAATCACGTTCCAGACGATATTTGCGGGAACCACTGGCATGGAAGTGTGGAACGTCTTCTCAAACTACGGATTCACCGTCATCCCTCTCTTCGTGCTGTTGGGCGAGGCCATGTTCCACGCCGGATACAGCGAACGCCTCTTCAAGGCGGCTCAGACCTGGTTCGGCGAAAAGCGCGGCGGCCTTGCCATCACCACCCTGCTGGCCTCCGCCGGATTCTCCGCCATCTGCGGCTCCAACACCGCCACCGCCGCCACCATGGGCTGCGTGGCGTTGCCGCCCATGACCAAGGCAGGATACCGCAGGGAGCTCAAATGCGGCTGCATCGCCGTCGGCTCCACGTTGGGCGTGGTCATTCCGCCGTCCATCGTATTGGTGGTCTATGGCCTGTACACCGGCGTCAGCATCTCCAAACTCTTCGCAGGCAGCATCTTGCCTGGCGGGCTGCTGGTATTGGCATTCATCGCGACCGTGCTCATCCTCTGCGCCATCCACAAAGACTGCGCCCCCGGCGGCGAAGCCCACACCCTCCGCGAGCGCATCCGCTGTCTGGGCGGCGTGGCGGAAGTCGCCATCCTCTTCCTACTTATCATGGGAGCGATGTTCACGGGAATCGTGACTCCCACGGAGGCGGCGGGCTTCGGCACCTTCTGCGGCATCGCATGGTGCCTTCTGCGCCGACACCTGAACTGGAAGGGCTTGGCGCAGTCTCTGACGGAGACCCTGCACATCTCCGGCATGGTCTTTCTCATCTTGGCCGGCGCCACCATTTTCGGTAAGTTCCTCGTCATGACTCGGTTACCATTCCAGCTGGCTGACACCGTCTCCCGCTGCAACCTGCCCCCCACGCTGATTCTGGCGTCCATCGCCATCTGCTATCTCATCGGCGGCTGCCTGATGGACTCCCTCGCCTTCCTCATGATTTCCCTTCCCCTCTTCCAGCCGCTCATCGCCCAATTGGGCTATGACCCCGTGTGGTTCGGCCAAGTCGTCTGTCTGGTCACCACATTGGGCGCGGTCACGCCGCCCGTGGGCGTCTCCAGCTTCATCGTCGCAGGCATCAGCAAAGACTCCAGCGCCGAGCAGGTCTTCAAGGGAAGCATGTATTTCCTTCCCGCCTACGTCTTCTGCTTCCTTATGCTGCTGCTCTTCCCCCACGGCATGGTGACTTGGCTCGCCGGATTTGTCAAGTAATTGGCAATCAACAATTTGCGATTGTCACTTTGGAATGTGACCATTCAGAAGCCCCCCAAAGTCATCATTGCGGCCGTCATTCAGCCATGTTGAGGCGATGGCGTCGTGAGGGGGCCGTCCTTTCGAATCGGACATTTTAAGAGAGCAACGGATTGGCATCTTCCCATGGGTCAGCTATACTATATATATATGGTATAGAACATCCACCTGAACCCACCGTTTCACTGACCATGCCACAACCGAACATCTTGCTTATCGTCGCCGACCAGCACCGTCAGGACTGTCTCGGCTGCAACGGCCATCCTTTTCTTCAGACGCCCCATCTGGACCGTCTGGCGGCGGAGGGAATCAATTTCACCCACGCCTTCACCTCCTCTCCCATCTGCGTGCCAGCTCGGAACAGCCTGCTCCATGGAGCGTGGCCCTGCCGTCATCTCAGCATCGCCAACGCCGACACGGAGGCGCCCCGCCCCGCCCTTCCCCAGCTCACCGCCTTTCCAGAAGTGCTGAAAACAGCAGGATACCATTTGGATTTCATCGGCAAATGGTTGGGCGGCAACGCGAAATCCCCTTTGGAATATGGCTTTGACAGCTACATTCCCGAAAGCGCCTACGGCAAATGGCGTGAATCCATGAACCTGCCGCCCCGCCCCGGCGGCCTCCCCTTCTTTGGAAAGGATGACGCCATCACGCCGGAGCAGAGCCGTCTCCATTGGGGGGCGGACCAAGTCATCGCGCGGCTTCGGGAGGCCGTCCAACGGAAGCAGCCCTTCCTGATCCGATGGGATCCCTCGGAGCCCCATCTGCCCAACGTGGTGCCGCCGCCCTATGCGGACATGTATCCCCCCGACCAAATCCCTCCATGGCCCAGCTTCGGAGACCCCTTTGAGGGAAAGCCTTACATCCAAAAGCAGCAACTCCGCTCATGGGGCCTTGACGGCTGGACATGGGAGCAGTGGGCGCCGCTGGTGGGCCGCTATCTTGGAGAGCTGACCCTGCTGGACGGGCAGATCGGCCGCCTTTTACAAGAATTGCAAGTACTTGGTATTCAAGATAATACGATTATAATCTATACCTGCGACCACGGAGACCTCTGCGGTGCCCACGGCATGATCGACAAACATTACGTCATGTACGAGGACGTGGTCCGCGTGCCCCTTCTGATCCGCTGGCCAGGCAAGATCAAGGGGGGAAGCCGCTGTGACGATTTTGTCATCCACACGCTGGATCTGGCCCGCACCCTCTGCGAAATCGCAGGAGCGACCGTTCCCGAAAGCTTCCAGGGGGAAAGCCTGCTTCCCTGCATGGAGGGCAAAGGGAACGGTCGTCAGGACGTGCTCTGCATGTATCATGGCAACCAATTCGGCCTCTTCAGCCAGCGCATGGTCCGCAACCGCCGCTGGAAATACATCTGGAACGGAACCGCCGAAGACGAACTCTATGACGTGGAGCACGATAAGGGAGAGCTGCACAACCGCGCCGCCGACCCCGCCTGCCGCGAGGTTCTGACGGCGCTGCGGCGGCGGCTTCACCAATGGATGATGGAGGTCCATGACCCATTGGACAACATGTGGATCCGGCGGCAGCTTTTGGAAAACGCCAAAGTCTGAGTATATTGTATGATTTCGAGGCTTGCACCTTTTTTGCTTGCACTAATCACAATCGGCCAGGCCTTTGCTCTGACCACATGGAGACAACCAATGAAACAATGGATCACCGAGGGTTTTGACGCATTCCGCAAGGGAACATTTGGCAACGGGGGACAGAACCTCTATGTTTCCAAAGACGGCGTGCTGCAGCGCATCTACCAATACGATCTACGCCATGACGGCTTTTTCCCGCTGGTCTTCGCCAACTGCCAGAATCACCACGAGGCGGCCCCCAGCTATGTCTACGACCTCAATGGCAAGCGGCAGGCGCTGCCTGGCCAGGGCGCCGTCAGCGGAATGGTGGCCGATTTGAACGGAACCGGCCAGACTGACATCATCGTCGCCGGCCACTATGACATGGCCGCCCCCTTCGCCACCTCCGACCTCTATTTCGCCACCCCCAACGGCTATTCGCAGGACGCCCACATCCGCATTCCCACCCCCTACTGCAACGACTGCTGCGCAGGCCATTTCGACGACAGCAAGGGCCTGACTCTGGCCTTCTGCCTGACCCCCTACAAATCCATCCGCCTCTATCGGCAGACCGACTTGGGCTGCTATGAATGGCACTCCTGCGAAGATTTGCCCATCAGCGGCGACCTCGTCACCGCCGCCGACCTGGACGGAGACGGCTACGACGAGCTGATCGTCCGCACAAATGGCAAAACGAAGACCAAAGTCTATTGGGGCGGTCCCAAAGGCATCCAGCTGGACAACGTGTCCGAACTGGCCGAGCTTCCCAAAAGCAAAATCCTCCAGCCGCCCAAACGGGAAGGGAAGCAAAGCGACATGGAACGCCGTTCGGACACGCCGCGACTGCTGCAGAAAGTCCGCTGGAACGGCCGCGACTGCTTCACCTTGAGCACGGGAAAGAAAATCCTCTTCTACAGCTCCGATGCCTCTCACGCCATTTCGTGCGTGTTCGAGCTGGAGGTTCCCATGGCGCTGGCGGTGGCCGTCGGCGACTTTAACGGAGACGGGCTGGACGACATCGCCGTCGCCTCCCAAGCCACGGTCCACCCCGATGAGCCAGGCCGTCAGAGCAGCTTCATCTTTTTGAACTCCGCCGACGGCATCCGTCCGGAACGCCGCATCGAGGTGGAAACCCGCTCCGCCTGCTGCGTGGACGCCAAAGGGCCCTACGTCCTCTTCGGCCAATGCGCCAGCGGCCGCCTCTACACCAACGACGCCCTGCTCTTCACCTTTGAAAACGGCGTCCTCAACCCGGAGCCACGCCGCTTCCAGGGCGAAGACACCAGAAGGGTCTTCCTTATCCAGAACCCCGGCCAGGACGTGCAGCTGGTTCTCATCAACCACTACGCCCGCTCCTCCGTCGGCTTCGACAAATCCTACGTCTATTGGGGTGGCAAAAACGGCTATTCGCCCCTCAACCGGCTGGAAGTCCCCGGTTGGTGCGCCGTCGACTATGCCTCCGCGGACATCGATGACGACGGCTGGGCCGAACTGATCATCTGCAACAATTCGGAGAACTCCCTCGATCTGGACCCCGGCCATCATGTCCATCACTTCGGACCGGACGGATTCGAGCCGGAGAAGACCTTCAACCTGCACACCACCTGCGGCTGGAGCTGCGTCGTCGGCGACTTCAACCGCGATGGCAGCCTGGAGATCATCTCCGTCTGCGACACCTACAAGAACCTGCGCATCTTCTATCAGACTCCCGACGGCAAATTCTCCAAAGAGGAGACCATTGACTTGAAGGACGCAGGCTCCCCCCGCTGGATTTTGGCCGTGGATCTGAACAAGAACGGCTGGCTGGATCTGGTGGTCCCTCTGATCACCAGCGGCCGCACGCTCATCCTCTGGGGCGGGCCGGAGGGTTTCAGCATGGACCGCCGCAGCGAGCTGGCCATCTTCAAGGGCGCCTGCGCACGGGCCGCCGACCTGACCGGCAACGGCTACCCGGACCTGCTGGTGGGAACCCATACGGAAACGCCGTCCAAAGGTGAATTGACGCCCCATGAGCCCCACCACTCCTATCTCCACATCTACTGGAATGGCCCAGAAGGCCTTTCCGAACGCCGCAAGACCATCCTCCGCACCGACGCCTGCGACTCCATCTCCATCGCAGACTTCAATCGCGACGGCTGGTTGGACGTCTTCTGCGGCAGCTACCACGGAGGCAAGGACCGAGACGTGAATTCCTTCCTCTATTGGAACCGCAACGGCCATTTTGCCGAACTGGACCGTCAGGAGCTGTTCACCCACTCCGCATCCGGAACCATCGCCGCCGACTTCAATGAAGACGGATGGCCCGATTTAGCCGTGGCCAACCACAAAGTCTACGGCGACCACACCGGCTATTCCTGCGTCTGGTGGAATGGGCCGGAAGGCTTCACCCACATCCACTGCACTCAGCTGCCCACCTGCGGCCCCCATGGCATGACCGCCATCGAACCCGGAAACCAGCTGGACCGCAGCGCCGACGAATTCTATTACAGCGAACCCCTCAAGGTCAAGGCCGCCTGCAAGATCACCAACACCGCCATTCAGGCTCAAGTCCCTGAAAAGACGTGGGTTAAAGTGCATCTGCGCTGCGCCGCCACAACGGAGGAGCTGGAGACGGCCATCTGGACGCCCGCTCCTGCAGACGGCACCATGCCCTTGAGCGTCCCCGCCGGCCACGTCATTCAATATCGCCTGACCTTGGGGGCCACGCTGTCCCTCCGCTCTCCACGGGTCACCCGCGTGGAATTCACCATGGAATAAGCCACTGATAATTAGGAATTTGAAATTAGGAATTTGAAATTAGGAGTTAGGAGTTGGATTGGGTTTTCTTCTAGAGCCTCTAGAGCTTCTAGAGTGACCCATGATGATGCCAGTAAATATCAACCTAAACAAGGATAACGATTTGCAACGGGCCTTTTGGCGGGATACGTTATGGATATGTCGCATTTGCGGGCGGTTGGCGACCGACAGGACCCACCGCATGCCCCTGAATTAAAACTGTAAGTCATTGCATCACAATACGGAAGGAATATAAGCATGAAAAACGGCAAATACGGTTGCGCCGTTTGGGGCTGCGGTTGGGTGGCCAGTGGCCATATCAAGGCCTATCTGACCCATCCGGCCTGCGAGGTGGTTGCTCTCGGCAGCCGACGGATGGAGAGCGTGGACGCCAAGCGGGCGGAATTCGGCCTCTCCTGCACCGCCTGCACGGATTTCGACCAAATCCTCAACGACGAGCGGGTGGACATTGTCTCCATCTGCACCCCGAACTGCCAACATGCGGACGAAGCCATCCGCGCCTTGGAGGCGGGAAAGCACGTCTTTCTTGAGAAGCCCATCGCCATCGAAGCGGAGGACATCCCCAGGCTGCTGGCGGCGGCGGACCGCGCCCGCACCCACAGCATCGTCGCTTTCATCCTCCGCTTCAATCCGTTGGTGAATCTCCAGCGGCGGCTAGTGGCCGAAGGGGAACTTGGACGGGTTTTCATGGCCAACGCGGACTACTGGTTCGGCCGCGACCGCAAGGGCTGGATGAAGCACGAAGCGCAGACTGGCGGTGCCTCCATTCTCGCGGGCTGCCATTCTCTGGACATGATTCGCTACGTGGTGGGAGCGGATTTCCGGCGGGTCACCGCCCAAGCCGCCATGGTGGGCGACTATTACGAATATCCTCCTGTGGAGACAGCGCAGATCCAGCTGGCCAACGGCACGCTCGGGGTGTTCACCTGCTCGCTGACTGGCTGCGTGCCCTACATGGCCAATGTCTCCCTGTTGGGCGAAAAGGGCACCATCGTCAACGACCGCTTCTATTTGAAGCGCTTCGAGGGACAGGCGGATTTCTTCACGCTGGACACCGGCGTCAAGAAGACAGGGGACGTGTACGGCCACCCCTTCCCCGCCATGGTGTCCCATTTTGTGGAATGCATTCAGCAGGACAAGGAATCGCCGCACAACCTGCGGTCGGCGGTCAACGCCCACCTGGCCTGCATCGCCATCAAGAAGAGCGCCCAGGCCGGCGGCCGCGCCGTCATCATCGATGGAGAGACCCTCCGATTCGAATAGTCATAACTCATTGCAAAATAATAATTTACAAATAATTCATCGGCGGTTTTGTCACCACCATGAGCCAACAGGCCGCCCACCATCTGCCCCGTCAGCCTATTCCTATTCATAGACAAGGAGACAACATGAACCGTCATCTCATTCCATTCATCTGCCTGGCTGTCCTGTCTTTCTGCGGCTGCCGCTGCATGAATTGCGGCCAGGGAAACTACCAAACACCTACGGAGGAACAACGTATGTCCATGCAAAAAACCTATGACTTCATCAAGGCGGCCGGCCATTATTTCATCGCCACGGTGGACAAGGACCAGCCCCGAGTCCGCCCCTTTGGCACCATCCACATCTTCGAAGGCAAGTTGTACATCCAGACCGGCCGTCGCAAAAACGTGGCTAAACAGCTGATGGCCAACGGGAAGACGGAAATTTGCGCCATGAAGGGCGACGAGTGGATTCGCGTCTCCGGCGAACTGGTCGACGATCCACGGCGGGAGGCCAAGGCCTCCATGTTGGACGAATACGAGAGCCTGAAGAAGATGTACTCCGCCGATGACGAAAACACCATGGTGCTCTATTTCAAGCCGGGCACCGTGACCGCCACCATCTACTCCTTCAAAGGCGCCCCCGTGGCCATGGAATTCTAAAAATATCGTAAGTCATTGATAATAAATGACTTATAAATCATCCACCGCAAAACCCTCGCGTTCTTCCAGGTTCTCTGGCTCCACTGCAGTTTCAACTTCTATCCCCTTGGATTTCAACAACATGAAGCATATTCTCCGACTGACCGCCCTATTGTTTGCCGTGGCCGTTTCCGTCATCGCCCAGACGGGGCCCATGCCGGATACCCCGTGGTTTGACCATGTCACGGAGGCCACCGCGCTCAGCGAGGCGGCACTTGGGGAGCTGGCGCAGAAGACCTACGCGGGGTTGAAATCCGGTCTGTCCCTGAAGGAGCTGACGGCCTTGGCGCCGGAGGAGCACAAACCCCGCGTCATCTTCGTCTCCATCGGCGGCATGTCCTGGCCCGGAAGAACTTATTTTGGAACAGGTTACAGCTTCGCCACCGCCTGGGCCAACGTGATGGACATCCTGCTGGCCAACGAAAAGGTCTACGCCGTGGAGGCCAAGAAGGAGGCCGAGGCCAACATTCGCGACACGAAGGCGAAGAACCTGCCCGTCACCAAGGCCCAAAAGGAGCGACTGGCGGACCCCGCCGCCTGGAACTGGCTCCGGCTGGACATCGTTCAGGCCGCCCAACCCGCCGTGAACTTCTCTCCGGACAGCTCCATCATCGCCATGACCTCCCTCGCAGGCCTCGCCTTCGGGCCGGACGTGGGCTACGCCTTCACTCCCGCCCAGCTCTCCGGCCGGTTCATGATGACCGACTCCCATACCCTGAACAAGGTGCAGGTGGGCAACATCATCGCGGAGACCTTCAACTTGGGCGCCCTTCAGGCCTGGATGAAAGTGGCCAACGCGGAGGGGGGTCAGCGCATTTGCCTTTTCGAATGCGACTCCTATTTCACCGAAGGAGGCCCCGCCAAGCGCCTTTATCGGACTCACTCCAAACCCGCACTGCCCCTTCCGGAGCAGTGTCTCGCCATGGCCACCGCCTGCGGCAAACAGCTCTGCGCCAACATCGACAAGGAGAACGGCCAGTTTCTGCGGCCCTTCCCTGAATGGTTCTTCTCCGCAAAGGAGAAGGAAGAGCCCGCCATGTTGGCGGAGCTGGTTCTGGCGTTGGCCCGCCTCTCTGAAGTCACCCAAGACGCAACCTATTCGGACACAGCGCTCTTCGTGACCCGCGCCCTCATGCGGAGCATCGTCAAGCTAGGTGAAAATTCGGAGAACAGCGTCCTGACCGAGCCGGAGCCCCTTCCAGAAGGCAGCTCCCAAGACCCCCGCCCCATCGCCAAGCTGCGGACAAACGCCATGGCCTGCCTGGCCCTCTCCGCCATGGCCCGCGTCCGCAAGACCACGGAGTTCGACGCCGCCCGCTTCGCCCTCGCCCGCTACGTGCTCGCCCAATATCAGGAGGGACTGGGCTTCGTTCAGGCACGGCACTTTCCATCCGGCCAGCCCTACACGGAAGAGGAAATCAGCCTCTACGGCGAAGTGGAGGCGGAGGCCATCGCCATCACGGCGGTTCAGGAGGTGTCCCGCCAACTCCACAACGGCGAATTCCAGCTGATTGCGGACTCCGTTCTGGAGGAGTTTCTGGAAAACCGTCTGCGCACCCTCTCCATTGAGGAGGTCCAAATGACCCCATGGCTGGCGGAAGCGCTGTCGCAGCACTACAGCCGAGGCAGCGACAATCGGGAGCAGATGACGCGCCTCTCCCTGCTGGCTCCCGTGAGCGCCAATCTGAATCCCCTCTTCCCCGACCTCTTCGGCTCCCCCGTCCGCCTGCCCAGCTGCACGACGGCGGCGGAGTTTTCACTGCTTCTGATGAAAGCGTCCAGCTGGTTCCGCAAAATCGGGAAGACGGCGGAGGCGAAGGAGGCCTTTCAGGGGGCCCTGCCCTTCATCCTCTATCAGACCTCCGGCTACATGGACTTGGCCGCAGCCCACGCCATGGCATCGCCGGAAAGCTACATTGGCTTCTTCCGCGACAACGTGGAGGCCTTTGGCTTTGACCTCGGCGGCCAGACCACCCAGATTTTCTCTCTGCTCGCCCTTCGGGAGGAGCTTATGGCCCTTGGAGACGGCCAGTATCCGGAGCATAAGGCGCTGCAGGACAAGCTGGAGGCGCTGTGGAAGACATGGGATGTGCATCCCACGGTCCTGACGGCGGGGCTGGTCACCAATGACATGGTGGGACTGAAGACACGGGAGACGGCGGGAGACGTCTCTTTGGTCTCCGAAAAGACCTATCAGTTCAAAGGCGACAAAAATGACCGGCCCGTCGTCTCCAACGATGTCTCCATTGAAAGCCGTGTGCTGAAGAAGCGCACCAAAGCCACCTCTACCAAACCCTGAAGCCGCTGCGCCATGACGAAACGCGCCCTGTTCATCAGCACTCTCGCCGTTCTGGCCATCTGCTCCCTTGGCTTCATCAACGACCATGTCCTTCGTCTGGAGCGGACCAACAACGGCCATCAGCTCCCCATCATCATCATCGGGGCCCTGTTTTTGGTGGCGGTGATCCTTAACCCCTTGCTGGGCAAGCTGAAACGCCGTTGGATGTTCAGTCCGTCGGAGCTGGCGCTGTTCTTCATCATCACGAGCAGCGCCAGCGGCATTCCGGGCCGTGCGCTGATGGAGCAGTTCACCCAAATCGTCACCCTGCCCCACCATTGGGTTCAGCTGAATCCCGGCTGGAAGAAGCGGGAGGTCATCGACTGGTTCCCCAAAGGCACATTGGTCACGCCAGAACCCCACGATGTGGTCATCAACGGCTTCATCACAGGCTGCGAGCCCACCGCCAACAAGCCCGCCGGCCTATGGGCGTGGCTTCAGACAGAATGGAACCGCGTCCCCTGGCGGCAGTGGATTCCGCCGCTGGTGACCTGGGCCCCCTTCATGTTCCTCACCACCATTGCCATGGCCGCCATGGCCCTCATCGTCCATCGCCAATGGTCCGACTATGAGCATCTCCAATATCCCATCGCCGAATTCACCGGCGCCCTGATTGAGCAGGACAAGGGGCTGCTGTACAACCGCACCCTCCGTAACCCCATGTTCCTCACGGGATTGCTGACCTGTTTCATCATCCGCGTCAACAACGGTCTCTTTCAATGGTTTCCAGACTATGTGGTCCCCGTCAACATGTGGCATTCCTTCTATCCCTTCGCCAGTCGATGGCCCTTCCTCTACCGCATCCCCAGCGTGGACTCCATCCTCAGCTACCGCATCTTCCCTCTGGCCACCGCCATCGCCTTCTTCCTGCCGTCGGACATCTCCCTCAGCCTCGGCGTCACCCAGCTGACATGGTGCGTCTTCAGCGCCTTTTTGGTCTCCTACGGCGTAGACCTCTACTGCGACTATGACATCGGCGGCTATGTGGCCTGGACCCGCGCCGGCGCCTACATCGCCTTCACGCTGATGCTCATCTACTCCGGCCGACACTACTATTGGAACCTGACCCGCGCCGCCTTCTGGAACTTCCGTCTGCCACGTAAGATGCAAAGTCTGGAGCCCCATGCGGTCCAGTCCGTCCGCCTGCTGCTGCTCTCCACCATCGGCCTCTGCGTCCTGAGCATGCGGATGGGGCTGAGCTGGCCCATCGCCGTCGGCAACGTCATTCTGATGCTGATGACCTTTCTCATCGTGGCCCGCATCAGCGCGGAGACCGGCCTGTTCTTCATCCAGCCCGGCTGGCAGCCCTTCGGCATCCTCATGGTGCTGTTCGGCAGCTACGCCATCACCCCAAAGGGCATCTTCATCGCCACCCTCATCTGCGCCATCTGCTGCATCGACCAAGCTCAGGCTCTTATGCCCTACATCACCAATGGCTTAAAGCTTGGCGACCGCACCAAAACCAGTCTGACAGGCATGACCCACTCCACCGTATGGCTCTATCTGGTGGGCATCGTCGTCTGCGTGGCCGTCGGCATCATCGCCTCCTACGACGCAGGCACCCGCACCGAATACCCCGAATGGTCCTATTACCGGCTACCCACGTTGGCCATCCGCGCCAGCGAACCGCCCTATCTCAAGCTGCAGGCCTCCGGCCTTTTGGAGAAGTCCGAAAAGCTCACCGCCTGGCAGCAGATTTGCGCCATGCGGCCGGAGCCCCTCTTCTGTTGGGCGGCCGGCGTGGGCATTGTGGGTGTCTTCCTGCTGAACTATCTGCGGCTCCATGTCCGCTGGTGGGCCCTCCATCCTCTCATCTTCTTGGTATGGTGCACCACGCCCCTCCACTTCTTCACCCACCCCTTCTTCCTCGGATGGCTCATCAAAAAGCTCTCTCTCCGCTTCGGCGGCAACAAACTGGTGCTGAAACTGCGCCCCATGGCCATCGGAATCATCGCGGGGGACATTCTCGGCGCCTTGCTCTTCATGATCGTCGGCGTCGTCTATTTCATCATCGTGCGGCAGCCCCCAAAAAGCTACTCCTTCTTCCCGCGATAGCGGCAAAAGGCACTCCAACAAATTCCTCATTCCTAATTCCTAATTTCTAATTCTTCACTGAACGCATTTCGCAAATATATTAGTTCCAATAATTTGCCATTATCAAAGACCACTTCCACAATGTCATAGCGGTAGACGAGGGGCGGATTGCCCAGCTGATGGCGGTATTGAGCCGCCGTCCGGAACAGATGCCGCCGTTTGGATTCCGTCACCGCCTCCGCCGGACGGGAGCGGAGGGAACGATGGCGGGTTTTGACCTCCACGAAGCAGAGGGTGGTGCCATCCCGCGCCACAATGTCCAATTCCCCTTGGGAGCCGCGGAAATTGCGGCAGAGGATGTCCAGCCCCAGTTCCTGCAGGGCCACCGCCGCCAGATGTTCCCCGCGGCGGCCCAGCCGAAGATGGGCGGCACGAAGCCAATGAAAGCGCCTCCGCCTCCGATTCCATGAACGAATTTTTTCAAAAATGCGCAAGATGAGCTGTCTCCTCTGGCAAAACTGCAAAAACCGACTATCTTTTATAAGTGAACATTCGGTTTCCCATAAGGGATGTTTATTGTCCACAGAGCACACAGAACGCGAAGTTTGTTCTTTTCGAATGCCATAAAAGGACCGCAAACGGCCGTTCGCATTCGTGTATTCCGTGTATTCTGTGGTTAAAGAGCTTTTTCAGGCGATGTTGGCCATACTATATCCTTTCATTTAAGGAATGCAATGAATGCATTTATCGAATATCTAGAGCGGGAATTTGCCCAGAACATCACGGCGAAAGTGGTTTTGCCGGCCAGCGAAGGGCAGTTTTCCCCCTTGCCGCCGGATTTGGCGCCGGAATTGAGGCAGGTTCTGGAGGAACAGGGAGTTACCCGCCTCTATTCCCATCAAGCCACTGCCTATGGGGAGATTCGCGCCAACCACGATGTGGCATTGGTCTCCCGCACCGCCAGCGGCAAGACGCTGTCTTTTCTGTTACCCATTCTGCAGGAATATCTTGCGTCACCTGCTCGCTTCTCCGTGCTGCTGCTGTATCCCACCAAGGCCCTGTCCCGCGACCAGGAGGGAACGTTAGCGAAGATGCTGCGGGCGGTGTCCGATGAGAAGCGGTTGGGAACCTTTGACGGCGACACGCCGACGGAGATGCGGCGAATGCTGCAGCGCAATGCGGATTTTGTCATCACCAATCCGGACATGCTGCATTCAGGCATCCTGCCCAACCAGATGCGGAGCTGGCGCGTCTTCTTGTCACGGCTGCGCTATATTGTTGTGGATGAGGTTCATAGCTATCGCGGCAGTTTTGGCTCCCATGTGGCCAACGTGTTCCGACGGCTGCTGCGGGCGGCGGAGCTTGCCGGCTCCCATCCCGCCTTCGTCTGCTGTTCGGCCACCGTGGGCAACCCAGGCGAGCACGTGGCCGCCCTTATCGGCCGTCCCGTGACCGTGGTGGACAACGACGGCGCCCCCCGCCCCGAACGTCTGCTGTACTGCATCAACCCGCCCACGGTGGAGTCGGAGGAAGGGGTTCTGTTCCGCAAAGGGACCCGCTCCCTGTCCGTGCCGCTGCTGCGGAAAGCCTCGGAGCAGGGCATCCGCACCATCTGCTTCTGCCGTGCCCGCCAGGAGGTGGAGCGGCTGTACGGCGCGGTCATCGACGGCCGCTACGCCTATCTGAAGAGCTGCGTCAAGCCCTATCGGGGTGGCCTGCTGCCCAATGAACGGCGGCAACTGGAGCGGGACCTGTTTGAGGGCCGTCTTCGTACCATCATCAGCACCAATGCGTTAGAGCTTGGCATCGACATCGGCGGGCTGGACTTGTGCATCCTCTCCGGCCATCCGGGCACCTTGGCCAGCTTCTGGCAACAGGCTGGACGGGTCGGCCGCGGCCAGTCCCGCGCCGTTATCATCTATCTGGCCAAAGACACCCCCATCGACCAATATCTGGTCAACCATCACGAATTCATCACGGGCTCCCCCGTGGAACAGGCATGGCTGAACGCGGACAACCCCTACATCGTCCTGCAGCACCTGCCCTGCGCCGCCCAAGAGTACCCCCTGTCTCCGAACGACCCCTATTTCAGCAGCCCCGCCGCCCTTGCCGCCGCCCAAATCCTGCAGGAAAACGGCACCCTGAAACCATGGCATGGCGGTCTGCGCTACGCGCTGAGCGACTATCCCGCCCGCGGCGTCAATCTGCGAGGCATGACGGACTACAATATCCAAATCTACTGCGGAACGGAGGTCATTGGGGAGATCGATCCCATCGGTGCCCGCGGAACTCTCTACAAAGACGCCATTTACCAACATCTCGGCCGCCGCTACATGTCCCGCGACCTGGATCTGGAGCGCAAACTCTGCCAGGTGGAGGAGGTCAATGTGGACTACTTCACGGAGGCCTCGTGGGAGAACCGGCTGGACATGACCGAGCAGTATGAAAGCAAGGAGCAGCAGACCGCCCCCGTGAAATTCGGCGCCGTCCATGTGAACCAGCAGCCCAAGCTCTACAAGAAGATACGGGAGCGCACCTTTGAGAACATCGGCTATGGCCCCATTACCCTGCCCGCCTTCGAATATGACAGTACCGGCTTCTCCATCCAACCGCCGCCTGCCTGGCTGAACGCCGTGGATGCCCAAGACAAACGCTGGCTGGGGGCGGCCTTCTTCGGTTTGGCCTACTTGCTCCGACGAACTTCTCCAAGTCTTTGCATGGCAGATATTTCTGACATTGATACAGATGTGGCTCTCGTGGACATGACCGGCGACCGCTTCACCAGCGCCCTCTATCTCTACGACACCCATGAGGGCGGCGTGGGCTATGCGGAGAAGATCTACGAGCGGCTGCCGGAGGCGTTGGAGCTGTGCCGTTCGGTCCTGCGGGAATGCCCCTGCCGCGGCGGCTGCCCCGCCTGCGTCCCCGCCATGCCCCCCGGCGTGGTGAAAGATGAGGCGCTGGAGGAGCTGCTGGTGGTCTCCGACGCATCCGTCCGCTGCACGGAAAGCCTGCTGACCGCCCTTTGCGACGGCATCATCATCCTGCCCAAGGTGACGGTGAATCGGGAACACGTCCCCCATCCCGTTGCCGCGCCGCCGGAAGATCTTGAACAAAAACGACTTATGACGCGCCTGCAACGAGCGGCCATCCAACTCCAAGCCCGCCGCCAGCGGGAGCACTGATCAAAGGAAACGTGTTTGTGCCAGCTCTGAACCGCTGTTTTTTTTGCGTTATACTGCAAGATAATGAAACAAAATGCAAAGATAGTCAGAGGCCCCCAAGTACCCCTATTTCGGGCCATCGACAAGGGGAGGTATTAATATACAGGATTGCCCCTATGACGCAAGGAAGGGCATCGTGGGGCCCTAAAAAGGGCATATGCTCGAAAAACAGGGGGCATTTTTGCCTCCTTCGGACACAATTTTCGTGGTTTTTCAGCCTTTTGGCAACCCATTTGGAGTATTCATTAAACGCATTCATATTAATGCATTTTTATTCAATTCCATGTGCCATAAGGGGGTATTATCCACTGAACACATAGAATAAATGGATGCGCACCGCCACTTAAGAGCGACGGGACATGAGGCATGAGGCGCGGAACGTGAAAAGTAATATTTCGCGTTCTGCCCCTCAGAACCATCCAAACCGCTTTTTGGGCGGCTCTTCGGAGGATTTAGGCAGCGGCGGAGGGGGCTTGGGAGCAGAAAGGGGCGACGGAGACAGTGGCGGAGGAGGCGTGGCATGGCCAGCGCCATGTGTCGCTACTTGTTGCGTTGCAGTTTGTTGCGAATTCGATTGGCCGCTGAGCCGTTGGGCCTCCTGAATCTGCATCTGACGAATCAGGTCCCGGTTCTTGATGAGCGGAAGCGTCTGCTCATAGCTGCGACGCCCCGCCATGTACAAATCGAAATGGCTCTGCTCCATGGTGACCATGCCAATGTTCTTGCTGGTCTGGATGGTGGACTCGATCTGGAAGGTCTTTCCCTCCCGAATCAGATTGGAGACGGCCAGATTGCCGATCATGATCTCCGCCGCCAGCACCACGCCGTTTTCATCCTTGTTGGGCACCAGCTGCTGACAGATGACCCCCTTCAGGCTCTCCGCCAACATGGCGCGGATCTGCGCCTGCTGATTGTGGGGGAAGACGTCCAGAATGCGGTTCATGGTGTCCGCCGCGCTGTTGGTGTGCAGGGTGCCAATGACCAGATGCCCCGTCTCGGAGGAGTGGATGGCCATCTCGATGGTCTCCAGATCCCGCAATTCACCGATGACGATGATGTCCGGGTCCTCGCGGAGGGCAGCGCGCAGGGCGTTGCCGAAGGAGCGGGTGTGCACATTGAGCTCCCGTTGGGTGATGTTGCAGCCCTTGGGGATATGCACGACCTCGATGGGGTCCTCCACGGTGATGATATGGTCATGGCGCGTCTGGTTCAGGTAGTCCACCATGGCGGACATGGTGGCGGATTTGCCGCAGCCGGCTGGGCCCGTGATGAGAATCAGGCCCTGGTTGTGCGTTGTCATCTTCTCCACTACTTCCGGCTGTTTGAAGCCCAGCTCGCGGATGCTGCGGATGTGTGTGTCAATGAGGCGGTAGCTTCCCGAAATGCCCAGCCGCTGCTGCAGCAAGTTGGTGCGGTAGCGGTCGTCCGTGGTGATGTTGTAGCTGTAGTCGAAGTCCAGCGTCTTCTCGTACTTTTCGAGCTGGAGCGGCGTCAATGGAGCCAGGTTGAGCGCCTCCGAATCCTCCTTGCTGAGCACTTCCTGGTCAGCAAGCAGATGAATGATCTTGTAGCGGCGGACAAAGGGAAGGGCGCCGGCGGACAGATGCACGTCGCTGCAGCCGGTTTCCCGCGCCCTGTGCAGAAAGTCGTTGAGCAGCGACAGTCGCTGATCCGCAGCCAGCGCCGCCGCCCCCGCCAATTTGGGCCAGCCTTTCAGCCAGCCGTCCTTTCCGCTCATGGCCGAAGCGACGGTCGCCGCAGTCGTGGTCGCGGTTGACGGCTTGACGGTCGCCATGGCCGCCGTAACCGTGGCCACCGACGGAATGGTCCGTTGGGAGCCGCCCAGAATGCCGTTGTTCGTCGCCATCGAATTTGTGTTCAGATTTCCGCTGTTTGCCATGTCTGCCACCTGTTGTCCTATTTCAGTTTCGCCTTTTGGCGCATCAATTCCACCAATTCGCCCTGAATGCGGCGAACCGACTCCGCATCCGCCGCCGTGGCCAGTTCCCGCTGCTTCTCCTGAATCTGACGGTTGACGCCTTCCAGCAGGAAGCAGCGTTCGCAGTCCTCAAAGGCCTGTTCCTGCCGTTCCTGTTCGTCCGCATTGTCCGGGCTGACCGATCGGAAGTGCGGGTCTGCCAACACTTTGCCCACGGCGGGGTCCCGAATCAGCTCATCTCCGGAGAGCATGGCCTCCGCATCGGCCCATTCATCCAAATCCACCGCCGCAAGCACTTGGACGATGGCTTTTCCTAAGTTATTGTCCGGCAACAACTTCTGTATTTCCGAATGGGCAGCCAGCCGTTTGGCGCAGGCCTCGTTGTGGAGAATCAGATCCAGAAGCTCCGCCATGGCGGCCTCCAGCCGACCGCCGTTCATGGGCGGCGGCGAAAACACGGGCATCCCGCCGGGGCCCGGAGCCGGATTGACGGCGATGCCGTCGCCCCCACGTTCCGTCGGCGTCTGCCATGCGTGCTGTTGGCCGGCCTCCAGCCGCTTCAGCGCGTCGTAGATGGAGGATTCGGGAAGCTTCAGCTGTTCCGCCAGCCATTGGCAATGGCCCGCGCGGGCCACAGGGTCGGGAAGCGGCATGATCGCGTTAAGCAAATCATTCACCACCAAGCTCTTCTGCTCCGGACGGGACACGTTGTAACGGCCCATGTCCGCCTGCAGCAGATAGGCGAGAGCAGGCTGGGTAGCCGCCATGACCGCCGTCAGCGCCGCGGCGCCGCGGGTTCGGAAGATGCTGTCTGGATCCTCTCCGGCGGGCAAGGTCACCACATCGACGCTCAGGCCAGCGGCATGAAGGACGCCGATGGTGCGGCGGGCGGCCTTTTCGCCGGCGGTGTCCGCATCGAAGGCGAGGACCACATTGCCCGTGGAGCGCTTCAGCAACCGCGCATGGTGTTCCGTAAATGCCGTCCCCTGAGCGGCTACCGCATGAGTCAGCCCCGCGCGGTGACAGGCGATGACGTCCAGCTGGCCCTCGCAGACCAGAGCCTTGTCCGTCTGTTTCATGGCTTGGCGGGCAAAATCCAACCCGTAGAGAATGCTGCCCTTCTGGAAGAACATGGACTCCGGACTGTTGACGTATTTCGCCTCTTTGGCCTCCGCATCCAGCAGGCGGGCGCTGAATCCGGCCACCCGCCCCAATTCGTCGCGGATAGGAAACATGAGCCGACCGCGGAAACGATCGTAGAGGCGGCCCGTGTCCTCCTTGCGGATGACAAGACCGGTGGCCTCCAGATGCTCCTCCGTGTAGCCGTTGCCCATGGCCCATTGGATTAACGCCCTCCATTCGGGAAGGGAATAGCCGAGGCCGAAACGGTTGACGGTCTCCACGTCAAGGCCGCGTCGCGCCAGATAGTCCCGCGCGGGCTGGGCCGCCGGATCGTTCAGCCGCTGCGTGTACCATGCGGCGGCCTCCTTCAGCAGCCGAAGCCCCGTCTCCTTCAGCTGGCGGCGGCGGGCGGCCTCCCCCTGGTCCGTGTCGGCGCCGTCCTCTTCAGGCACATCCAGATTCAGCCGGTCCGCCAGCCAGTGGATGGCGCCGATGAAGTCCGTGTTGATCATGTCCTCCACGAAATGGAAGACATTTCCGCTCTTCTTGCAGCCGAAGCAATAGTAGTTTTGGCGTTGGGGGCTCACCTTGAAAGAGGGGGTCTTCTCCTGATGGAAGGGACAGCAGCCCCAAAAGTCGGAACCCCGCCGCTTTAGCGGCACGAAGGCGCCGATGATCTCCACAATGTCCGCCTTGTCCTTGAGATCTTGTATGAACGTGTCGGGAATGCGGGGCATGGGCGCTCCTTGTCACTGCAGCTGCTGCAGGCGGTTGCGGATTTGGGCTCCCGTGACGCCGGCCTTCTCCGGCGGCAGGCTGCCCAGACAGCGGACGTAGAAGCGACGGGCCAGAACCGGATTGTTCAGATAGATGTCGTAGATGACGGCGATGTTGCGCAGCAGGTCGCTGTTTTCGGGAGTCATCTTCTCTCCCTCCAGCAGCCATGTGAGGGCCTGGGCGCTGTCCCCCTGTTTCAGGCAGAGGATGGCCAGGCTGTTGTAGACTTCGGGGCGGCTGCGGAACTGCTCGAAACGCCGCAGCGCCTGCAGATAGCTGAAGCCGCGGGGCAGATTGTTGTGGGCGCAGCTGACGCCGATCATCATGTAGAGGTTGGCTCGGGCGGGGCTGTTGATGTCCAGGCTGGAGGGCATGACGTTTTCCGCCTTGTCCAGCGCCGTCAGCGCCTCCGTGTACTTTCCATTTTCATAGAGGAGCCAGCCATAGAGATACCATGCGTCAAAGCGCTTCGGGGCCAGGTTGGTGGCCCGCTCCAGGTTATAGGCCGCTTTGTTGACGCCGCCCATGTCCGATGCCGTGCGGGCCAGGCAGAGGCTGCTCAACAGCAGCGCGTCCACATCATCGGGATTCTGCCGCAGATAGCGGTCCGCGTGGACGCCGGCGGTGGCGTAGTCCCCCTCCTGCAGCGCGATGATGGCCGTCTGCTTTTCCGAGGCGTCCAGCCCCGGAGCGCAGCCGGCAAGCCATGTCACCGCCGTCAGGCAGAGGCCAATTATCCATAATCGGGTTCTCATCCGTTCTTTTCTCCCTTGTCATGCTCCTTGTGGGCGGCCGCCTTGAGCAGGCTCCGCGCATGTTCCGTCGCCGCTGGCGACCCCTCGTCCGCCCCCAACATGCGGACCAGCTCAGAAAGTCTACTATCTCCTTGCAGGAGAGAAACTTGTGTAAATGTTCGGCCATCGTGGACACTTTTGGAGACGCGGTAGTGCTGCCGTCCCGCGGCGGCGATCTGCGGCAGATGCGTGATGCAGAACACCTGATGGTGCTCCCCCACTGCCGTCAGCTCCTCCGCGACGGCGACGGCCACCCGTCCGCCCACGTTCGCGTCGATTTCGTCAAAGACCAGCACGGGAACCGGATCCGCATCCCGCAGCACGGTCTTCAGCGCCAACATGACCCGCGCGATTTCGCCGCTGCTGGCAATGGCCCGAAGCGGCTGGCTGTCCTCCCCCGCGTTGGGGGCGAAGAGGAACTCCACGGCGTCCGCCCCATGGGGGCCCGGCTCCGCCGCCTCCATCTGGATGGCGAAGACGGCCTTCGCGAAGCCAAGATGCAGCAGCTTGGCGGTGATGGCGGCCGCCAGTCGGTCCGCCTGGGCGCGGCGGCGCGTCGTCAGGTCCCCGCAGCGCTCCCGCAGCTCCGTCTCCAGCTGTTTCACGGTGTCACGGAGTTCCGTGAGCCGTCCACCCATGTTCTTGGCGGCCTCCAGACGGGAGCGCAGCCGCCTTCCCGTGGCGATGACTTCCTCCACACTGCCGCCATATTTTCGCTTCAGGCGGGCGATGAGGTCCATGCGCTCCTCCAAAGAGCGCAGCTCCTCTTCGTCCAGCTCCAGGTTCTCGCCATAGTCGGAGACGGAGACCGCCGCCTCCTGAACCTGTTCATAAATGCCCTCCAACATTTCGGTGAAGTCATTTCCCGCCTTCGGGTCGATTTGCGCAAGTTCATGGAGCTGCCGCAGCAGGGCGGAAATCTGCTCCTGAAGGGAATTCTCGCCGTCGCACAGGCCATTGCGGAGGCTTTGACAGATGTCAAGCACACGCCGCGCGTTGGAGGCGACGCGATGGCGGGCGATGAGCTCCTTCTCCTCGTCAGGCTGCAGCGCCGCGTCTTCAATCTCCCGCAGCTGGTGGGCGAGAAGCGCCTGGTCCTCTGGCGCAAGCCCCTCCTGTCTGAGCCGCGCGATCTCCGCCTTCGTCTCCTGAAGACGGCCATGGCAGGCGGCGCAGGCGGCGGCCAGTTCCACCGTCCCCGCATAGCTGTCCAACAGCTCCAATTGGCGCAGCGGCTGAAGCAGCCCCTGGTTGTCGTGGGGCCCATGGATGTCAAAGAACCATTCGCCGCATTCCTTCAAAAGGGCGACGGTGACGGCGGCGCCGTTGATGAAGGCCCGGCTGCCGTTTTCCGTAACAACCCGTCGCAGAAGGAGTTCCCGCTCGTCGTCACCGTTCGGGATGCCGTTTTCGGCGGCGAATGTCCGCCATTTTTCCATGAGGGTTCCATATTCCTCCGGAATGCGGAGGACGGCGGAGACTTCGCAGGATTTTTCCCCTTTGCGGATGGCGCCGCCAGAAGCCCTCGCCCCCGCAAGCCATTGAATCGCACCGATTACCAGCGATTTGCCGGCGCCGGTCTCCCCGGTCACCGTGTTCAGGCCAGTGGAAAGCTCCAGGTCCAGTTCCTGAACCAAAGCAAGATTTCGGATGTGAAGGGAAGAGAGCATGATGGCGGAAAGGCGGCTGAAGACGGCAGAAGGGAAACGGCGCGGCCGCGTCTGCCCGCGCGGGCGCACATCTAAAATATAGCCACTTCTCTTCCCCCTGCAAGGCAACGCGCGGTTGCATGTGAAGGTTGCAGGCTGAAATCATGGACTTGAATCCGTCAAACAGCACGTCACGGATTCGGGATGGAGTCCCTCCGCCTCCGCTCATGATGCCCAGTCTGCCGCTGACCGCTTGTCTTTGTGGCATTCCCGACGGCGTTTGACATGAAGGAAGGCGTCATGGACGGAGGCGTCGTCCAGAACGGATATTGCAATTTAATGAAATAAAATGCAATAATGGCAAAACTCTCAGAAACGCCGTTTTTGGCCCTATATGTCAAGGGAGGCATTTAATATACCTGAATGGATGCAAAATGCGAGGAAGGGGCCTTCTGCGGCCCGTATCGGCGTCATTGTAAAAAACAGAGGGCGTTTTTTTCACCGTTCGCAAGCGGTTTTCGGCCATTTTCGCCTCGCTTACGGCAACAGTTATATTATTCATTTATAGCAATTCATTTTTATGCATTATATTTCATTATGACATGGTGGGGCGATGGTGCGGAAGGTCTTCTCGACAAGTCCTGCATCGAATTGAAAATAGCCGTTTTTGCGCTACAGTACACCGACCACTGTTGAAAAACAGTCATCGGGCCTATGCTTCGGGGACCATTCTGATGTGGAACGAAACGGAAAGGGGCAATGAAAACGTCCATGTGGAACATGATATGGCCGTTGGCGCTGATTGTGGCGTCCAACTGCTTCTACAACATCTGCACCAAGTCCATGCCGTCCAACACAAATGCGTTTGCGTCCCTGACGGTGACGTATCTGGCGGGGGCGGTTCTTGCCGCCGTCCTGTTTTTTGCGGGAAGTCGAGAACTCCATGTCGGAGAGGAACTTGCGAAAATCAACTGGACATCGTGGGTGTTGTCCCTGGCCATTGTGGGCCTTGAGGCGGGCTATGTCTTCCTCTATCGGGCGGGATGGAAGGTCAGTGTGGGGGCGCTGACGGCGAACATCTGCCTGGCCATCGCGCTTCTGGTCATCGGCGGACTCCTCTATCACGAACATGTCTCTTTCCATCAGATTTTAGGCGTCCTGGTCTGCGGCATCGGTCTTTACCTTATCATTAACTAATTGATAATCAATATATTATATGCATGACATCTGGAATCCATGGCATGGATGCCGAAAAGTCAGCGAAGGCTGTCAGAACTGCTATATGTTCTTTTTGGACGCCCAGCGGGACCAGGACGGCTCCAACATCTACAAAACCAACAACTTCGACTATCCGCTCCAGAAGGATCGCCACGGCGCCTACAAGGTCAAAAGCGGGGAGCGTCTCCGCGTCTGCCTGACCAGTGACTTCTTTTTGGAGGAGGCGGATCCCTGGCGTGACGACGCATGGCGCATCATCGCACAGCGGCCCGATGTGGTCTTCTTCCTGCTGACCAAACGCCCCGAAAGGGTTGCCGCCCATCTGCCCCGCACATGGGGGAACGGATGGGAGCATGTGTTCTTCAGCGTGACGGCGGAAAACCAACGCCGCGCGGACCAGCGGGTGCCCATCCTGCTGGACTTGCCCTTTCGTCACAAAGGGGTCATGGTGGCCCCGTTCATCGGGCCGGTCAGTTTGGCCAAATATCTGGAATCAGGGAAGATAGAGCAGGTGATATCCGGCGGTGAAAACTATGACGGCGCCCGCCCCTGCCATTTCGAGTGGGTGCAGCGGCTTCGCGCCGAATGCGTGCAGCATGGCGTGAATTTCGGCTGGTTCGAGACCGGCACCGTGCTTGTGAAGGACGGCCGGACCTACCGTCTGCCCGGCAAGCTGGCGCAGAGCCAGCAAGCATGGAAGTCTGGCATGAACTACATCGCGAAACCCCTGAAAATCCGTCTGACCAATCTGCTGGGCATGGAACTTTCCGAAGAAAGCCTCTACACGCCGCAGTACAGCCATCAAAACTGCCGTGAATGCGGTGGCCGCGAATTCTGCAACGGCTGTGCCCAATGCGGTCTTTGTGAACGCGGAAACCATTGAGAATTAGGAATTAGAAATTAGGAATTTGAAATTAGAAATTAGGAATTTGGAATTAGGAATTAGGCGGGAAGGGGAACAGGCAAATGCGGCGGGTTTTTCCAAAGTGTCCGTCGAACTGGCGCAATGGGGGGCGAACGCGCTTGAACTTTGGGGAAAGCATACTATGTTTGTCTTGTCGCATTGTTTTTTTGCAACGTAAAAGCCATTCAACCGGCCGGATTCCGTTATCCGGCCAAGACTCACACATGAAAGAGGAGTATCAGAAGATGAGAAAACGCAGTGTTGTAGCGCCTGACTGGTGGGATTACACGACGATTGACGACGAGCTGGTCGCCGATGTGGCGCGGCTGACGGTGGAAGACATGGCGCAGCTGAGCCGCCCCGGCTTCAAAGTGGTCATGTACGACACCATCGAGGAATTCTATCTGGCGGAGGCCCTTGAGTACATCGAAGCGTGGAAGCAGTCCACTCCGGACAATCCCTGCGGCGTCTGCGGCCCCATCGGCCCCACGGAACAGCTGCCGCTGGTGGCGCAGATCGTCAACGCCACGGGCATGAACTTGGCCAAACTGGACGCTCACTTCTGGGGCATGGACGAATGGGTTGAGAACGGCCAGGCCGTCAGCACGGACCATCCGCTGTCCTTCGCGCGCTGCGACAAGGCGTTGTGCTTCAACCGCATCCGCCCCGAACTCCGCATGCCGGAGAGCAACATGCACTTCCCCACGGGCGACCTCGCGGCCTACAGCAAGACCTACGACCAGTTCCACTGCCTTCTCATGCAGGGCGGACAGGGCGACACCAAGCACTGGGCGTTCAATGACCCGCTGAAGCGCGAAGGCAAATACGCCGACAACCCGCCGACCCCCGAAGAGTACCGCCAGCTGACCACCCGCATCGTCAATCTGCACCCCATGACGGTCATGCAGAACGCCCGCACCTCCGGCGGCGGCAACATCGCGTTGGTGCCCACGCAGGCCGCCACGGTCGGTCCGCAGGAAACCTGGAAGGCCGACAAGGTCTCCATCTGGCAGGCCGGCTGCCATGACAACGCCTTCGGCATGCGCCTCTCCACGTTCATGATCTCCAAGCACTTGCCGGATGCCGCGGTGCCCATGAGCCTGCTGGCGGACCATCCCAACGTCCAGTTCAACTTCTTCCGCCCCGGAATCGGCAAGTGTGAAGTGGAGATGCACTAATCATGAGCAAAAAACCTGCAGTTCTGGCGTTAGTCGCCCATCCGGATGACATTGAGTTCACCATGATCGGCACCATGCTGATGCTGAAGAAGCACGGCTGGGAGATGCACTACATGACCATCGCCAACGGCTGCTGCGGCACCGCCACCGAAACGGCGGAGGCCACGGCCGCCACCCGCGCGAAGGAATGTCAGGACGCCTGCCGTCTGGCGGGGGCCATTTGGCATCCGTCCGTCTGCAACGATCTGGAGATTTTCCACAATTGGGACATCATCAGCCGCGTCCTTGGAGTCATCCGCGAAGTGCAGCCGTCCATCGTGCTGACTCAGGCTCCGGAGGACTACATGGAGGACCATCTGAACTCCCAGCGCGTCGCCGCGACGGCCGCCTTCTGCAGGGGCATGCTGAATGCCCCCTGCAACCCGAAGCGGCCGCCCTATCAAGATGACATTGTGGTCTATCATTCTGTGCCGCACGGACTTATGGATCCGTTCCGCCGCAAGGTGGAGCCGGAGATCTTCGTCAATGTGGAGCCAGTCTTCCAGATGAAGTGGGACATGCTCACCTGCCATAAATCCCAAAAGGAATGGCTGGACGTCAGCCAGGGCATGGACGCCTATCAGAAGACCATGCAGGAGTTCATGGCGGAACTTGGCAGCCGCTCCGGCAAGTTCAAGTACGCGGAGGGCTTCCGTCGCCGCAATTGGCTCGGACTGTCCTCCAAGGAGTGGGATCCGCTGACGGAAATCCTTGGGGATGATGTTCTTGCGAATCCGCTCTACAAATAGTCCATGGCCTTTGCGCATGTCGTCTTCAACCTGTCGTTAGACCAGGGATTCGATTATGCGATACCCCCGGCCCTCGCTCAGCGTGTCCGTCCAGGCAGCCGCGTCCGCGTCTCCTTCGGCAGCAGCGAGAGGTCGGGGTTTGTCGTCTCGGTTCAGGAGACCACATCCTATCAGGGCGACATCAAGCCGCTGCTGGCCATAGAGGACGACAAGGAGCAGATTCCCGAAAGCCTGCTCTGGCTGGCCGACTGGATGGCGGACTACTACTGCTGCCCCCGCGAACATGCGGTGGCGACGCTGTTGCCTGCCGTCGTCCGCACCGGCGAAATGCGCCATAAGCAGATAATTTTCATATCGTTGACGAGTCAGGCGGCGAATTTCGACGAAACCTTCCAGAAGCTGAATCCACAGCAGAAGAAGACCATTCAAACTCTTCAGCGGTCGGGGGCGCTACCGCTGGCCATGCTGAAGGAAAAGGCCGCCGTCAGCGACAGGGTGGTCAACACATTGGTCCGCAACGGATGGCTGACCAAGGACAAGCGGGTCGTCAGCCGAGACCCTTTCCGCGATGACACCATCCTGCCCGACATGCCTAAGTCCTTGACGGAAGGGCAGAAAGGCGCCCTTGCCGTCATCAACGGCTCCTTGGACGCGCAGGACGCGCAGACCATTTTGGTGCACGGCGTCACCGCCAGCGGCAAGACGGAGCTGTATCTGCAGGCCATTCGCCACTGTCTGGATTTGGGGCGGGAGGCCATCGTCCTTGTGCCCGAAATCTCGCTGACGCCCCAGACCTGCGAACGCTTCCGGCGCCGTTTCGGTGACCTTATCAGCGTGCTGCACAGCAACTTAAGCGATGGCGAACGCTTCGATGAATGGACTCGCATCAACGAGGGCCGCTCCCGCATCGCCATCGGCGCCCGCTCCGCCATCTTCGCGCCCTTCCGCCAGCTGGGGCTGATCATCGTGGACGAAGAGCACGAGGGCAGCTACAAGCAGGACGAGTCCCCCCGCTACAACGCGCGGGACGTGGCCGTCGTGCGCGGCAAGAAGGAGAAGGCCACCATCGTTCTGGGCTCCGCAACTCCTTCTCTTGAATCCTATTACAACTGCGAGACGGGCAAATACCGCCTCGTGGAGATGCGAGAGCGCATCGACAACTGCCAGATGCCTACCGTGGAATTGGTGGACATGGCGCAGGAGGCCGCGATGACCGGCCAGTCCCAGCTGTTCTCAAAACGTCTTAAGGAGTTGATATCCAATAGGTTAAATAGCGGAGAACAGACCATTCTCTTCCTCAACCGCAGGGGCTACGCCACCCAGATGATCTGTCCGGACTGCGGTTTCATCGCCACCTGCGACCAATGCAGCAACGCCTACACCTATCACCGACAGGCAGGCTTGCTCATCTGCCATCTCTGTGGAACTCAACTGGATGCGCCGACAAAATGCCCCCAATGCGGCAGTCAGGAGATCCGCTACACGGGCGTGGGCACAGAAAAGATCGAAGCCATCACACAGGCTCTCTTCCCCCGTGCCACCGTGGCCCGCATGGACTCCGACACCATGACCGCCCGCGAATCCTACAGCAAGGTCCTGGACGCCTTCCGCGCAGGCCGCATCCACATTCTCATCGGAACCCAGATGATCGCGAAGGGACTGGATTTCCCCAACGTCACGCTGGTGGGCGTCATTCAGGCGGACTCCACCCTCCATCTGCCGGATTTCCGTAGCGGCGAGCGCACCTTCCAGCTCATCACGCAGGTGGCGGGCCGCGCCGGAAGGGGAGACTCCCCCGGCCATGTCATCGTGCAGACCTACACCCCCTATCACTTCGCCCTGCAGGCGGCTATCCAACAGGATTTCAAGGCCTTCTACAACGAGGAGATGCCGTCGCGGAAGATGTTGGACTTTCCTCCTGTCTCCCACATGATTCTTGTGCATTTCCGCAGCCCGGAGGAGTCACTGGCCGCGCAGGCCGCCGAGGCCTTCATGGCGGAGCTGCAGCCGCAGCTGGAGCCGTCCGTGCAGGTCATCGGCCCCATGCCTGCACCCCTCTCCAAGGTCAAAACCTATTTCCGCTATCAGATTCTGCTGCGCGGCGGCACCGCCCGAAAGAACATCGCGATTCTGCGGCAGATGGCCGTCCGCCGAAAGCCGCCAAAGGATGTGGACATCATGGTGGACGTGGATCCGCGAAGCCTGCTGTGAAACGCAAGGCGTCGGCGAAGAGGCTTGCAGAGCCAGAAGCTACCTATGGCAGTGGATTTTCCACAAACCACCGAACGAAATCTCCACAAACTACCGAACGAAATCCCCACAAACCACCGAACGAAATCCATACAAATCACCGAACGAAATCTCCACAAATCACCGAACGAAATCTCCATAAATCACCGAACGAAATCTCCACAAACTACCGAACGAAATCTCCATAAATCACCGAACGAAATCTCCACAAACTACCGAACGAAATTTCCACAAACTACCGAATTGAGCTTGAAGAACGCCTTTTTTGGGGTATAGTAGGAACATGTCAAATTTAGATGTTCGGAGGGATCCATTATGAATATGAAAAAATACAGGAAACGAGTTTCCGATGTGCTTCTTGCCGAAAAACTGGAAGGAGCGGGTGCCGTACTCATCGAAGGCGCCAAGTGGTGCGGTAAGACGACTTCGGCGGAGCAGTTCGCCAACAGCATCGTGTACATGTCAGACCCCGACCAGGCGGCGCAGTATCTGGAAATGGCGGAGCTTCATCCCAAGACGCTGCTTTCCGGCAAAGCTCCGCGGCTGATTGACGAATGGCAGCTTGCGCCGAAATTGTGGGATGCCGTCCGATTTGAGGTCGATCATCGGGACGAATTGGGTCAATTCATCCTGACCGGCTCCGCCGTGCCGCCAGTGACCAAGGACATCCGCCATTCGGGCACCGGCAGATTTTCCAGGCTGAAGATGCGGCCCATGAGTCTGTTTGAGTCTGGTGAGTCCAATGGCGGCGTGTCGCTGTCCGAACTGTTCAACGGCCAACAGGAGATCACGGCGGCAAACGACATGACCATTGAGCAGCTGGCGTTTCTTGTCTGCCGCGGCGGCTGGCCAAAGGCGATTGACATGCGGGAATCCATCGCCTTGAACCAGGCCTTCGACTATTGCGATACGGTAATCCATTCAGACATCAGCCGAGTCGATGGCGTCTCCAGAGACCCCGGACGAACCAGCCGCCTGATGAAGGCATATGCCAGACATCAGGGGGCGCAGGCCACAAACGCGGCTATCCGGGCGGACATCATCGCCAACGACAATGCCTCCATGGATGAAGACACCCTCTATTCCTATGTCACCGCCTTGAAGAAGATCTTCGTCATAGAGGACATGGAGGCATGGAATCCCAATCTGCGCTTGAAGACGGCCATCCGGACGTCCGACACGCGGTATTTTGCCGATCCGTCCATCGCCGCCGCCGTTTTGGGGCTTGGGCCAAAGGACCTTCTGAACGACCTCAACACCTTTGGGCTGCTGTTCGAGACCCTTTGCGTCCGGGATCTGCGGGTTTATGCGGAGGCCATCAAAGGCCAGGTCTATCATTACCGCGATGCCCTCGGCCTGGAGTGCGACGCCGTCATTCATCTGCGCAATGGCAGCTACGGGCTGGTCGAAATCAAGCTCGGCGGCGAGAAGCGGATTGAGGAAGGGGCCACCGTGCTCAAGAAACTGGAGGACAGAATCGACACCACGCGCATGAAAAGCCCCGCCTTCAAAATGGTCCTTACCGGCATGGGAAATTATGCCTATCGCCGCCGTGACGGCGTGCTGATTGTTCCAATCGGCTGCTTGACATGCTGATCACCATCCCTTTTGCATCTTTGTGTTTTCTCATAACATACTTATAATCAACAAATAGAAGAAATCGCCATGAAAATTTACTCCATCATCCTGACCATTGGCCTTGCCTGGGTTTCCATGAGTTGCAGCACCCTGCGGCCCCATCGATGCGAACGTTTCGCCGTCCTTGGCAACAGCATCACCCACTCTGATCCATCACCCAACATCGGCTGGGTGGCAAACTGGGGGATGGCCGCCAGCTCACAGGACAAGGACTTCTGCCACTTGCTCCTGCGCTATTTCACGGAAGCCAACGGCGGCACCGCACCTGAGGCCTTTTTCAGCAATGTGGCCTCCTTCGAGCGTGAGTACCCCACTATCGACATCGCATCTCTGGACAGCTTGAAAAAATGCATGGACATGAAGCCGGATCTCTTCATCCTCGCCATCGGTGAAAACGTTCCCGATCCGGAAACTCCTGAAATGCAGGAACTTTTCCAAAAGAAGGTCACGGAATTCCTGACGTTCATCAAAGAGGCGGGCTGCCCGAATATCATCGTCCGCAGCACCTTCTGGCCTCGTGAATCCATTGACGAACCGCTCCGGAAAGCCTGTGAGGCCATCGGCGGAATCTATGTGGACATACGCGCTCTTGCCAAAGAGGAGAACTATGCGCGCTCCGAACGCAGTTTTCAGCATGACGGCGTCGCCATCCATCCGGGAGACCGCGGCATGAAAGCCATCGCGGACGCCATTTGGAAGGCGCTTCCGCAAAACACCAACAAGTAAAAATATAAGGCATTGCCATGAAACGACTTATAACTATTCTTGCTATCGCGGGCGGCCTGATTTCCGCCCTTTGCGGCGAACCCTTCAACTATCTGAAGAACGCGGACTTCTCCGACGTGCCCCCTTCTGGCATCCCCACGGGGTGGGGCACCAGCCATTGGGGCTTCTGGTACCAGAATTTCGAAGGATACCAAAAGGGATGGCGCATGGCTCCCGAAGCCACCCGTGACGGCGTCGCCAGCTTCCTGCTGGACAGCGAAGCCTGCGGCGAATATCCGCTTCCCTTCTTCAGCTGCATCAACGGCGCCCCAAAAGGGAAAAAGACCTTCAGTGTGTATCTAAAGACCGACAAGCCAGATAGTTCCGTGGTCATCGTCCTGAACATCGGCGGCAATGCGGAGCGCACCTTCACGCCGACGGCGTCATGGGAGCGCTATCGCTTCACCATTGACAACGATGCCAATTCAGGCACCATCCAGTTCTTCGCGCGGGGCAGAATCTTCATCAACTCGCCCCAATTGGAGGAAGGGACGGAGGCCACGCCCTTCCGCACACGGGAGTCCGCTCCTGTCAACGGCGACATCGACTTCGACGGCGGCGGCACGCGCCAATTCCGCCTCACTCAGCCGGACGGCACCGCCATGCCTCATCCCACGGACATCACGCTGACCGCCGACGACGAAGGCCTCCGCTTCCACATCGTCAACGCCATCCCCGCCACCCGACTCGCTCCCAAAAAGAGCAATGGACGGGACAACGACCTGTGGGCCGGCACAGACAACATTCAGCTCTTCTTCTTCCCGCAAGGCGACGGCGACGCACTCTGCCAATTCATCATCGCAGAAGACGGCAACGTGCAGGATCTGCGCAGCGCAAACACCTTCTGGGACGGCGTTTGGGAAGCAAAGACGACCTTCGAGCCGGGCAAGAGCTGGACGGCGGACGTGTTCCTCCCCTTCGCCACCTTCAACGACGGAGGCAAAAGGCCCCTTCTGAAAGACTGGAAGTGGCTGGCAGGACGGGAGAACTGCATTGAGAACGAGCTGGGCGTCAGCACCGACACGCGGTGGCCGTTCTTCGTCTTCGGGCAGCAGGACCGCTGGAGCCGACTTCGCAACCTGCCCGTGGACG
Organism: Lentisphaeria bacterium; assembly: GCA_016288215.1. Classification (GTDB taxonomy): domain Bacteria; phylum Verrucomicrobiota; class Lentisphaeria; order Oligosphaerales; family Oligosphaeraceae; genus Tb-RUG-64. Next base: position 15,284 of record JAEEYQ010000066.1, on the reverse strand, counting down.
CCGCCAACGCCGCCGCCCTGCGCATCGGCAAGCCCCATCCGGAATTCGAGCTGCCGACGCCTTCCATCGCCTTCCCCCTCAGCAACTTAGCCAAAATCGCCCGCACCTTCACCGTGGCCCGCGCCACCTGCAGCGCCAATGGACCATGGACCGAACTGGAGGAGGTGGAATTGACCCTTAAGGCGGGCGAGACGGCGAAAGTCGTCATGGAGGCTCCGGAGGACTTCCCCGGCTGCCGCATCACCGTGAAAGAGCAGGGTAAAATTGTGGCTGCGAAAAGCGCAAACTGCTCCTACGCAAGAGTTTTAAAGGAAACGGCCTATCAGCCGAAGGAGCTGCTGATCGCCGTGATGTGCGAGCCGGATCCCACCGCCTTCAAGCCGGAGGTGCTGGCGCAGATCAAGGCCATGGGCTACAACGCCGTCATCTTCCTCAACCCGCCCGCATGGGGCGAAAACGGCGTCAAAGAGGCACTTGACCGCCTTGGCCAGGCGGGCCTCAAGGGCATCTGCAACTTCCTCTACCACGACGCCAATCCCTCCCATTACGACTACATGGCGGGAGTCGTCAAAAATCTCAAGAGCCATCCCGCGCTGGCCGGATGGCTGGTCTGCGACGAACCGAGCGACGGCTGGAACGGCATTGAATTCACGCAGAAGGGCTACGAGCTGCTCAAGGCCATCGACACGGAACATCCCATCTGGATCAACTACACCTGCAATTTCAAAATCAACCGTCCACTGAAGCAGGACATGCTCGGCTTCGACCACTATCCCATCCCCGACTACGACATCCGCGAGTTCCTCCCCATGGTGGAAGCCTATACGCAGTATGGAGATACGGCTTTCGTCTATTTCCAGCAGACCGGCCATGCCTATTTCTATGGACGGGAACCCACAGCGGCGGAATTCAAGTTCATGGGCGCCGCCGCACTGCTCAAGGGCGCGGTGGCGTTGGGCACCTTCGCACAGCTGCCCCTCTCCGCTGAACTGCGGGCCAAGGCGCCGCAGATTTTGGGCGCCTTCGTCACCGAATACCCCATCTGGCGGGGCCAGCAGGCATCCATCCCCTCGCCGCTGCCCGATGTCGTTGAGGCGGAGGGACGTATCGTGGACGGCAAGCTGTACGCCATCTATCTCAACACCGCCAAAGAGCCCGTTCGCTTCACCGCCGCCGACGGACAGCAGCTGGAGCTCGCCCCTCTTGACTACGTCATCCGCCCCATCGACAATCTTCAATAAAGCCACAGAACACTCTGAATAACCAGAAGCGTTCAGCCACGTTCCGCGGCAGAACGCGATTGCTCTTTTCAAATGGCTTAAAGAACCGTGAATTGCCCATTGGCAGTTCGCATCTGGTTATTCCGTGTATTCTGTGGATAAAAAGCTGTCCCTTTCCTTCTCACATAGGGAATTGAGCCATATATTAATGTGGATTATGGGGACTTCTTCTGAATCATTACTTCACACCATTGCAAAGAAAGGCATGACAATGAAACATATTGCATTCATTAATGCAATCCTAATGGCGGCGTTCTGCTGCGCCGTCAAGGCCATGGACATCACGGAAATTGACGCGAACTTCAAGCAGGAGGAGTTTGACGGCCGTCCCGTCCGTTTCGGCAACGTGAGGAAACCTCCCTTTCTTGTGACGGGCTTCCCCTTCTGCACCTCGCCGGACCAGCCGCTGAACCGCCTTCCGGCGGACATGACGGAGGCGGACGTCAACAAAGGCGCCCTCCGGCTTGCGCGGTGTCAGACCGGCGGTGCCGTGCTCTTCCGCACCAACTCGCCCTTTATCGCCATAAGAGCCTCTGCCCCAACCATGAAGTACATGTTTCACATGGCCTCCACCGGTGTCTCCGGCTATGACCTCTATGAACGCCGCGCCGATGGCACAGAGCGTTTCATGAGCAACATCCGCCCCGACGGCGGCACCGCCATGGCCGGCGGCTGGATTCGCGACGGCATGAGCGACTACATCCTCTATCTGCCACTCTATTCAGGCACGGACAGCCTGGAGATCGGCGTCGCTCCCGAAGCCAAATTCGAGGAGCCACGGCCGCAGCGCATCCAGAAGCCCATCGTCTTCTACGGCTCCTCCATCACCCAGGGCGGCTGCGCCTCCCGCCCCGCCAATAACTTCACCACCATGATCTGCCGCGCATTGGATGCCCCGCAGGTCAACTTGGGCTTCTCCGCCAGCGGCAGGGGAGAGCCCGCCATGGCCCGCGCCATCGCCAAAATCGACGCCAGCGTCTTTGTCATGGACTACGACAACAATGCCCCCACGCCGGAGCATCTGCGAAAAACCCATGAGCCCTTCTTCAAGATCATCCGCGAAGCCCACCCCGACCTGCCCGTCATCTTCCTCTCCAGACCCCATACCAATCATGGTGGCGAACGCATGGAAATCATCCGCCAGACCTATGAAAATGCCGTCGCCGCAGGAGATAAGAACGTCTATTTCATTCCAGGGGACATCATGTTCGGTCCGGATGGCCTGAACTACTGCACGGTGGACGGCCGCCATCCCAATGACTTGGGCTTCTATCGCATGTTCCAAACCATCCTTCCCGTGGTCAAGCAAGCGCTTCACATGGACTAACTCAAACAGAGAGAACGACATATGCAATCTCAACCCTTTTCCGTCGCACCCAATTCGAAGGCCGCTCCTCGCAAAACCTTCATGGACATCGACTACCTCGATTTCTGTTGGGCCGGCGACGGCTCGGAGCAGCAAGTGGAGCGCGTCTTCGACCAGATGAAGGCCGCCGGATTCGACGGAGCCATCATCCAGGCCTTCTTCCACGGCGAGGCCTTCTATGACTCCGCCCGCTTCCCAAAATTCTCCAATGTGGACGGACAGTCCGCCGCCGGTCACGACGGCACGGGAAACTATCTTGACCTTCTGGCCCGCCGCCTTCGCGAATACGACCCAGTCCGCAAGATGTTAGCCCTTGCGCAGGAAAGGGATATGGAATTGATGCCCTATATCCGCCTGTTGGACGAAGACCCCGCCAACAGCCGCAACCTGTTCTTCCGTGAACATCCGGAGTATTTTCAGCTGAGCCGCTGCGGCAACTTCCAGCTGGTTGGCGTCCCCTGCTTCAACTACCCTGAAGTGCGGGAGCATTTCCTGCAGCGCGTCGCCGACTTCGTGGAGATGGGTTTCCGTTCCATCTACCTGGGCGCGTTGCGATTCCACTGCTTTTACTGCACGCCGTTCATCGGGGCGACTGCGCTGGCGGACGTCTACGGCTTCAACCATCCCATCGCGGAGGAGTATTTCCGCCGCACGGGCCGTCGCGCCCAAATCGACCCGCGAGAGGAGGCGACCGTCACCGTCACGCCCCTTCCAAAGGAAAAGCGGCTCGGCGACTTGCCGCAATGCACCGTCTCCTACAAAGGCGCCCCTGACTGCGACTACACCGTCCTGCGGCGCATCGCCGGCGAGGGCATGGAGGCCTTCCTGCGGGAGCTGAAACGCCGCTTCCCCCACGTCACCGTGACATTGGAGGCCGGCCTGTACAATTTCATCGATTCAGACACCGCAGCTGGCTCCCTCTTCCAGATGGATCCAGAAGTCATTCTAGGAGAAGGACTTGTGAATCGCATCCACACCAGTCTAAATGTTCGGATGACGCCCGAGACGCCGTCCATCCTTCAGGCTTATCGGCAGAAATTCCCTCGGGACAAGATGGAAATCGGCCTCTTCCTCAACGATGCCCTTTCCAAAAACGGCGGCAGCGGGCTGAATCCGCCTGTGGAGTCCGTCCGCGATTATCTGAAGGATGTGGTGCGGGAGGATTATGACTACACCATCATCCATGAGGCGGCCTTTATCCTCGTCCATTCGCAGCAAGAGGCGGTGTGGCAGGCACTTGGAGAATTCACGAAGCGGGAGAAGGAAAGAGGTAATTAGAAATTAGAAATTAGGAATTAGAAATTAGGAATTAGAGGTTTGAGGTTAGGAGAAGGGAATATGAAGACGTTTTTTGCGCTGATTGCGGCGGCCATTTTTGCCGTTGGCTGCGCCACCACCGTCCGTCTGCCGGAGCCGGTTCTGTGGCCACGTCCGCGATCCTGCCAATATCCGGGCGGCACTTTGAGACTGCCGCTGAATCAGAGGCTGCAGTTCTTCTGTCCGCAGAAACTGGCGGATTCCACGGCGGTAAAGGCGTTGACAGACCTCTTCAGAGAAGTCGCGGACGTGACGCCCATGGAAGTGGACGACCCCGTGGTGAGAGCCTGCATATGGACGCAGGGCGTCAATCCCACATCGACTGTGGGAATTCCTCCAGAAGGCTATGCCCTTTGGGTCTCCAAAGAGGGCGTGAAACTCAAGGGGGCGGATGCCATCGGCCTGCTCAACGGCATCCGCACGCTGCGTCAGCTGGTGCGACTGACAGACGACGCCTACGAAATCCCCTTCATGCAGATTTTCGACTGTCCCGCTTTCGCCGTCCGCGGCATGCATCAGATGATCTGCGATGCCTACTACAGCGAAGGGGCCTTCGAAAGCGCCAAGCAATATCTTTCCGTCTTGGGCCAGCTGAAGTACAATGTCGTTGTGCTGCAATTGGATGCGCTTCCGGCCTACCAAAGCGTGAAGCTTAAGACCGCCATCACCCAATGGCCGATGGAGAAACTGGCCGCCTTGGGGGCACACGCCCAAGCAGAAGGTCTAGAAGTCATTCCCCTGCTGCAACTTGGAGGTCATTCCGGCTGGTTCCTCCGCACGCCGGAGCACCTGAAGTTTTGGGAAAAAAGCGGTGAACGCAAGGCGGAGGAAATTACGTGGGACAACTCCATGCTCTGCCCCGGCCAGAACGACGAGCTCCTTCCTATTCTGTACGGCATGATTGACGAGCTGCTGGAGGCCTTCCACCCCAAGCGCTTCCATCTCGCCTATGACGAAATCTATCTAAGCGACCGCCTCTGCCCCGCCTGCGTGCCACAGCCGTTCCACATTCAGGAGATGTACGCCCGTCAGCTCAACGCGCTTGCCGACCATCTGAAGGAGCACGGCGTGAAGGCCGTCATGTGGGGCGACCGTCCGCTCTCCATCCCCATGCGGAAGATTTTGGGCATGGATCTGGACCTGGCCACCTATCCAATGGTTAAATGGTTGCATCACAATAATTTAGAAATAATGAACTGGTACTATGGGAAGAATCCGGACGCCTTTCCGTCCGTCGTGGACTACTATCATCAGAACGGCTTCCACGACCAGTCGCTGGCGGTCATGTGCTTCGACCACAACGCGGAGAATGGCCTCCGCAGCGCCCTCGCGGCCAAGGTCCCTGCGCTCTTCAACACCCTGTGGTTCTACAGCAATGGCTGCAACCCCATGCAGTTCAGCGTCGATTCATGGAACAACACCCCCTATTTCGCGGATTTGGCTTGGAACGGAACCCTTCCGGAGGACGGACAGTCCTACCGCAATCGGCTGGAGCTGATCCGCCGCGTCTATGACAACGACTTCCCCATCAAGAGGATAGCCAAAGAGCATCAGCGGATTCTCTACGGCGATGATACGGCGGAGGCCCTCACCACCGTGGAGGGAATTGTCCTCCGCCCCGCCGAAGCCATGTCCATGGAGGCAGGAGCGCATACATGGAAAATCAATGGGACGGCCGCCAAGGTCCTCGCCATCTTCGACATCCCTCCGCTGGATTTCGGCAAGGTCAGCTTCACGGAACGGAATTTCACCTATCCGACGCTGTGCAGCATCATATGGAAGTACGCAGACGGCACGGAGGATACGCAACCCGTGTACCATGAATGGCATGGGGGCCCCGCCAGTGACCGTCGCGAATACTTCCATGCGGAAACCGTCCAAGCCGCCGACGGAACGCTCCGCCGCGTCTCCATTCTGACGAATCCGCATCCGGAGAAGCCGTTGAACGCCATTGCGTTCCCCCCTGGCCGCCAAGGGCTGACCCTCTCCGCCATGACGGTCGTTTGGGGGAAATAGCAGTCGGAAGTTTGTTCAATTATAGTTCGTGTCATATATAAAGAGCTTCCAAAAACTTTTTTCAAAAACAAAACAGATACAGGAGTTCACTCATGGATAAGCAACTGAAGATAGGCGTTTTGGGCGGAGGGCGCGGGGTGTCTCTCGCCCAAGGGGCCAGAGCCAACGGCATGGAGATCGCCGCCGTGTGCGACCGCGACGAACTTTGCGGGAAGCTGGCCGCTAAACGCTTGAATTGCAAGGTCTTCACGGATTACGCGAAGATGTTGGACTCGGATATCGATGCCGTTGTGGTGGCCAATTACGCCACGGAGCACGTGTGGGCGGTGAAGCAGGCTCTGGCAGCGGGAAAGCATGTCATGAGCGAATGCATGGCGTGCTTCACCATGGCGGAGGCCGTGGAGCTGGTGGAGGCCGTGGAGGCCGCGCCAAACCTGGTCTATTTCTTTGCGGAGAACTATCCCTTCATGGTGCAGAATCTGGAGATGCGACGGCTGTACGCCACCGGCGATCTGGGCGAGTTCCGCTATGGCGAAGGGGAATACGTCCATCCAATGACCAAAAATGAAATCGACCAGCTGACGTCCCGCGAGGACCATTGGCGTAACTGGTTGCCCGCCACTTACTACTGCACCCATTCCATGGGGCCGGTCATGCTGATTACGGACACCCGCCCCGAATATGTGACCGCCATGGTCGTCCCGCGCTGCGCCGATGACGCGGGAATGAACGAAAGCCTTCGCGTCAACGACGACGTGTCCGTCATGCTCTGCAAGATGAACAACGGCGCTGTGACGAAAATCCTGCCTTGGAGCGGGTTACGCGACCATGGGCAGCGCTACCGCATCTGCTGCTCCAAAGGTGTCATGGAATGGAATCAGGGCGACTCCAACCTGCGGGTCAGCCGCTGGGGCGGCGATTTCGTCGATACGCCGCCCGTCCATCCGTACTTCATGAAATACATGCCGAATCTTCCGCCAGAACATATTGATGCGCAACAACATGGACATGGCGGCGGCGACTACTTCACCAGCTATTGGTTCAAGCGCGCCATCGTCACGGGGGAGCGTCCGCTGATTGACGTCTACAAGGCCGTGGACATGACGATGATCGGCATTCAGGGCTATCGCTCCGCGCTCAATTGCGCCAATTCCTTTGAGATTCCGGACCTCCATGACCCCGGCATGCGCGAAAAATATCGCCATGACGACTGGAATCCGGATCCCGCGCGACCCTGCGCGGACAAACCGTGCCCCAGCGTGACTGGCCCCATCAAGCCCACTGAACAGGCCCGCGAGACATGGCACCGCATTCGGCAGAATTGCGAGGACGACGCCCGCCGCCAGATGAGCTAAAAGTTCTATAAATTGCTGATGGCAAACAGGTTATGAATTCTTTATAGTCGATTATACTGCCGTTTCCGCTGATTATAAAAACAAAACCTGCGGAAACAGCAGATTTTTCAACGTTTCCGCTGATTATAAAAACAAAACCTGCGGAATCGGCAGATTTCTCGACGTTTCCGCTGATTATAAAAACAAAACTTGCGGAAACGACAGAAGAGGTTATATTCTATGGCATTTCCACGTTGCGAAGGAGGAACATAGAATGGAACCTATCATTGGAAGAGACAATGAGTTACGGACATTAAGGGAATATCTGACCAGTTCTAGGTCCGAATTCGTGGCGGTATATGGACGGCGACGTGTTGGCAAAACATTCCTCATCCGCGAGGCGGCCCATGACCATTTCGCATTTTACATGACCGGTTCCCATGATGCGTCCCTGCAGCGTCAGCTTATTGCGTTTTCCATTGCCCTGCAACGACATGCAAAAAAAGAGGAGCTGCCGTTGTTTTCCTCATGGATTTTGGCCTTCAACGCCCTTGGGCAATATCTTGAAACCCTTCCTGACGGCCCGAAAGTGATTTTCATCGATGAAATGCCATGGATGGACACGCCCAGATCCGGCTTCATTCCCGCCCTTGAGAACTTCTGGAACAGTTGGGCGGCGCTTCGGGATGATGTTAAGCTAATCGTCTGTGGTTCAGCAACTTCGTGGATGCTCAACAATCTCATTCATAGCAGAGGCGGTCTACATAACCGCCTGACCCATCACATGCTGCTCGAGCCATTCACCCTTCATGAATGCGAGGAGTATTTCAAGAGCCATGGCTTTGGCTATTCACGGATGGAGATTGCCGAATGCTACATGATTCTTGGCGGCATTCCATTCTATCTATCTGCCATGCAGAAACATCTGAGCCTTGCTCAAAATGTGGACCGTCTGTTCTTCTCGCCAACAGCCGAACTCAAGGACGAATTCTCCAACCTTTACCATGCCATTTTCAGAAAGGCGTCGGCCCATATTTCCATTGTCACCGCCCTCTCCCGAAAGCGCATGGGCATGACCCGCATGGAACTCATCCAACAGACCAAACATGCTGACAATGGAGCGTTCAGCGTTGCGCTGGAAGAACTTGAGCAATGCGGCTTCATAAGGCACTATGAACCGTATTCGGAGACCAATCGAATAAACCGCACCACCGGCAGAAAGCACATTCTGTATCAGCTCATTGACTTCTATACGCTTTTCCACTTCAATTTCATCGAAAGCAACATCTACGGCGATGAAAACTTCTGGAGCACATCCGTCAACAGCCCCTTGCATCATGCATGGGCGGGGCCTGCCTTTGAAATGCTCTGTCTCCATCATGTGCGACAAATCAAGCTGGCCCTTGGCATTTCAGGCATCCAGACAAGAGTCTGTGCATGGCATGCGCCCCAACACATCGGAAAGGGAGCGCAGATTGACCTTCTCATTGACAGAAAAGACGAGACAATCAACGTCTGTGAAATCAAATATGCAAAAGGCCCATTCGCCATTGACAAAGCCTATGCACAGGAGCTGCAGGACAAGATGGACATTTTCCGTGAAGCGACCCACACACGGAAATCGTTGCTTCTCACGGTCATTACAGCCAACGGACTTAAGCAGAATGAATATCATTCTTTTCCGCAATGCGCAGTGGAGCTTGAACAGCTTTTCACACCATGAGAAGATTTCAATGGCGAGGCAACCAGAGCTCCCTTGCGAAAAAGGCGTCAAAAGCCGGAATAAAACTGTCCCGTGCATTTGCAAAAACGCCATCACATATTAAAATGCTCTTTGTCCAAGAGAATTTGACATGATGCCCCCATGACTCAAAGGAGAAAGAGATGTCCGTTTGGTTTCGCGCCTGTGAAATGGCCTTTTTCATGATGGCCGCCGCCGTGATGGCCGATGCAGTGCCCCGCCGTTGTCTGGAGTTGCCTCCAGGGCCGGGGAACCCGCGCAACAGCGAAGGCAGCTTCGCGGAATTGAAGGACGGTCGTATCCTGTTCGTCTACAGCCGTTTCAACGGAAAGGACGGCGATGACAACTCCGCCGCCGACCTGGCCGCCCGCTATTCCTCCGACAAAGGAGAGACCTGGACGACGGAAGACCGCATCATCGTGAAGAACACGGGTGGCATGAACGTCATGTCCGTCTCGCTGCTGCGGCTGCAGAACGGCCGCCTAGCCATGTTCTACTTGTTGAAAGAGAGCAACTTCGACTGCCATCCCGTCCTCCGCTTCACCGATGACGAAGGGGAGACCTGGAGCGAGGCCATTTTCTGCGTCACCGAGCCGAAAGGCTATTATGTGCTGAACAACGACCGCGCCGTCCAGCTGACGCAAGGACCCTACAAAGGGCGCATCATCCTGCCGCTGGCCCGCCACGCCCTCAAGGTCGATGAAATCAAGACAGAGGACATTCCCGAAGGCATGTACGTTTGGGAAATGCCTGGAAGCAAGTGGGATCTGGCGGCACGGGACACCTGCGCCATCTCCGACGACAACGGCGCCACATGGCGCATGAGCAAGACCGTCTACGAGGTGCACGACGCCAATGGCAACCGCGTCACGGCGCAAGAGCCGGGAATTGTGGAACTTTCTGATGGAAGGCTACTTATGTTCTGCCGTTCAGACGAGGGGCAATATTTCTCCACATCTGACGACGGCGGCGACACCTGGACCCCCGCCGTGCTGTCGCCCCTCCGTTGCCCCTGCTCCCCCGCCTCCATCAAACGGCTGCCCACCGGCGACCTGCTGGCGGTGTGGAACGACTATGACGCCGTGCCCGGCAAGGCGTGGGACGGTCGCCGCGTCCCGTTGAGCACCGCCATCTCGCGGGACAACGGCAAGACATGGATCAACGCCAAGATATTGGAGGGCAACCTGAACGGATGGTACTGCTACATCGGCATCCATGTCATGGAGGATGCCGTCCTGCTGAGCTACTGCGCCATGGACTGGCTCTGCCACACCCGCATCGCCAAACTGCCCATCTCCTATCTCTATGCGGACGGTCCGAAGGAGCCCTACTACATCACGCCTGGCTTCTACGACAGTCTGCCCAACGGCCCCTTCACCACCATTCAGGCGGCGCCGGGGACCTGGACCGTCACCAACGGCGCGGCGGAAGTTCTCGCCTACACCCGCGGCAAAGGGCTTCGCCTTCAGGGCGGTTCCGACGTGACCATGGAGCTGGCGTTGCCGCAGCCCATTCCTCTAAAGAATTTGCAACCTCTTGCGCTGGAACGATTTACAGGAGCACCATCCTACCATGCCATCGTGGAGGCGATGAAGGACGGCCAGTGGGTCAAAGTCTGCGAGCACGGTGACGGCGTCCGCCCCGGCTCCCCCGTTCCCATCGTCTGGACCCAACCCGAGCTGACGACGGACAAGCTGCGCGTCCGCTGCACCTCCGCCGGCGGCACCATCGTCTGCGACGGCAAGCAGAAAGTCGTCTTCAACAGCTGCTTCAAGGACTAGCTAGCCCTAGAAGCTCTAGAAGAAAACCCAACTCCCAATTCCCAATTCCCAATTTCTAATTCCTAATTTCTAATTCCTAATTTCTAATTCCTAATTTCTAATTCCTAATTCCCCCTCACCTGACACATGAAAAGTTCACTCTCATTTATTCTCTGTTCCACATTCAGCCTGCTTCTCGCGACGGCCACCACGGCGGCGGACGCGGTGCCCCGCGTCAGTCTGGACTTGAAGCAAGGGCCGAACAACCCCCGCAATTCGGAGGGCGCCTTCATCACGCTGAAGGATGGCCGCATCCTTTTTATCTACAGCCACTTCAACGGAAAGGACGATGGAGGGGACCACGGCGACGCCGATCTGGCCGCCCGCTATTCCTCCGACAACGGAGAGACGTGGACGACGGAGGACCGCATCGTCGTGAAGAACAATGCCGGCATGAACGTCATGTCCGTTTCATTGCTGCGGCTGCAGAACGGCCGCCTCGCCATGTTCTATGCCATGAAGAACAGCGAGCTCGACTGCCGTCCCGTCATGCGCACCTCCAACGATGAAGGAAAAACCTGGAGCGACGCCACGCTGTGCGTCACGGAGCCCGTGGGCTACTATGTGCTGAACAACGACCGCGTCATCCAGCTGGAGCGCGGCCCCCACAAAGGCCGCCTCATCGTGCCGCTGGCCCGCCACACCCTCAAGTCGGAGCCCGAAAAGGACTTCGACTGGAAGGCCCAAGTCACCTGCGCCCTCTCCGACGACAACGGCAAGACGTGGCGCATGTCAGAGGCCCTCTTCAAGGCCTATGACGCCAATGGCAAGCGGGTGACAGCGCAAGAGCCTGGCGTTGTGGAACTTACAGATGAGCGCATTTTGCTGTTCGTCCGTTCGGAGTTGGGACAGTATTTCTGCACCTCCGAAGATGGCGGCGACACATGGACGAACCTGAAGCTGTCGCCGCTCCGTAGTCCCTGTTCTCCCGCCTCCATCAAACGGCTACCCTCCGGCCAGCTGCTGGCGGTGTGGAACGACTATGACGCCCTGCCCGCTTCCCTGCGGGACGGCCGCCGCACGCCGCTGAGCACCGCCATCTCCAATGACAACGGCAAGACCTGGCTTAACCACAAGGCCCTGGAGGGCAATCTGGCCAGCGGCTTCTGTTACACGGCCATCCATGCCGTGGGGGACTGGTCCAGAGAGGAGGGAACCGTGCTGCTGGCCTATTTCGCCTACCTGGCCAGCGAAGGGATCACGACGCTTCGCATCGTCAATGTGCCTGCAAGCTACATCTTCGAGCCAGGGCCGAAAGAGCTTCTTGTCATGTCCAAAGGCTACTATGACGACCTCCAGCCTGGGCCCTTCACCACATTGAAGACCGCCATCGGAACCTGGACCGCCGCCAAAGGGCAGGGAATGGTCGAGGCCACGGAGCGGGGGACTGGCGTCCGCTTCGTCGGCGGCACCTATGTGACGTTGGTGCTGATGTTGCCGCAGCCCACCCGCCTGGCCGACCTGCCCGCCATCGGCATGGAACGCTACACGGGAGCCGAGCCCTACGACGTGGTGGTGGAGGCGTGGGTGAACGGCCAATGGCGAGAAGTCGCCCGCCACGACAATAGCCGGAAGGTCGCCATCAACCATCTTGTCACCTTCACGGAACCGGAACTGGTGACGAACAAACTCCGCTTCCGCGGCAACACCGTGAAGGGTGCCCTCATTTTCGACGGCAACAAAACCCTGCGCCCTAACAGCTATTTCAACGATTAAACTTTTTAGCCGTATTTTTCTCGTTTTTTCATAAGTAACTCAAAACAAAGGACTTACATGAACTTCCTCAAAAACGCCATCGTCGGAATCTCCTGCGGCCTCGCCGCCATCAGCCTCCTTGCCGCGGACGCCGTGCCGCGCCGTTGCATCGACCTTCCTCCAGGGCCGGGCAACCAACGCAACAGCGAAGGAGACTTCGCCAAGCTGAAGGACGGCCGCATCCTCTTCGTCTACACGCGCTTCAACAAAGGCGGCGGCGACCACTCCGGCGCGGAGCTGGCCGCCCGCTGGTCCAAAGACCGCGGCGATACATGGGATAAGACCGACCGCATTGTCGTCAAGAACGACGGCGGCATGAACGTCATGTCCGTCTCCCTCATGCGGCTGGACAATGGCCGCCTCGCCATGTTCTATCTGCTGAAAAACAGCGAACACGACTGCCGCCCCACGCTCCGCTACTCCGATGACGAGGGCGAGACCTGGAGCGACCCCATCTGCTGCCTTCCCGAGCCCGTGGGCTATTACGTGCTGAACAACGACCGCGCCATCCAGCTGAAAAACGGCCCTCACAAAGGCCGCATCCTCCTGCCGCTGGCCCGCCACTCCCTCGCCACGGACAAGGGCATGGACTGGGAGGGCACCCTGCTCTGCGCCTATTCCGACGACAACGGCCAGACGTGGGGCATCAGCAAGGACTTCAAAGGCTACAACGCCCAAGGGCAACGCCTCACGACGCAGGAGCCTGGCGTCATCGAGCTGAAGGACGGCCGCGTCCTCATGTACATCCGCGCCAGCGGCGGCTATCAGCAGTACAGCTATTCCTCTGACGGCGGCGTGACCTGGACGCCCACCACGCCCTCCAAACTCCGCTCCCCTGTCTCCCCCGCCTCCATGGAACGGCTGCCCAACGGCGACATCCTTTGCGTGTGGAACAACCGCGACGGCGTCCCCGCCGGCGTGCCGGATCGCATTCCGCTCTCCGTCGGCATCTCGAAGGACGAAGGGCAGACGTGGCAGTTCGTGAAGAACCTGGAGGCCAACCTGAACGGATGGTACTGCTACATCGCCGTCGAAGTGGTCGATGACTCCGTCCTGCTGGGCTACTGCTGCGAAGGCCTCCATCGCTCCCGCATCACCAAAGTTCCAATCTCCTGGCTGTACACGGAATCCATGGAACCCAAGCCAGTTCTGAAGGACCTCTACGACGACCTGCCCGAAGGCCCCTTCACCAGCCTGAAGCTCCCCGATGGCACCTGCACGGCCGCCGAAGGCACCGCGAAGGTCATCTCCTATGCCCGTGGACGTGGCATCAACATCCTCGGCGGCGAGAACGTGACGGCCGAACTGGCGTTGGACAAACCGACCCGCCTGGGCGACTTGACGTGGCTCGGCGCGGAGCGCTTCTCCTCCGCACCACCCTATAGCTTCACCGTCGAGGCGCTGAAGGGCGAAGAGTGGGTCAAGGTCGCCGAACAGGGCAAAAACACAAACGTCGGCATCAAGCATCCGCTTAAATACATGGATCCCAATCTGGTCACCACCCGCCTCCGCTTCTCCTGCACCTCCGCAAAGGGCGTCATTCTCTGTGACCCCGCCACAAACACCATCCTGCCGGGCTTCTTTAAGGACTGATGTGACTGCTCAGAACCTATACGCAAAGCCATATCCGTGGTCTGTGGTCATGATTCGTCCCGTCGGGACTGAATCATGACCAGTGTCATCTGCTGTTCTTAGGCTTGATGAAAAATGCCGACATTGCGGAATTTCCCTCTTGACAGTCCCGCATGACGTGCTATTGTAAAGTCGTAATCCACTCAAACTGAGGAAATGACGGCTATGGCGACTCTTACCATGACATTTCGAGCCGCGGTCGGGCTTCGGCGCTGGCCGTCCCTCGGCGTGGCCATGGCCCTCGCCCTTGCGACGCTTCTTTCCGCACCCGCCGTCCGTGCGAACCTCCCCTACACCACCGTCCACTGCAGCGGGACGGCGGAGAGCTGCGACGACGCCGACGTCGAGGATGAGACCCCGCCGGACGGCGGCAGCGGAGCCGGAGGCGGCGGCGCGCATGACGTCGGCGGGCAGGCCGCCGGCGAGGGGCGCTGCCCCGTCTGCCCGACGGAGGGGGCCAGTTTCGGGAGCCTCCGGCTGAGGGTCCCCTTCGGCGAGGCCGTCCACGAGGACCTGGAGCTGCAGGGGCAGTTCAGCGTCCACGCCGTCGCCGCCTCCCCGCTGGTCTGCACGACCCAGTTCCTCCAGTACCGCAACCGCCTGCTGGACAGGATATTGCAGACGGAGGTCGCCACGGCCCACGCCGCCTCCATCCTCGGCGCGGACTGGGAGGACAGGCTCGACACGTTCTCCGTCTATGGCCGCGTCACCGTCGACGACACGCTGCCGCAGGGCGTCACCCACCAGGTGCGGCTCCTCGGCGCGCGTCGGGAGCCCATCGTGTTCCGCTTCACGGCGAACGACCCCGTCGGCCGCCCCGTCGGCGACCGCTCCACGCTGCGGCTCGCCCTGCGCATGCGGGACGCGGGCGGCGCGGACGCCACGTCCCTCCCCGCCTACTACGACCTCTGCTTCGGCGACGGCTCGTCCGTCCGCTACGCCGCGTCCGACGGCAAGGTCGTCTCCTGCGCCACGGCCTCCGGCCGCACCGTCACCCCCGCCGACGCGGGGCTGGAGGCGGTG
>JAEEYQ010000065.1 GCA_016288215.1 Lentisphaeria bacterium | reverse complement strand
GGTGGCGCTCTACCAACTGAGCTACGCCCGCGTGGAAGCGGAGATGGAGCGGGCGAACGGACTCGAACCGTCGACAGCCACCTTGGCAAGGTGGCGCTCTACCAACTGAGCTACGCCCGCATCTCGAAAACTCATTTAAGTTAATTCTCTTTGAGACGATTTCAAATAGTAATGTGAAAAAAAGATGAAAAAAGGTCATTGCGCGGGGAACGGAGGAGTCCCGCCGATGCCTTGAATGTAAATATAACAAGCTGTATACTAGGAATTTATGATGGAAAACAGGCTGCGGACCGCCTCCCGCAGCGCCTCGGACGATATGCCCGCCTTGTAGACGGAGGAGCCCACGCCCGCGCCTGCGCACACCTTCAGATAGTCGCGGAGATTGGCTGTGGAGACGCCGCCGACGGCGAAGACGGGCAGGGTGATGACGGCGGACATGATCTTGATGTCCGACGGCAGGCCGGCGGGGAAGATTTTGAGGCAGTCCGCGCCGGCGTCGATGGCGGTGAAGGCCTCCGTCGGGGTCTTGAAGCCGGGCATGGAGAGCATGCCAAGCTCCTTTGTCTTTTGGATGACAGGGACGGAGGTGTTGGGGGAGATGATGTATTCGCAGCCGATGTCATGGAGGCGGGAGACATCCTCCGCCTTCAGCACCGTGCCCGCGCCCACATGGATGCCGGAGCCGCGGAAATGGTCGGAGAGGATGTGGATGGTGTCCATGGCGTTGGGGCTGTTCAGAGGGACTTCGATGAAGGCGGCGCCTTCGTCGACCAGCACCTTGGCCATGGCGATGGCCTCGTCGGGCCGGAGGCCGCGCATGATGAGGACGATGCGGGATACAAGGAGGGCAGGGAGAAGGGGATGGGAGGCGGACATGGAAAGCTCCTTTTAGTAATTAGGAATGTGGAATTAGGAATGTGGAATTAGGAATGTGGAATTAGGAATGTGGAATTAGGAATGTGGAATTAGGAATGTGGAATTAGGAATGTGAAATTAGGGAATGTGGAATTTTACTAGAGTATCTAGAGCATTTAGAGCATCTAGAACTAGCTAGAAAATATCTAGAATACACTATATTTTACGGACGTCAGGTTTCAAATATGGAAATCGGATTTACATTTAAATGGATGTCAACATGCAGGGGCGGAAAACTCCCTCTGCAAGGGCGGGCAAGGGGTTCCCGGTCTCTTGAAAAAGTCCTAACATGTTGATTATCAATTAGTTGAGTAAAATATGGCTATTGGAACAACCATGACACGTCATCGACATTTACTGAAACGCACCATCAAGCTGCTCCTTGGGGCGGTCGTGGCGTTGTTGCTGCTGGATGCGTTCATGGAAGGGCATGGACTGCCGGGGCATGCGTTGGGCATGCTTTTCGACGAGGTGGCGGGACATGGGCGCGTCCGGCTGACCTGTTCCTGGCTGCGGCTTGGCATCTTTCGCGGCTGTGTGCTGCGGAACGCCAGTTTGAAGCTGGAGACTCCATGCGGCCCGTTGGAGGTCATCATGGAGCGGCTCCGTTTCCATTTGTTTATGAAGAGCCTGCTTCAGGGGCGTCCCATTCCCAAGGCCTTGGTGTTTCATCAGGCGGCGGGACGGATTTTGGACAGCGGGGGGAAGCCGCTGATCACGGGCCAGCTGGAGCACTTTGAGGTGACGTTGGACGAAACGGGCACCGCCCATGTCCAAATCCATGGCCAATGCGAAGGGGTCTCGCTGGAGAGCGGGGCCGTGCTGGCCCATGGGGATCAATGGCTGGAGCGGCTCATGGCGGAGCCGTCTGCCGAGGGGAGGAAAAACTACAATCCGGCGGCGGCGGACATGCTGGCGCAGGTTCAGACGGCGCTCCGGCGCTGCGACTTTGGCAAGAACGAGGCGAAGCTGTATCTGCTAGGGACGGGGGATCTGCTTAAGCCGGAAAGCCTTACGGTGCGCGGAGAGATTGGGGTGGGCAACGCCATGCTGGAAGGCGTTTTGCTGACCCGTCTGTGGAGCCGGTTCCGGCTGAATCAGGAGACCTTTGCCATGGACCGCTTTCTGCTTCGCCTGAATCAGCAGGAGTACGGCGAGGGCAGTCTGTTGGTGGACATGAAGACACGGAGGGTTTCCGCCCGCTGCGCGGGCATTGTGGCGGGGGCGAGCCTGCTGCGGCTGGCGGGGCAGGATCCCGCTGACTATGTGGGGCGCTTCCCGATCATGCGGCCCATCGCGTTTAGTCTGGAATTGCCTGAAAGCACGTTGAATTGGGAGGAGATGGCCCCGAGACTCCATTGCCAGCTGGAGAATTTCGCGCTGAAGGGGATTCCCGTGAGCAGCCTGGAGCTGGACGCGGCCTGGAAAGAGGGTCATCTCTATCTGGACCCCATCATGTTGGACTTTGGGGGACGGAACGGAAGCCTAAAAGGCGCGCTGACGTTGGAATGGGAGCCCAAGACGTTGGCGGCCAATCTTGAAGGCGATGTGGACCTGCTGCGGCTGCTGGAGACGGCAGGTTTCGCCATGCCGAGACAGCTGGAGTCCACAGGAAAGGAGCATTTGGCGTTTGAGCTGAAGCCCTCGCCGTTGGACTGGTATCAGTGGCAGGCCAGTTTGGAACTGAAGAAGGAAAATCTGTTGATTGCGGGATGCAGGATTCCTAAGTTATTGTTTAGGAGTAACTTGGAAAATTGCTTCATCCATTTCGACCGCATCGCCTTTGGGCTGGAGGAAGTGCCGGAGGATGCCTTCTGCCTTTCGGGCGGCGTGGATTTGCGCCGCCTCGTGGAAGAATCCACCTTGAATGTGGATTTCGAGGGGCGGATGTTGGTGCAGAACGAGGGGAGAAGGGGCTGGTTTGAAGGCCTGGGACTGACAGGGGGACAGGTGACCTATGATCTGGCGGAGGGGACGCTTTCGGCTAGCGTCAATGGTAACTTGTTGCTGGACAAGGTTTACCGTAGTTATTGGAAACTGCTGAAGCTGCCGGGCACGGAGTATGTCTGCCAGCTTCGCAGCTACGAAAAGCCGGAGGAGTTCTCCGTGCGGATTCCGACGTTTGTTCCGGGGCGGCAGCCGTGGAGCATGGAGCTCAAGGTGGCCGGAGACCGTTCGGCCTACGAGAAGCTGGAGCTGGAGTCCATCAGCGGCGAGTTCCTGTTCAACGCCAATGAAATTCTCATGCGGAACATCCGCGGACGGACCATTGACGGTGGTCGGCTGGAGACCAACATGAAGCTCCAGTATGCCCCGTATCAGTTCACGATGACGGACACGACGGTGGAGGGGGATCCCCTGCTGGTGGAGTCCTTCATTGCCAACGCCTACGGGAGAACCGTGTACAAGAGCATCTGGAAGGACGTGGCCTTTGACGCGTCGGGGCGCTGCTGTCTGCGCGTGCCGGAGATGGTCTATGCCAGCGGCGACAGCGGCGACTGGCATCTGAACATGGAAATCGACGTGGACGCGGCGAAGTTGACGTATCATTCCATTGCGGCAGAGCACTTTATGGCAAAAGTCAACTTGGATCTTCCGGGACGGATGACGGTGACGGACATTGAGCTGACCCGTTCCACCAATGAGGCGGCGGACGGCTCCACCAAAATGGTCACAGGGAAATGCGCCATGGAGTTCTCCGGCGTCCCTCAGCTGGAGTTTGACTTGGATGTGCCGACGGGGACCGTGAATCCCAAGGACCTGCTGGTCAGCATCGCCCCTGAGATGAAGGAGTCTTTGGAGCTGGTCTCCCTTTCCCGCGAGTCCAAAGTGGAATGCCATGGCAGCGTGGCCTTTGGCGGCACGCCCCGGATGGAGCTGCAGGGGAAGCTGAGCAGCGAGGAAATTCGCTTCCAGAAGATCGCCGTGCAGAAGGCGGAGCTGGATTGGGCGTGGAATCAGGACGTGTTCCGCTGGAACATGGTGGAGGGGCAGTGTCTTGGCGGGAAATTGCTGACCACAGGCTACTTCAACATGGGGACGAACACCGGGGAGCTTATCGCGCGGGCGGAGCGGATGCTGCTTCAGAACGTGAATGACATGATGCACATGGACAATGTGGGCGTCCGCGACGAGAGAGGAATGGCCGCCGTGGAGGTGGAAGAGGCGCCGCCGCAGGATGTGAAGGGGCATCTCAACGGCCGCTGCCAAGTGAGGGTCTACCGCAATTGGGGTGGCCGTCCCTGGCAGATGGAGGGGGTGGGCCGCATCGGCATCCGAGAGGCGGAGCTGTGGCAGGTTCCCGTGATGAAGAGTCTGGAGAAGCTGATCAATCTGACCACGTTCCGTCTGCGGCCCAAGAACCTGTTGTTCCAAAAGAGGAGCTCCGTGGGGCAGATCAGCTCGCTGGATGCGGATCTGGAGTTCCACGACACTCGCCTCATTGTTCCCGCCTTTTCCACTGACGGCACCATCCTCGCCTTGAGCGGCTCGGGGGAGTATTCCTTTGAAAACGACAGTCTGTATTTCGAGGTGGCCGGCGAGGTGCTGCGCAACATCGGCATCTTGTCTTTCGCCCTGAAGCCTCTGAGCTGGGCATTTCAGGCCGAACTCAGCGGCACGCGGGAGAAGAGCGAATGGAAGGTCCACACGGCTTTGCGGAAGATCTTCTTCTCGGGCAAGCCGCCCACGTCGGATGACCCTTGAGACGGCTTTTCCGCCTCGGAAGAAACACTTTGCAACGGACATGCTTTGCAAATCGCGGTTTATACAACATATTATAAAGATTGTACAGTTTCCCACACGATGACGGAAGTCCAACAGCAGGAGCGGGACGACGATGTTCAATATCTTGAAGAACATATTCAGCAATGACATAGGAATTGATCTGGGCACGATGAACACCTTGGTCTGCACGGCGGACCGGGGCGTGGTCATCAACGAGCCGTCCGTGGTTTCCGTGAACACGGAGACCAACAACGTGATGGCCGTGGGACTGGAGGCCAAGCGGATGCTGGGGAGAACCCCTGGCAACATCCGCGCCGTCCGTCCCGTCCGCGACGGCGTGATCGCCGACCAGGCGATCACGGAGGAGATGCTGCGCTATTTCATCAGCAAGGCGACGGGGCGCTTCAAGATCATGCAGCCACGGGTTCTGGTGGCCGTTCCCTCCGGCATCACGGACATTGAGATTCGGGCCGTGCGGGACAGCGCGCTCAAGGCGGGCGCGCGGGATGTCCGGCTGGTGGAGGAGCCGTTGGCCTCGGCCATCGGCGTGGAGCTTCCTGTGGAGGAGCCCACCGGCAGCATGATTGTGGACATCGGCGGCGGCACCACCGAAGTGGCCATCATCTCGCTGGCCACCATCGTCCATTCGGAAAGCGAAAGCTGCGCGGGGGACGCCATGGATGAGGCGATCATCCAGCACATGAAGCAGGCCCACAACCTGCTCATCGGCGAACGGATGGCGGAAGACATCAAGATTGAAATCGGAAGCGCCTACGAAATGGAGCAGGTCAAGTCCAAGCAAGTGCGCGGACGGGACATGGGGCAGCATGGCAGCAGCCTGCCGCGCACGGTGACCGTCACCAGCGATGAAATCCGCCATGCGTTGGAGGCCCCTGTCTCCCGCATCGTGGGTGCCGTTCGGAAGACGTTGGACAACTGCAAGCCGGAGCTTTCCGCCGACTTGATCGACAACGGCATCACCCTTGCCGGCGGCGGTGCACTGCTCAAGGGGCTGGACCGCCTGCTCTCCGAGGAGACGGGCTTAAGCGTCACCGTGGCCAAAGAACCGCTGTTGGCGGTGGTTCACGGGACGGGAGTCATGATTCAGCAGACGCAGCATTCCGTCTTTGACCATCCTCAGAACACACTGATTGGTCGAGGCAACCGTTCTGCATAACATATTGATAATAAGAGGCTTCGAGATATGAAATTGCATCAGTGGACCATTTGGGGGCTGACCGTGGCGGCATTGGCGCTGGCTGGTTGCGCCGTCGAGCCCGTGACGGGGCGAGGACAGCTGGTTTTGAGCACGGAGGAGGACGATGCGCTCTCCAGCCAGTTGACATGGGGCAATATGAAGCGGACCATGAAACCCTGCGAGGCGGAGGCGTTGCAGGCGGTGGTCGCCCGCGTGGGAGCCCGTTTGGCGAAAGTGGCGGATCCCGAAGGGCGGTTCGCATGGGAGTATCAGGTGTTTTCGGATCCGTCTCCCAACGCGTTTTGTCTGCCGGGCGGACAGGTGGGCGTCTACGACGGCCTGTTCCAATATGTGAACAACGAGGCGGAGCTGGCGGCGGTGCTGGGCCATGAGATTGCCCACGCCGTGGCGCGGCATGGAGCGGAGCGGCAGGCGCAGCGGCGACTGGCGCAGGCCGGAGCGGGACTGCTCAGCTCCGCGTTGGATGCGGTGGACGCTCCGGAGACGGACCGCTGGCTGCAGGCCTACGCGGGCATCAGCAAGGTGGGGTTCCTTTATCCCTACAGCCGTCAGCATGAAATAAGCGCGGATGTCATGGGACTGGCCTACATGGCGCAGGCCGGCTATGACCCGCTGGCCGCCGTGGAGTTCTGGCTCCGGTTCACCAGCGTCCAGGCTGGCCGGGCGGAGTTCTTCTCCACCCATCCCGCCGACCAACGGCGAATCGCCGCGTTGCGGGACAATCTTCAGGAAGCCCAGGTGCTGTATCAGCAAGCGGCGCAACGCTTTGGCTATGGCGTGCGCTTCGTGAGAAACTGACGACGATGGTCCAAAGCCCCGCCTTGGAGCACCTTTGAGGCCAGCTCAAGGAAAAATGCCATGAATATTTGTAAGGAATTGACTATGAAGTGGTTACGATTTCTGTTCTGCGCGATGGTACTGACGGGGCTCCTGAAGGCGACGGCGGCGGACTATCCCCGCGGCATCCTGCAGCCCAAAGACTTGCTGGAACTGGCGGAAAAGGCCAATCTGGAGAACTTCCCTGACGCGGATGTGGTCATGTTGGACGACCGCATCTTCATTACCTATCAGGCGGACGGCACGTCGGACACATGGGATGACACGGCCGTTAAGATCCTGACGGAGAAGGGGATGCGCGAGAATCGGGTCATCGGCGCCGGCTATAATGTGAGTTATGGACGGGACACCTTCACGTTGGTGGAGGTCATCAAGCCGGACGGCCGCCGCCTGGAGGTGGACCTGGACAAGCAGACCCGCGAAATGGTCAGCCCCTCCCAGATGAACTCGAACATCTACGACCCCAACCAGAAGGTCCTGCAGGTGGGAATTCCCGGCCTTGAGGTGGGGGATATCCTCCGCTACGTCGCCCATCGGCAGACCACCCACGCCCGCGTGCCGGACACCTTCTGCTACTACGACCTCTTCGAATACACCAATCCCATCTTGAACTACAGGGTGGAGATTGACGGGCCGGCGGCGCGCCCCCTGAAGCGCATCGCGCTCAAGGACGAGATCCCCGGAACCGTCTCCCATGAAAAGCGGGAGGAAGGGGACCGCATCCACTACACATGGCAGGTCCGTGATGTGCCCCAGATGTTCCCTGAACCGGACATGCCTGCCCTTTCCCGTGTGGTGCAACGACTTATCGTGAGTACCGCCGCCAGCTGGGAGGAAATCTCCAAATGGTATTGGACAGTCAGCAGCAAGCACTTCGGCGAGACGCCTGAAATGGTGCAGAAGGTCAAGGAGCTTTGCGCGAACCTGACGACGGACGATGAGAAGATCCGCGCCATTTTCCGCTTTGTCTCGCAAGAGATCCGCTACATGGGAATCACGGTGGAGACTGAGGCCCCCGGCTATGAGCCCCACGATGTCTCCCTCACCTTCAACAACCGCCACGGCGTCTGCCGCGACAAGGCGGCGTTGCTGGCCGCCATGCTTCGGCTGGCGGGGCTGGACGCCTATCCCGTGCTGATCTCCGCCGGCCCCCTCATGGACGAGGAGGTGCCGCTGCCCTATTTCAACCACGCCATCACCGCCGTGCGGCGGCCGGACGGCTCCTTCCAGCTGATGGACTCCACCGACGAGAACACCAAAGAGCTCTTCCCCGCCTACCTCTGCCATTGCAGCTACCTGGTCGCCTATCCCGACGGCACGGGGCTGAAGGTCTCCCCCATCGTCCCCGCAGAGGAGAACATGATGACCATTACCACCGATGTGGCCATCGACGAGAAGGGCGATCTGACGGGAACCGCCAGCTTCGTCTTCGATGGAATCAACGACAACGCCTATCGGGGCGCCCTGACGCGGCGGACTCCCGAACAGAAGCGCCAGTTCTTCGAGAGCATCGTGAAGAACGTGGCTGCCGGCGCTACGCTGACAAAGATGGAATTGCTTCCGGAGGACATGCAGGACACGGAGACCCCCGTCTCCCTCAAGTTGGAGTTCAGTGCGCGGGAGGTCATGGTCAGCAACGGCCAGCTGGCTCTGCTGAACCTGCCGTCCTTCGCCTCCTGCATGGGCATGGCGAATTTCATCATGGGGCAAGCGGGACTGGAGAAGCGCAAGTATCCGTTTGTCAACAACATCGCCTGCGGCGTCACGGAACAGCTCACGGTTCACGTCGACCCCGTGTGGGGCAATGTGGCCAGCTTGCCCGAATATCCGTCAGTGGACACGGACACCTTGGCGTGGCGGCGCACTATGGCTATGGAGGGGGATGTGCTCCGCTGCGACAGCCTGTTCGCAGTGAAGAATGTGGAGTTCTCCCCCGCGCAGTATGTGGACTTGAAAGACAAGCTTCGTCTTTTCGAGAAGGAGGGCAAGCGGAAGCCCATCTTCGACCGAAAGGAAGCCCGTCCCGCCGCGGAGGAGGACAATGCCCAGGCGGAGGCCGGCTCCATCCTGCTGGAGCGGGAGGATGTCTATGAGTTCAGTAGCCAGAAGACATGGCGGCACGATGTGAAGATCCGCCGCAAGATCTTGACCTACAAGGGCAAAAAGGACAATTCCGAGCTCAAGCTGACCTACAAGCCGGACATTGAGACCATGGAGTTGCTGTACGCCCGTGTCATCAATGGCGATAAAGTGCAGGAAATCAGCGACAAAGAGAAGAATCTGATGGACGCCTCCTGGGTGGCCTCCGCTCCGCGCTACACCCCCAGCCGGATTTTGGTGGCCAGTCTGCCTGGAGTGGAGGTGGGCAGCATCATCGAATACGCCTACTCCAGTCTGGACGTCAGCACCGTGCCCTTCTGCACCTCCTTCGTGTTTCCTGAACACGATCCGATTCAGCGGCGGCGTCTGGAGATTCGGCTGCCCGCCGGACTTGCCTGCCGCATGGAGACATATCCAAATGGTTGGTATGCAAAGACTAAGGGGAAAGACAACATCTTTAGGCGCAGTGTTGTCCGTCAGGATGATGGCCTATACATCTATACATGGGAAGCCAGTGATCTGCAGGGGGTGCCGCGGGAGGGCAATCTGCCTCCGTGGGACATGATGCTGCCCACGGTCATGGTCACCATGGGGGACTGGAAGGCGTTCGTCGCCGAAGTCTTCCCGCAGCTGCTCAGCCATGTGAAGGCAGGCCCCGCTGTCCGTGAGCTGGCGGCGCAATGCCGCGACGACGGCGACAGCCTGAAGACCCTGCGGGCGGTTCGGGACGCGGTCAGCAAAGGCATCCGCAATGCGGGACCTGGCTTCCTCTATCTGCCGTACAATGACTTGAGCGATGCGGAAGTGACGATGATAGAAGGATATGGAAATGCTGCGGATCGGGCCATCCTGCTCTATTCCCTGCTGGAGGAATTGGGCTTCAAGCCCGAATTCATCTTGGCGGGAGGGGAGGATTTCGAGCCCACCGTCAAGCACCGTCGTCAGCTGGCCAGCGCCCATGGATTTGAGCATGTCTTGGTGCGCGTCCGCCACAAGGGGCAGGATTATTGGTTCAATGACGCGGACCACTACGCGGAGCTTCCCTGCACCAACTATGACAATGGCACGGGATTGGACAAAAAGGGCCGCTTCTTCACCATTCATGTGGACGAGAAGTACCGCAACGTCGCCGTTCCCCACACCACCGTGACCGTCGCGGCGGACGGTTCCGCCCTCTACGAACGAACGGTTCTTTTCTATGGCCTGCAATGCGCCTCCCGCAAGCGCTTCTTCGCGGAGCAGACGCCGGAGCAGCGGCGGCGCTACTATCAGGAACTGGTCGCGGGCATCTCCCAGTCCGCCACCGCCGTCGGTGAGCTGGAAACGGATTTCGAATCCTATCCGGGCCGGGTCACCTACAAGGTCAAGATAGAGGATTACGGCACCTGCGACGGAGACTACATGTATTTCGGCATCGGCAATCCGCTGACCGGAATGCTGAACCTTCGGGCGGACTCGCGGAAAATGCCCCTGTACCTGTGGGGACGGGTGGATCAGAAGGAGACCATCAGGCTTGTGCTGCCAGCCGAATACGGCAACGTCCTGATGCAGCCGCAGAATCTGAAGTGGAAGAGTCCCATGGGCAAGGGGGGCATGAAACGCCGCTGCCGCCGAAAAGGGCAGACGATGGACTTCACGTTCCGCGCCGAGCTTTCAACGGAATACATTGGGGCGGAACAATATCCGCAACTGCTGGAGGATTCCAGAACCCTGCGGCATCCGTCGGCGAGGACCATGCTGCTCAAGAAGAATTAGGAATTAGGAATTAGGAATTAGGAATTTAGTTAGCAGTTAGGAGTTAGCAATTAGCAGTTAGCAATTAGGAGTTAGGACTTAGTAGTTTTTTTAGAGCTTCTAGAGCTTCTAGAGCTAGACTAGGGGCCTCTGAACAAGCCCTGGAGGGGGCGGAAACCGCTGCTTTTCGGCGGGCCAAATGCCGCAAGATTGCATTTTTTTTCACAATCGGGGGTCTTTCAATTTGAAAGTTTCAAGTTTTTGATGATAGTATTGTGTCTGCAAGTCCATTTGGGATGTCACAACATATAGTCGTATATACATAACCATATTCACAAGATAGGAGAATGAGATGATGAAGAAGGGTCTGTTTGTTCTGGTCGCCATGTGTCTGCTCATGACTGTCACGGAGAGCTTTGCGTTTACGTTGAATCCGTTCAAGGGTGTGGGGCGTGCACGGGCCGAGACGCTTATGGTCACGGGAAACTATGTGGACTCCCGTCTGCTGGTCGAGTTGGCCCAATGGCGGACAAAGCAGCCCATTCTGCTGTTCTCCCCCGAAGTGGACGGCACCAGCCAGCTGTATTTCCTCACCGCCGGCGGCAAGGTGACGAACATGGAAGTGGAGAAGTTCCAGGAGATTCTGGAATTCATCAACCCGAAGCGCGTCATCTTCCTGGGCGGCAACGACTATGTACCCAACGGCTTCGTCGAGATGGCCAAGGCCCAGTATCCGGTTGTCATCATTGACAGCGCGGACTGGCAGCGGAACTCCGTCGTTTTGGGTGAATGGCTGAAGCAGGACACCCTGCCCAAGCTGTTCAAAGAATACACCGACAAGCTGGTTCAGGGCGGCATCAAGACCGCCAACTGACGCCGTTTGGTCTCATATGGAATTCGGACACGCCTCGCGCCGCAAGTGGTGTGAAGGCGTGGCCGTGGAAAACGTGCCGCACCTCCAATGGGCGGCTTCGGCGTTTTCGACTGCCAGTTCCGAATTTCACATTTCAAATTCTTAATTTCTAATTCCAAATTCCTAATTTCCAACAGGTTATGTTCACCGCACTGTATCAGATTGCCAAAAACACGATGCGCGAGAGCCTTCGGGAGCCCATTTTCCTTTTGGTGCTGCTGACCGCCATGTGCATGATGGGACTGTTCCCGATCTTCACCATGTTCTATTTCCATGCCCAGGAGAAACTGGTCGTGGACAGCGCCATGGCGACGACCATGATTTTCGGCTGGGTGACGGCGGTGCTCATCGCCAGCTATGCCATCTCCCGCGAAATCGACAACGGCACGGCGTTGCTTCTGCTCTCCAAACCTGTGCGGCGGCCCGTGTTCATCGTGGCGAAGATTTTGGGCGTTTTGGGAGCCGTCAGCTGTTTCTGGGCGCTGGCCGCCATGGCGACGCTCATCAACCTGCGAGTGGCGCAGGACCAGTTCCGCATGGATTTCGTCGTGATGGGCATCTATTTCGGCGCCATCATCTTAAGCTTCGTGCTGGCCGGCATCCACAATTATGTGGTCCGCTCCTCCTTCCCCATGACCACGGTCATCTGCATGCTGATTCTGATGCCGATCGTCACCATTCTGGCCCATTTTCTCCACTATCAGGGCGCCCATGTGGGATTGAACACCACCTGCATCCCCGCGCTGATTCTCATCCTGTATTCCGTGTGGGCCATGGCCACGTTGGCCACGGCGCTTTCCACGCGGCTGAATCTCGTCAGCAATCTGCTGGTGTGCCTGGTGCTGTTCATGTTGGGACTGATGTCCGACTATCTCTTTGGGCGGCAGGCCCGCGAGCCGTGGTATGACTCTGTGCCCAAAGGCGAAGGCACCCTGTGGATGTGCCAATACCGCTTCGCGCCGACGGAGATGACGAAGGTCGGCAAGTGGGAGCGGCCCGTTGATCTGGATCACGAATGGGGCTTCGTTGTCTGGTCTGATCAGACGAAACCCGTTGAGTTGCAAGTGCTTGGAGAGAGTCCGGAGGCCATGTGGCGGGATGGTCAAGGTTGGAAGAAGAATCCCAATGACCTGGACTCCCCCGCCGAATACATGGCCACCTATGACAAGGAGACCCAGAAGTGGTCTGTGGTTCACATCCGCCACGAGCGGGATGATGTGGAGCCGGGGGCCACGGGATTGGACGCCGCCTTCACGTCGGTTGTCTTCCGGCGGGGGAACAATCCGCCTCGGGTTCCGGATGGCGGCAACTATGTCAATCCCTATCCGACAGGCGGAAGTTTCGTCATGAGCGCATTTTATGCGCTCATCCCCAACTGGCAGCTCTTCTGGATGGCGGATGCCTTGTCGGCCAATGTGGCCATTCCCGTGACCTACGTCGTCTATGGCGGCATCTATGTGGTGCTGATGATCATCATGCTGATGGTGTTTGCCGTCGCCATGTTCTGGGAGCGGGAAGTCGGCACGCAGATCATCAATTGATTTCAGGGCAGCAAAGCCCATGTCTGCAACCGCCTGCCCGCCGAAGCCGGCACAGGCGGTTTTCTTTTGCAGGGCGCAGTTCTGAACAAGAACGTATATAATTGGAATATAATAATAGGAATATATAGGCGGAGGGATCCGCGACAACGAGGTGACCACAATGGGCAAAGACACATTCTACATCACGACACCAATCTACTACGTCAATGACAAACCCCATATCGGCCATGCCTACACGACCATTCTCGCGGATGTGCTGGCCAGATACCACCGCCTTCTCGGGGAGCCCACCCACTTTCTGACGGGAACGGACGAACATGGACAGAAGGTCCAGCAGGCGGCGAAGAAGAACGGGGTGACTCCGCAGGAGCACTGCGACGCCACTGTGGTCCGTTTCCTTGAGCTTTGGAAGCGGCTGGACATCACCAACGACGATTTCATCCGCACCACGGAGCCCCGTCACAAGACGATTGTGCAGGCGATTCTGCAGGATCTGTATGATCGGGGCCTCATCTACCAAGGCAGCTACAAAGGATGGTATTGCGTGCCCTGCGAGCGCTTCTTCACGGAGAAGGATCTGGTTGACGGCTGCTGTCCGGACTGCCATCGCCCCGTGGAGGAACTGGAGGAGCGCAGCTATTCTTTCCGCATGAGCCAATACCAGCAGCAGCTCATCGACTACATTGAGGCGCATCCAGGCTTCATCATGCCGGAGACCCGCTATAATGAGACCCTTGGCTTCCTGCGGAAGGGCCCCTTGGGGGATCTATGCATCAGCCGACCGAAGAGCCGCCTGAACTGGGGCATCGAGCTGCCGTTTGACAAGGACTATGTGACCTACGTCTGGTTTGACGCGCTGGTCAACTACATCAGCGCGGTGGGCTATCGCGCCAACGACGCCGAGTTCAGCAAATGGTGGCCGGCCTCCTATCATCTGATTGGCAAGGACATCCTGACCACTCATTCCGTCTACTGGCCCACCATGCTGATGGCCATGGGCGTGCCGCTGCCGGAGACCATCTTCGCCCACGGCTGGTGGCTGGTCGGCGGAGCCAAGATGAGCAAGTCCCTGCATAACGTCATCAATCCCATGGACATGATTGACACCTACGGCGTCGATGCCTTCCGCTATTACCTCATGGCGGCCATGAGCTTGGGACAGGACGCGGACTTCACGGAACTGCTGTTCGCCACCCGCTACAACGCGGACTTGGCCAACAGTCTGGGCAACCTGGCCAGCCGCGTCGTCACCATGGTCACCAAGAATCTGGACGGCATCACGCCACCGGCGGCCGTGGCCAACGAGCAGAATCAGGAGCTGATGGACAAGTGCCTGAAGGCGGCCGCCGCCATGAGCAAAGCCGTCCGCACCATGACGTTGGACTTGGGACTGGCGACGGTCATGGAGGCAGTCCGCGAAGGCAACCGCTATTTTGACCAAATGGCGCCGTGGAAATTGGCGAAGGAAGGCCGCATCGATGACCTTAAGCAAGTGCTGCGCAATGCGATGGAATGTCTGCGGATCACCTCTGGCCTGCTGTATCCCGCCATGCCGGGCAAGATGGGGCTGCTGCGGCGGGCCTTGGGCATGTCGGAGGAGCAAGTGGTGCCGCACATTGAGACGCTGTCCGTCTGGAATCAGCTGGAGGAGGGGGCGAAGCTCGGCGAACTGGGCATCCTGTTCCAGAAGGTGGATCTGAAGCCGTTGGTGGAGGCGGACAAGAAGATGCGGGAGGAGGCGGACCGACTGGAGGCCGCCGCGAAGAAAGCGGCGGAGGCGGAGATGGCCCGCCAGGAGACTCCCTGTGAGCTGATTACCATCGATCAAGTACAGAAGGTCTGTCTGAAGACAGCAGAAGTCATTGCGGCAGAAGCAGTTCCAAAATCAAAGAAACTGCTTCGCCTCCAGTTGCGGCTGGGTGAGGAGACCCGCCAGATTGTGTCGGGCATCGCGGAGCACTACAAGCCGGAGGAGCTGGTGGGGAAGACCATCGTCGTCGTCTACAACCTGAAGCCGGCCACGCTGTGCGGCGTGGAGTCGCAGGGCATGCTTCTGGCGGCCTCCGCAGGAACCGAGCTGCGGCTGGTCACATTGGACGGACCGCTGCCCTCTGGAGCCGTCGTCGGCTGAAGACGATTCCGCTGGCGCTGCTGGATAGACGGCACACGGCAAGTTTTTGAGCGAGGGAGTCATGGCGAAGAAACGGTCGTCAACGAAGAAGAAGGCATCTTCGGGGTCATTTTTCACCCGTGGAAAATGCGCCGTCTTCGCGGTGCTTCTGGCACTGGTGGGCGGAGGAGGCGTCGGCGTGTGGCTGACGCCGCCGTCGCGACGGCAGGAAGTACGCTATCTCCTTTACCAATACCAACATGGCGATGAGCCCATCACCACGGGAGAACTGCTTTCCGATGTGTGGGAGCTCTTTGACGCCAACGTGGTGAAGACGGACTATCGCGGAAAGGACGCCATGGTTTACGGCGGCGACCCCAAGACGCGCAGCAGCCAGACCCTGCGGATTCTGACCAACAACGCCTACCGCGTGGGCTACGACGAAATCATGCGGAATCCCGCCTGGGTCGCCTACAAGCTGCGGCGCGTCGTCAAGGATGCGCCCATGGGAGAGCGGCCGGAGAGCTTCGAGACGGACTTGCGGACCATCGCCCAAGTCGCCTCCTCCGATTACACGGGAAGCGGCTACGACCGCGGCCATATGGCGCCCAATTGGGGCATCGCACACTGCTACGGGCTGGACGCCCAGCGGCAGACCTTCCTCATGTCCAACATCGTCCCGCAGCGCCATCGGCTGAATGATGGGTTGTGGAAACAGCTGGAACAGCGGGAGGCGACGAGTTATGTGGCCCGCTTCCATGAGGTGTGGGTGCTTTGCGGGCCTGTCTATCATGCTGAACATCAAGTAATTGGAAATGGAACGGCAATTCCCGCCGGCTTCTTCAAGATCATTGTGGATGAAATGGAGGACGGCGTGCGGGCACTGGCCTTCCGGTTCAATCAGGAGGGGGACGAGGAGGATTTGGAGGCGGCATTGACCACCATCGACGACATCGAAGAGGCCACGTCGTTGGACTTCTTTCCCGAGTTGGAGGACAACGTCCAGAAGGCGTTGGAGTCCACCAAAGCCCGCTCCATTTGGTGAACAGCCCAATTTCCCTTCAGGATCAGACTTTCCGTGTGTGCTGTAGACTCCTTCTGAATCGTTACTTAGAAAGATGAAAAAGGACAAGACCAAAACGGCGGCGGGGCAGGGGACTTCCGACGCGCCTCCACAGGGGGCGATGGAGGGGGAGAATCTTCGCGGAATCTGCCGCAGCCTGTTCCAGTGGCGCTGTCTGGCGGCGGTGGTGTCCGGATGCCTGCTCAGTCTGGCGTTTCCGCCAGCGGGGCTGTCCTGTCTGGGCTGGATTGCCTTGGTGCCGTTGCTGCTGGTGCCGCAGCCACGACTGTGGAAGGAACGGCTGGCTGTTGGCTATCTCTTTGGCTATGTTCATTTTGCGACGGCGCTTCATTGGCTGAACGAAGTGGGCTTCGGAGCCGGCTATCTACTGTCGCTGTGGTGTGCGCTCTTCCCCGCCTGCTGGTATGCGTTGACAAGTTCCATGGCGTGGCGGCTGACTCAGGACCGGGGACGTGTGAAATTCCCCGGCTGCGGCTTTCTGTTCATCCGTAAGTCATTGATAATAAGTATATTAGCATGGTTTTCCGCAGTTTTGTGGACATCGCTGGAATGGATTCGCGGCTGGCTTTTGAGCGGCTTCCCGTGGGACCAGTTGGGAGTCAGCCAATGGAGCCATCCCGCCGTGATTCAGCTGGCCTCCGTCACGGGAGTCCATGGGGTGTCCTGCTGGATGGTCGGGGTGAACGGCGTGGTTTGCGGTGAATGCGCCCTGCTGCTTCAGTCATGGCTGGCGCCGGCTCGCCGCGGGTTCCCGTGGCATTGGCTCAGCGTGGCTGCCGCCTGTCTGCCGGCCGTTTTCATGGGCATGAGGCCGATGGCTTATCCGGCGGAGGGCACTCCCACGCTGAATGTGCTGGCGGTTCAAGGCAACCAGCCCCAATGCCGCGAATGGACGCAGGAGCAGTATGAGGAGGCGCAGCGGACCTATTTGGGGCTGACTCGGCAGGGGTTGGCCAGCGCCGACTCCCCTGTGGACCTCGTGCTGTGGCCCGAATGCGCCGTGCCCGTTCCATTGGACGAGCCAGAGTATCGTTACGCCCTGAAGACCCTGCTGGAAGACATCCAGACCCCCCTCCTGCTGGGCGCCATCCAATACCGATACGGCGACGGCGGCCCGGAGGACATCCGCCTCTTCAACAGCGCTTTCCTCCTCAATGCGGACAATGAAGTCATCGACTACTATGACAAAGTCCATCGGGTTCCCTTTGGGGAGTTCACCCCCCTTGGCAGCATCTTCCCTTGGCTTGTGGAGATGATTGGAATGGGACGGGACCTGACTCCGGGCAAGTCCTTTCACCTGTTCAAACTCGCAAAAGGCGCTCAGGCAGGCGTTAACATCTGTTTTGAGGACGCCTTTCCGGAAATCAGCCGCACCTTCGTCCGCCAAGGCGCCCACCTCCTCATGACCATCACCAACGATTCATGGTACGGACACAGCAGCGGGGCGGCGCAGCATGCCAGCCATGTGGTGCTCCGCGCCGTGGAGAACCGCCGACCCTTCCTCCGCTCGGGAAACAACAGCCACACCTGCTTGGTCGCGCCAGACGGACAGGTTCTCGGCCAGCTGCGCGATGATGGGCACGACAGCGATTTCATCGCGGGCTCCGCTGTCTATGCTGTTCCTATAAGTGATTGGGGTACAACATGTTACACAAAATATGGCGACTGGTTCGCCGCGCTCTGTCTGCTGCTGACCTTGGGGGGCATCGGAAAAGGCGTCGCCGACTGGTTTGTCCTGAAGAGGGCCCGTTTCCATCGCATCACCGCAACGAAGCCGCCCGCCACCGCCAAACATCCATGAAATCGGAAGTGCCATGGGGCCGTGGAAGGATCTGCAGACATGGAATTTTCATATGGAGAGAGTTGACATGAAGAAGATTGTCCTGACATCGATCGTGGCCTTGGCCGCCGTTTTCATGACCGGCTGCGCCGCCATCCGTTCCGCCGCGACCACGGCTGAAGTCGGCACCTTGCTTGTCATCGGCAATTCGTTGGCGTGCCACGGCGCCGTGCCGAGTCTGGGTTGGGAGGCAAACCATGGCATGGCGGCCAGCGCCGAGGAAAACGACTACGCCCACCTTTTGTTGAAAAAGCTCAACGCGGCCACGGGAAAGGAGCACAGGCTTTTCATAACTGGAGTCGTGGATGAAGCCAACATCGGCACCCTGCCTCCACAGTTGCCGAAGACCGCCGATGCGGTCATCCTCCAGATAGGGGACAACTATCGACAGACCCTTGACGCTGCGGAGGCCTCAAAACGCTACAGGGCAATCATCACGGGGCTGAAGGCGGCCTATCCGACCGCGGCGATTGTCTGCGTCAGTCCGTGGAAATGTCCAGGTGGCGATTTTATGCACGCCGCAGCGAAAGGCGAGGGGGTGGCATTCGCGAACATCAATCCCCTTGGCGGAATTCCGTCCATGGATGGCATGGGATACCGCGACAACGGAGTCAACTGGCATCCCGGCGACCGAGGCATGGAAGCCATCGCCGATGTCATTTGGGAGCAGCTGTCTCCTTTGGTGACGAAGCAGCGGACCCATGCCGTGCTTACTGGCGTAGTTCCTGAAGTGCAAGAGGTTAGAAAGCTCGATGACGATGAGTTTCTGCTGGTCAGGGGCATGGGCTTCCATGCGCCGTCTGATGCGTCCGCGCCATTGCGTCATCTGCTTGGAGAGCTTGCCGTTGAATTTGGCCGACGGTTCACCATCGTTCCGGAGATTCGGTTTGACCTTTCGGAGCACGACCGTCTTGCCCTTTGCAGGCCAGAGGCCGCGCCCGCCTATGTCACGGCGCCCGCCAAGGGGTATGACGCCTATGCCATGGCCCTTACGCATGATGCGATTGCCATCACGGCGGCGGCCGGAGGAGACGGCCTCTACTATGGCCTTCAGACCCTTCGGCAGCTTCTGGATGTGAGGGGAGGGGCACCGGCGGCGGAGATCCGTGACTGGGCCGAACAGAAACGGCGCATCGCCTATATGGGACTTGCGGACCCCCAGCTGATTTGCTCAAAACTGGCGCGCCTCAAAATCAACATGGTCATTGTGGAGAGCTATTGGAACGGACACATGAACTGGTGGTATCGGCCCGTCGACCAAAATCTCGCCGATGCCCAGGAGTTCATCCGGACGGCGCGGCTGTACAATCTTGAAGTCGTCCCGCTGGTGCAGGGCGGCGGCTGGGCATATGGCGTGGCGGACCGCAATCCGTTCCTTTGCGAAGGTGTCTGGGTCAAGGACGAGCAGGTTCGTGTGACACAGGAATTCATTCAACTCAAGCACCCCAATGTCATCCGTTCCGCCAATCAGCCGATCATCGTGAGAAGCCGGAACGGGCTCCTCACCTACATCGAAGGGAAGGACTATGAGATCGTTGAAGGCAAGACGTGCCGCTTGTTTGAGGAGGACCACGCCCCCTGGAAGCTTAGAGTGCTTCCCAAAGGGCGGATCAAGGGCGGCATGACCATTTCCATTGACTACAACTATGTTCCCTTCTCGCCCCATCAGTCGCCTTATTGTCCAAGCGACCCGGAAACCTACGAGCTGCTTTCGTCTGTGCTTGAGAACGTGGTGCGGATCTATCATCCGCGTTTCATCCATATCGGACATGACGAGGTGATTCGCCGCAATACGGACAGACGATGCCTTCAGCGCGGCCTCAGCAAGACCGAACTCGCCGCCGAAGACCTGAACTGGTGGTACAAGAAGCTGAAGGCGCTGGATCCGAACATCACCATCATGGTTTGGGACGACATGCTGCGCCAATCCGATGAGAAGGGAGAGCTTATCTCCTTGATTCCCAAGGATATCGTCATCTGTCCATGGGTTTATAAGGTCTCGGAGGACGATCAGCGTGAGATCGTCGAACGGCTGGATTGGTTCCTCGGCAAGTGGCATCGGCCGACCATCGGGACGGCCAGCGGCTATTTCCCGCTGAACGCCGTGATGTGGAGCGAGGCGCTCCGCAAGCACGCTGACATGACGGAGAACCTTGGCATGATGTTCTCCCATTGGGGCGAACACATGTGGCTCTGGTCTTCTCTGCCGTTTACGGCGGACTGCATGTGGTCCGCGTCCCGTCCCGACGGCAGGCACCTGCGAACGCTCATCGACTGCGATGAAAGCCTGCGGGCATTCGATTTGAGGGCACCGTTGGAGTTCTCGCTTCAAAAGGAAGAGTTGGCGGCCCGCATCAATGCGGGGGAAAACAGACTCGATGAACTGAAAGACGCCATGCTGAAGGTCGAAAACCGGCTTCTTGTCGAAAGAATGCCTGGCTTCGGAGGGACGGACAATCCCATCCATGAGGCCATCGTCGGCCAGGGCCGCCGCATCATCAAATGCTATGAGGCGATGATTCTCGCAAGGCGGCTGCAAGTCTCCGCCAGCCCGGACTCCGTGAGACGCTATTTCTATCTGCTCAACGAACTGATGCCGGAACGAGCGTCGGAATGGACGGAGGCCATGAGCCGTTTCGTGGACGGTGGTCCGCTGCCTGACCCCAAAGCCGTCTTCGGCGTTGACCTTTCCCCTGCGACGGCAAACCGCGCCGATTCAGAAGCTCAATAAAGGCCGTTAACCACAGAACCCACGGAATAGGCAGAAACGTTCGGCCGTGTCCACGAAGATTATTCTCTTCCAATGACATAAGAGAACCGCGAACAGCCGTGCGAGCGGCAGTTCGCTTCTGACTATTCTTTGTATTCAGTGGATTTAAATGGAGTCCTGAATCGGTTCAATTCGAATAAAAATGCACGAAACGGCATTTTTTTTCATGAAATCGATTTGCGATTTTGCGCGGACAGCTATATTAAGTGTCTAAATAGTGATTTCATTTCAAGACTACTAGCAGGAGACTTTTGTAAGTATCCTTGCCTCAAGGAGAATCATGATGACTGAGAATCCGCAGAATGACGATTCGAAACTGAAGCTGAAATTGACGGACACCAGCCGCTTCAAGGTGGACAACCCGGGCGGCTCCAACGTGGGCGGAGATACGACCGTGGACGCTGGGGGCCAGACCCAGATGATTGAGGATCCCCTCAGCAAGCGGGATGCGGCGGTTCCGGCGGCCGGAAAGGACGCAACCGTCTCCATGCCCAATGCGGCGGCCCCCCGCAAGACGGAAACCGTCCGTCTGAAGGTTGTTCGTTCCCAGAAGCGGCCCACAGTGAATGTTCCGGCGGCTACGCCGTCGACGGACACGGCGGCTGCGCCAGTGTCGTTGGGCAGTGCCTCCGGCACCATGGCGGTCAAGCCGCCCACCCCTGCGGCGACGGCTCCCGCGCCTGCGCCTGCGCCCAAACCCGCTCCGGCTCCTGCGGAGACGGCGACTGTGCCGCCGCCCAAACCCGCGGCCGCCAGTGACACGCTGAAGATTCATCCCGCCGCAGAGCCCGCCGCCGGCGCCACCGCCAAAGTGGATGCTCCCGCGCCCGCCAGCAGCGTGGCTCCCGGACAGGGCACCGGCGCGAAGTTCAACCTGAAGAAGGAAGAGGCTCCCGCGCCCAAGCCAGCCGAGACGCCTGCCCCTGCTGAGGCGGCCGCTCCCGCTTCTGCCGGCAAGATTGTGACCACGCCGATTCAGCCTTCCCGCAAGGAAAAGACGAAGGCGAAGGAGCCGGAAGTGGTCAAGGCCACGCTGAAGAAGGAGAAGAAGGTGGAAGAGGAGATTCCTCTGCCCATCATTCGGGACGAAGAGGAGCTGGGGGCGTTCCCGTCCCTGTGCGCCTTGGTCGCCAGCTTGGCCGTCATCGCCGCCATCGCGCGCCTGGTCATGGACCTGATGAAGCAGGTTCAGCTGTAAGTCTCTCCAAGAGAATGAGTTAGGCATGGTTGTCTAGGGCAGCCATGCAAAACAGGTTCGTTGCGGTCGCTGAGTGACTCCCTATATAGTATATAAGGTATAGAACATGTGAAAACAAGGAAGGCCGGAAGGGCAGAAGAAGCTCTTCTGGCTTTCGTTGTCTTTGGAGGATACGATGACGAGAACTGTCGGCTTGATCATGGCTGTGCTGATGTGCATGACTGCCTTCGGAATGATGGATAAGGCGACGTACAAGCAACTTAGGGAACAATGCCGCAAGACGGGGCGTTTTCCGAGGCCGGATCCGGAACGGGTCAAGGTCATTGAGTCCATGCTTCCGGAGCATCCCTTTGGCATGGGATATCCTGTCACCAACCGTGAAAAGTGGGATGGGGTTCCGGACAAGGACATGAAGCCACGGGCGGTCAGAAAGGCGGAGGAGATTCTGGCGGAGGAAATTCCCGAACTGCGGGATGAAGACTATCTGCTGTACACCACCACAGGAAACCGCACCATTTACCAAAAGCCCTATTTTGCCCGCCGCAAACGGCTGATTACATTGGCCGTGGCCGAGGCTCTGGAGAACCAGGGGCGTTTTCTACCGCCGTTGCAGGCCATCGTCGAGGCAATCCTCAAAGAGAGAAGTTGGGTATATCCCGCTCATGACAAGGATCTTACAAATTTCAATGGAACCCGCATCACCGCGGATTTGGGGGCCACGGAGACGGCCGCCAGCTTGGCGACGGTGGACTATTGGTTCCAGGACAAATTGCCCGCCGAGCTGCGGGAGGGCATTCGGACGGAGTGCATGCGGCGGGTCATCGGCCCATACATGAAAAGCGTCCGCGAAGGGGATTTCCGTTTTGGCCACTGGTGGATGACGCGGGAGAACAACTGGTGCGCGGTCTGCACGGGAAACTGCATCACCGCCATCCTGACTCTTGTGGAGGACAAGACGACGCGGGCGGAGGCTTTGGCCGCGGCGGAGTTTTCCATGTGCTGCTTTCTGGACAGCTTTGCCGACGACGGCTACTGCAGCGAGGGCGTCGGCTACTGGAATTACGGCTTTGGCCATTTCATGACCATGGGGGAATTCATCCTTCAGGTCACGGACGGCCAGCTGAACTTCTTCGCGAATCCCAAGCTGGAAAAGGTGGCCGCCTACGCGAGGGACATCCAGATTGAGGAGGGACTGGTGCCTTCCTTCTCGGACTGCGGCGTCAACGCCACAACGGGCACCGCCAATTTGGCCCTGGTTCAGCGGCATTGGCCTAAGGCATTGGCTAACAAGGTGATTCCCATATACTTGGGCGATACGGACTTGGCCCGCGTGTCCTTGCTTGCCTTCACGAACGAGTCGGTCCACGGCAACGGGCTGCCGGAGAAAAGCAAACTGCCGCCCTACAGCGACTTCCCCAAGGGCGGCGTCTACATTTTCCGCGACAAGGACGCGGCAGGGCTTCCCTTTGGCGCCGCCATCAAGGCCGGCCACAACAAGGAGAACCACAACCACAATGACATCGGCTCCTATGTCATTGCGCGGAACCACCGGGCGTTGGCCTATGATCCGGGCAGCGAAACCTATACGCGGCAGTACTTTGACGCGCAGCAGCGGTACAGCGGCGGCCTGCTCTGCTCCTTCGCCCACTCCGTGCCGCTGGTCGCGGGCACCCAACAGCCCGTGGGAAAGGAATTCCATGGCAAGATCCTCTCCGTATCCCACAAGCCGGAGGAGGATGAGCTGGTCATGGATTTGACCCATGCCTACAAGGTTCCCGAACTGAAGAGCCTGACCCGCCGCTTCCAGTTCCTGCGCGGACGCAATACCGTGGTGGTCACGGACTCCGTGGAGTTTGACTCCCCCCAGGCCTTTGGCACGGCGGTCATCGGCAATGGCAAGATGGAGCGGGACAAGGCGGGCAATGTCTATATTTGCATTGGGGAGGACGCCTTGCGATTGGATGTGGAAGCTACTGGAGGAGAAGCAGTTGTGGATATTGTGACGGTGAAGCGCATGGACCAGCAGCCGGGGCCCCGCCGTTGCTCCATTGATATGAAGGAACCGGTGGAGAAGGCGTCCATTCGCGTGGTCCTTCAGGCGATGGAGACGCCGGCCGAGCTGTCCGACCTGAAGGTGCCCAAGGCCATTCAGGAGGGGAAGCCAAATCTGACGCAGGCCATTTCGATTCAGGCGGAGTCATACAGCCGAGAGACTGGAGGCGCCTGCATCGTCTGCGAAAAGACGGCGGCGGACGGCATGGCCATCAAGAATTGGGATGACCAAGGCCATGCCGTCACATGGACTTTCGGCGTGCCGACGGACGGAATCTATGCCATCCAGCTCCGTTATTGCACAGGCATGGTGGGGCAGACTCGCCGGAGCCTGCAAGTGGACGGTACAGACCGCGGAACCTGGAGCTTCGCCTGCTCAGGAGGCTACAGCAACGGGAGAAACAACTGGGTGACCGCATGGGTCGGCGATGACGATAACGCCTGCCTGCTCGAGCTCGCCAAAGGTCCCCATGACGTGACATGGATCAATGCCGACGGCCAGCCCCTGAATCTGGACTGGCTCCGTCTGGTCCCCATGGGCCATTAGACTGCATTATCCACAGAACACACAGAATAATCAAATGCGAACCGCCGCTCTCAAGCCGCAGTTCGCGGTTCTTTTATGTCGTTTGAAAAGAATATGTATTCTGTGCAGTAACATACCTCATTCTTTCTTGAAAAATTTTAATTCATAAACTTGCAATATTTGAATTTCATGATATGATAATTGCAAAACAATGAAATCATTGCAATTCATATTAGGAAAGGCAAGTGACATGAAGGGACGATGGTTTTGGGGGCTCGCGGGGCTTGGCCTGCTCCTTTCGCAGGTCGGGAGCGCATGGGACGTGGTGGAGGAGTTCTTCTATCTCTCGGGACCGGAGGAGCGCCGCGTGGTCACGGAGGCCGATGGCGAACTGGTGTTGGACTATTATGCCTCCGGTTTCTATTATTTTGTGCGAGAAGAGGATGAGGCGGCGGACTCGCCTTATCCCACGGTTCAGGAGCGGATTGACTGGCAGGTGGAAGGCGCGGCGGAGACCGAGGTGGTGTCCTTTGGCCATTTGCGGGTGACTCTTCATGCGGAGGAGACGGAGCCGCTGAAGGTGACGGCCATCTATCATGTGACGCCAGGCTTCAGCGACAGCAAAACCATGACGACGCTTATCCCCACGGTCACGCCGGAGCCGCCCATCGGCGTGTCACGGACGGGAAAGCCGCCGGCCGTGGTGCCGCAGCGGACTGATTGCGGACTGGGGATGACCATCTGGCTCTCCGCAGAGGATGTGGAGGATTTGGACACCGTGCATCATGCGGATGGCAGCACGGAGTTTCGGGAAGATGTCCTGCATGCGGACTGGTCGGCGGACGGCGGCAAGTTCTCCTTCGACACGGAGGATCAATGTGGCAAGTACGTTCTCTGGACGGCGGCTCCCGGAACAATCCATGATGACCATGTGACGGTGCGAGTGGTGCTGAGGGATTTGGGGCGTCTGCCGGAGGGCACCCTTGGAAATGCCATGGACGGCGGGGAATTGGTGCTGGAGACCCGTGTGGAAGTCCCTCAGCTTGAGTTTGTTGAGATGGGCGAAGGCGGCGACGCAGGGCCTGGCGGCTTCGAGCCGGATGGGGACTCCAGCCTGTTTGTCCTTTTCGCCAACGACAGTGCCCGAACCATCGACAGCGGCCGCCCCTCCTATGCGGATTTGGCCGACGGACGCAACTTGACCCCCCTCCGTCTGCGGCTTCGCCATGGGGCGCTCTCCACGGAGAATATGCGGGTGTCCTTTTCCTTCATGAAGTCGGAGACGGCCTATCCGCCGCCGTCCACTCAGCGGCAAGTGACTAATGCGAAGCATCTTCCTGCGCTCCGTATGACCGGCGGCGAGGAGGAGCCGTACTATGATTTCAGGGGATACCAACGGACGCCCCTGCGGATTTGGAGTCGGCTGGAGAACCGAAACACCGTGCGGAATGCGGCGGACATCATGGACGGGGGGCATTATGTGACCCCGCAAAAGACCTACATGGCGGACAGCCTGTTCACAGACGGCGAATGCGTGCTGTGGCTCGAGGGCATCAAACGGGACAGCATCGTGCTGGAGGCGACTTTGGAGATGATGGAGGATGGCCATGGACGGAGGCTGACGGAGACGCTGCTTCCCGTGGAAATCCTTTCGGGGGACATCGAGCTGAATGTGACCCAGGCTACCCCATACAACCTGCATCAGGGAGGGTATGTCATTGAGGATCAAGGAGATGGATTTCTCTGTTGGGCGGGGTACGACCCATCGTGGAGACGGTCCGTGGTGGATTTGGAGAATCTGTTTCCTCTGGACATTCAGGCTGATGACAAACGACTTGCCCTAATCTGGGGAGAGGATGTGGCGCTGTATGTGAAGGCGCCGCCGTGCGTGCGGCTGTTCCGCCGCGCCAAGGGAGACTCCATTCTGGACTACATGTGGAAGCCGACGGTGGCGGAGGCCCAGCTGGCGCTCTGCAAAAAGGACGACTGCGTGAAACGGGTGGGCGACGGTTATGAAATCTGGAGGGACGAGGCAGGCAATTACCCCGCCGACATGGTCTTTGGCGTCCTGCCGGGCAGCGGAACGGAGCGTTTTCTGCTGGAATTCGGAATCGTGCATCCGGACAGCGGGCAGAAAATCCCCCTTGACAGCTGTCTGGTCACCGCTTTGGACATTGAGCAGTTCTGGAATTGGCTTTCCCTTCGGGATGAAACGGCAGAGCCCGAATGGACTCCCCGCCGGGCCAGCTATGGGGCACAGCGCGGAAAGACATTGATGTTCATCCATGGATACAATGTGACGGAGGCGGAGGCCTTCAATTATCATAATACGTTGTGGCGCAGACTTTACTGGCATGGCTTCAGAGGAAACTATTGGGGGCTCTGCTGGAAGGGGGACCAGGGTCGGGAACTGACGCCGCTGCCGCTGCCCTTGGCCTTCGCCCCCAATGTGTATGAGCAGGCGTTTTGGGATGATTGGCAGCGCTTCACCACGTGGCGCGTCCGCTGCGTTTCCTTTTGGGGAAATTGCGTGAATGCCATGAAAACGGCCCGGAGGCTGTCGCAGATTGTGGAGGAACTGCCCACATGGACACGAGATGGTGACAGTTCGGGAGTGGTTCTCATGGCCCACAGTCTGGGAAATCTGGTGATGTGGGAGGCCCTGCGGCAATATGCGGTTCGCGGCAATCCGCAGCCGGCGGCGGGGGTGACCCTTTCCGTGGAGGCGGCCATCTGGGGAGAGGCCTTCTCCCAAAAGCCCAATGAGGCGTTGGTATATCCCGACGGAAAGGATTTGGCGGGCATTGTCTATGAGCCGGAGGAGCTGGCCCAACACTCTTGGGCCTACCTCTTCAATGCGGATGGCATGAGCAAGAAGAGCAACAAGCAGTATCCCGTTCGGGAGACGCCTGTGGTGAAGTTGGCGGTAAATTGCTATACTCCTTGTGATGAAGCGCTTAAAGTGATGAAATGGAGTGACTGGTTCGGCAAGAGCTGGGACTGGTTCAAACGCACGTCAAATGGGCTTCATTTCGACAGGGAGCTCATCAAATGGGAGCCGGGCATGACACGGGAGCCGGAACGGCTGGCCAATGTCCTGCCTGCTCTGCTGAAGAGGAACGGCCGTCACCCCGGCAAGACTGTTCGTATGCAGGTGAATCGCCGCACCATGACCCGCACCGTGCGGGGTTATGGCTGGACGGATCTGGAGGATCCTGTCGGCATGGGGGAGTCCCCCTTCTTTGACGCGAACATCAACGGTCAGAAGTTTGGCTGGGCCGCCGTGAACTGCGATGACTGCCACAGCGATTTCCTGGAACGCGAATTGACAGTCATGCATCCATGGTTCGATGCCATCGCCAAATATTATGTGGAGAAATCAGGGGAGTAGGAGCTGCGGAGCGGCGAGCGCCCGAAGGGCGCGCAGCTAGCGGCGGAGGGATGGGAGAGCGCAAGAGCCGCGGAGCGGCTCTTCTGTCGTTTTGCAAACATTTGCATTCAAATTGAATAGGTAGTATGATGAAGAACGTAATTTTGCTTCTCCGTCGTTTGAATTTTGGCATTTTCTTCCGATGGATTCTCTGTCTCTTTGCGGCATGGAGTCTTCTGTTGTCGGCGGGGGAGAGGCCGTCGGTTGTCATGCGCCCCTATGGGGTGTTTCATAGTCAGGAGAAGGCGGAGGAATTCAATCGGCAATGTCCATTCCGCCATTTTGAGTTCGTGATTCGGGGAACGGTTCGGACGGAGGAAGGGCAGGCGGCGGAGGAGGTCACGGTCAATATGGACATCGCCACGGAACTGCTTGGAAAGTGGCGGCGGGTCCGCAGCGTCACGGTGAATGGGGCGTTTGAGATTCGGACTCCTGCGTGTCATGGCGTCCAGCTGGAGTTCCGCAAGGCGGGCTGCTTTTCGGAGAAGCTTCGGTTGGCCAGTTGGGAGCTGGCCACGCCTGAGGTGCCGTCGCATGTCACATTGAGGGAAAAGACGGTGGTCATGGACCGGCAGGAGATCGTCATGCTGTCCCGCGGAATCGGTCAGAGCACCATGGAACTCTGTTCCTTCGGCTGTCTGCCCACGGCGGAGCAGACTCTTCAGTGTGATGGCGTCAAGGTGGAGAAGGACGAGGAAAAGGGCCGGATGATTCGCATAAGTGTCTCTTGCTTAGAGTGTACAGAATTACCGACGCCGTGCATGGTGTTGATGCCTGCGGGTTTGGAGACGGCACCGCGGGAGGGTCGTTGGAACCATGTCAAGACGACGGCGGCCCTTCCGGGGGCCCTGAACGCG
This sequence comes from Lentisphaeria bacterium, assembly GCA_016288215.1. Lineage (GTDB taxonomy): Bacteria > Verrucomicrobiota > Lentisphaeria > Oligosphaerales > Oligosphaeraceae > Tb-RUG-64. Next base: position 16,902 of record JAEEYQ010000065.1, on the reverse strand, counting down.
AGGGGAATTTTCATTCAGGACACGAAGAAGCGATTGCCCTGCGATTTCATCCTGCAGACCAATGACCCGGACGGCGGATTCATCCCCTGTGGCCCTTCTTTCGGCGACCGTCCTTCCTTCCGAAGGCTGACCACGGCCCCAGAGACCGGCTATCAGCGGACGGTGACTCTCAAGGCGGGGCTGGACTTCTCCGACTCCGCACCCGCACGGCGTCGAATCGACTCCTGTTTCTATTTCCGTCTTGGGGGCTGTTATGGCAAGCTTTATTTCGTTGACATGGACATGGAAGACATGGATGGCCTCCAGGTGGTCAGCGGCCTAAAAGCCTACGTGGTCCTTCAAAAGGTGCGCGGGCTGCGGGATGTCCGCCATGACCATGAGTGGAATCCGTAGGATGCTCCGAAATTGCCACGAAGGACGTTCGTCCACCCTTTTTTGAGAGGCGATATGCCCTTTCCTTGCGTTGTAGTGGCCCTTCCTTCGATTTTGCATGCAGACTGGTATATTAATACCTGTTTTGGCAAATGGCCCTTCCAGGGCCTCTGTGCGCGTTGTTTCGATTTTTCGCCTTTCCGTCCAAACCGCCTCTGCGGTCCTCTGCTGCCGCTTTTTGCGGCCTATTTCCAATTTTGAATTCCAAATTTACCGTCCATTCCATGTGTGGAAATGCCGTGATGCATGGACAAAATCGGAAAACACATCATATTAATGCATGGGAAGAAAGAAGGGGAGGTGTAGTTGAAATCCAACAACGGATGATGGAATAATGAATCAGGGTTCTTCAGTGTTTGCCTTCAGGCGTGTGTTTTGGCTGGCGTGTGTCCATGTCTTGCTGGCGGTGGGATTGGCTCACGGGACGGAAATCATTCAAGATCAGGTCCGCTATGTGCTCTCCGATGATGGACAAGCCTATGCGGCGTTTTGCGAAAGCGTTGACATTGAAGGGGATATCGTTATCCTCGAGGCCATTGACGAGATTCCCGTGACCCGCATTGGAGAAGGGGGCTTTGCGGAATGCGCTGGCCTCCGCTCCGTCCAGCTGCCTGGACAGCTGACGACTTTGGAGGCGCGGGCCTTCGCCAAATGCGTGCAGCTGACATCCATTCAACTGCCAAATTCCGTGACGACTGTTGGAGACGAATGCTTTTCGGGATGCACCGCCATGACGTCCGCCGCGTTGTCCACCCACTTGCGGACCATTGGCGAACGCGGGTTCAACAACTGCGGCAAATTGGGCTCCATCACCCTTCCAGAGGGATTGGAGTCCATTGGCGTGCGGGGGTTCTATGTGTGCTCCAGCCTGAAGAAGATTCGGATTCCAGCCTCTGTCAATTTCATCGGCAGTCTGGCCTTCTGCGGTTGCTCCCGCCTGACGGCCTTTGACGTCGCCGCCGGAAATTCGTCCTACGCCAGCGTGGACGGCGTGCTCTTTGACAAGGCGGTGACCCAGTTGATCGCCTATCCCATCCGCAAAACCGGAGAGGAATATACGATTCCCAATGGGGTGACGACCCTTGACGGCGATGCCTTCGGCGACAATCGCGAATTGCGACGCGTGGTGATGCCGTCCACCGTCACCACCATCCATGACGGTGCGTTCTACCACTGCAACCGGCTGGAGGAAGTCACCCTCTCCTCCGGGTTGACCGAAATTGCCGAAGGCGTTTTCTTTGAATGCGATAAATTATTGGAAGTTGTTGTTCCAGAAGGAGTTACAAAGATTTGTGATATTGCGTTCGCCTATTGCAGCAGCCTGAAGAAAGTGACGCTTCCGGAGACGCTGGAGGAAATTGGCAGCGAGGCGTTCTACTGGTGTTCCAGTCTGGAGGAGATTCCCCTGCCGGTCAGCCTCCGCCGCATCGGCATCATGGCGTTTGGCGGAACTTCCTGCCTTGCGCAACTGGCGCTTCGTGGCGACAGCACGGCCTTCGCCGTCCAAGACGGTATTTTGTTCTCTGCGGACGGAACTCGGCTGGTGGCCTGCTCCGGTGGCAATGAGGTTTCCCTTTACGAAATACCGCCGCAGGTCACGACCATTGATCAGGGCGCCTTCATCTGGAACCGGTTCCTTGAGGAGGTGTGGATTCCCGCCGGAGTGGAGGACATCGGCCCCTACGCCTTCATGGGCTGCGAGCGGCTGCGGGCCATCCATGTGGACGCCGCAAACGCCGCCTATTCCAGCGAGGACGATGTGCTGTACAACAAAGAGAAGAGTGTGCTGATTGCCTATCCAGCTGGACGGGAAGGAGATAGCTTTGTCGTGCCCGCCAGCGTCCGGCGCATCGAGCCGTCGGCTTTTGCATGGAGCACGGAACTGCAGGCCGTGATGATTCCCGAAACCGTGGAGGAAATTGGCAGTCGTGCCTTCTATCGAAGCGGGGCCTTGACGTCCATCGGACTCCGAAACGGCGGCGTCTTTTTGGAGGAGGAGGCATTCTACGGATGCGAGAGCCTGATGGATGTCTGGCTGCCGGAGGAACTTGTGGAGAATTGGGAAGAGCTGTTCCTCTTTTGTGCGGAAGGATGCCGCGTCCATGTCATGGAGGCGTTGGTGCTGCAACTTGCCGCCGGATGGCATCTGGTGCCTCTGGTTTGGGATTTGGAGGGCAGCACGGCGTGGAACCTGTGCGAACGCGGCGTCCATATGCTGACGTCCAAAGGCAACTTCGCGTTGGCGCCGAATGCCAAGGCCTTCGCCCCCGGCAAGGCATTTTGGATTCATGTGGATGAGCCGGAGGCACTTACGCTTTATGGAAGTCCTGCTGACGGAGAATCCGCCCCTTGGCTGTACGGCTGGAACCTGATTGCCGTTCTTCAGGACGAGCCCGAATGGACCTCGTGGATCTCCTGCGCGTGGGAGTGGCAGGGGGGCCATTATGTCCCGCTGGCTTTGGAAGACATCTCCCGCGGCAAGGCCTGCTGGGTCTTCGTCCCCATGGGGGCGCTGCCCCGCGAACAGCCCTGACGCAACCGACTCCTCTTGCCCGTTGGGGCCTCATGTCCAACCATGCGCGAATCCGCAGACCATACCGCCGCCCCTTTCGGCAGCTCATCTGGGGCCGCCAACGGCACCTCCGCACCTTCTGACAGACCTCAACGGCTGTTCAGCAACGCCCAACTGCGGCAACTGCTGTTTCCGCTGGTCATCGAGAACCTGCTGAACAACACCGTCGGGATTCTGGACACCATCATGATCTCCTCTCTTGGAGAGGAATCCATTGCAGGCGTGGCACTTGTGGACATGCTTGCCCAATTCATCATCTGCGTGTTCTGGTCCCTGGGCACCGGCGGCGCCGTCGTGGTCTCCCAATACATCGGGGCCAGGGACAAAACGAACGCCAACCGCAGCGCCTGCCAGCTGATGACGGTGCTCCTTGGACTCACCCTGTTCCTCGCCCTGATGTCGGAGCTGTTCTCCGCCCACATCCTCCGGCTGCTGTTCGGAAGCATCGAAGACAATGTCATGGCGGCCTCCATGACCTATTTTAGAATCACCACGCTTTCCTTTCCGTTTTTGGGCATCACCTTTGGCTGCGCGGCGCTGCTGCGCTCCATGAGCCTGTCCAAATATCCCATGCTATGCTCCCTGATGAGCAACATCATCAATGGCGCGGGCAACGCCTTGCTCATCTACGTCTTCCGATGGGGTGTGGCCGGCGCCGCCATTGCCACCGTGGTGGCCCGCGGAGCGTCCATGATCTGCATCGTGGCGGTCCTGATGGACTCCCAAAAGCTGATCTGTCTTAAAAAGCCCCTAAACCATTATCGGCCAATGTGGAAGCCCATTCGTCACATTCTGTCCATCGGCATTCCCAACGGCATCGAGAACGGCCTTTTTCAGTTTGGCCGCCTGATTCTCGTGGGCCTGATCGCCAAATTCGGCACCTCTCAGATCACCGCCAACGCCGTGGCCAATTCCATCGACTATTTCGGCCTGCTGCTTGGAGCGGCCTTCGGCACGGGGATGATCACGGTCATCGGCCAATGCGTGGGCGCCGGCATTGAGGAGCAGGTGCGCTACTACATCCGCAAGATGATGGGCTACTCCTATTTCTACCACATTTTGTGGAATCTTGCGCTGGCGGCTCTCACGCCCCTGATTCTCAACTGCTATTCTCTCACCCCTGAAACACGGCGGCTGGTCATCTGGCTGATTCTCATCCACAATGGCTCGGGGGCCATCCTCTGGCCAATTGCGTTCATCTTCCCCAACGCCCTGCGGGCGGCCAACGATGTCCGCTTCACCATGGTGGCCTCCATCGCCTCCATGATGGTTTTCCGCGTGGTGGGAAGCTATGTGTTGGGCGTCTGGCTGGACATGAAGGTCATGGGGGTCTGGGTGGCCATGGTCATTGACTGGATTTGCCGAAGCCTCTGCTTCCTCCTGCGCTATCGGGGCAACTATTGGGTGCCCCATGCCCATTTTCACGATGTAAGTAACTGATAATTAAGGAGATATGCATTTTATACGCGATGCATGTTCGGAACCACTTCGTAAAGCTGGGTTCGTGGCAGTAATTCAGCCCCGTTGGGGCGGTGAAGCCAGGCAAGGGACGCGGGACGCATCACTTTTTACTTTCCCACGTTTCACGTCCTGTGACATCTGGTCAAATTGTTCAAATTGTCAAGATTTGGCACGAAGCAAGTGGCAAAAGAGGCAAACGCCATTATATTAAGCATTTTGCAAGCAATTCATTTTATTAATAGAAACGAGATTCGTAGGTATCAAGAGGTTTAATTAACTATGAGCAAGACACTTAGCATAAACGCCACCAAGCGTGAGCTGTTGGGGAAGGGTCCTGCTGGCCGTTATCGCCGCCAGGGGTTGATTCCAGTGGTGATGTATGGCCATGGGGATCCCGCCGTCAATCTGCTGATTGAGGAGTCCGTTGCGAAGAGCATTTTGGGGCATGCGGGCGTGGTCGAGGTGAAATGTGACGGCGAGACGTCCATGACCGTGTTGAAGGATCATCAGATTGATCCCATCAGCACGCGGATCCTGCATTTGGATTTGCTCCATGTCTCTGCGGATGAGATGATTACCAGTCTGGTTCCGATTCAGGGCGAAGGCGAGGCCGCCGGTCTGAAGATGGGTGGCCAGCTGGAGCAGGTCATGATGGAAATCGAAGTCAAGTCCCTGCCGACGGACGTTCCGGATGTGTTGATCGTGGATGTCAGCGGCATCGAGATGGACTCCGCCCTTCATGTCCGCGACCTGGTTATGCCGCAGGGCGTGACCCCCGTTGCGGATGGCGACCTGATTGTCTTCCATGTCCGTGCGCCGAGAACCGCCGCCGTTGAAGAGCCGGTCGCGGCCGAAGAGGGTGCCGAGGACGAGAAGAAGGACGACAAGAAGGACGACAAGAAGGAAGAGAAGAAGAAGTGACGTTGCCATATACAATATATATAGTATATGGTATAGAGAGAAGATGGCATCCTGTGCGCCGGTTTGCGCATAGGATGTTATGACAGGATGACGGAACTGACCGAAGAACGAAACGAGTCCAGCCAGGAGAGTTCGATCCGCCTCGTGGTGGGGTTGGGCAATCCAGGGGGCCGCTACGCGGACACACGGCACAACGCGGGCTTTCGGGTGGCGGACCAGCTGCTCTCCAACGCCTCCGCATGGGAGCGGACGGAGTGGCAGCCGCTGGAAGGCGAGCTGTTCATGGTTCAGGTTGGCGGCAAGTGGATTCATCTGCTGAAGCCGCTGACCTACATGAACGCCAGCGGGCTTGCGGTCAGGGAGACGGCGGTGCAGCTAGGGCTTATCCCACCCGAACTGCTTGTTGTCTGCGATTGCATGGACTTGCCCTTTGGCCGCCTGCGCCTCAAGCGCAATGGTCGGCATGGAGGGCAGCGTGGAGTCGCCTCCATCATTCAGGAGCTGGAGAGCGTGGATTTTCCGCGGCTCCGGGTCGGTATTGGGAGACCGTGGCCTGAAGGGACCGACGTGATTGATTACGTCTTGTCTCCATGGGCCTCCACAGAGCAGGAAAAACTGCCTGCTGTCATCGAAAAGGCGGCGGATGTGGTTGCCACAGCCGTTGAAGCCGGCTTGGAGGCGGCGATGCAGGAGGGAAATCCCTGGTGTGTGGACAACATCAATGCCATCGTGCAAGGAGAAACGAACATTGAAGAAGTATGAAGCTGTGTTTATCCTTGACCCGCGCAAGGTCGAGGGCAATGGCGAAGCCTTTTCGGACACCATTGTTGCGCAACTGAAGGAGATGGGCGGCAATGTGACCCGCGTCAAGTGTCTGGACAAGCGGGTGTTCGCTCGCCCCATCGGAAAGAGCAAGGCCGGCATCTATTGGGATTACGTTGTCGAGCTGGATGAAGCCGCGATTGCCCCGCTGCATGACAAGTATCGCCTGAATGCCACCGTGCTGCGCATGGCGGTGTTCTATTTCGTTGATGGCCAGGATGATGATGTGTTCACGCCCCGTGAGGAGCATGAGCGCCTCTTCAAGGAAGAGGGCTTCCAGGACGTCTATGACCGTGAGGAGCGTCCCTATCGCAGCCGCGATGACCGCTAAGTCGGTCGGACCATCCGTCAGAGCATAATTGATTAACCCAGGAGATATTGTCATGAAGATGCAGAAACCCCGGCGCCGTCGCCGTAAGATTATTCGGCAGAAGACCTGCCGTCTTTGCGAGAACAAGATTTTCAACATCGACTTCAAGGATGTGGAATTGATTCGCCGTTTCCAGACGGAAGGCGGCAAGATTTTGCCCCGCCGGATCACCGGAAACTGCTACAAGCACCAGCGGAAGCTGGCGATGGCCGTGAAGCGCGCCCGTTTCCTGGCGTTGGTTCTGTGACCGCTTGAATCTGAAAGGAGTAACACGAATGTCTGGAAAAGTCAAACTGATTCTTCTTGAGGATGTGGAATATCTCGGTCACTTGGGGGATGAAGTGGAAGTCGCCCCTGGCTATGCCCGCAATTTCCTGCTTCCCGGCAAGAAGGCGGAGCCTGTGAGCACGGCCGCCCTGCGCCGCATTGAGAAGAAGAAACTGCAGCTTCAGAAGGAGCATGAGGAGCGTCTCAACGTGGCGAAGGCCATGGCGGAGAAGCTGGCCTCGTCCGCCATTGTCATCGAAGTCGCCGCCGGCGAGAACGACAAGCTGTATGGTTCCGTGAACGCCGCCCAGATTGCGGAAGCGCTCAAGAGCCAGTGCGGCATTGAGCTGGAGCGCACGGTCATTGATCTGGAAGAGCCCATCCACGAGCTGGGCACCTTTGAGGTCAAAGCCCGTCTGCATGCGGAAGTCGAGGGCGTCATCAACCTGAAGGTTGCCCGCAAGGACGCATAGAATCGTTCTTCCGCCAAAGCGGATTTGCCGATTGAAGGCGTAGGCCGTGCCGTTGGTGGCACGGCCTTTCTGTCCATGGACATGGCGGCGCCGACGATTGGGGTGTCCATGAGGGGAAGATGATTTTCCCTAAATTTGCAAATTAAATTTGTAAATCATTGATTATCAACCAGTTATAAAAACAGTCCGGCAAAAAGGGCATTGCATGGAAGGACATATGGAACAACGGTCGAGCCGAGACGGCAGACAGGCGGAGCATTCGGCGACGGTGTCCCTTCTGAATTTGGACCGCCCCAAGCCCCATAACGAGGAGGCGGAGGTGGCTGTCCTGGGCGCCATGCTCCTGTCTCCGGAGGCCGCCGCCACCGGCATGGGCATGCTGAACTTTGAAGGCGCCTTCTATCGGGCCGCCCATCAGACCCTCTTCTCCGCCATCTGCGAGCTGTGCTCCGGAAAGACGGGAGACTCCGGCGTGGACGTGGTGGTGCTTTCCGACCATCTGGAACGAACTGGCCGACTGGACGAAGTGGGCGGACGCAGCTACATCATGCAGCTGATGGACAGCGTGCCCACCGCCGCCCACATCGAGCACTACGCCCAAATCGTCCGCCAAAACGCCATCCTCCGCCGCATCATCGGCGCCTGCACGGACATGGTGCAGAAATGCTATGACACGGATGAAGATGTCCAGGTGCTTTTGGATGACGTGGAGCAGAAGATCTTCGACGTGGCCGGCATGAACCAAAGCAAGGACGTGCAGCAGATCAAGGATCTGATGGTCGACGCCATCGAATATTTGGACAAGCTGTCCAATCAGGATGCCAGCGTGCTTGGCCTGCGGACTGGCTATGACTTCGATCGGCTGATCACGGGACTGCGCCCCGGCGAACTGTTCGTGCTGGCGGCGCGCCCCTCCATCGGCAAGACGGCGCTGGCGCTGAACATGGCCTCCAACATCGCGTTGAGCGCAGAGCACCCCGGGGTCGGCTTCTTCAGTCTGGAGATGCCTGCGCAGCAATTGGTGCTCCGCATGATCTGCGGACTGGCCAAAGTCAGCCTGGGCGAATTCAAGAACCGCACCCTATCCAACGCCCGTTGGCGGGACACGTTGGAGGCATGTCAAACCCTCCAGCAGGCAAACATCGTCATCGATGACACCGGCGCCATCGACATTCTGGAGCTCCGCGCCAAGGCCCGACGCATGTGCTCCAAATATCAGACGAAAGTCATTTTCATCGATTATCTCCAGCTGATTCAGGCCCATGTCAACCACAATGCCAGCCGCGAAAACGAAGTGGCGAAAATCTCCGGCTCCCTGAAGGCCATGGCCAAGGAGCTGAACGTGCCCGTGGTCGTCCTCGCTCAGCTGAACCGCATGGCGGAGCAGGGGGAGAAGCCGAAATTGAGCCATCTGCGGGAATCCGGAGCCATTGAGCAGGATGCGGATGTGGTCGCCCTTCTTCACCGTGAACGAGAGAAGCAGCAGAACATGACGGATGACAATGTGGGCCTGAATTCGGAGCTCATCATCGCCAAAAACCGCAACGGCGGCACAGGGACCACCGAAATGCTCTTCTTCCCCAAATACACGCGCTTCGAAAACAAGGCTCAGATTCCGGACAGCGACATCCCCTCCGGCGTGTAATCCCCAAAATTGCGGATTCTTATAATGGGACCAATGGGACGGTCGTTTGTCGTTCCACCAGTTTTTGTCCAAGAATGGCTTGTTCTCCTTTTCAAAAAACATTTTGGAATGACTGGAATATTTGCATTTTGGGATTATTTTATATTCAATCCTTGATATAAATGCAATATAATGCAATCTCTAAGAGAAAGAATATGAAGCCCTGCTCTCAACCTATTCGCTATGGCAAACCCTGTATGACCAATCTTCCGCCTAAATTGGGACGGCAGATTATCCAGGAGATTCTATCGTCCAAACCGTTTGATGACACGAAACTCAAGGCTCAAAATCAGCGTCTGCTTGCACGCCTTTCCAAACGCATTGCTCAAATGGAGCAGGATAAGGCGCAATGAATCTGATATCGGATCGTTTCTATTGCAGAAACCTGACAATGTCCAAAAAGGATCAGGTGGACATTGCCAACTTCTCCATTTGTCATTTGGATACCGGCAAAGGCCTTGTGGCATATTTGCAGAAGGAGGCAGCTGGAGATGAGCAATTGGGCATGATGCGAACATATCTTGTCAGGATGAAAAGAACTCATGAATGCATTGGTTACTTTTCCTTGAAGGCAGGATTAGTTTCCGTAAGAGAAACATTAGTGGATGAAAATGTGTCCTTTGACACAATTCCAGGGGTAGAGTTAGCCAATTTTGCTGTTAATGCAATCTATGTGCAGAAATATCAGATCAAGGGCATTGGTGGAGTGATTTTCTCCAATTTCATCTTGCCGATTATTGGCCGTGCTGCCTCTTATGTCGGAATCTGTCTGGTTTACCTTTTTGCCCTGCCTCAACCTGCTCTTTTGAATCATTATGGCAAATATGGCTTTCAGCGTCTCAACAAGGATGCGGAAGACAAGTTGCACAGAAGGCTCAAGCCTTCCTATGATGAATCATGCATATTCATGTATCAGTTGCTGAAGGGGAAATAATAAGTTGAAATGCTTCATAACTCCATCATTTTGTTGGAGATATGTGCTTTGTACCCCTAATGTCTTTTTCCCTGCTGGTCAGAGTGTGGAGATGGAGTCTTGCAACTTTTTTCAAAAAGCTCTGTTCCCCACGAGGGTAGGGAAGGACAGTTTTTATCCACAGAATACACGGAATAAACACGTGGCGGAACGTTTCCGTCTGTTCTGTGGATAATGGAAACAGAGTTTTTTCAAAAAAAGCGTTGACCCCTTGTTTTTATCCAAAAAGTTTCGTATAATTATAGAAGAACCCTGCGTACAGGATGATGGCCCATGTTCTTCTGAAACGGTTTTGGAAGTGGAAAGTCATTGCCGCGCAAGGAAAAAGAAAGGACACTCTCATGAAGAAAGCATTCACCCTCATCGAGCTCCTCGTCGTCATCGCCATCATCGCCATTCTGGCGGGCATGCTGCTGCCGGCTCTGGCCAAGGCAAAGCAGAAGGCGTTGACTGTCAACTGCACCTCCAATGTCCGTGGCTGCGGCGAAGCGGGCATCCTGTACATGGACGACTTCAATGGCCGCTTTCCCGTCTATGACGAATTCGCGTGCAACTGGTATCCCGGCTACACGAGAACCTGCTCGTGGTGCGACAATCTGATGCGCACGGGCTATCTCGAAATGGACAGCGGCATCATCTGCTGCCCCGCCGACCAGTCCAAACCGAAACCCGGCTACAACGGCGGAACCGGCACCTACGTCTTCATGGAGCACGTCTACGGCGCCATCTCCAATTGGGAACTCAGTCCCAACATCCTCTTCCAGGACGGCGCTCACCGCTACATGCTGACCAACTACGTGAAGAACCCCTCCGTCATGTTCATCCTCTCTGACAGCTGGGGCAAGAACGAAAACACCAACTGCCCCGTCTACAGCATCTATGTCCGCCCGGCCTATTGGAAATTCTACACCTGGATGGGCCACAACGAGCGCTGCAATCAGTACTATGTGGACGGCCATGCGGGCACCGTCTCCGCCGGCGACCTCTCCAAGATGTCCGACAAGATGCAGCTGGCCACCACTGGCACCACCATCGAGTTCTACACCCAGGACCACACCTTGGTGCACTATTAGTCCATATGTTGAATCAGGAACTAATTTTTGTTGTTAGTTCCTGATTATCAATGAGTTGTGAAATTTACGAAATCCCTCGCCGATTGATTGGGCTTTCCGCTTCGATTTTCCACGTTTTGTGTCTCGTGAAAAAAAGAACATCAATCGTCGAGGGATTTGCATTAAATCGCACTTTTTCTCAAAAAAAACGCTTTTGGCTCTTGTTTTTTTGCCAAAAGTTTCGTATAATTATAGAGGTTGCATTAAGAGTGCTCCCTTTTTCTCCGAAACGATTTTTCGAGGGGGTATTTCACGTGCAATAACAACCAAATAGAAAGGTGTTTACAACAATGAAAAAGGCATTCACACTCATCGAACTCCTCGTCGTCATCGCCATCATCGCCATTTTGGCGGGCATGCTGCTGCCCGCGCTGGCGAAGGCGAAGCAGAAGGCCCTGGCGGTCAACTGCACATCCAACATCCGCGGCTGCGGCCAAGCCATGCTGCTGTACATGGACGACTTCGGGGGCCGCATGGTCCTCTATGACCAAGTGACCACCAACGCCTTCTCAGGCGGCACCTACACCGTCTACTCTTGGGCCGCCAACCTGATGCGCTGCGGCTACATCGAAGAGGACTCCGGCATCATCACGTGCCCGAAGGACGGCAGCAAGCCCGTCAAGTTCGTCCCCCTCTGGTCCAACATCCCCTACATGGGCTACATGTACGGCGCCATTGGCCAGGACAACCTGAACCCCTCCGTCAAGTTCATGGACGGCCAGCACCGCTACATGCTGACCAACTTGATCAAGAACGCCAGCTCCATGACCATGTTCACGGATGCCTACGGCACCTATCAGAACGTCAACTGCAGCGTCTACGTCTACTATCAGAACCGTGACCCAGGGCTGGGCTTCCAGGCCAAGATGTCCCACAACGAACGCTGCAACCAGATGTTCCTGGACGGCCATGCCGCAGCCATCAGCGTCAGCGACTACCTGAACAACACGGACAGAGTCAAGGACGTCCTTGACCCCGTCCTGCGCCGCATCGTCTTCTTCACCGAAGAAAATGTCCGCGTCATTCTCCAGTAGTCTTTATATCCGAATCATTTAGGGCGTAGCTCCATTTCGGGGCCGCGCCCTTTTTTTTGACTTTTTTCAAAAAAATCCGCGGTGCCTTCTTGTTTTATTCAAAAATTTTCGTATAATTATAGAGGTTACATGAAGGGTACTCCCTTTTTCTCCGAAACGATTTTTCGGGGGGTATTTCCGAGTGTAATAACAACCTAATAGAAAGGTATTTACAACAATGAAAAAGTCGTTCACCCTCATCGAACTCCTCGTCGTCATCGCCATCATCGCCATTTTGGCAGGCATGTTGTTGCCCGCGTTGGCCAAAGCGAAACAGAAGGCCCTGGCTGTCAACTGCACCTCCAACCTGAAAGGCTGCGGCGAATCCGTGATGCTGTATGCCGATGACTACTCTGGAATGTGGACTTTGTATGATCAAGTCGCATGGCCCGAATTCGGCAACAACAAGAATGCTCTCTCATGGGTGGCCAACATGATGCGCACGGGCTACATCGAGTTGGATTCCGCCATCGTCGTCTGCCCGAAGGAAGCTGCAAAGGCCAGTAGTGATACTCCTGCGGTTCCTAGCTGGGGCAATTTCCCCTACATGAGCAAAATCTATGGCGCGCCCTCCCATCATCAGTATGATGCAAAGGTCGTGAACAAGAAGACTCCCTCGGACCACAACTTCCTGTTGGCCAATCGCATCAAGAACCCCAGCAGCTTTGTCTACATTGGAGATACCTACACCACCTTCAATGGCATCAACGGCGGCATGTATCTTGTGGACGTGAACAGCAATACCGGAAGCGGCTCCTTCATGTGGTTGAGCCACAATGACCGCTGCAACCAGTTCTTCCTGGATGGCCACGCCAGCGCGATCAACACCAACGATTACCTGCGGAATGTTCGCACGAACATCAATTGCTATTTCTCCAAGACCGCTCTGATTCTCGTCTGGACGGAAGACTTGACCTCGCTTAGCCTGCAGTAACGCGATGACGTCGGTGCGCCGCCAATGACCCATTCGGCGCATGCCTGATTTCCCGAAGCGACTTGCCGTATGGAAAGGCGGTGCCGCTTCGGGATTTCAGTAATAGGAGGTGTGACTCTGACGAAATCATCTTCAGAGGACATGCCATTGCGTCTCCAAAAGGGTGCGCTGCAATGGATTTTTAGTTGTAAGTTGTTGATTATAAGTATGTTGCATATTTGTTGCTAAAATCGACCTTGCTGTCATCGCGTTGATGGCATGAGCGATGTCATGGGGTTATGGCGAAGATTGAAACGCCTCCTGTGGCGACGAAACCGAACTGGAAAGGGAGATACATGAGAGGAATGACGTTGAATTGGATTGGGACGATTCTGTGCGGATGCATGGCCGCCATGGCGGCGGCGCCGGTGCTGTGGCAGCAGGATGGCATTCTCATCAGCGATTTGGGCAAATTCGCCGAGCCGAAGGCGAACGTGAGCCGTGAGCAGGACCGCCACAAATGGGAGCTGGTGGACTACGAGACGACCCGCGCCAGCGGAACCATGCTGTATTCTCGCCGCGGCAACACGCCGGCTCCCGTCACCATTGATCCAGGCCTCAAGGGATGGTACCGCATCTACGCCGCCACCTTCGCCCCCAACAACAACACAGCTCGCCTCTGGATGCGGGTGGACGGCGAACCCGGCCCCACCATGTTCACCCACGGAAACACCGCCATCTGCTGGAGCGGCACGGAAAGTTGTGAGGAAATCTTCATGGAATGCGCCGACCTGACCGACCGCAAAATCACCATCGGCAAGCCCGCCGGACTCCATGGCCCCGCCTGGGCGGAACGGGGGCTCGCCAACCAGGTCATCGGTCTTATGTGGCTACGCTTCGAACCCATGACCGAACAGGAAGTCGCTGATTATCAGCAGTATTTCAGCAATCCGGCCACCAAACGCCTCCATGCCCACTCCGACATGGACTGGATCTTCACCTATGGAGCGGAGATGTCCATGGACGAATATTGCAGCGTCATCGACGCCTTTGGCCGCGCCGACGTGGGCATGGCCTCCGTCGAGGTCTACAGCACTTTGGGCGACATGACCAAAGAGCGCGCCATGATTAACAGCAAGGACGCCGACCTGCTGGAGTTCCGTTGGCCCAGCCAACTGGCTCTCGACCGCAAGCGGCGGGAGGTCTATAAGGAATATGTCCGGCGGGCGGAAGGCTATGGCATGAAACTGCTGGCCGCCCATCGGATGGGATTGGCCAATTTCATCATTCCAGGAGACGACATCGACGCCTCCAACATCCCCTTCGTGACCAACAACCCCCAATGGTACTGCCGTGATCGGGACGGGGAGCCCGTCGCCTTCATGTCCTACGCCTATCCGGAGGTGGGCGATTTCATGATTCGCGAGTTCCTGAAAATGGCCGACTATGGCTTCCATGGTGCCACATTGGCCCTGCAGCGGGGCATTGTGGTGCTTTTCGAGGAGCCGGTCATCGCCCGCTTCAAGGAACGCTACCCCGATTTGGATCCATTTACGCTATCTCTTGATGATGAACGACTTGCAAGTGTTCGTTGCGAATTCTTCACGGACTTCCTCCGGCGGATGCGAAAGGCCTTCGACGAATACAGTCAGGCCAATGGCCGTCCCCGTCTCCTGATCGTCCCCTACATCGGCCTCAATATGGCGGACAACCGGCGGCTGGGGCTGGATGTGGAGACGTGGGTCAAAGAGAAGCTGGTGGACAGCGTCTGCGTCGCCGTCATGCGCGTGTTTGAGGATGAGCGCTTCTTCAAGGACGATGCCAACCCGGAGCGGATCTCCGTGGAGAAATACCATCACTACAAGATGACGGCGGAGCGAAGCCCCATTCAGCGCTCCATGGGCAACCAGGTGGGAGCCCTGGCCCAATGCGCCGCCGCCTATCGGCAGCTGTCTCAGGAGAATGGCGTTCGCTTCTACTACGACGCACATTGGGAGGGCACGCTTCCCCCTGAGCAGATCGCGGACTACGCCCTCCAGCTCTACAAGGGCGGCGCGGAGTACCTCTCCCTTTGGAACAGCTTCGAGTTCCGCGTCTCCAACCGCCCCGAATGGTTCGTCACCTCCCGTCTGGGGCATCGGGACGACTTGCCAAATATGCCAAAGGACAATGCAGGCTATCGCCGCCGCTACCGCATGCTCTCCCTGAACGGGACCAGCTATGCCAGTTATTATCCTAACTGGCGAGGATAGATGGATTTGGGAATTGGCGCATTAAATGGGGGCTCAAAAAAACGGCTGACGGAGTTGATATCCTGCGAAGTTTGACTACATTTGTGTAGTGATTTTGGAAAGGAGTTTTTATCATGCTGACACGCAAGGCAGTTGTGGCGAGCATGGTGGGGGCGTTGGCCGCCATGGCGAATTCGTATCCAAAGCAGATTCTGACTCCGGCGGAGCCGGGGCGCTTTCCGGCCCTTTGGAAGATGGAGGAGCTGTTTCGGGTTCCCAAAGCCACGCCTGTGAACGACCTTCAATTGGAGTTTGACTACTCAAAAGACATGCATCCCATTTATCTGGAAGGACTTCCGTATAAAGGAAAGACGACGCGGATTTTTGCGTGGGTCGGCGTCCCCGCCACGACGGACGACAAGCCGGTGCCGGGCGTGGTGTTGGTCCATGGCGGCGGCGGCACGGCCTTTGTCCAATGGGCGGAGGAATGGCTCGCCAAAGACTATGCAGTCATTTGCATGGACACGGTGGGCTGCCGACCCACCAAGCGCTTTGAAGTGGGACGCGGCCAGGAGAGGGTCACGTTGGAGGGCGGCGGTCCCATCCGCCATAACTATGAGGCGGATTTGACCAATCCCATGGACAGCTGGACCGCCCATGCGGTGGCCTCCGTGGTGGTCTCCACCTCCTATTTGCGGGCGCAGCCAGGCGTGGATCCGAACCGCATCGCCATCATGGGCATCTCTTGGGGCGGCTATCTGACCAACATCGTCGCGGCGGTGGACAAACGCTACATCGCGGCTGTGCCTGTCTATGGCTGCGGCTTTCTTGGGGAGTTCGCGGGCACTGTGCCCGAAGCCCCCAAGGCATGGCTGGAGAAGTTCGACCCCTGCATGTTCCTGCGCTCCGTGGACTGCCCCATCCTGTTCGTGAACCGTCCCGTCGACCATGCCTACTACTGGCCTCAATGGGTGCGCTCTAGTCTGTTGCCCAAGAACGCCTTCCGTTCCTGCAAAGTGGGACTTGGCCATAGCCACGCCGCTGGCCGGGTCAAAGAGGCGGAGGTCTTCATCGACTCCTATTGCAAAGGCACCCCGAAAATGCCCGAACTGTATGACGAGAAGGTGGAAAACGGTTGTGTCAGTGCCCGCTACCGCGCCTTCGCCCCTGTGGAAAAGGCCACCATTGCCTGGACGGAGGATGGCCCGGAGGTGGACAATCAGGCCCGCAGATGGCAGGAGGCCCCCGCCGAGCTGACGGACAACACGGTCCGTGCCGCCGTTCCCGCCGCCGCCAAGGCGTTCTTTTTGACAATTTATGACCCAAGAGGCTGTTGCGCAAGCACTTGCGGCAGTGGCTGGCAAGCCGACTAATCCGCTTGCGATTCATCCAATCAACACAACAAAGGCGATTACATGGACACATCCCCCGTTCTTTTCCGTCGACGCAGCCGGCTATGGCGAACCTTCCTGCTTCTTGTGGGATTCATGCTGATTTTCTGTCAGCCCGGAGAGGCCAAACAGCCCCGCAAGAAAAACAAAAGCAAGTGGATTCCATGGTTTGATTTCCAGAGGGACAAGGAGGAGCCCAAGCCGGAT
>JAEEYQ010000064.1 GCA_016288215.1 Lentisphaeria bacterium | reverse complement strand
GTTTGCGCCAACAGTACCGTCGCCGCCGAGACCCCAGAACTTGCACTCGATGGTACCTTCGGCCGCCGTGTTCGGGCAGTTCGGGTCTTCGGGAAGCGAGAGATTCGTCACGTCGTCGACGATGCCGACCGTGAAGACGCGTGCCGGGTCGTCCTTCGCGAGCTCTGTGTAAACCGCGAAGGCGGAAGCGGGCGGCGTGTCCTTGGAACCCAGACCGTAACGGCCGCCGATGACGGTCACACCCGTGACGCCTTCGACCGCCAGCGCGTTGACGACATCCATGTAGAGCGGCTCGCCGATGGCGCCCGGCTCCTTCGTGCGGTCGAGAACGGCGATGCGCTGAACCGTCTTCGGCAGCGCGGCGAGGAACTTGTCCGCGTAGAAGGGGCGGTACAGACGGACTTTGACCAGACCGTATTTGGTGCCGCGGGTGGCGTTGAGGTAGTCGATGGTCTCCTCGATGGCCTCGCAGCCGGAGCCGATGGCGACGATCACGTCCGTGGCGTCCGGAGCGCCGACGTAGTCGAACAGATGGTACTGGCGGCCAGTCACTTTCGCGACCTCGTCCATCTTGGCCTGCACGATGTCACCGACGGCCATGTAGAACTTGTTGACCGTCTCGCGGCCCTGGAAGTAGACGTCGCCGTTCTGCGCGCCGACCTTGAGGATGGGGTTCTCGGGGCGCATGGCGCGGGCGCGGAACTCCTCAATCGCCTTCTTGTCGATCATGCCGGCGATGGTCTCATAGGGAATCTCCTCGTATTTGTGGACTTCGTGGGAAGTGCGGAATCCATCAAAGAACTGGAGGAACGGGACTTTGGACGGATAGGTGGAGAGGTGGGCGACCAGCGCCATGTCCAGCTCCTCCTGAACGGAGTTGGCGGCCAGCATGGCGAAGCCCGTGTTGCGGCAGGCCATCACGTCGGAGTGGTCGCCGAAGATGGCGAGGGACTGGCAGGCCAGGGAGCGGGCCGTCACATGGAACACGGTCGGGAGCAGTTCGCCGGCGATCTTGTACATGTTCGGAATCATCAGCAGAAGGCCCTGGGAGGCCGTGTAGGTGGTGGTCAGAGAGCCGGCCGCCAGCATGCCGTGGACGGCGCCCGCCGCGCCCGCCTCAGACTGCATTTCCACGACGGACACCTGCTTGCCCCAGATGTTCCGCTTGTCTTCCGCGGCCCACTGGTCAACCCATTCGCCCATCGTCGACGACGGCGTGATCGGATAGATGGCTGCGGTTTCGCTCAAGGCATACGCCACATATGCGGCCGCGTAGTTGCCATCTTGCGTGTTGATGTTTCCCGACATTCTTCTTTCTCCTTCAGGAATGGCTGTTGTTGGTTATTGGAACAAAGCTGAAAAAAATCACCCTGCCAAGTCCGCGGTGGAATTCGCCGACTCGGCGGCATACAATAAAAGCACTATGTAAATATAAGGCACGACAGGCAACATTACAAACTGCCACGCCCCTAATAACATCCGTTCATGACCCCCAAACCGTAGGCCGACTCGTCAAAACGGTCGCTGTGGTTCTCTTCGGAATACCATCCGTCGTAGCCGCTGCCCTTCAGCAGCGCGATGCACTCGCGGACCTGGGCGATGCCTTTGCCGATCCAGATGCCCCCCAGACGGTTGCCGCGGACATCCTCAAAGCCGCCCGGCTCGCCCGCCGCCATCATACGGAAGTCCTTGATGTGCACATGGCAAATGCGGGAGCGGCAGCGGTCAAAGATGTCCGCCGGACGATCTCCGCCCAAGAGGAAATTGCCGTTGTCGAAGACGAAGCCCACCTTGTCGCCGGCGTGGGAAAGGACTTCCATGCATGCGTCCGCCGCCGCCGCGAAGTCGCGGTAGGCGCCGAAGTCCTCAAAACAGACGCGTGTTCCGGTGCCCTCCGCCAGTTCGGCGCATTCGCCCAGCATTTCGCCGTAGATGCGGCGGCCGGTGGGGATGTCCATGCCCTCCGCCTGTTTGGAGCCATAGAGCATGATGTTGGGGGCCTGAAGGGTATCCACGGCGAAGCGGATGGCGTTTTTCACCCTCTCCAGCACCTGCTGGCGGGACTCCGCGTCCGTCGTCACCAAATTGGCGCCCACGTCAAAGCAGCTGCAGACCATTCCTCTGCGCTTCATGGCGGCGCAAAGGGCCGCCCACGCCGCCGGATCGTCCCCCGCATAGCCGGCCATGGGCTCCACGGCCCCCACGCCGCAGGCCGCAAACATGTCCAGAAGCTGGTCCAAATCGCTTTGCTCCTTCACCATCCGCTGATGATAGGGAAACAACATCACCGATGTCTTCATAAAATGACTTTCCTTTCTGATATTAAAATGCAATCAATATCTTGCATAAAATTTCGTTTCTACTCCCCTATTTCCAGTCCGCCTCCAGAGCCAGGTTGGCTCGGATTTTGATGGCCTCCAACGGCAGCCGCAGCGTGGAGGGGCGGGGCGTCAGCTGAAAATGCATCCGACAGGGGCCTGAGCCAACGTAACCCACACAACCCAAGGCATCTGGAACATCTCGGTACTCCAGCCGGTCCATGGGGGTGAGCGGAACGGCGAAGAGGGCGAACTCGTCTCCGAGAATGCAGGACCACAGGGGGCTTTGGCAGGGGCCGGCTATGCCCTCCTCCCCGCCGTCGCCGTTGATGACGGCGTGGCGGCCCGCGTCATCAATGAACTCGCCGTTTCCGCTGCAGACCGCGCAGTCCATGCAACCGAAGGCCGGCGTCAGCGTGGTCACCGTAAAAGCGTGGGGATGAAAATCATAGACCTTGTCATAGCGTTGTCCGTCCCCGCAGGTTTTGCGAACCCGAAGGCGAATCAGCGCGGGGCCCCACGCCAGAATCTCCATGCTTTCGAGAACGCCGTCTTCGCGAAGCTGGCCGGCTTTGCCGTCGGTGGCCTGAAGGCTGTCCAAAATCGGAACGTGGCGGGCGCCCCGCTCCATGGAAAGCCGCTGGATGGCCCCTTGGCGGAAGGAGACATGATAGCCCGCCATGGCGAAGCTCATGTCCGGGTTGGGCGGCGGCAGCGTCGCAGACGGCTCCTCGCGGCGGCGTTCCCGAAGCCAAAGGGTGCCCTGCAGAACCGTGTCGGCGGGGAATTCGTCGTCGAAGGCGATGACGATTTGCTCTCCAGAGGAGTCGTAGGCGAGCTGTCCGTCGGCGTCCTGAACCACCCCCTGCCCCGCAACCCACTGCGCCGCCGCCATGCCCTGCTCGCCGGCGTTGTAGTAGGTCACGACCATGTCATCGACGGCGATGCCGCGATGAAAGTCCAAAATTTCTGCAACTGCCTGGGAGTCAAAGGGCAAGGCGATGACAGGATGGACGGCGTTGACGGCGAAGGGGCGTTTCATGGCGAAGGGGATGCGCTTGTAGTCCTCCGAAGCTGGAACAATGTTCAGGGGGACCTCCACCTGATTGTTGTCTGGAGACATGTCGTTCTTCGCCGTGACGGTGGTGACAAGGCGGTAGAGGCCGCTGGTTTCGGGCAGCACGATGTCGATGGAGTGGTTCTGCACATCATGGGCGTTCAATTTCAGGGTGTCGCGGTGAAGAATCTGTCGGTCAGCCGGTCGCGTGACGGACTGGAGAACCACGGCAAGCTGGCAGCGTCCCGTCTTGTGGTCAAGCTGGTTTCGGATGGCGAACTCCAGGCCCACAGTCTGCTTCGGCGCAAGGAGCGGGCCATGGGGATGGGGCTGCCGCGCGGCGGTCTCCAGCCAGTTCTTCCGAACGCCGCCCATGACCAGCTTGAACGACGGGATGGCCACATCCTGCATGCGCTCCATGGCCTTGGGCGACAGGAGCCGCAGGGTGCCTTTGGCGGCGAGCAGACCGCCCGCAATGCGGAGCATGCCGTTCGGCAGGGGCTCCAGCGAGCAGAGCCAGCGGGACTGTCCGTCGGCAGTCTCGCGAAGCACATGCCATTGGCCGCGGTCGCTTTTGGGGCAGAGGGTGCGGAGATTCACGTCCACGGCACCTGGGTTGCCTTCGGCGATGAGGCGGATGGCGGGGCCGTCCTCCACAATGGCGGTCAGGGGGATTTCCTTTTGCATGATGGCGAAATCCTCTCGGGAGTGGTCGGCGAAGGCATAGCCGTCCTTTCGGATGAAGGTCTGAACGCGCTGTCCGTCCGCAGAGCAGAGGCGGCAGAGGAGGAAGTCGGGGCCTTGGGCGAAGAAGCCATATTGGGGCAGACGGCACTGCAGGCCCTCCGTGTTGAGTGGCCAGACGGCCTCGCCGAAATTGACCCAGACCTGGGTGCCGTCTCCAAAGGTGGTCTTCTGCACATCGCGATTTGCCGTAACAAACTCATGGGAGCGCATTTCGGAGAAGCCGACCTGCTCATGGAGCAGCCCCGTGACGCGATAGCTGTCCAGCAGCCGTCCCATTTCCTCTGGCCGCCGCCATGCATAGCCGCCGGGGACATTGAGCCAATGGAGCGGCACGGTGCCATAGAGGACATTGAAGGCGTTTTTCATTGCCTCCAGATCGGGGACGAGCTGATGGAGGCGGGCGGTGCCGTCGTCCCGCGCCCACGTGGAGATCTGGCAGTCGTGGAAGACCAGTTCCCAAAGAGGATAGCGACGGGTGTGGTTCATGCCCCACGCAAGGACGGCGTCCAGCTGTTCACGACGCAGCGTGGCCGACGGCGTGGCGGCGAGGGCATCCACCGTGCGGAAGGCGCCGCTCTGAAGCCCCTCGCTGACGCTGCAAAAGGGCACGCCCCACCATTTCCCCTGCGAGCATATAATCATAACTCCTTGATTATTAATGCCTTGCATAAGCTCGCAAGCCTTCTGCCGCGCTTGGGTGGGGTTCTGCAAGGGGATATCATTGGAGCGTTCCATCGGCGGATTGGCCATGGCATCCACAAACCAGGCCGGCGGCCGGATGGAGTCCGCCTTCGGAGCCTGGATCCCCCCTGCCCTGTCCACAGCGTCATGGGCGCAGACCAAATAGCCCAGGTCATGAATTGCCTTCAGATCCTCCGCGGCGGGATGGCCGTTCAGAATCATGCGGCGGATGCCGGCGGCATGGGCCTCCTGACAGAAGGACAGGCTGGACTCGCCCCATATCATCGGTGCCCCCGCCAGCGCCTTCAGAGCCGGCAGCCGTTTGAGCTTCTCCCGCTGAGGCACCCAGACGCCCGCCTTCGCCGCAAAGTCCCGATAGCGTTTGCACAACGCCACATGGCCACCGTCGGCCGTGAAGACATAGCGCAGCGTGCGGGCGGCCCCGAAGGCGCCCCCCATCGGCTCATAAACCGGAACGGGAACCAGAAGTTCCTTTCCATCAACAACATAAGACTCCAGACAAACCTGACTGCTGTCGCAAGTCGATGGAAGGTCAAAAAGCAGGAGATAGCCTTTGTCCTCCGCCGTGACAGCCACCCATGGCATGGCCAGCTCCGAACTGCGCCAGCGAGTGCCACGCCACGCAAGGTCCTTCACGGGAATGCCCAGGCCGTTGCCGTTGACAGGCGCGAGAATCTCGCCCTCCGGCTGAGCGGGGCAAAGGCCGCCAAAGGGCTTGAATTCAGACGGAAGTTTCTGTGCCGCAGTGGCTTCCAGCGTAATGACCAGTTCATCGGATTTCCGCTCCGGCAGTTCACAGCGGATGATGGCGGGGAAACTGGCGTCTCCTACATGAAAGGTGGTCACAAAAGAGGCTTGACGGCGAGAATGGGTCGCCATGCGCCACGGTTCGGCGTTAGTATCTGTGTAAAATGCTTTCCATAAGATATTTACACGTTTATCCAGCACCTCGAAGCCACCCTGCTCAGGGTAAATGGACACCTTCAGCGGGTTGTTTTCAAGGACAATGGCCTCCTGTGCGGTCAGCAGCGAAAAAAGTGCGGAGAAAAGCAGCAATGGCAAAATGCGATGAACGGACATGGATGCGACCGAGGTTGAATTCTGTGTGAGAAGGCATGCCCCATGAGGCGACGGCAACTGTCGCCGCCAACGACACCCTCTTATACCATATATATAATATAGCTATAGCGTCAGATTCCGCAAAGCCATTATGGAAAGGTCGGATGGCAGACGCGAAAGCGCCATGGCCTACCCATCGCCGTCGGGTTCGCCGTCTTTTTTGGGGCAAACGGACAAAAATCCGGCCTGACGACTTGACGAATTCCATAAAGAGGATAATGTATTGTCGTGTTCTTCAAGAGGCCAGCATAGCTCAGCGGTAGAGCACCTCATTCGTAATGAGCAGGTCCTCGGTTCAAATCCGAGCGCTGGCTCCATTTTGACGCCCCGTGGGAAATTTCCCCATGGGGCGTTTTTCGTTATACTTATTTAGGTAGAAATTTACGTTTCCTGAAAGGATTGCACATGTCGTTTTCTGCCGCCCCTTCAGGGCTTGAACAATCGTAACAATCTGCCATACCCGGGGTTACGCTTGCCGCTTCGCGGCTACGCTTACCCCGGGCTGTGCTCCGCCGCCCCTTCGGGGCTGACACGCGAACTGCAATGTCGTTTCGAAAAAACACGGAAACACTTCCGTGTATTCTGTGGACTCTTATGGAGTGTTGCGCCGCTTACTTGACGGGAAGAGCGAGATTGCGGACGGCCGCCGCCAGCTCCGCCAAAGCGCCTCTGGGGGGCAGTTTGCCGTTGGCATGGGAAGCGCGGAAGTCGAAATACTGTTTGCTCAGGCGGCGGATGTCGTTGAAAAGCGGATCGAATTCCGGATTGCTGTCCAAATTGACAATGACCTCCGGCTTGACCAGCTTCTGATAGCATTCGCCGAAGGCCGCCTGCACCGCCTGCAGCTCCTTTTCCGCCTCCAGCCAGGCGTCGCTGACGTTGTCCATGGTGAAGCCGGCCGCCGCCAGTTCGGCGACGCGAAGGGCCTCAAGGGACGCCTCCTGCGCCTCTTTCCGCTCCTGAATCTCCGTCTTGAGCACATGGAAACTGGTGGGCGTGGTGATGGCCAGAATCTCACCATAGCCGGGGGCCAACGTGAGCGGCGAGGTCTCTGCCTTTTCCATGGAAATCAGGCTATAGACGCCGCAGCCTTTGGGCAGGTCGCATTTCACGGCGGCGCTTTGCGTGGCCTCTAGACTGCGGTTGACGATGAACAGATAGGTGCCCAAGGCATTTTTGTACTGTCCCACCAAGAACTTGCTCTGATCCACATTGACCTTAAGGTCGCTGTCGTATTCGGCGTCCAGAAGAGACGGCATGATGGGGACGACGCGTTTACCGAAGTCGGCGATTTCGTCATAGACGGCGTTGCCGTTGCCCCATGGATCCACCAATGTGTAGTCGAACTTTTCACCGCGGATGCCGCCCAAAAAGGGGACGAAATCGTTGTAGATGAAGAAGGAGATGCCATGGGCGCCGCCGGCCAGCGTGGCGTACATGTCCACGCGGATTTCCTCCGGCGTGGGATAACGTGAGCTGAAATTCGCCGTGCGGTCTTCATTGGGATGGCGGTTGCTGAAGGTCTGGGTCATGAACCAAACCCGATGGCCGCCGGTTTCGTCGCGGGAGACGCGGCAGAAATTGAAATGATCCAGCAGGGGCGCGGGATCATTGAGAGGAGAGCCGGGCCGCAGGGAATAGATGTCCGGAATGAGGACCTCCAAATATGGCCCTGCGCAGCGGCGGACGGATGCAATGCAGATGGCGCTGGTGTACGGATGGAGCCGGTCATGCTCATTGAACCATTTTTTGATGTTGAAATAGGTTTCCATAAAGTCAAAACCCGGTTCATCCCTTCCATACCATCCCAAAATGGCGGGGGAGTCCTTCACTTGGTTGAAAACCTGAACCTCAAAGGAGTCTTCCGCGCAGGAAGGCATGTTCGTGCCGCTGAAGCAGCATGAGACCAACTTCATGCCGGCCTTCTCTGTGCGGCGGACGCGCTGCACCAAATCGCTGTCGCCGACGCAGAAGTCGTAATATGTATTGAGGTAATGCCGTTTCATGTCGATGAGGTCGCGGGTGCAGGAGGTTCCATAGTCCTCTCCTAACTCCTTGCTGTTGAACGCGTTAGCATCCAGCCGACTGACCACGGCGAAAGGGAAGAATCCGTTGCGCCGCAGACAGGGGAAGGAGACAAGGGAATGGTTTCCGCCAAGTTTCTGCTCCATCATCTCCTTCATCTGCGCGGGGGAGAGCATGGCGGAGGCGTCCCGTGATTCCGGCGGAAATTCTTCTATATCCTCCTCAATGTCAACAAGTTCGATAGTATCCATCATGACCCGGGTTCCCGATGTG
This sequence comes from Lentisphaeria bacterium, assembly GCA_016288215.1. GTDB lineage: Bacteria > Verrucomicrobiota > Lentisphaeria > Oligosphaerales > Oligosphaeraceae > Tb-RUG-64. Next base: position 45,961 of record JAEEYQ010000064.1, on the reverse strand, counting down.
GCGATTTGGATTTGGGAGATATGGTCGCCGACGAGGCCGTCATTCGGGATGTCCGGTACGCCCTGCAGGCGGTAGTAGGCTTTGTCCAGCCGCCTTTGGACGGTGGTCCATGTCTTCGCGGGCAGTTGGAAGCAGACGGAATACATGGCCCGTTCCTCATCGTTGATGAGATTGATGTCGCAGGCGATGGGGTCGGATGACCACAGACGGAAGCGGATCACGGTGTCTTTGCCGCAGAGAATCGGCGGTTTCATGGCGCAGATTGGCGTCAGCCAGCCGCTGTTGCCTTTGAGCTCCAGAACGGTGCGTCCGCCATCCACCACGGTGGCCACATCGATTTTCGCGTTGGGGTTGTCGTTCCATCCATGCCATCCCTGCAATCCGTCAGCGAAATCACAGCGGTAGAGCGTCTCCTCGGCAAACGTCCCCATGGAGGCAACGCAAAGAAGCATCAGAACAAGACGGCGGCAATGAACATGAAATGACATTTTATTCTCCCAGAGAGAAAATTAGAAATTAGGAATGAGGAATTTTACAACTTTATCATATGTACATCTCATTGAAATTCGATGTCTTTGGTGAAATCGTTGATGGTGACGTCCGGATGGTTGCGGGTGACCTTTTCGCCGAAGAGGGTCACGTTCTTCAGCAGGATGTTCCGCACCATCTCCCCCTCGCCAAGGCCTTCGAAGAGCATATGGGCCTTGTAGTTCTGAGGCCGTTGGCCCTCGATGCTGACGTTTCGGAGGCTGCAGTTGTAGAGGACGCCTCCCGTCGTGTACTGCTCCCCTGCGCTGGTCTTCATGGAGCGGGCGTTGAGCAAGACGGTGGAAATGTCGTCGGCGTTGATCCGAATGTCCTCGAAATGAATGTCATGCATGGGCATGCCGCCACCGGGCTGGAGGAAGATGACGCAGTTTGCCCAATACTTGTCCGGCGTCCGATAGTCCGCCGAATAATGGAGCACATCGCAGTTTCGGGACACGATGTCGGCCATTTGGGCGGCGTTGCATTCGTAGCCGATGCGGTAGATGTTGGCCATGTCCGTCCACAGTTCGCAGTCGTCCACGCGGATATGTTCACAGGGCAGCGCCCCCTGATTCCACTTTTTGGGTCCGATGCCCTTGATGGCGATGCAGTCGTCGTCCGTGCGGATGAAGCAGTTGCGGACGGTCATGTTTCGGGTGTTGCAGATGTCGATGCCATCGTCGTTGATCATGCGGGCGCCGCAGATCTTGACATTGTCCACCACCACGCCGTCGCAGCCGTGGGCGACCAGTTGCCACGTGTAGGGATTGCGGAAAATGATGTCCCGCACGGTGATGTTTTTGCCGTTGGCGAGGGTCATCATCCAGCCATGGGGACCCTTCCAGCGGGCATAGGCTTCCCCAGCCAGAATGCCCCGTCCGCGGATGGTGATGTTGTCCCCTTCGGCGAAGACGGCGCCGTTGACGATGGAGCCGGCGGCCAGATACAGGGTCTGGTTGGCCTTCAGCTCAATCTTCCCCGCCAGATGGTTTCCCGGCCCGAAATAGACCACGTTGGGGTCGTCGGGGGACGGGGCATCCGTCTCCATTTCGTTGCCGAAGAGCAGAAGAGGCTTTCGACGGCCATCCGTCTCCAGGCAAATTCGGAAGGGACGGTCCACCGTGAAACGCAACTCATTCTTGGAGAGGAACTCAGGCACGATGCCGAATTTGGCGGCGGGAAGAATCTGCGCACGGTTCAGCGGAACGATGGAGGAAATCCGCACCTCCACGGGGCCGTCAAAATCGAAGGAGCCGAAATAGTAGTTGTCCCCTTTGCCGTCATCCGCCATGGCGGTGTACAGCGCCACAGGCTTTCCGTTGACGGCGACCTGATAGTCATCAACCTGTGGTGCCCCCTCCGGAGCGGGCACCGTTACCACGGTAGTCGTCACGCAGCCACACAATGCCATGGAAAGCGCCGAAACCAAAATTCCTCTAAACATGTTTCTCATTGCCTCATTTTTGTGTCGGTTGTCATGGGCGGCACCGTCGGCGTCGATTTGTCCATCAGCCGGCGGAACACACCAAGTCGTTCATTGCGAATTGCTTGTTCATAATCGATCTTGGAGGCCATCATGTCCTCCAAAGTGGACTCGATCTTTCTTCGGCGAGCCAGATACCTGCGGGCGGCGGCGGCCTGCGTCGCCAAATCCCGCAGCACGCCGATTTCAGCCAGCTCCTTCAGCTGGGCTTCGGTCAGATACTGCCGCAGGAAGTCCTCGTGGAGCATGCGCATCAGGCTGCGATAGCGTTTGGCGATTTCCGCGCCGATGAGCTGAACATGGCGGTAGCTGGCGTAATAGACCGCCAGTTTGCGGATGACCTTCTCCCGCTGTTCATAGGAGTCGAACTGCTCGCTGAAGAAATCCAGCTCGGCGTAGGCGGCGCGGAAGGCATTGTCATCGCCGAAGGTCAGCCGCCGAATGGTCTCCACCGGCGTCCGATGGGCCCGCATATCGTACACGAAGGTGCGGCGGATGACTTTGGTGGAGAATTCCAGAAGCCGCTTCTCCCACAAATCGCGCCCCTTGCCGGAGAGTCCCATGAACGCCATGGCCAGCTGTTCCGTCCCGTCGGGAAGGCACAGGAGCTGGTCGCAGGCCATCAGCATGACGGGGAAAAGGGAGGCGATGCGCTTCAGCTCGCTGAACAGGGTCACCTGAATCCAGTCCTTTCGGTCCCCCTGCCCCTCAAGGGAGTTCTCCAATGCCATGAACCGAAGGACGCACTCCCCCAATTCGTCAAGAGAACGGCGAAGCCAGGCCAGCAGACTGTCATCGTCCAGCTTGTCCATCCGCACCATCAGCCGCAGATGTGCCAAAGAAGCGTTGCGGGGGGAGCAGTTTTTTGCCCAATTACGCAAACCATTGCCGCACAATAACTTATCTGCCTTTCGAGTCACCAGCGGCCAATATTCCCTCAAATTGGGGTCCACGCTCCAGCGTTCTGCCCAGGCCAGCACGTCCATGGGAAGTTCGGCGGCGTGGGAGAGAGTGGTCAGCGCGTCGCGGATCACATCCGGATCCAGCTCCTTGTCGTGGGCGGCGAAATAGGCCTTGAACCACTGGATGGCGCGGTTCTCATCAAGCAGCCACAGAATGCGGAAGGCGATCTCCAACACCGTCTCCACCACTTCATTGCGTCGGCGGAAGGCATCGGCGGCCTTCGTGAGCAGGGCGGGCATGTCCACGCGGTTCATGATGCGACAGCGATCCAGGGCGGTGGTCGTCTGCGCAGGCACCATCGCCGTGGTGAAGGAGGCCTTCTCGTTGATGATCGGCGCTGCGATTAACCCTTTGTCGCAGAGCTTTTTGGCACATTTGTCCAGCTCAAAGAAATACTCCGCCAGAATGTCCTTGCCCTTCTGCTTGACATCGCTGGCGAGATAGAGGTCAATGAGCCGTGCCGTGTGGGCGGCGGCCATGTCAAAGCCCTCCGGACCGGTCTGGCGGGCCAGCTCCCAAATGCGGAACAGCTCCCATCCGGTCAGGTCCGGATTCAGGTTCTCCAGCTGAATGAGCCAGGTCTCAAGGGCCTTTTGCGGTGCATGCTCCGATTCCGGCATGAATTGCTCCAAGTTGTTCTATATAAGCATGTTACAAAATCATTTGAAAGCCATCGCCGCGACGCCGCCCCTGCTTTCGTCGAAAAGGCGGCGCCGTCGTCGCAAGTCGTCTCAGGCGCGCTGCTTCAGCCGCCGGATGAGGGCAGTGGTGGAGGAGTCGTGGGCGTTCATGGCGCCGTCTTCCGCCTGGAAGTCCGCCAGCACCTTCTTGGCCAGGTCCTTGCCCAGCTGGACGCCCCATTGGTCGAAGGAGTAGATGTTCCAGATGATGCCCTGAGTGAAGATCTTGTGTTCATAGAGGGCCATGAGGATGCCCAGCATGCGCGGCGTGAGCTGATCCGCCAGCAGCGTGTTGGTGGGGCGGTCTCCCTTGAAGGTCTTCTGCAGCGCCTTCACGTCGGAAAGGGGCTCGCCCTTCTTTGCGGCCTCCGCGCGGACTTCTTCCGTGCTGCGGCCGAACGCCAACGCCTCCGTCTGCGCGATGAAGTTGGCCATCAGAATCTTATGATGTTCGCCGATAGGTGTGCGGGACTGGCAGAAGCCGATGAAATCCGCCGGAATCAGCTTGGTGCCCTGATGGAGCAGCTGGAAGAAGCTGTGCTGGCTGTTGGTGCCCGGCTCGCCCCAAATGACGGGCCCCGTCTGCCACGTGACCCAATCGCCGTCGCGGTCCACGGATTTGCCATTGCTTTCCATGTCAACCTGTTGCAGATGGGCGGCGAAGCGGTGCATGGCCTGGTCGTAGGGCAAAATGGCGTGGCTTTGGGCGCCGAAGAAATTGTTGTACCACACGCCCAAAAGGGCCAAAATGACCGGCATGTTCTTCTCGAAGGGGGCCGTGCGGAAGTGCTTGTCCATGGCGTGGAAGCCGTCGAGCATGCGGTCGAAATTCTCCGCCCCGATGGCGATCATGATGGGCAGGCCGATGGCGCTGCACATGGAGTAGCGGCCGCCGACCCAGTCCCAGAAGCCGAACATGTTCGAGGGATCGATGCCAAAGCCGCGGACCTCCGCCTCGTTGGTGGAGACGGCGACGAAATGCCGCGCGATGGCGGCCTCCCCCAGCGCCTTGACCAGCCAGGCGCGGGCGCTGCGGGCGTTCGTCATGGTCTCCTGCGTCGTAAAGGTCTTGGACGCAATGATGAAGAGCGTCTCTTCGGGGTCAAGCCCGCGAACGGTATCCACCAGATGGAAGCCATCCACGTTGGAGACGAACTGGACGTTCAGCTTCGGGTCCGTATAGGCCTTCAGCGCCTCGCAGGCCATCTTCGGCCCCAAATCCGAGCCGCCGATGCCGATGTTGATGATGTTGCGGATCGCCTTGCCCGTGGCCCCTTTCCATTCGCCGCCGCGGACCTGCGCGGCGAATTGCCGCATGTGCGCCAGCACCGCATTGACGTCCTTCACCACATCCTGCACGGCGCCCGTCTTGCCGTCGACGGTGGTGATGGGCCATTCGGACTGGTTGCGCAGGGCGATGTGCAAAACCGCACGGTCCTCCATCCTGTTGATGCGCTCGCCTGTGAACATGGCCTCGATGGCGGCGGCCAGACCGGACTCCCGCGCCAAGGCAAACAGCTCCTTCATCGTCTCCGCCGTGACAAAATTCTTCGAATAGTCCAGCAGCAGATCCTCAAACTCCATGGAGAAGGTCGCCGCGCGGTTCGGATCCGCCGCGAACAAGTCCGCCAGATGCGTCCCCTTCATTGTCTCAACATGCTTCTGAAGTGCCTTCCAGGCATTCAATTGCGTCACATCACTCATTGCTTTTCTCCTTAATTGTATCGCGGAATGACCGCCATCGCCATCGCCGCCATTGGCATTTCAACGGCAAGAGGCTATATTTCAGCGGCTCTTGAAAACCATGTCATTAATGTAACCCATACTCCGCTCCCCGCAACCCGGAGGCCCCGCGCTTCCGCAAAACCCATCCGCAACCCGCGAGTTTTCCATGTTCACAGGCATCGTGCAGGACATCGGCTCCGTCGTCTCCCTCTCCAAAATCGGCAACGCCGCCAAAATCGCCATCCGAACTCAAATGGATTTGAGCGCCGTCCATATCGGCGACAGCATCGCCTGCAACGGCGTCTGCCTGACCATCGAGTCCATGGAAGGCGCCATCCTGCATTTTCACGCCATGGAGGAGACGTTGAGCCGCAGCAACTTGGGACTGTCCCACGGGGGCAGCCCCATCAATCTGGAGCCTGCCCTCCGCATGGGCGACCCATTGGGCGGACATCTCGTCAGCGGCCACATCGACTGCACCGCCCCCATCATCGCCATCGGCCGAAAGGGCGATGACCGCGTTCTGGACATCGCCCTGCCCCCTGCCCTCCGCGAACTGGTCATCATGAAGGGCAGCATCGCCATCAACGGCGTGTCGCTGACCATTTCGCGGCTGGAGCGGGACTCCTTTGGCGTCAACATCATCCCCCACACCTGGTCCCACACGAACCTGGCCGCCTTGAAGACGGGAGACGTGGTCAATCTGGAGGCGGATCCCGTGGGCCGCTATATTCTCCGCCATCTCCAGCTGAAAGAGCAAAGCGACGGCGACAGCCACGCCACCATGGAGCATCTGGCGCAGGCGGGATTTCTGTAAGGAATTAGAAATTAGGAATTAGAAATTAGAAATTAGAAATTTTTCTAGAGATTCTAGAGATTCTAGAGTTTTTATAACTTTTATAACTCATTGACAATCAATGACTTACGCGTTTTATTCTGATTGCCAGCCAAATGAGGGCCACCGCCGCCAGCAGGCCCAGTTCCGGTGTGATGTATAAGGTGAAGCGTCCGTCATTGTCGTTGAAAGTCAGGGCCACAACCAGAGCGTGGACGCCAACCAGCAGGATGGCGGCCATCCCCTCCGGCTTCCGCCATGCCAACAGCGCCCCCGCCAATCCCAAAAGGGCCAACGGGACATAGATGCCGATGCAGAAGAGGTTGTGGACGGGAGAATAGCTAGGCCGAACTCGGAAGAACATCACCATCAACCGTTTAGCCGCCAACCATGTGCAGGCCACGGGATGTCGGACAATGTAGCCGACAATGGCCATGGGGGCCGTCCCGTCCTCCGGCGGCGGCGGCATCTCCACCCGCCAGACTTCCTCCTCCCAAACCACTTCCCCTCTGTACATGCGCATGGCCGGACTCTCCTGCCCCATGCGCTGACGGAAACAGCCCGCTCCCGCCACGACTCCCACGAAAAGCAGCAAAACCACCCCGCAGGCCACGGCTTTGCGAAGGGGTGCCCACGCCGTCTCCAGACACCAGAAGCACCCTGCAATCGGCAGCAGAAACCATCCATGGGGGCGCAATGTGGCCACGGCGACCAACGCCAACAGCACGGCCACATAGCGCCATTTTCGCCCTTCCCTCGCCCACAGCAGCAGAAAACAGGCGACGCAGACGCCGGAGATGTAAAGGGACTCCGTCATGATAAAGCAGTGCCACACGGCAAATTCCGGATTCAGCGCATAGATGGCGCCGGCCACGCCGCCAAGCCACGTCCCGCCTAACCGCTCCCCAATCTTCATGATGCAAAGCAGCCCCATGCAGCCCGCCAGCGCCTGAACGGCCACCACGCCCAACAGGCCGCCGCCCGCCTTCAAGCTCGCCGCCACAATCCCTATATATCCTATATAAGAATAGGAAAGAGGCACGCCTTCGTCAATGCCATGGGCCAATTTCGCGCCGCCGCAGATGTAGCGGTCGCTGTCTCCGCTGAAGCGCACGCCGGCCGGCGTCTCCTCCCGCCAATGCTCCGGCCCCCGATAGCCTCCCGCCGCAAAGACGGACGGAAGGCATAAAAAGCCCGCAGTCTGTATCATAACTACTAGCGAGAGAACAAGATAGAGAAGATAGAACCGCTTCGTGCCCGAACCGGAATTTCCTCCGTTTGGAATGTCATTCATGTCCGTTGTCACACGCTTCCCCCTGTATCGTCATGGCCATCGTCATCCCTTATGATATAACATGCACCGTTGAAAATGCAAGCGTGAATGCCGCGGTTTGTTCGTATCGGCGATGGATAGGCTCTGCTGAACGCGAATCATGTCCATCGCTGTGAAATCCGCATTTCCCTTGAATTGCATAGGGAGTTGGCAGGTGGAGATTTGATTGTTCATGCAGATGATTTATAGTATTCCTGTTCGGGCGGCTTTCGTCCGATGTCAGAATTCAGACACAATACACACGGAGTGATTTCACATGAAGAAATTTCGGGTTGGCATCATCGGCTGCGGCCGCATCTCGCCTTTCCATGGCATGCCGGCGAAAAGTCAGTCCAACGCCACGGTCGTGGCGTGTTGCGATTTGGTTCCGGAATTGGCGAAGGCCCGCGCCGCCCTCTTTGGCTGCAAGGCGACCTACACGGACTTTGAGGAGATGATCCAAAAGGAAAAATTGGACGTGGTGCACATTTGTCTGCCCCATTATCTCCATTCCCCCGTGGCCGTCAGAGCCCTGGAATTGGGCTGCAACGTGTTGACGGAGAAGCCCATGGCCATTTCCATGAAACAGGCGGAAGCCATGGTGGCCGCCGCCAAAGCCAACAAGAAGACCCTCGGCGTCATCTTCCAGAACCGCTACAACGCCGGCAGCCAGCTGGTGAAGAAATGCCTCGACGGCGGCCTTCTGGGTGAAATCAAGGCGGCCCGCGCCACCGTCACCTGGTGCCGCACTCCTGAATATTACACAAGTAGCTTGTGGAAAGGCACTTGGGAACAGGAAGGCGGCGGTGCCATGATTGACCAGGCCATCCACACCATCGATCTGATGTGCTGGCTGATCGGCTATGGCGACAAGGGCTGCAACCTGGCCCGCTGCGATGTGGACATCTCCAACAAGGACCACAGCAAGCTCCGCAACGCCTCCGGCAAGCCCGTGGACGTGGAGGACAGCGCCAACGGCCTGATCGTCTTCAAGAACGGCGTCAAGGCCTCCTTCTGGTGCATGAACTACTATAGCTTCGACGACAAGATCGAAATCGTTTTGGACTGCGAGAACGGCACCGCCCGCATTCAGGCGGAAGAGGCCCACGTGACCCTGAACGACGGTCGCGAATTCATCGCCAAGCCGGATCCCGCCGATGTATTTGACTACGGCGGTGGCCCCTCCTACTGGGGAGCCAGCCACGCGAAGCAGATCGAGGACTTCTACACCGCGCTGGCCGAGAAGCGGCAGCCGTGGATCAACGGCGAGCTGATTCTGCAGACCACCCACAAGATGATCATGGGGCTGTATGAGTCCGGCCGGACCAAGAAGCCCGTGACCTTCAAGAAGTAACGACCGTTTCAAGCCAGACGACAGGGAAGACGACCGATGACGCTGATACCGATTCCAGAAGGGCTGCAGACCAAAGTCTGCGTGTTGGGAGACCATGTCCTGGAGGAGATTCCAACCCATTTCAGGCAGAACTGGCCAGGCAAGACGCCCGTGCTGATCGCGGATGAAAACACGTGGGCGGCCGCCGGCAGGCAGGTTGACCAAATTCTGAAGGCCGCTGGCCTGCCCCCTGCGCAGACCCACATCTTCCCCGGCACCCCGAAAATCCATGCGGACTATGCCTATGTGAAGCAGCTGGTTCCGATTGAGAAGGGTTATGTGCCCATCGTCGTCGGCTCCGGAACGTTGAACGATTTGGTGAAGCGTTCCAGTTTCGAGGCGGAGACCGGCGGCTACATGTGCGTGGCCACCGCCCCCTCCGTGGACGGCTATACGGCCGCCGGCGCCGCCCTGCTCGTGGACGGCTTCAAAAAAACCGTCCCCTGCCCTGCCCCGCTGGTCATTTTGGCGGACAACGCGGTCATCCGCACGGCGCCGATGCCCATGGTGGCCGCAGGATATGCGGATTTGGCGGCGAAAATCATCGGCGGAGCTGACTGGTATCTGGCGGCCGGCGTGGGCGAAGAGCCCATCGACCCGATTCCTTGGAACATGGTGCAGAAGAACTTGCGCAAATGGCTCGGCAATCCGGAAGCCATCAAGGCAGGGGATTCCGAAGCATTGGCGGGCCTTTTCGAGGGCTTGGCGAACACGGGATTCTCCATACAATATTATATTGATTCACGGCCCGCCTCCGGTTCGGAGCACTTGTTCAGCCACATCTGGGAGATGGACAATCTCATGTATCAGGGGGACTGCCCCTCCCACGGCTTCAAAGTCGGCATCGGCACCTTGATTTCCACCGCGATGTTCGAGGAGCTTTTCTCCCACAGCCAGGAGGAGATGGCGCGGATTTGCGACACGATGCCGGAGACCTCCCCCGAAAAGCGCAAGGCGCAAGTGGACGCGCTGCTGGAAGGCAGCCCCATCCACAAGGCGGCTCTGGATGTATCATTGGCCAAGCTGAAGACGGGAGAGGCGCTACGCAAACGCCGTGCCACCATCGTGGCCGCCTGGCCGGAACTCAAGGAGAAGACTTCCCGACAGCTGTTCCCCTTCCAGGAGATGCGGAGCAAGTTCGTCGCCATGGGATGCCCTGTCAATCCAAGCGAAATCGGCGCGGATCTTGCGTCGCTGCGGCGTGCCGTCTACGGCGCCTCCATGATCCGCAAGCGCTACACGATTCTGGACACGCTCATGGAAGTCGGCCTCTTCGACCAAGTGTTCGACAGCATCGTCAACAGCGGCAAGTATTTCACAATCTAGACGTTCCTCTCTCGGCATGACGCAGGCGATCATATTGGCATTTCTTTGCCTGATGGCGACCGCCTTGAACGATTTCGTCTTCAAGCTCTATTCGGAGAAGGCATCGTCCAGAGGCTGGTTCATCTGCATTGTCGGCGTGATATGGTTCTTTGTCCTGTTGCCCTTTCCCCATGACGCGGAGGCGTCCGCCCTTCAGACGCTGCTGTGGGGCTGCGTGTCCGGCTTCTTTTCGCTGACGGCGAACATCCTGCTCATCGAGAGCATGCGATGGGAGAGCGCGGGGGTGTGCTCCACCTTGTACCGCCTAAATCTCGTGTTGGTGCCCATAGGAGCGTATTTCCTTTTGGATGAACGACTTACGATGAAACAGGCCGGCGGCGTCCTCTTTGCCATCATCGCCGTCGTCATGTTCTTTCCCTTTTGGCGCAAAAATTGCGAGGGCCATTCCGGCGGCCGCGGCTATCTGCTCGTCATCATCGCCGCCGCCCTGCGGGCCTGCCAGGGGCTGAGCTACCGACTGGGCTATCTCCATCATGCGGACAAGAATCTGGTGGTGGTCATCAACAGCCTCTTCTGGGTAGTCGGCGGCATGCTGTATGCGCTGTTCGCCGAAAAGACGGCTCTGAATCTCAAGGACAAACGCCAGCTGGCCTATGGTGGCTTTTCCGGCGCGCTGGTGGCCGCCATCGTCTATTTCATGGCCAGCATGCTCAATGTGAAGGAAGGCAACGCCAGCGTGTGCCTCGCCATCGCCCAAATGAGCTTCTTGGTGACGTTGGGCATGAGCGTGGCGTTTCTGCATGAACGGCTTACGTTCGAGAAGCTGACGGCGGTGGCGGCGGGCGTCGTCGCCATCCTGCTCCTGACGGTTTGACGACACGCGCGTTGCGCAATGAATCTCTTCTGTATAGTGAAAAGGATATATAGTCATGGCTTGCGCACTTGCTGCATTGTTTATGGTGATGATGACGGGCTGCGTCTCTTTCAAACCCAATGACGGCAGGGCGGAAGGCATTGACAGGACATCCACCATCGTAGTGGAAGCCGATGGCGGGGAGACGCTTGCGTTTGCGGCGGAAGACCTGCGAAATTGCCTAAGCCGCGTCACGGGACGGGAGTTCACGCTGACGACAAGCGGCAGAGCGACAGAGGACGCCACCATCATCCTGCGCATCGCGGACGCGACTTGGGGCTTGGCGAAGGACGAGTGGCTGTTGCATCCGGAAAATGGAAATTACTGCATTGAAGGTGGTTCTGAAACTGGCATCGTTGGCGGAATCTACGACTTCCTCGAACGGGCGGCGAATTGCCTGTGGCTTGACAGAGACACGACCGTCATTCCCCATAATCCTGAATTCACCTTCCCCAAAGACCCCATCCGCGTGCGTCCCGCCGTCTATTCAAGGGAAATCTATACAGGCATGGACCGCAACGGCGAAGAGGACAGCGTCCTGAAGCTTCGAAATCTGGAGAACACATGGAACCGCCGCTTCCCCGCCATGTCGGTGGATTTCGGTTCGCCGCGGGCAAACCATACGCTGGGAACTTATGCAAAGGACTGGACAGACGAGACTTATCTCGCACTGGACAGCACGGGAAAACGCAACAATCAGCACTATTGCCTGAGCAACCCGAAGGTGCGTCATGCCGTCGCGGAGCAGCTGAAGGCATACATTCGGAGCGACCGCGAGCAGGGCAGCTATTCGGAATTCTACGATATCAGCCAGAATGACACGGGCAACGGCTATGAGTGCGTCTGCCCCGAATGCAGCGCGATTCTTGCCCGTGAAGGCGCCTACAGCGGCGTGTTGGGGGAATTCCTCAACGCCGTCTCCGCTGAAATCCGCGACGAGTTTCCGGATGTCACCATTACAACGCTCGCCTACAATTTCACCCTCAAACCGCCCAGGCATCTGGTTTTTGCGGACAACATTCTGGTGCGGATGTGCGGCATTGGATGCTGGGCCCCTTTCACGCCAGAAAGCTATTATGGGCAGGAACTTGCGGAATGGAGGCAGCATGCTTCCCAAACGGGAGTGTGGGACTACGCGAAGCATTTCAACGGCCTGGAATGGCCCTACATCTACAAACTGGACGAACTGCCTTCGGCCATCCGAAACTGCTGTTCCTACAACGTGCGCCACTATTTCTTCGAATATGAGAATCCGCTGGAGCGCAGTTTCGCGCAGCTCCAATGGTGGCTCATGCTTCGGCTGGTCATCAATCCGGAACGGGACTATGACGAACTGGTCGACAAGTTTCTGGCGGGATACTATGGAGCGAAAGCCGCTCCAGTCATGCGCGAATATCTGGACTATCTGCTTCTGCGGCAGAAGGAAAGCGGCACGAAGAAAGGCATCGACGCGCTTCACACCGTTGCCTGTTATCTGGATGACGGGTTCTATGCCACCGTCAACGGCCTTCTGGATCGCGCCGAACGGCTGGCGGCCGGCAATCCGCTGCATGAGCGGCATGTGCGCCGTGAACGCATCCCTGTGGACATTGCGTTCCACACCCTCATGCCACCTGTGCCTGAATACAAGGCTGCCCGCACCAAGGCCTTCAGAAGATACGCGGCGAATACTATCGAGACCTTCAATGCATGTCCGCGGCTGGCGGAATGGCAGAAAACCACCACGCAGGAGAAGATGACGCTCTATTCGACGCTGGAGGAGCTGCTGCCGCTGCCAGTGCCGAAGCAGTTCCATGGGAAGGACATCGTGGATATTGTGTGGAAGGATTTCACGCGATACGGCAACCAGATGCAGTCCATCAGTCCGGATGACGCCGCCGTTGGCGGCAGAACATGGGGCAAGCCCCGCGAGACGGACGCCGAGCCGTTTTCCTATCCCGTAGAATTCACGCTTACGGATTTCAACAACACGGAATATGCGAAGACGGCGGTCACGCGCGAACAGCTCCCGCCGGATGGCAATTACCATTGGATTCATATCGGTTCCATGCCGCTTCCCAATGACAATGGCCTGCTTGTGGCGAAGAATTTCTGCGCCATGCTCTGGAAGGGCGGCATCGGCATTGTGCCAGAGCCATGGCATGTCTGGGCCCATCTCAAGGCATCAGGAGCAGATTTCGGAGGCGCGACGGAAGCGCCAAACGGAATTTTCTGCGACCGTATCATCTTCGCAAAATAGCGACGGCTGCCTCTTTCTTCTAAAATTGGATGGTTTTTCGCGCGCACGCGCTTGCGCACGCGCGTGCGCGTACTATATTATATAAAGACGTTGATTGTCAAACGTCCTTGTGTTTCGCATGCAAGCCATCCCATGTCTTCAGAAAGCATCCCCATGATTGAGAACCCCGAAAACCTTGCGCCCGTGCCAGAGGCTCCACGACCGCCGGAAGCCGCGGCCGCAGCAGAGTACAACGCCAGTCAAATCACTGTGCTGGAAGGCCTTGAGGCCGTCCGCAAACGGCCCAGCATGTACATTGGCGACACCGGCGAGCGCGGCCTCCATCATCTCGTCTACGAGGTGGTGGACAACAGCATCGACGAAGCGCTGGCCGGCTTCTGCAAAAACATCGAAGTGACCATCAATTTCGACAACAGCGTCACCGTGGTGGACGATGGCCGCGGCATTCCCGTGGACATGCATCCCGTGGAGCACAAGCCCGCCTGCGAAGTGGCCCTGACCATCCTCCACGCCGGCGGCAAGTTCGACCATCATGCCTACAAGGTCTCCGGCGGTCTCCATGGCGTGGGCGTCTCCTGCGTCAACGCCCTCTCCATCTGGCTGACTCTGCGCATCGACCGCGACGGCAAGCAGTATCAGATCAAATTCGAGAGAGGCAACACGACCAGTCCCCTGACCGTCATCGGCCCCAGCTCCCGCCGCGGCACCACGGTCACCTTCAAACCGGACGCCGAAATCTTCAACACCACCGAATACAAATGGGACATTCTCGCCAACCGGCTGCGGGAGCTGGCGTTCCTGAACGCGGGCATCAGCATCACGTTGAAGGACATGCGAGGCGAATCCCCCCGCGAGGAGCGCTTCTATTACCTTGGCGGCCTCAAAGAATTCGTCGAGCATCTGAACAAAGGCAAGACCGTTCTGAACAACATCATCTACTTCAAGACGGAACGGGAGGGCATGGAGGCGGAAGTCGCTCTGCAGTACAATGATGGCTATTCCGAAAACATCTTCAGCTATGCGAACAACATCAACACCATCGAAGGCGGCACCCATCTGACCGGCTTCCAGGGCGCCCTGACCCGCTGCATCAACAACTACCTCAAATCGGTGCCCAAATACAAGAACGAGACGAACATCACAGGCAACGACGTCCGCGAGGGCCTGTCTGCGGTGGTGAGCGTCAAAGTGGCCGAGCCCCAGTTCGAGGGGCAGACCAAGACGAAACTTGGCAACGGCGAAGTGGCCGGCATTGTGGGCTCCATCGTCTACGACACCATGACGACCTATCTGGAGGAGCATCCGCAGGAGGCGCGCGCCATCGTGGAGAAGGCGCTGGAGGCCCTGCGGGGCCGCGAGGCCGCCCGCAAAGCCCGCGACCTGACCCGCCGCAAGAGCGTTCTGGAAGGGTCTGCGCTGCCCGGCAAGCTGGCCGACTGCTCCGAAAAGGATCCCGCCCTCTCCGAGCTGTACATCGTCGAGGGAGACTCGGCCGGCGGCTCCGCCAAACAGGGGCGCAACAGCAAATATCAGGCGATTCTGCCCATCCGCGGCAAAATCCTCAACGTGGAGAAGGCGCGAATTGACCGCGCCATGGCCAGCGACGTCATCCGCTCCCTCTTCACCGCCATCGGCTGCGGCGCAGAGGACGATTTCGACATCTCGAAGGCCCGCTATCACCGCATCGTCATCATGACCGATGCCGATGTGGACGGCTCCCACATCCGGACTCTGCTGCTGACCTTCTTCTACCGCAAGATGAAGCCCCTCATCGATGCCGGCTACATCTACATCGCCAAGCCCCCGCTGTTCAAGGTCACCCGCCGCAAGCACGAACAATATGTGGAGAGCGAAGACCAGCTGGACAGCATCCTGCTGCGGCTTGGCATGCAGGACATTGCCATCACCCGCCCCAACGACGCCGCGCCGCTGGAGGGGGAGGCCCTGACGGAGATCGTGCAGGCGGTCCGCGAGTTCCTGCGGCTGGCCAACACCAATCTGCCCCGCTATGGCTTCGACACCATGAGCTACATGCAGAAGGCGAAGGAGCTGGGCGAGTTCCCCGTGTCCCGCCTGATCATCCGTGAGCTGGACGGCTCTGTCACCGCCGTCTTCGCCAAAGACGACGAACAGGAGCGCCAACTGGTCCAGGAGGCCAATGACCGTCTGATGGCGGCCATGCGGGAGGCCGCCGCCCAAAGCAAATCACAAATTATTCATCAAGAAGGAGTTACAACTTCGCAGGAACCACTGGCGGAAACCTCGGGAGAGCAAACAGAAACTCCTGAGGCAGAGGAACTTCCACAAGTCGACATTGACACGGTCCGCATCAACGAGGCGAAGTATTTCCGCGAACTGGCCGAACAGCTGCGCCGCCATGACATCGACCCCATGCGCATCTTCTTCGCCGGAGACGAGCCCATTCTCCAGCTGAAGACCGCATCCGCCCTGGCCCCCGCCCCCGTGTTCACGCTGGCCGACCTCTATACGCAGATCACGGACATCGGCCGGCAGGGCATCTACATCCAGCGCTACAAAGGTTTGGGCGAAATGAATCCCAACCAATTGTGGGAGACCACCATGGATCCCGCCAAGCGCCAGATGTACAAGGTGACCATGGAGGATGCCGTCCGTGCGGAGAGCATGTTCACCCTGCTCATGGGCGACCTGGTGGAGCCCCGCCGCCAGTACATCGAACAGAACGCCGACAGCGTCAAGGACCTGGACATTTAGCCAACCCTGTGAAAGATAGGATCAAATCATGTCAGACGATACCAATCAAAATCCCCCGGTCCCTCCAGAAGAGCTCACAGGGACTGATATCAGCCGAAACGACATCCCGTATGCCATTGAGGACATCATGCATACGGCGTACCTGCAGTACTCCCTGAGCGTCAACGTGGGACGCGCCATCCCCGATGTCCGCGACGGAATGAAGGTCGGCAACCGCCGAATCATCTACGCCATGCGGCAGCTGGGCTTCGTCAAAAACCACCCCTACGCCAAATGCGCCAAGGTAGTCGGCGAAGTCATCGGCAACTACCATCCCCATGGAGACGCCGCCGTATATGACACCTTAGTCCGCATGGCTCAGGACTTTACCATGCGCTGCCCGCTCGTTGACGGACAGGGCAACTTCGGCTCCATCGACGGCGATGGCGCCGCCGCCTACCGATACACGGAATGCCGCATGGAACGCCTCGCCGAAGAAATGGTGGCGGACATCGACAAGGAGACCGTGGACATGCGCCCCACCTTCGACGAGAAGACTCTGGAGCCCGTGGTCCTTCCCGCCCGCTTCCCTAACCTGTTGGTAAATGGTGCACAAGGCATCGGCGTGGGCATGGCCACCAGCATCCCGCCCCACAACTTGGGAGAGACCATCGACGCCACCATCGCCCTCATCGACAACCCCTCCATCTCCATCCGCGAGCTCATGCGCTATCTGCCTGCTCCGGACTTCCCAACCGGCGGCATCATCCAGGGCATCCGCTCCGTCATCGCCCTCTATGAAACCGGCCGCGGCGCCATCAACATCCGCGGCAAGGCGTCCATCGAGGAGGACAAAGGCAAAGAGCGCATCATCATTTCGGAGATTCCCTACGGCATCAACAAGGAGCAGATGGTGCTGAAGATTGCGGAAATGGTTAATGAGAAGCGCATTACGGGCATTTCCGGCATCGAGGACCTCTCCAGCTCCCGCGAAGGAATCAAAATCATCATCGACATCAAGCGGGGCGCCATCGCCTCCGTGGTGCTGACGCAGCTGTACAGCCTGACGCCGCTGGAAATCTCCATCGGCGCCCAGTTCCTAGTCGTTGACCGCAACCGCCCCCGCACGCTGAACCTGAAGCAGGTTCTGGAAGCCTACATCGACCACCGCGAAGAAGTCGTGACCCGCCGCACCCAGTTCGATCTGCAGAAGGCGGAGGATCGGGACCACATCGTGCAGGGCTTGCTGATCGCCCAGGCGAACATCACCGAAGTCGTCCGCGTCATTCGGGAGTCCGCCAATCGCGAAGAGGCAGGCACGACCCTGATGGCCCGCTTCGAGTTGAGCGAACGTCAGGCGAAGGCCATTCTGGAGATGCGGCTGTTCCAGTTGACCAATCTGGCCGTGGACGAATTGAAGGCCGAACACGACGAACTGGTCTCCCGCATCGACTATCTGCGGGGTCTGCTGGCGGACCGCAGCAAAATCATGGGTGTCGTGAAGGACGAGCTGCGTGATGTCAAGATGAAATACGCCGACTCGCGCCGCACGCTGGTGGTGCCCAACGAAAGCGAAGTGAACATGGAGGACCTGATTGCCCGCAGCATCTGCGTCGTCTCCCTCTCCGCCGCCGGCTACATCAAGCGCGTGGACGTGGACACCTTTGAACAGCAGAACCGCGGCGGCAAGGGCATCCGCGGCATGAGGACAAAGGAAGAGGACTATGTGGCCATGCTGCGGACCTGCTGCACCCACGACATTCTGATGTTCTTCACCAACAAGGGCCAGATGCATTGGCTGAAGGCCTACGAGATTCCCGAAGGCGCCCGCGACGGACAGGGCAAGGCCCTGGTCAACCTGCTGCAGCTGCAGAGCGACGAACGCGTCCGCGCCATCATTCCCGTCGCCGACATCAATCAGCCGGACACCTACGTGGCCATGTGCACCCGCAACGGCATGATCAAGAAGACCCCGCTTTCTGCCTTCAAGAACCTGCGGAAACTGGGCGTCAAGGCCATTGTCCTGCTGGAGGGCGACGACCTTATCGACGCCATTCTGACCGACGGCAAGGAGGACCTGATGCTGTCCTCCGCCCATGGCATGGCGAACCGCTTCCGCGGAACTGACGTGCGCCCCATGAGCCGCTCCGCAAGGGGCGTCCGCGGCATGAAGCTGCAAATCAAGGGCACGAACGAGAGCTCCACGGTTGTCGCCATGTGCGCCGTGAAGCCGGATGATCAGCTGCTGGTCATCACCGCCAATGGCATGGGCAAGCGCAGCCCCATTGGAGACCCCTTGCAGGGAGATGAGACAGAACTTCCTGCGGTTGAGGAAGTTACAGATGAAGCCACGGCAAATGAGGCCACCCTTGACGACGATGCAGTCGATGCTCCCGAAGTGGAGGCGCCCGAAGTGGACGAGCCCGAGGTGGACGAACCCGAAGTGGACGACGAAGCCGACGAGGCTGACGCGGAGAACGGGACGGGGGACGTGCTGAGCAACAGTGTGCTCAACTGCCACTACCGCAGAACTCGCCGCGGTAACCGAGGCGTGATCAGCATCAAGCTGAAGGGGGATGACACCGTCGTCGCCGCCCTGCAGATCGACCCGAAGGAAGACCCCGAGGTCATCATCACGTCCGTCGGCGGGCAGGTTGTGCGCATCAAGGCCCTAAGTGCCCGTCTGACAAATCGTTGGGCTTCCGGCGTCATCATGATGAAGTTCAATGGCAATGACAAAGTCGCCTCCGCCACCTTGGTCGACAAGCTGAGCGACGAGGAGATCGCCGCCAACTTGGCCAAACAGCGGGAGACGGAGGAGCTGGCCGCCCGCGAAGCGGAATTCAAGCAGATGATCGCTCAGCGGGAACAGGAACGCAACGCCTATCTGGAGGAACATGGAGAAGGCGGCAACGACAACCTGGAGGGCAATGAAGACGCTTCGCGGGCCGACGCCGACGATTCCGCCGACCAGTAGGCCTCATCAACACCGTTTTCTCCCTCTGGATGGCTACTTTGCGGTGACTTGGCGGTTTGCCAAAGGGGGAAAACAGGTTACATTAAAGACATGGTGTTTAGGATGAATTCGGAACGTCGTTCTGGAGCCTAAACGTCTGATCAATAACCTCATGGTATGAAAGGTATCGCAAATGAAGAAGTTTGTCATGTTCGCGCTGGTTGCGGTTCTGGCTCTGTCCACCGTCGGCTGCAAGAAGAAGAGCGCCTTCGAGAAGGCCGTGGATTCCGCCAAGGACGCCGCCAAACAGGTGGAAAAGGCCGCTGACGAGGCTGCCAAGGACGCCGAAAAGGCCGTCAAAGACGCCGAGAAGGCTGTCAAGGACGCCACGAAGTAAGATTCCGGCTCCCAACCCATATCAACACGAAAACGCCGCCCAATGCAATATTGAGCGGCGTTTTTTCTAAATTCCTTATGATCAAGCTCTTACAGCTCTACTAGAAAACCCCTGCGCAGCCGAATTTCTCCGTCACGGTTGCGGATGCACGATGACCGCGTCTTGACGGTAGCGGGTTCTTGGCGGAGGCTCCTGCGCGGGCCAGCCAATGGCGATGCCGCCCACGGGAACGATGGATGGCGGCAGCGACAGGGCCTTGGAGACGGCGGCGATGCGGTCCTGCCGTGGATGGATGCCCAGCCAGCAGGCGCCCAGGCCCAGCTGTTGGGCGGCCAGAAGCAGGTTCTCAATGGCGGCGGAACAGTCCTGCAGCAGATAGGACAGCTCCCCTCCATGGGCGCGGTTCAAGTCGCCGCAGACCACGATGCCCACCGGCGCATCCGCCAAAAAGGGGCCATTGGGAAGACAGGCGGCGATTTGCCGACGGAGGCCGTCGTTCCGCAGCACATGGAAGAGCCAAGGGTCTTTGGCGCAGGCGGATGGAGCAGCCATCGCGGCCTTGAGCAACAGCTCCATCATCTCGTCGGAGACATAGCGGGGCTGAAATTTGCGGACACTTCGACGCCGCAGCAGCGGTTGAATCTTCTCCTCAAGGGAACTGCCGTCAATGCCTTTGGCGTCCCCCCGCAGTCGATGGATGGTCGCCGTGGTGGATTGGCCGGCGATGAAGGGGATGAAGACGAATTTGGCGCCGGCGGCCTTCAGAATAGGATACTCCTCGCGGTCCGTGGTCTCTTCCGTATAGTCTCCACCCTTCACGTAAATGTCTGGGGGAATGGCCTTAAAGACCTCAATGGGCTTCAGACTGTCGAAAATGACGACGGCATCCACGCAGGCCAGTTCGGAAAGGATGACGGCGCGGTCCATTTCGGAGACGATGGGACGGTCCGGCCCTTTCAGCCGATGGACGGACTCATCGGAGTTGATGGCCACCAAAAGAGCGTCTCCATGGGTCGCCGCCTGTTTGAGGTATTCCACATGGCCCCGATGCAGAAGGTCGAAGACGCCATTGGTCACGGCCAGCCGCTTGCCGGCGGCTTTCAGGTCAGCGGCCCATTTGGCCGCCTCTTGAAGAGTGAAGATTTTCTGTTTCATGGCATTAGGTGAAATGATGGCGTTTGGCGATGGCGACCAGCTCCAGCAATTCCTCCAGCTGGAGACTGCGCTTCGGCGAATCGTCCGTCAACGTCGCGCAGACTTTTTGGAAGGCGGTGATGGTCCGGCCATGGAGCCGCTGGGCCATGAGGGCAATCTCCTCCAGCTTCTTGTCGATGACCGCCTGCTCTCCCGCCGCCACGGCGTCATGAATGGCCAGCAATTGCCCTTCAAGGCAGAGAATGAGGTCGCCCACAATGGGCTGCACGTCTTGGTCCGACAGGTCCAAAAAGGCCTTCAGGCTGTTTGCAAGCTCACGATAGAACTGGAGGGAGTCGATGGGAAGCATGGAAAGGGTCACAGAATCGGCTTGGCGTTGCTCTCGTCGACGATGAGGGGACGCTGCAGCATCTGCTCATAGAGCTTGATGTAGTTTTCCGCCGTCACCTCGTGGGTGAATTGCCGCGAGGCCTCCGTCATGACCCGAAGGACCTGGGCGTCCCTCACATGGGGCAGCAGCTCGTGGAAGGCCATGGCTTGGTCGATGGCCCAACGGAGTCCCTGAGAATCGTAGAACTTGAAGACGAAGCCGTTGCCCTGGTTGTGGGCGGCGTCCATGTGGGTGACCGTATCGTGAAGGCCGCCCGTGTCATGGACGATGGGCAGGCTGCCGTAGATGGGGCCAATCATCTGAGGCAGGCCGCATGGCTCGAAGCGGGAGGGCATCAGCACGAAATCGGAGGCGGCATAGCCCAAGCGGGACAGCTTCTCGCTGAAATTGCACACGCAAAGATGACCGTGCAGATTGAACTGGCTCAGAATGTCGTGGAAATTGCGCTGATAGGCGCCGTCGGCGACAATGGCCACCTGCAGGTTCTTTGGCCAGTACTCATGGATGATGTCGTAGAGGATGGTGGCCAGCAGCTGGGGGCCCTTCTGGATGGGATCCAGACGGGAGGGCCAGAAGAAAAGCGGGGCGTCGGGATCCTCGATGAGTCCCGTCTGCTTTTGGAAGGCGATTTTGTTGATGCGTTTCTTCGACACGTGGTCGGCAGCGGAGTATTTGGCCTCCAGCGCGGTGTCCGTGGCGGGATTGTAGTCGGGGTCGGGGGCGTTGAGGATGCCGCGGGTGCAGCCTGCGTTGAACTTGTTGGTCATTTCGCGGCGGATGTTGTCCGGAACATAGTCATGCTGGCCGTTGACGATTTCCCGCAGGAACGTAGGGCTGACCGTGTTGATGAAATGCGCCCCGAAGATGCCGCTGGTCATCAGGTCCACTTGGTTTCCGGAGCGGGTCTCCTCGTAGTTGGTGGGCTGCCGCTCAAAGTAGAGGTTCTGCCAGAAGGTGCCCGTGTCGATGCCGGCGTCCTCAATCACGTCC
This sequence comes from Lentisphaeria bacterium, assembly GCA_016288215.1. Lineage (GTDB taxonomy): Bacteria > Verrucomicrobiota > Lentisphaeria > Oligosphaerales > Oligosphaeraceae > Tb-RUG-64. The sequence continues at coordinate 23,963 of JAEEYQ010000064.1, read as the reverse complement.
AATGTAGTCTTTTGGGTGTGGATGTTGTGGACGGTGAAGAGGCTGGGGATGGCGCAGCGACGGGCGTAGCCGGGAATCAGGCCCGTCATCCAGTCGTTGCAGTGAATCAGATCCGGCTTGACTTCAGGGATGATATGATTGATGACCTCCCGCTGGAAGGCCAGGCTCATCTTCAGCCCGTCGTTGGCATAACTGCTGTAGACTTGCGTCTTGTAGTAGAAGGCGCGGTCCTCCGCCAGATGGACACGGCGGATGCTGCTGGTGTCGCCGTCATGGAGATTTTCGTTGTAGAGAGCCAGTTTGTGGTCAATCAGGTCCGAGATGTTGCCATGGAACATGCTGCGGTAATGCGGCAGGGCCACATGCACGTCCACGCCCTTGGCATACAGCGCGGCCACCAGGGACGCCGAGACATCCGCCATGCCGCCGCCCTTGGCCGAAAGCGTGAGGGAATTGGCGTAGTTTCCCATCCCCTGGGGAAGATACGTGATTTCAGGGGTGACGATGAGAACCTTGATTTTATTGAGTTTGTCTGGCATGATGGAAAACCTGATTTATGGAAGAACTGCCGCCAAAGCGGATTGGACGTTCCGTGGAAGCGGAGGGGACGGCGCGAGGCGAACTGCGTTCAGAGCTCCAGGACGCTGTTCAGCGTGCCCAGTTCGGTCAGAATGGTGTTCGGATTGGCGCTGTCTGGCGTCCATTCTCCATTAATATAAAACTTATATTCGTGATGTCCTGTCGGAAGGAACTTTTGTAGCGTAAAAGTTCCATTGCCCTCTCGGTCATGCATGGGATTGCAGGTGGTGTCCCATCCATTGAAGGAGCCGACCAGATAGACACGAGAGCCGGGAGCGGCCTGAACCGTGAAGAGGACTTTTCGTCGGGCAAGGGAGACTTGGGTCAGACGCGGCGGCAACGTCTTGGTGGATTTGCGGGATTTCCGTTGCATACTCGGCTTCCTTTTACTGTCTTTTATAACTATATGCATTGCAATCACTTATGACTATAATTTCCCAAAAGAAAGGTCAGAACCCGATGGCCTTCCGTCATGCTCCAAGCCTGTGCGCAGCAGCCTTTTGCGGCATGAGGGGCGTCTCCATCGCAGATCTCCGGAAGAAACCCGATGCAGTGACTGGTCATGGCCTCCGCCGCCGACGCCAGATAGCACAGGCTTTCATGGCGCCGCTCCGGCCACGTCATGGCCAGGGCCTCGCAGAAGGAGGGCAGCAGCCAGTGCCAGCCCGTGCCGTTGTGGTAGGCGAGCTTGCGGCTGCTGTCTTCGTCCCCTGTGTAGCGCCCCCGATAATGCCCCCCTTCGGAACATGGAGCCAAACTGCGGAGGGCGGATGGTATGACCAGTCGTTTGCATTCCTCTACAATGTAACGACATATCGCCGTTTCGTCAAGGGCGTTCATGGTAATCGCCAACAATTGATTGGGCCGCAAGGAGGAGTCGGGCGTCGCGTCTGCCGCCGTCATGGCGGAATTGGCCACAAGACAGTCGACCAGCCCCTTGTCATCAGGTCGGATGAAAAGTCGCTTCAGACTGTCCCGCGCCAACGCCGCCCGCTGCCCCCAAAGGGCCTCGCCGGTCAGTTCCGAAAGGACGTCCAATGCATGGATCCATAAGGCCTGGATCTCAACAGGATAGCCTTCCCGCGGAGTGGCGGCGGGGTAATTGGTGTCCATCCATGTGAAATGGGCGGGGCTGAAGACGAGGCCGCTGGCGGAATCCACATGGATGCCGTTTGGCGTGCCTCTCCAGTAATTCACGGCAATGGACTCCAAAACCTGAAGCAGGGTACGCCCACCGCAGTCCATCTCCAGCAGGGTTTTCCGCTGGCTTGGGACGGCGCGGAGCAAATCATGGGTCGCGACAAAGAGCCACAGCGGGGCATCCGACGTGTCGCGGTTCGCGTTGTCGTTGCCGCAGAGCATGTTGGGCAGGGTGCCCTGGCTCTCCATGGAGGCAAAGGCGTGGATAATGTCTTTGGCATGAACGACATGCGTCGATTGGATGAGCCCCCGAAGACAGATGAGGGTGTCCCGCCCCCAGTCCAAAAACCATGGATAGCCGGCAATGACCGTCTTCAGCTGGTTGCGGCGGACCACGAAGGCCTCCAGCCCGTGGCGCAACGCGTCGCTCAGTGGAAGGTGTCGAGGCAGATTTTGCGGGGGCTCGAGGGTCGCCAGCGGCGCGTTGACGGCGAAATTCAGGTCGACGGGACATCCGGCGGTGAGGGGTGCCGTGAAGAAGCCGGGGCTGAACAGATCGCCGGCGGCTTCCATACCTCGTTCCGCCTCAACAGGATAGGGATGCTGATAAATCCATTGGCCTTCGACAGTGAACCGCGCATTGGCGCAGTTCAGCTCAAGGGAGGCATTGGGGGCGGGAGCAAAGACAAAACCGTGCTCTGACGGATGAACGCACAGGGGGAACTGCTGTTCTGGCCCCACATAGGCTTTGGTGACTTGGTGGTGGGAACGGGCTTCCACATCCGGTCGCAGGATAAGGGAAATGGCTTGTCCCGAATGACTTCCGTCAATACCATCAGCCATGAAGCGAAGGGTGCCCCGGTTCTCGTGGCGGTCCAGGCTCAGCCAGACGGAGAGACGGACCGTGGCTCCTGTGCTGAACGGCACCGCAAACTGCCATCTCAAGACATTGTCATAGGAGGCATGGAATTCCGTCTGGAACAGGAGGGAAAGCTCTTGGGAGAAGTCATCGGAGACCAGCCAGGCACGGCAGCGGGTGAAGAGCACCGTTCGGTCCACAGGCACCTGCGGAGTGAGGTTGGCCGCCAAAAGAGCCTCGTATTTGCTGTGCACCTCTCCCCATGCGGCGGAGACCAAGGCGTAACTGCTGCCGGAGGTGACGCAGAGTCCCAGCTTGCCGGAACTCTTCCGCCCCGCAATGGCCATGGCAAGCTCTGGTTTTTCTCTAAGTATTTGCAAATCAATATGATACAACTTTTCATCAGAATCGGTCTCCCATTTCAACGTCAGAGTGGCGGAAGGGGTTGGCGGCAGGAAAAGCCACGCGGTGCGGCCGTCGTCCAGACGGATAGGCGCAGGGGCCTGAACGCAGATTGCGCCGTCCATAAGACGCGCCTGAATGCCGTGGGCAGATTTCACCAGCAGCAGGCTCCCTTCTGGCAGGAGAAGGCGCCGATTCAGGTCCTCATCAGGATTCCATGTCGTAATATATTGATTTGGAATGAGTTGTGAAAGAGCCTGGGCAGGATCGCCCAAAAAGGCGTCCACCAGGCCCTCCACGGAAATTTCCGCTCCTCGCTCAAAAGCTTCCGTCGCCAGCAGTGCCTTCCACATGGCCTCTTTGGCAGCCTGGCGGTCGTTGGCGCGGGAAAAGGTGATTGGGGGTTCAGAAGCCGTCGGCGATGATGAAGATGGTGGCGACGGCGGCACAACGGACGCTGTGGACGATATATTATATATGGTATATAGTGACGAAGCCGAAGGGGCCACAAAGGGGCTGGAGGAAATGCAGACCGCCGCCCCCGGCGGCATCTCCAAACAGCCGTGCCCCCCTTCACGATGGATTTTCAGCAGGCCGCCGGTAAGCAAATCCACAGGATGCTCCCCTGGCTCAAAGTCCTCCAGAGCCCATTGCAGGGAGACGGAGGTGGCCTCCTCCGGATTGACGGCGCACAGCAAGGTGTCACCTTCGGGAGGGCGGCGTAGCAAGGCGACGGCGCCCCCCACATGTCCTTCAGGCTCCCGCAAGGTGGCGTGAAACTCAAAGGCGGGGTGATGATGCAAAAGGGCCGTCAGGTTGCCGCACAAGGCAACCAAATTGTCGGCGGCGCCCCAATTCAGGGAGCTTGCCCCATGGACATCGATCTTCTCCGTCGCCAACCATTCCAGTCCGTTGGTGATGGCAAAGGCCCCCGCAGGGGCGAAAAGGGCGGCGGCAATCGTCCTCATGGCGGCCCACAACGGCGATCTTTTCGCAAGTCGTTCATTATCATGAGTTTCTGCAAAATTCATCAAAAGGCCATACTGACGGGAGAACGCCACGGCGAAGTTCAAATAGCCCTGTTGGGCGGCGGCGCCGAACTGCTGGAAGCTTTCGGAATAGGCCCAATTCAAGCCGGCCTCGGAAAGATGGCGCTGCGTCGTCTCCAAAGAGCCGCCCAGCCCCTCCAGCAGGAACAGGGTGTCGGGGTACTGCATTCGTACGTTGGCAATGATGGCGCTCCAGACGGGCCCCGGAACCATGTAGCCGGCGTCGCAGCGGAAGCCTTCCACGCCCATGGCGCACCAATGGAGAAAGACATCGGCCAGATAGTCCCACAGCTCTTTGTGGGAGAAGTCCAGCTGGCAAAGATCCTCCCACGTGACGCCCCAGGCTCCCGGACTGGCGATTTCTCCGTTCGCGGTGCGGCGGAACCATTCGGGGTGCTCGTTCTGCAGGCGTGAATACCACCCCGTATGCTCCACAGGGACATCCAAAATCACCCTGCCCCCATGGCGGTGGATGGTGTGAATCAGCTGACGAAACTGCTGCAGCGGGGTGGCGGCACGGTCAAATTGCGCCAGAGCGGAATCCACGGCAAAGAAGTCCAACGATGCGAAGGGGCTTCCGAAGCGGCCCATTCGCGCGGTGACGGTCGGCAGCGGAAAGATGGGAAGAAGCTGAATGTAGCGGAATCCTAACGTGTTGATGATGAAGGGGATCTCCTTCTCCAAATCACGAAAGGTCCCCGAGGGGGGAATGACGGAGTAGCCGGCGCCGTCCAAGGCCGTTTCGGCGGCCGTCCACGCAGTTTGGGAAGTCTGGCCGCTGCGGTTGGGGCCGAATTGCCTCACGAAGGCATTGTAGAGGGTGTTTCCGGCGGCGGTGCGGGACGGCTCGACCTTGATGTGGCAGTTGCCGCCCTTCGGCCATTCGATGGGGTCGCCGTCTTCTGGCTTGAAAAAGGCGGTCAGCTCAAAACAGCCAACTTCCGTCAGGGGAATGCGGAGGGTATAATGCCCTTCGCCATTGTGGTGCAGCGGAATGTCCCGCCACGGCGTGGCAGTGACGGCGGTCGCGGCGTCAATTGCCGTCTCAGCCGCCAGCTGGCGGAGAAGGCAGCCGTTGCCAAGGGTCGTCCGCAACATGGCGCGGCCCTTTTGTGCAGGCGCAACCGTGACCGTGACGGACAGACAGTCGCCCGCCAGGGCGGTGAGATGGCTGCCAGGAGTTGGATTCAGAATGATGGACATGGACAAAACAACGCCGTATGGCACGGCAAGCCCTTCGGCGCCGCAAAGGCGGTCCGAACGTTAGTTGCTACGGTTCAAAGGATTCAACGAATTACTGTAATCGCTGGAACGCATAAAGCAATTCAAAATGTGACGATTTCGGCGTAATCCCTCCGCGGGTCATTGCCGTTTTTCGCTGGCGCGGACCTCCTGCATGAAGGCATGGAACTCATTCCATGTGGAAATGGAGCTGACCTTTACACGCAAAGGCTTGGGATAACGCCACTTGCATAAATATCCCAAAATGGTCTTTCGGCTGACGACCAGTCCGCCGGGGTTGCCATACAGCCGAACCATGTCCCTCACCTGCGTCTCCACGACCTCGCAGATCTCCTCATGGGAAGGGGTGTAAAGGGACTGTTCGTTGAGGGTTTTGAACAGCCACGGATTTCCCAACGCCCCCCGCGCCACCATGAGACGTTCACAACCCGTGCCCTCCTGCAACTGCCGTGCGTCCTCCAGCGTGAAGATTCCGCCATTGGCGGTCACGGGAATGCGCAACGCCTCCCGCACTGCCCGAATCACATGAAACGCCACGGGGCCAGCGTAGATCCGCTCTGGAAGCCGCCCGTGAATGGCGATGGCCTCCACGCCGCAGGCTTCCAGAGCGTGACAGAATGCCACCGTGGGCTCCGGATCGACTTCATCCAAAATGCGGGTCTTGACGGTGAACGGCTTCGTGACCACCTCCCGCAGGACCTTCACACAGTCCAGCGCTTTGTCCAAATGCCGTGTCAATTCCGCTCCTGCGCAACGCTTTAGGACTTTTCGGACAGGACAGCCCATGTTGAAGTCCACCGCGTCAAAATCCATCTGATTCAAGATTTGGCCGGACTTTCTCAAATCCTCCAGCCGACTTCCAAGAACCTGAACGGCCAGCCACGGCTCATCCTCACCACGCGCGAGAATCTGTGGATTGTCCTTATTTCCATAGACTAAGGCACCGGAGTCAATCAGCGGCGTGTAGGCAACCTTCAGGCCAAAGCGACGACACACACGCCGAAAGGGCAGATCCGTATAGCCTGCCAATGGAGCCAGGGAATATTCCGTCATGGGTGTCGTTGCCTTTGCTGCCGTGTCTGCCCTGCCCATTCATGACGACAGGCCAGAATATGAAAAAGCCGCCCTCCCCCACTGGAGAAGACGGCTTTTGGTTCGAATGGATCCTACTGCCGGCTGCGCAGATGTCCCTTCTCCATAAACCCATCGTAATGATAGGACAGCAGATAGCCTTCAATCTGCCTCATGGTGTCCAACGAGACGCCGACAATGATGAGGAGGCTGGTTCCGCCGAAGAACTGGGAGATCTGGTAGGGGATCTGCATGGAGTTTGAGAGCACCATGGGCAGGATGGCCAGCACCAGCAGGAAGATAGCTCCCGCCAACGTGATGCGAGTCATGGAGTGGTCAAGAAACTCCGCCGTGGGCTGGCCGGGGCGGATGCCCGGAATATAGCCGCCCTGCCGCTGCAGGTCATCCGCGATCTGGATTGGATTGAACTGATTGGCAACCCAGAAGAAGGAGAACAGCAGAATCATGATGGCATAGAGGCAGAGATAGTAACCGGTTCCCGTCTGGAAGAACTTCGCGATGAAGGCGGTGAAGGCATTCATCGGCAGGAAGCGCATCAGCAGCATGGGGAAGGACAGGATGGCGCCCGCGAAGATGATGGGCATGACGCCGGAGTAGTTGACCCGCAGCGGCAGATAGCTGGTCTGGGCCACCGTGGAGCCGCCCACGCCCATGACACGTCTGGCATAGCGAATCGGAATGCGCCGATGGCCTTGCGTCAGGGCCACCGCGCCCGCGCAGACCACGAGGAACATGGCCAGAAGCAAAATCATGTGCAGGACAGTGAAATCGCTGTCTCCCGTCGCCGCGCCGCCGAAAACCAAGGCGATGAAACTGCTGATGGCCCGCGGCAACCTCGCGATGATGTTGACCGTGATGATCAATGACGCGCCGTTGCCAATGCCCTTCTCCGTGATCATTTCGCCAATCCACATGATGAACATGGCGCCAGCGGTCAGAGTGATGATGGTCGAAATCATGAAACCGAAACCGGGATGCGTCACCACGCTGACGCCAGACGGAAGATTCAGCTTGTCCGGATTCATCATGGCCGCGCCGAAGATGGCACCCTGAATGACGCAGATGGCCAGCGTGACATAGCGCATAATTTGGTTATGCTTCTGCCGACCGCTTTCGCCTTCGCGAATCATGCGCTCCAGCTGCGGGATGACCGGTGTGAGCAACTGGAGAATGATGGATGCGGAGATGTAGGGCATGATGCCCAGGGCACCGACGGCGAAATTCTCCATGGCGCCACCGCTGAACAGATCCAGCATGTCCATCACGCCGCCTGTTCCACGATTCCCGCCGACTTGCTTGAAGATCTCCGCCAGACCGGCAGGATCCACGCCTGGGCAGGGGATAACGCTTGCCAGACGGCAAATCGCTATCATGCAGAAGGTAAACACCAGACGGTTTCTCAGCTCCGGAATCCTAAAACAGTTCTTATAGGCTGAAATCATGTCAGATTCCTTGTCTTTTCATTGTGAATACACATGAATCCCGCTGCATCGCCTACGGCGGCACAGCTGGACTCATGCCATTGCAACCTGTCGTTATTGGGCGGGCTGCTCCACAGCCGACTCTTCACCTGCAACCAGGCATTTTCCGCCGACTTGCTCAATCTTCTGACGAGCCGTCGCGGAGAACTTGTCCGCCTTGACCGTCAGTGCTTTGGTCAAATCACCGTCAGCCAGAATCTTCAGGGGAAGATCGCGCTTGCCAAGAAGTCCCTTCTCCTGAAGAGCCTTCATGTCAATCACCTGACCAGCCTCAAAGTTCTCCTCCAGAACCACCAGATTCACCACGTTGAACATCTGGTGGTTCGGGTTGTTGAAGCCACGCTTAGGCAGACGGCGAATCAGCGGAATCTGGCCGCCTTCGAAATACGGACGCTTCTTGTGGCCAGTACGGGCTCCGGCGCCTTTGTCACCACGGCCGGCTGTGCGTCCGTGCCCGGAACCATCGCCGCGGCCGAACCGTTTGCGGTTCTGGCGTGGCACGGTATTGTGCAGCTCATGAAGTTTCATTGCTATCAGATCCTCACGTGCAAGGGTTATTTCTTACAGGGCGTTGATGTCACGCTTCGCCAAAATCTCCCGGCGGGTGCGCAACAGCTTCAGGGCCTCAAACGTCGCCTTCACGACGTTCACCGCATTCTTCGACCCCAGCGATTTGGCCAAAACGTCTTTGACGCCGGACAGCTCCAGCACATGGCGCATGCCGCTTCCGGCAATGATACCCGTACCGGCGGAGGCCGGACGAATCATGACCCGGCTGCCGCGGTAGTCCGCAAACACCAGGTGCGTGGTGGTCGAGCCATGCATGGGCACCGTCATGATGTGACGACGCGCCTGCTCGCCACCTTTACGGATGGCATCGGCGACTTCGTTGGCCTTGCCGAATCCCATCCCGACCTTGCCATTCTTGTCCCCAACCACAACAAGGGCGCTGAAGGAGAAGTTTCTACCTCCCTTGACCACCTTGCTGCTGCGGTTCACGGCGACAACGCGTTCCTCAAACTCGTTGTCCCCCATCTCGCGGGTGACCACGCCGACCATCTTGTCGATCTGAGGGGTCTCCTCGCCGTCGGGTTTGTCTTTATATTGATCTGCCACGGAATGTTCTCCCAATACCTTTTATGGCCTCTCCCCCATCCTTCGGGACTGGCGGTCTGCCAATGCCCAAAAGACGGACGGACACATCCAAACTGACTAAAACTTCAGACCGGCTTCCCGGGCCGCATCCGCCAACGTCTTGATGCAACCATGGTAGAGGAAACCACCACGGTCGAAAACGACACGGGTCAAATTGGCGGCCAGGGCGCGCTCCGCAATCGTCTTGCCGATGATTGCCGCGCTCTTCATGTTGGCAGCCAGCTTCTGCTCCCGCATGCTCGGCTCAAGAGTGGACGCGGACACCAGCGTCCGTCCCGCCTTGTCATCAATGACCTGTGCGTAGATATGCGCCCCCGTGCGGCAGACGCTCAGCCGCGGCGCCTCCGGCGTTCCAGCCAGCTTCTTGCGCAGACGGATATGCCGCCGAACCCGGGCTATCTTCTTCGTTGTCTTGCTCATCTCTCGTTACTCCAGCATCTTCTTGCCTTGAAGGCCATGCTTCCAAACACGGCCGGAAGGGCCGAATCATCAATTGCCGACCTTCTTGCCTTCCTTCAGGGTCAGCTTCTCGCCGGCATAGCGCACGCCTTTGCCATGGTAGGCATCCGGCGCACGGAACCCGCGGATAATCGCCGCAACCTGTCCGACGGCCTGCTTGTCAATGCCCTCCAATGTGATGTGAATCGGATCAGGCATGCTGATCTTCACATTGGCCGGAACTTCATACTCCACCGGCAGGGAATAGCCCAAGTTCAAGGTCAGCTTCTGACCGGCCACTTGGCCACGATAGCCAATGCCGGAGAGCTCCAGCTCCCGCTTGAACCCCTGGGTCACGCCCACAACCATGGAATTCACCAGGCTGCGAACCATTCCGTGCTTCATCTTCAGATTGCGGTTGTCCGCTTCGGCCCGGCGCACGTGCAGCACGCCGTCACCCTGCTCAAAGCTTATCCCTGCCGGATAAGCGAAACTCAATGTGCCTTTCGGACCGGTGACGGAAATCTCGCGGTCGCTGATCTCCAGCTTCACCTGCTTGTCCAGCACAATCGCCTTATTGCCCATGCGTGACATGTTGCGTTTCCCTATCTCTGCTCGCCGGCTACCAGACGTAGCACAGCAGTTCACCACCAATATTCCGCTTGCGGGCCGCGCGGTCGGTCATCAGGCCCTCCGACGTGGAGAGGACAGCCACGCCCAGGCCGCCCAGCACATGCGGTATTTCCGTGCTGCCGACGTAGACGCGGCGGGACGGCTTGCTGATCCGGCGGAGGCCTTCAATCGCGGGCTCGCTGTTCTTGCCCTTGTATTTGAAGGTAATCGTCAGATCCTTCTTGTTGTTGCCGATATCCTCGACTTCATATCCCTCAATGTAACCGGCCTCACGCAAGGTCTCCGCCAGAGCCACACGCATCTTGGACGACGGCATGGTCGCCTTCGGAAGGCGCGCGTTCGACGCATTGCGCATACGGGTCAACATGTCGGAAATGGGATCACTCATGCTCATGGTTTGTTCTCCTTACCAGCTCGCCTTCATCACGCCGGGGATCTGTCCAAAGCTCGCCAGCTCCCGGAAGCAGATACGGCACAGATGAAATTTACGAATATAGGCCCTGGCACGGCCGCAGCGCTCACAGCGATTGTAGGCGCGGGTCGAAAACTTGGGCTCACGCTGGGACTTGACTATCAGACTTTTTCTCGCCATTGATGATACCCCCTAGTTTGCAAACGGCATGCCGAGCATCGCCAGAAGATCCCGCGCCTCGTCGTCCGTGCGGGCCGTCGTCACGATGGTGATGTTCATGCCAATGGTGTGCTTGATCTTGTCCAGGTCGATTTCCGTGAAGACGGACTGGTCCGTCAAGCCGAAATTGTAGTTTCCCACACCATCGAAGGACTTGGGGGACACGCCGCGGAAGTCGCGAACCCGGGGAAGAACGATGTTGATGAGGCGGTACAGGAAATTGTACATGACCCCACGACGCAACGTCACGCTGGCGCCAATGGCCATGCCTTTGCGCAGCTTGAAGTTGGACACGTTCTTGCGGGACTTGTTGATCACCGGCTTCTGGCCCGTGATCTGGCTGAGCGTGTCAATGGCGGACTGCATGACCTCGCGGTCCTTGTCCGTGCCCACGCCCGTGTTGACCACAATCTTCGTCAAGCGCGGAATCGCCATCGGATTCGTGTAGCCGCGCTTTTCCTTCAATTGAGGGACAACCTTCTCTTTGTAGACATCATACAAAACGCTGTTCATCATTTATCCTGACCTCGCGATTATTCGTTGGTACTCTTCCGCGAACGCCGGGCCCGGTAGCGCTCCTCGTTCATCACGTTCGAGATGTCAATGGGGCATTCCCTCGCCTCAATGCCACCGTTGGGGTTGGCCTGCGAACGGCGAATCGCCTTCTTGTGGACGCTGACGCCCTCCACAACGACCCGGCCCGCCTTGCGGTCGACCCTGATGACCTTGCCGCTCTTGCCCTTGTCCGCTCCGGCAATGACGAATACCACGTCGTCTTTCTTTACCTTAGCCTTTGCCATCACAGCACCTCCGGAGCCAATGAAACGATCTTCATGAAATTCTTGTCACGCAGTTCACGGGCCACCGGTCCGAAAATGCGCGTACCGCGGGGATTGCCCTGGTCGTCGATGATGACCGCCGCATTGCGGTCAAAGCGCAGGAAGGATCCATCGGGACGGCGGATGTTGAACGCAGTGCGCACAACAACGGCACGGACGACTTCGCCCTTCTTCACGGCGCCTCTGGGCTGCGCCTCCTTCACGGAGGCACGGATGATATCGCCAATTTCGGCATACTGCTTGCGCTGGCCCAGAGTCCGGATCGCCATGATCTTGCGCGCACCGGAGTTGTCGGCGACATCCAATGTGGTTTGCATTTGAATCATGTTCGGTCACTCCTTAATCTGTCACCGCGCGCCGGATAATCGTCACCAGACGCCAGCGTTTGAGCTTGCTCAACGGACGGGTCTCCATGATCTGGACCACGTCTCCAACATGGCCTTCGTTGTTCTCATCGTGCACATAGTACTTGCTGGTGATTTTCACCACCTTGCCGTACAGAGGATGAGCAGCGTGGCGGTCGACCTTGACGACCAAGGTCTTGTCCTGCTTGTCACTGACCACCGTGGCGGTGAGGACTTTGCGCAGGTTGCGTTCCTGTTTGACTTCTTCTGCCATTTCCTATGCCTCGCTCACTTTGCCTGCCTGCTGCGGGCGGTCTTCTCCGTCTCCAACCGGGCCACGTCCTTGCGGAGCAGCCGGATTCTGGCGGAATTCTCCAACTGGCCAGTGGCAGCCTGCAGACGCATCTTGAAGATTTCCTTTCTGCAGGATGCGATGTTGCCGTCCAGTTCTTCTGCCGTCATTTCACGGATTTTTGCTGGTTTCATGCTCGTCAACCTTCCCTTACTCTATTCAACTCTATTCACAACAGTCGTTCAGAGTGCAGCGAGCTGACGGGAAAGGAACCGGCAGCGGAACGGCAGCTTGCTGGCCGCACGAGCCAAGGCTTCCTTCGCAACCGTTTCGGAACACCCACTCAATTCGATGATCATGTTTCCGGGGCGGATCACCGCCACCCAACCTTCAGGAGCACCCTTTCCCTTACCCATACGGGTTTCCAGGGGCTTCTTGCTGTAGGGCTTGTCCGGAAAGACGCGCACCCAAATCTGACCACGACGCTGCATGTGACGGGTTGCCGCCACACGGGCCGCCTCGATCTGGTTGGCGGTCAGCCATCCACGATCCAAAACCTGGAGGCCGAATTCGCCGAAGTCCAGTTTATTGTTGCTGCTCGCGATTCCCGCGTGGGTGCCGCGCTGTACCTTTCGGTGCTCTACGCGTTTTGGCATCAATGGCATTTTTCGTTTCCTCCCAGTTATTGGGTTTGCAGATCCAGACCTTCACTCCGATAAGACCCGCCAGAGTGTGGGCCTCGGAAAAACCATAGTCAATGTTCGCCCGCAGCGTGTGCAGCGGAACCTTACCATCTTTGTATTGCTCCGTCCGGGCCAGTTCGGCGCCGTTCAGACGGCCGGCGCAGCGAATCTTGATGCCTTCGGCGCCAAGCTGCATGGCAGTCTGGATGGAGCGTTTCATCGCGCGGCGGAACGCCACACGGCGAACCAGCTGCTGGGCAACGCTTTCAGAGACCAGCTGGGCATCCACTTCCGGCTGACGGATTTCCTTCAAGTCAATGAGGATCTCCTTGTCGCCGGTAAGCTTGGCCAGACCCTGCTTCAGCTTGTCCAGGCCGACGCCCTTCTTAGCGCCCTTGTCCTTCTCGGCGGGGGCCGCGGCGGCATCCTTCTTGGCGGTCGGTGCGTTCATGGCGCCGAAACGGCCGCTGAGGATGATGCCCGGACGTCCCGTGAAGATGGTCACGCGGATACGGCGGGCAAACCGTTCAATGACAACTTTGCTGACAGCCGCGCTCTCCAGCTCGGTCCGCAGGTACTCCCGGATCTTCAAGTCCTCCTGGAGCAGCGGCCCAAACTGGGCTTTGCGGGCAAACCAGCGGGATTTCCAGTCCTTTGTGACAGGAATACGAAACCCAATCGGATTTACTTTTTGACCCACGGTTTTCTCCTAATTATAACTGATCCGTAACCAAAATACGGATATGGCTGGTACGCTTGCGAATGTGACCCGCTGACCCTCTCGCCTTCGGACGGAAGCGCTTCAGCGTCGTTCCCTCGCCAATCAAAGCCTCCTTCACATAAAGGCGGCTGCGATCGACGGCACCCTTCTCCGCGTTCTCGGCGTTGGCGATGGCCGACGCCAGAGTCTTCGCGATGAGACGCGCCGCTTTGCGGGGAATCAGGCTCACCATGTTCAGGGCGGCTACCGCGGTCTTGCCCTGAATGAGACGGGCAACCTCGCGAGCCTTGTACGGAGAAATCCGCACATGTTTCGTGATGGCTAACTTTTCCATAACTCCGCTTTCTCTATTCTGAATCTCGCATGCACGCGCGCACCCACACGATGGGGCGGCACACGAACCGACAAACCTGACCGCCGCAACCGACCTCACGGCCGATCCGGCTCCACCTTCATGCCCGGCACGACCGTGCCGAACGCTCCCTCCGTCACCAGCGCGGCGCTGATGTCCGGACGCACTTCAAGGACCTTGAGACGGACGATGACCTCGCCGTCCTTCGACGCATGCCATCCGCTGCCGGGGCGAACCCCGTCCAGGCTGCCGCCGTCCAACACGACGACGCGCAACTCGTCCTTCACCGCCAACACCCTGCAGCTCTTCCCAGAGTCACGTTCACTGCCTCGCCTGGCGACTATCGACAGCGGGTTGAGGCTACGCTCAACCGCCCCTCTGAGGGTATCCAGCCGTTCCTGGACCTCGCGACGCATGGCGTCGCTTGGCTGCAGCACATCCAGCAGTGTGCCAATCTGCATCTCAAAATCCTTCAGCGCCTGCTCGACCTCAATCTGCCGGTCCCGAACGGTCTGCAGGGCCTCCAGGACCTGCGCCAGCAACGAGGTGTACTCCTCGTCGCTACGCTGCTGCAGCAGATGCGCAGCCTGCATTTCCAGCCCCCGAAGCCTCTCCACCACGTCGCGGCTGTCCAAATACAGATCCGCATAACGCGCTCGGGCTTCGTCCAGCTCCTTTCGGGTCCGGGCCAACTCGACCTCAAGATCAAGCACGTGCCTCTGATTCGCCTCCCTGACCACCTGCGCCTCCTGCAGGAGGATTTCAGGCTTCACCGCCTCGTCCTCCACGGCAGAATACACCATGGTCAGAGAAAACAAGAGCATTACTATAATGCACACTTTGAAGTTTTTCCACTCGAAAAGTGATAATTTATGACTTTTTTTTTCCATATCGTCCATTTCTGTCATCCATCCTCCCTGAATTCGGGCCGAAAAACACCCCCTCTCATCGCCCGTGACGGCGGTCCACCGCCCTCAACGAAAGTCCGAGGCCGTGGCGGCGGTCCCTTTCCGACGGCGCCATGAAAGAGCGTTTTTCTCATGCAAAGCAGTAAATATCACACATAATGGCCGTTCCGGCAAATCCATCAACTTGTTTTTAGGGCTTAAGACATTAATTTATTTAGATTGACGGTGTTTCCATCGACGGTTTTCCGTTCCCGGCCATTTCGGTGGCCTAACTTTTCATATAAGGAGATTCACGTGAAAGTCCTTGTTGTCAATTCCGGCAGTTCCTCCCTGAAATTCACCCTGTTCGACATGGCCGACCAAAGCGTCATCGCCAAAGGCCTTGTGGAGCGCATCGGCATGGCCTCCCCGAAACTGATCTATCAGCCGGCGGGCAAGGACAAGCTGGAGGAGGCGCTGACCATCACGAACCACAGCGAGGCCCTGAAAGCCGTCTGCGACAAGCTGGTCGACAAAACCTGCGGCGTGTTGAAGAGCCTGGGCGACGTGGAGGCCATCGGCCACCGCGTCCTGCACGGCGGCGCCAAATACTCCGCCCCCACGCTGGTGGATCAGGCCGTGAAGGACGGCATCCGCGAATGCATCGTTCTCGGCCCCCTCCACAACCCCGCCAATCTGGGCGGCATCGAGGCCTGCGAAACCGTCTTCCCCGGCGTCCCCAATGTGGCGGTCTTCGACACCGCGTTCCACATGTCCATGGGACCGGAGGCCTACATGTACGCCATTCCACGGGAGTTCCACGACAAGTACCACGTCCGCAAATACGGCTTCCACGGAACCAGCCATAAATACGTCTATTTCAAGAGCTGCGAGTTTTTGGGCCTGAATCCCGACACCGCAAAAATCATCACCTGCCATTTGGGCAACGGCAGCTCTCTCGCGGCCGTCAAGGGCGGCAAGGTCCTGGACACCAGCATGGGACTGACTCCCCTCATGGGATTGGTCATGGGAACCCGCTGCGGCGACATGGATCCCGCCGCCGTCCTCTACATCATGAAATGCACCGGCTGCTCCATCGATGACATGGACGTGATCATGAACAAGAAGAGCGGTCTTCTGGGCGTCTCCGGCCTCAGCAGCGACATGCGCGACATCGAGAACGCCATGGCGGAAGGCAACGCCAACGCCAAAGAGGCCTATGACATGTTCCTGCACCGCCTCATCCACTACATCGGCGGCTTCCATCTGCTGCTGAACGGGGCGGATGCCATCGTCTTCACGGGCGGCATCGGCGAAAACGGCATCGACACCCGCGCGCGGATTCTCGATCGGCTGCAGGTTCTCGGCTGCATTCCCGACCTGGAGGCCAACAACTGCCGCGGCAAGCAGGTCATCATCAGCAAACCCGGCTCCAAACTCACCGCGTTGGTCACTCCGACCAATGAGGAGCTTATGATCGCCATGGAGACCGTGGCCCTCACCAAAGGGAAATAATCTGTCTGTTGTCCATGCCCCCTGCGAAGGCGCGGCGGGGCAAATCTTATATACCTATTATATATAAAGGAAAAGGAATCCAACATGTCCGGTTTAATGGAAAAGCTGTTCCCGAAAGCCGCCGCCGCCGGCAAGACCATTGTTCTTCCGGAAGGCAATGACCCCCGCGTCATGAAGGCCGCCAAAATCATCGCCGAGCGGAAGCTGGCCAAAGTCAAGATCCTTGCCACACCCGATGAAGTCAAGAGCGCTGCGGACGGCATCTGCTTCTGCGGACTCGACGTGGAAATCATCGACTGGACCACGTCCCCCCTGTTCGACAAGCTGGCCGGTGTCCTCTATGAGCGCCGCAAGGCCAAAGGCATGACAGAGGAAGACGCCGCCAAAATGACGAAGAAGCGCCTCTATTTCGGCAATCTGATGCTGAATCAGGGCATGGTGGACGGCACAGTGGCCGGCTCCATCGCCTCCACGCCGGACATGCTGCGCGCCGCCTTCCACTGCATCGGCACCGCCCCTGGCATCAAGACCGCCAGCAGCTGCTTCCTCATGGATCTGAAGACCCCCGCTCCCGCCGGCGACCAGACCCTCATCTTCGCCGACTGCGGCGTCAACCCCAATCCGGACGCCGACGCGCTGGTGGACATCGCCATCGCCACCATCAAGACCCACCAGTCCCTCATCGGCACCCAGCCGAAGCTCTCCTTCCTCTGCTACTCCACGAAGGGCAGCGCCGCCGGCGACTTGGTGACCAAGATGGCCACCGCCGCCGAAAAGGCCAAAGTCCGCGTCGCCGAACTGGGCATTGACGCCATCGTGGACGGCGAGCTGCAGGCCGACGCCTCCCTCGTCCCCGCCGTCGCCGCCTCCAAGGCCCCCGACAGCCCCCTCAAGGGCCAGGCCAACATTCTCATCTTCCCCGACCTCAACTGCGGCAACATCTGCTACAAGATGACGCAGCGTCTCGCCGGCGCGGAAGCCTACGGCCCCATTCTCCAGGGCGTGGCCAAACCCATCAACGACCTGTCCCGCGGCTGTTCCGCGGAGGACATTGTCGGCGTCGCCGCCGTGACCATCTGCCAGTCACTGTAAATCACTGATAATCAATCAGTTACGCATTAAAAACGCATAACGGGAGGGAACGGGTCTCATGGCTCGTTTCCCTCCCGCTCTTTTTTTGTTACCCTGCATGATCAACAACGACAAAGAGTGAAAAGTGCCCCGTCTCCCGTCTCCCGTCTCCCGTCTCCCGTCTCCCGTCTCCCGTCTCCCGTCTCCCGTCTCCCGTCTCCCGTCTCCCGTCCCGCGCCTGTTGATGACTGGTAGAGAGACCGATTCGGCATGACGATTTGCATGGACGAAAAATCCAACTGCTGTTTTTAGGTTCAGAACTGCAAAGTGTAGAGTTTGGCGTTTCGCATGGTCAGCTCCACTTGAAACTCGCCCTCTGGAAGTTTTTCGAACACAGGGATTTGCGTTCCATCCTGCGGCGCGAGCGTCCGTTGGAAGCCGTCCAGCGGCGCGCCGTTTTGCAGGAGCCGCAGCGTCATCTCGCCGCCGTCCCGAATCTCCGCGTTCACGGACAACGCACCATCAGCGCGGATGGGCACCGTCAGCAGGGTGGCGGGGACTTCGGCGTCCTCGGCGGCGAACCAACCGTCCTTGCGGTAGACGGCCACGCCCACGCTGCTGGTGGCGTTGCGGGTGTGCTCCGCCAGTTTCTCCCATGAGCCGTCGAAATTCTCCTTGAACAGGGGCCATTCCTCCAGATGCCTCGGGCTGTATCTTCGCTTCAGGTAGTCGGCGGTGAAGTCGGCGGTGCTGTTGACGCTGCCGTGGGTGATTTCGCTTTGGAAGTGATAATGGTCATTGGTCCAAGTCATCAGCTGGATGAATTTGTCGTCCTTCTCCACGGCGGAGAGGCTGATGTAGCCGCTGCCATGGAACCAGTCGCCCAAGGGGCCGTTGGCCATGAAGGGGGCTTTGTCCTGGAAGCGGGTCCAGCGGAAGCCGTCCCATGTGTAGATCAGCTCCCATGAAATCTGCTGCAGGTAGGGGCAATAGCGGTAGAGGAAGGCGATGCGGAGGCCCGCGCCGTTAGGCACCCGCAAGTTGACGCCGCCGTACTGCTGGTCGGCGATAGGCTTGTTGGTCGTGGGCGGCCCCACGTAGTTCTGCTCCCAATTCAGCCCGTCCCGCGTTCGCCAGATAGCCACGATGCGGGACCATGCGCAGAGATTGTCATAGCGGGCGATGTAGGGCATGTAGCGGGCCAGATGGCGGCCGTGGCCCAAACACAGGGTCTTGCCGTCGTCCTCCAGCCATTGTCCGAAGCCCAAATCGCAGCCGGAGTTGGGCGGCTCCAAGGCCCCCACACACGGGAAGGTGTCCACTAAAGGCGTGCGCCGCAAGATGATAGCCTCTCCGGGGGACTTGTACCAAATCGGCCAGATGGTGCAGGCCACTGGCGAGAGAATCTTCCAATCGTATTTGCGGTAGCCCATGGTCCCCGGCGTGGCGGGGCTGATCCATTCGCAGTTGACCTGATTGAGGGCCACGGGGCCGTCCTTTTCCGCATCATAGAAGCGATAGGTGATGTTGCCGTCGGGCCCCGGCTTATGGGCCCAGTCGGGGCGGGCCGCCGGCGGGATGCCCTCCTTCAGCGGATTTGGAGTGGATGCGACGGCCGTCGCGGGGCCCTCCTGCACCGTCCAATGGTCAAGCGTGCCGTCCGTCGCCACCGCATGATAGGCCCTTTTGGAGGCAGTCTGCCACAAACGGTTCATGGTGTGAAAGTTAACGATGACACGTCCTGCTTCATCCAGCTGGACATTGTCCCCATAGATGAGAAAGGCGTCATTGTCGCCGGGGGTACCCCGATGGACCAGATGCCGCTCCGCCGTCCCTGGAGTGAACTGAACGCCATCGGCGCGGGCCAAAAAGAAGGCGTCGGGGAAGAACATCTTCTGTCCCGTCATGTCCTGCCGCGGGTGGCTGGCGCAAGGCGGCGATGTGCGCAGCCGCAGCAGCCGGAGGAACTTGCCGCAGGCTTCGCCTGCCTCTGGATTTGAGGCATCGGCGATGTGGGCCACATATTCGCCGTTCTCCATGTTCCTCAAGTCGTAATAGATGCTGTGGCGGCCAGGGGGAATGTCCACGTCGCGGCGTCCCGCCGGCCGGTTGGAAAGCCGCTCCACCAAGCTCACCGTCGCCTTCAGCGGATGGTCCTCATGGTTGACGAAGGTCAGTTCCGCCTGCTCATGTCCCTTGTACTGAAGATCATAGACCGGAAGACGGAATTCGGCGTCCAGACTCTTCGCCCACGCGGCGTCCCGTTCCCCCTGGCTCTTCTGAATGGGAGAATAGAGGTTCAGGGCCGTCAACGTGGCCGGCGCCTTGAAGTCCATGGCGACGCGGACAATCTTCTGGGTTGCCGGAAACAGCAGGAACCCATTGGCATCAGGGGACTTATCCACGACGAGCTCCGTCCAGTGCCCCATGGCGTTCAGGACGCGGAGCGACAGCGGGGGGCATGCGCCGTCCGCCGTCTTCAGGGTCAAGGCCTCCAGTTCCACTTCGGGGGAGAACTCCAGTTCGGCGGGATGGCCGGGTTCCGCGCGATAGACGGCGTCTTCCGTGGCGGTCAACAGCGCAGCCAACGCCCCATCGGTGGCCGTGGCTTGGTGCCCCAAGGCCACACGGTTTTCCAAAGTCGGCTTGACTTCTTGCATCACAAGAATATCGTCAATGAAAGAGCGGCTGCCGATGGGCAGGATGTTGATGAAGCGGATCTCCGTCAGCTGGGGGGCCTTCAGGAAGGGAAACGGCACATCCCCCACGGCCTCCGCGCCCTCCGACGTGACAATGGTCATCTTGTAGTGCTTTTCCGCCAGATTGAACGCCACGCGGCACGTAAACCAAACATTGGACGGCAGGATTCCCCCCTTAGGGTCTTCCAACCACCCCATGGAACCATTGTAACCCTTTGGGGGAAAGTCAGTTCGGAGAAACACGCCCCCCATGGGCTTGTTGCGGTCGTCGCTCATGAAATGGATGACCACCCCATTGCCGTCCTCCAAAAAACAGCGGAAGGAGACGACGAATCCATAGCCCGCGTCGGTCTGGGCCTTGACGCGTGCGCTGCCAACCGACGAGTTGCGGGAAAGCAGCAGGGAATTCGGCGCGGAAGCCCCCTGCTCCGCCGTAATCGTCGCATCCTCTTCTTTGGCGACCTGGACGCTCCAGACGCCCCCCGGCCCGTCCATAGCACCGCCCTTGAATGTCCCGACGGCAAGCCCGTCAAAATCCTGCGACACCAAAATCCGCCGTGCCACAACCTTCCGCTCCACAATCTGGCCCGACACCAAAACTGCGGCTGTCATCAACACCGCCGCCATCAAGCTTTTGCTTTTCATGTCACCTCTCACTCTAGCTAGTTCTAGAAGCTCTAGATGC
The DNA here is from genome assembly GCA_016288215.1 of Lentisphaeria bacterium. Lineage (GTDB taxonomy): Bacteria > Verrucomicrobiota > Lentisphaeria > Oligosphaerales > Oligosphaeraceae > Tb-RUG-64. The sequence goes on along the minus strand of JAEEYQ010000064.1, from coordinate 3,174 downwards.
TCTAGATGCACTAGAAAAAATAATAATTCCTAATTCCTAATTTCTAATTCCTAATTGCCAATGGCCGCCAACAGCCGTTCGCGGGCGGCGTCCATTTGGTCCTTGCCGTAGACGGCCAGCAGATAGGCCATGCTCTCCAGATCATTGTCGCTGCCGTGGAGGAAATTGCCTGAGGCCCCCGGATAGCGCTCCTCCAGCCAATCCCGCAGCTCGTGTTTGTAGAACACGTTGTTGTTGTGGACGTTAAAGTGGATTTTGCCCAGCTTGCTGTCCGGCGGGACAGGCACAGGAGCCGGATCATGGCAGACGACCGCATAGACCGGCGGAATCATGAGCGTGGATTTGTGTTTGGTCCAGTCCGCCCCCCGCGTCTCGTTCATGACGCGTCGGACAGCCTCCCCCTCCAGTTTCACTTTGTCCAAAACGACGAATTTCGCGCGCAGCTTCTCCATGATGACATCGTCCGCTTTCTGTTGGACGGCATCCTCCCGTATCATGAAGACAATAATGTCATGCAGTCCTCCAAGTTGTTCTTGTAGAACATGTTCCAGATGTCGTTGCAGCAAGCGGTGCCACTCGTCCGGCTTTCCCCACCGCGCAAGCAGGTCATAGGGCATATCCCAATAGCGCTCCCGCAGCCATTGATGCAGACTGAAAAGCGTGATGGGCTCCGGCAGCGTCTCCCCCACGCGCTCCGCCAGCCGCCGCAGCTCCTCCACCACCGAATGGCGGTTGACCACGGGGTTGCGGGCGCCGTCCAATCCCGTGTCCAAACCGGAGAGCAGCCCCTTGTGATAGGTCAGATGATAGCACAGGGAATACAGATATATCTGCGGTGCAGGAACATAGAATGCATTTTTATACAGCGTGCGGTGAGTCAGCATCTCCAGCGCCTTCGGCGGCGGATAATAGGGCAGCCGCACATAGCCGGTCCCCATCTGGACGCCCTCCGAATACAGGTCGATTTTGATCCGGCCCGGATGGGCGGCCACCACGCGGCAGAATTCATGGAAGCAGCGGGAGTCCACCATCAGATCCATGTCACCGTCATAGCGGCGCTCCGTCGCCTCGTCCAACGGCAGCTCGTCGAACCAACGCAGCACCACATAGGTCACGCCCCGCTCGTTCAGTTCCCTGAAAAACGCGGAAAGATTGCCCACGGCCAGTTTCGGCCGACGTCGACGATGGGCGCGGCGCCGCCAGCAAAAATACAGCCAATGGAACCGCAGACTCTTCCAAATGCCATTCATACGATAGTCTGTCTTCCTGTCTCAAGTCTCAGAAATTCAAGGACTTCCGGAGGAAAGTCCAGCCGGCGGCGCTCCTTGCGGGAACGATGGCGGGTCAGCAGTTGCCCAATGCAATTCATGAATGCATTAAAGGAAAGTTTTGTTGCAATATTGGCCATCTCATAGACCTGACGCAACAGGGCCTGACTGTTTGGATGCTCCAGCCCCAAGCCACCAAACTCGATGAAGCGCTGCGTCTGCATCAACAGGCCCTTGAGGGAATCAGGCGGCAGCAGCGTGGAGTTCTCCATGTCGATGAGCCGCGTCTCCCCAGTGGCGTCATTGTGCATCACGTTGGTGCGGATGAAATCCGCATGGTTGACGCCACCACGGTACAGGGCCGCCAGCATCTCCGCCGCAAAGGCGCTCTCCTGCTGCGTAATGTCCCGAAAGCCCTCCAGAAATTCGTACACGAGGCCGCAGGACACGCCAATCCCCCAACGCCGTCGCTCGTAGAGTGCAATCAGCTTCGGAAGGGGAAGGCCTCTGGCCTGCGCCCGCGCATGGGCCATGAACTCCCCTTGCGCAAAGCGGCCAATGCGCAGCTTGTCCTTCAGTCGCGGCAGACGGAAATGCTTCACCAAAACCGGCCCCTGCTCCGTTCCAAGCTGGAAGACGCGGCGTTGCGCATCGTCCTTATATACCTTATATATATAAGGAGCGGATGGCTCCATGACGCCGCGGAGAATGCCCTCTCGGTCCCCTTCCATTCCGCTGGAGAAGCCAAAAAACCACTCACCCCGCCGAACCGTCTCCAATGCATCCTCCATTACCACATCAATCGCGTTTTCGGCCGCGCAGAGCCCGGCCCTACCGCTAGAAGCTCTAGATAAACTCCTAATTCCTAATTATCAACTCTTTCCATGCTCAGCCGGCCAGCATGCCGCGGTTCTTGGCGAAGCGACCGGCGGTGTCGGCGGGCTCGTAGAACGCGGCGGTCTTCAGGGTGTCGTCCCGCAGCCATGGGGCGGCGCCGTGGTCGCCGTCGTCGAAGGCAAGGGAGACGCTCTCCAGACCGAAGGCGGTGGAGGCGGTGGAGGCCGCGCCGTCCGCATAGTCCAAAGCGGCTCCGTCGTAGAGGGCGTCGCTGCCGTCGGCAAAGGCCAGATCGTCGTCGGCGAGAGACCGCACGGGCACCACGGAGGTCAGCAGGTTCTGCAAGTCATTGTCCCCCACATTGTTAGATGAGGATCCGATGTTGATGACCTCATAGGTGGCGATCTCGGAGACGTTGCCCGCCGCGTCGATGCCGCGGAAGGCGACCGTGCCGTTGGACTTGAGCGTCACGCCGCCGCCGTAGGACTTCCAGGCGCCGCCGTTCAGGGAGTACTGCTTCTTGGTCGTGCCGTCGCCGAAGGTGGCCTTCACCGTCACGCTCTTGGTGGTGGGCGTGGTGATGTTGGCCGACACCACGGGCGTGTCCGGCGCGATCTTGTCGATGTTGCTGACGGTGTAACGTGCGATGGCCGAGACGTTTCCGGCCGCGTCCGCGCCGCGGAAATACACCGTGCCGTTGCTGCTCAGGACGACGCCGCCGCCATAAGCGCTCCACGTCTCGCCGTCCAGAGAGTACTGGCGGAGGACGGAGTCGCTGCTGAACTTGGCGGTGATGGTGACGTCCGCGTTGGTGGGCTTGGTGGTGGACGCCTTCGCCGTGGGCTTCGTCGGCGCCACGGTGTCGATGTTGGCCACCTTGTAGGTGACAACCTTGGACGCGTTGCCCGCCGCGTCGACGGCGCGGAAATACACCGCGCCGTTGGCGGTGCGCACGACGTCCGAGTCAAGCTCCGTCCACTTCTTGTTGTTGAGGGAGACCTGCAGCGTGACCGGCTCGCCAGCCGCCGCCTCGGCGGAGAGGGTGACGGCGCCGTTGGTGGGGGCGGTC
>JAEEYQ010000063.1 GCA_016288215.1 Lentisphaeria bacterium | reverse complement strand
GCGCCGACCGCCGGCGAGAAGCCCGCGCCGCCGCCCCATGGCATTGTGGCTCCGGACAAATGGCCCGTGCCGCCACCGCCGAATTTCACGCCCTCCGTCCGTTGGCATCAGGGCAATTTGGAACGGCATTGGGAAAAGCATCATGCGGAGTTTCCGGAGTACCATAACATGGCGGAGTATGGCCATGGTGCCCTGTTTTTCTTCCAGCACCCGCCCAAAGGCACCCTGCGGAAGACCAATCCGACCGGCGACCAGCTCTTCTATCATCCCCCAAGCAACACGTTCGGCGTGACCACCCGCGAGGGGGTTCCCAAGACCCTTTTCCGTCCCAACAGCGGCATCAACTACTGGAACCGCCAATGACGCTAAATTCCTCCTTCCCAACTGCTAACTGCTATCCTTGCTTAGGTTGAGATTGGCTGACATCATCATGGCATTCATATGGCGCCATGCCGCTCCGCCTTGCTGCGAAGCATGGCGCAAGGCAATTGGGTCCATCTGCCTGTCCGTGGGTTCTTGCCACCGCGCGGCTACCCCGCAACCTGCAATGTCGTTTTGAAAATCACAATCCTACCCTAATGCGGTATAACGGCTAACTAAATTCCTAATCCCTAATTCCTAATTCCCAATTCCTAATTTCTAATATCTAATTCCTAATTCCTAATTCCTAATTCCAAATTTCTAATTCTTAATTGAAAGGATATCATGCCAACTTCTTCCCTTCATCCTTGCCCCTGCTGTGGGACCCTGTGTCTGAACAGCCCAGGCTCCTATGAAATCTGCGATGTCTGCGGATGGGAGGACGATCCCGTGCAGGCCAAAGACCCGGATTTCGCCGGCGGTGCTAACGCCTTGAGCCTGAACGAGTCCCGCAAAAACTGGCGGGCCGCCCATCCTGCGCCGAAGCGGACCCGTGCAAGCAAAAGCGGCGGCAAGTCCCCCAAGAGCTCAAAAAGCCCTAAGAGCCGCAAAAGCCCCAAACCGAAATGCTAGTCCGTTCCATGAGTCATAAAGGAGTGATTATGAGACATTTTCGTCAACTGCTTTGCATGGCGTTTGTCGCCATGGTCGTCATCGGCTGCAAGAGTGCGCCGCTGAAGGTATCCGTGCTTGGAGACAGCTATTCCACGTTCCAAGGCTGCATTCCGGAGGGGAATGCAGTGTACTATCCGCGTGGCGAAGGCAATGACGTGACCAAAGCGGAGGAGTGCTGGTGGCATCTGGTCATCGAGCGACTGGGGGGCCAGTTGGAGAAGAATGAGTCGTGGAGTGGGTCAACCATTTGCTATACAGGATATTATGGCAAAGACGCCAGCACGTGGAGCTTTGTGGCGAGAACGCCCCGTCTGGGCGACCCCAACCTGATTCTGATTTGCGGAGGCACCAATGACAGCTGGGCCAATTCCCCCATCGGCGACTACAAGTGGGCCGATTGGAGTCACGACGAGCTTTTCGCCTTCCGCCCCGCCATGGCGAAGATGCTGACGGACTTGAAGGCGCGCTATCCCAAAGCGCGAATCTTTTTCATCCTCAACTCCGAACTGAAGGAGGAGATCAACAACTCCGTCCATAAAATCTGCGCATATTACAATGTTCCTTGCGTCGATTTGAAGGACATTGACAAACAGTTGGGGCATCCCTCCGTGGCCGGCATGAAGACTTTTGCGGACCAAGTGGTTGACGTTATTTGTAAGTAGTTACAAATCAACGAGATATAAATATATCACGGGGGATTGACCATGCGTTGCGGATTTCTTATTCCCACGGCGGAAGAGGCCCAAGGGGTTTCCCCTGAGGCCGCCGACTATGCCGTTTGGGGCTACGGCGCAGGCAAAGCGGCCGCCTGCGCCATGGCCGCCGACCTGATTTACGGCAAGGGCTGTGACACGGTGGTCATTTGGGGGACGGCAGGGGGCATCAGCGCCCGCGCCGTCCAGGGACAGCTCTTCATTGCGGATCAGGTGGCCTATGGAGACTATGATGTCCGGCCGCTCTATGGTTCCACGGGCGTGGGGTTTGTGCATGACTTCACGGACCGCGAGGGCTGGTATGCCCTGGAGCATGATTTCACTTCGTGGCTGGAGGCGGCGGTTCGACAGGTCTTTCCGCAATGTCCGCCGCTTCATGGGCGGATTTGCTCAAATGACCGCTTCTCCATGCCCGCGGATCCACGGGACTACAACCGCATCGAAGCCGCTGCGGATGCCGTGGACATGGAGTCCGCGGCGGTGGCGGAATTCATCCATCGGCTGAACGCGCGGCATGACCGCCAAATTCGGTTGGGCGTCCTTCGGGTGGTCTCCAATGCCGTGGGCGCCACGGAGCAGACCGGATTGGATTTCACCGCCTTTTTGGAGACCTTCTGCGCTCTCAATGGCCGCCTCGCTCAGCTAAAGCATTGGCTGGAAGGCAATTAGGAATTAGAAATTAGAAATTAGGAATTAGAAATTAGGAATTAGAAATTAGGAATTAGAAATTAGGAATTAGAAATTAGGAATTAGAAATTAGGAATTAGAAATTAGGAAAGTGGCTGTTCTGAAGGAGTCCACAGAATCTTCAGATGCATCTTGAAAACAAAAACAATCAATGAATTCAAGGAAAAAGAAATGAAGAATTGCGCAAATTGTGGGCAACTTGTTGCTGAGGGAGAAGGTTACAAGATGGGGTTCCTTCATACCGATAAAGCATTTTGTTGCGAAAATTGTTATGAAGTGTATAAAGGAAAACACAAGATTACAACAACGCTTCATAAAATTATAGCATTTTTTTGCTTGATTGTTTTTTTGATTTTTGTACTATCTGCAATCCTCTCAAATAGTGAGAAGAAGAACGACAATAACAATCCTTCTACAGAACAAGTCAATAAATGACAATAAAATGTGAGCCCCGTTGCGGCTCTTTTAGAGCACGATGGCATGTGGACCTGCCAAGGCATGATTATGCAAGGCTCTGAAAGAGCCTAATTAACGTAAACCCGGGTTGAGCTAAGCAAAACCCGGGGGTGAATGTGTCTCCTCTGATTTTACAGCCCCGAAAGGGGCTGAATTACCGCTATAATTATTACTATGCGGACAGGTTCTGAATAGGTAAATTCCTAATTTCTAATTCCTAATTTCTAATTCTTTTTGAAGATGAGGGGCTGGAACTGGTCAGTCAGATGGAAGGCCACCTGATCGAAGGGGGCGGTGGAGGACAGTTCGCAGGCTTCCGGAAGGTAGACGGAGTAGTCGTAGCGGGCCAGATGCATGGTCCAGCTTTCATTGTTCTCCGGCAGGCCGCGACCCTCCATCCAAGGCATGGCGTCGAAGGGAATGGCCAATTCCATGGCCCAGCCTTTGTCCTCGTCGTGATAGTTGTTGAGGGTGCCGTCCAGTTGGATTTTGAATTGGATTGAATCGCAGTTCCACAGTTTCCAGCGGGTGTCGGCCATGCAGAGGCCCCGGCCGCCGATGGGGCAGTAGGCGTCATACACGGTGCCTAAGGCGTTAATCTCAAAGTTCATGTATTTCAAGTCATTGGTGCCAGGCGCTTTATAACCAATGAAGAATTCCAGCACGTCATTGAGGCAAGTGAAGGAGTCCGCCTTGGTTTCAACGGCGAAAAGGTCCTTGTCCTCCGCATAGACATAGAAATAAATGGCCTTGTCGTCCCAAAGCATCCGCGCTTCCGTCTTGCTGAGTGGCTTTTTGGCGTCTGGGGGCACCAAATAGCCGGTGATGGGAATGGCCTTGTCCCATGCTTCTTCCCGAATGCCGTCGATGACAATGGGCGTTTCCGTGTAGTTGCAGACGTGGACGCAGGTCGGCCGCCGGATGAAAAGGGACTTCAGCGGCCCTTTGCTGCAACCGCACAGCATCGCGAGAGACAAAATGGCCATGAGGAAACGCGAATGTCTTTTCATGAAAAACTCCTTTAGAGGGAATTAGAAATTAGGAATTAGAAATTAGGAATTTGATAGGAATTAGAAATATTGTAACGTGTTGAGGATTAGAGAGTTATGACTTATATCATTGCAAGGCAAATGTTGCCGTCTGGGCAGATTGGAGAAACTGCCACGGCGTTATTTGGCCTCGTCGACTTCCTTGAAACTCTCTTTGGTTGCGCCGCAGAGGGGGCACTCCCAGTCATCGGGAAGGTCCTCAAAGGCGGTTCCTGCCGGAATGTTGTGCTCCGGATCGCCGACTTCGGGGTCATACACATAGTCACAGACTTCGCAGACGTACTTTTTCATGTTCGCTCCTATACCTTATTATATATATGGAATCAGTAGTTCTCCGCCTCGACCTGGAAGTAGGCCTGGGGGTGATGGCAGACGGGGCATTCCGTGGGGGCCTTGTCGCCAATGTAGATATGGCCGCAGTTGCGGCACTGCCAGCGGCGTTTGCCGACCTTGACCCACACTTCGCCCTTCTCGATGTTGGCCAGAAGTTTGCGATAGCGCTCTTCATGGTGCTTTTCGATGGCGGCCACGCCCTCGAACTGGGCGGCGATGTCCTCAAAGCCTTCGGCGCGGGCTTCGGCGGCGAATTTTCTGTACATTTCCGTCCATTCCTCATGCTCGCCGGCGGCGGCGGCGAGAAGGTTTTCCGCCGTTGAGCCGATGCCGCCTAAGTGTTTGAACCACAGTTTGGCATGCTCCTTCTCATTGCCGGCGGTCTCTTGGAAGAGCTCCGCGATCTGCTCATATCCTTCCTTTTTGGCCTTGGAGGCGAAATAATCATATTTGTTGCGAGCCTGAGACTCTCCTGCAAACGCAAATGCCAGGTTCGCCGCTGTCTTGCTGCCTTTCAGTTCCATTGTGCATCTTCCTTCTGTTCAGATGGTTGCAATTTAATGGACGCATAATGCGTCCGCCATGGGCCGCGGCAATCACGACCCATGACTATTAATATGTTTGCTTCTGGCGTGGAATCAAGACGACAGGTTGAAATTTGGAAGAAACCTGTTTGCCATGGGATGCGAACGGCCCCGAAACCGTCAGGAGGGGCTTCGGGGCCGCGAAGGGGACGACGGCATATTGTCGTTGCCTTAACTCATTGATATGGAGTTATTTGTAGTTGATGACCTGGTTGGCGTCCTGGCTGAAGAAGACCACACCGATGGTCTTGTTGATCACTTCAATCTTCGGCATGATGTTGTTCAGATCGCCGCCGGACACGGAGGCCGCATGGCCGTCGATGTAGGCCTGGTTGCAGCGCTCGTTGTGGAGCATGTAATAGTAGGAGTCGCCCAGACCGCGGTTGGTGACCAGGTTGGCGTTCACCCAAGAGGTCTTCTGGTTGTAGAAGTAGCCATCGCCGAACAGGATGAAGCAGGAGGGGTTCTTGATTTGGTTGGTGGCCAGGTAGATGGTGCGGGGATTCTGAGTCTCCTTGCAGACCATGGCGGTCAAGTCAAGCCAGCTGATGCAGCTGTAGAGGCGGCAGGGGGCAAAGTCGTCTTCAACGATGCTCTTCCAGGTGATGACCGCAGGACACTTGACGATGGGGGAGCTGAGCTCGATGTAGCCAGTGGCCATCAGGTGGAGGCCCCAGGAGGCGGCGGAATAGCCGGTGTTGATTTCTCTGCCGTCGATGGTACGGGCAGTGTTCATGTTGCGGATGACGGCGCCGGCGAAGTCATCCATGTACAGCATCATGGACTCCACGGAGCCTTTCAGGTTGGATGTGCAGTTGACGGCCAACGCCTTCTGCTTTGCCTTGGCGAGGGCGGGCAACAGCATACCGGCCAGGATGGCGATGATGGCGATGACGACGAGCAGTTCGATGAGGGTGAACGACTTTTTCATGATGAAAACTCCTAAGTGATTGCGTGTCAATGCTTTACCCCCCCGAATTTTTTCCGGGGCGACCAAAAAGGAAAACTCTCTTTCGAGAATTTACATATAATTATAACAAAAATTTAACCAAATTCCAATAGGACAAATGCGGTTTTTTTCGATTTTTTGTGATTATTGTTTTAGTGGACGCGAGACGAGAGACGGGAGACGTGAGGTGTGAGACGTGGGGGAGACCGGAGACGGGGGACTCTTTTCTCTTATCATGGGACAGGGGACGTGAGACGCGAGACGTGAGACGCGAGGCTGATAAATTACTGATAAAACGCTACTTCTAAATTTCTAATTCCTAATTACTAATTCCTAATTCACTTTCTCCGTCCCTCGTCCCATGATCGCTGAAGGATTTAAAAACCAAAACGGCCCCGGACGGAGATCGTCCGGAGCCGTTGGATGTCATGGCACACGAGGTTATGCCATATGCGCGTCAGAGGCGTCTTGGCTTACCAGCCAAAGATGACGATGGTGTGGTCCTGCGTGAAGAACAGAGTCCGCCTCGGGGAGGAGTCGTTCAGGGTCATGCGCTTGGCGTTTTCCTTGTGGTCGCCGCCGGAGACGGTGGCCGCATGGCCGTCGAAGAACATCTGGTTGCAGCGCTCGTTGTGGCCCATCCAGGAGTAGAAGTTCAGGTTGGCCTTGCGGACGAAGATGCAGTAGACGGGGAAGCTGTAGCTTTCGTATTTGCCCCAGGAGTCGGACACCATGTAGGAGGAGGAGGGGTTCTTCATCAGGTTGCTCAGGAGATAGCGGTGCTGGCCGTCCTGCATCAAAATGCCGGTCTCGTTGATTTCATCGCGGCTGATGGCGCCGTAGACATGGCTCAGGAAGCCATAGTTGTCACGGCCCAGCCAGCCGGTGACGGGCTGATTGGTGTCAGAGGGGCAGCAGATGATGGGGGAGTCCATTTCGATGTAGCCTGTGCGCATCAGGTTGTCGGCCCAGGAGCAGGCGGCGGTGATGTAACTGCGGTAGGGGTGCCATGCGCAGCTGAATTCATCGTAGATGGGGAAGCGGCCGCCAAAGTCATCCATGTAGAGGATGCCGGCTTCGCCGCAGCCGCGGACGTTGGAGGTGCAGTTGACGGCCAACGCCTTCTGCTTCGCCTTGGCGAGGGCGGGCAGCAGCATGCCGGCAAGGATGGCGATGATGGCGATGACGACGAGCAGTTCGATGAGGGTGAATGCTTTCTTCATGATTGAATCCTTTTTTTAAGTATTTCTCATCCAAGGTTTTACCCCCCCCGAAAATCTTTTCAGGGGCAACAAGGGAAGACCTCTTTGAGAAATCCTGGATTAATTATACAAAACTTTTGTCGAAAATGCAATAGGGTGGGTGGCTTTTTTTGCAAAATGATGTGTTTTTTTGAGAGAAAACACAGGTGAGACGAATTGAACGGTTTTGTCATTTTTTTGTCCCATCTGCTCTGCCCATGTTTGAAAATCACAGCAAGTCCAGATGCCAACCCCATTTTTGGGGTTATATTTTGTGACGGTTTGTCAGCTGCCATTTTTTTCAAAGAAAAGAGGTTTCCATGCATTATTACGACGTTTTTCCGAAAATGGTGCCTGCCGACGAGCTGTCGGAGATTCGGGTCACCCCGCGTTTTGAGCATGTCCGCCTGCAGAGTCGGGAGGGAATGAGCGTGTGGTATTTCCCCTTTTCCGGCAAGATTGCAGGGCAGGTGGTGGACAAGAATTTCTGTTGGGACAAGAGCCGACATCTGCTGGATCCCGCCAGTTGGGAGCTGAAGGACGGGGTGCTGATCATCCGCATGGTGTTCGCGGGGGAGCAGCAGCATCGCTTCCAGCTGGAGTACAAGCGGGTGAATCCCCACAGCGGCGAGCGGACCATCCGATGCAGCGTTTTGGTCTATTCTCTGAAGCCGGACCTGTACCGCCTGCGCCCCTTCAAGGGGGATTTTCACATCCACTCCAGCAATTCGGACGGACGGGAGGCCCCTGAATATGTGGCCGCCCGCTATCGTCAGATGGGCTTTGACTTCACGGCCATCAGCGACCATCGGCAATACGAGCCGTCGATTCGGACGCGGGACTTTTGGGCCCCCTATGACTTGGACTTCAAGCTCTATCCGGGGGAGGAGGTCCATTCTCCAGGCAACGAGGTGCACATCATCGATTTCGCCGCCCGCCAGAGCGTCAACGACATGTGGCGGGCCGACGAGGAGAAGTATCGGCGGGAGGTGGCGGAGATTGAGGCGTCCATCCCCCAAGAAGAGCGGGTTCCCGGAGCGGACTATTTCCAAGTGGCGGCCAGCGAGTGGGTTTTTCAGCGCATTCAGGCCAACGGGGGACTGGCGGTCTTTTGCCATCCCTTCTGGTTCGTGGGGCAGAATGTGCTGTCGGAGGCGTTGGTGGAGGCCGTTCTCGCCCGCCGCAAATTCGATGCGCTGGAGGTCATCGGCGGTTGCTATATGGAGCAGAATCTGACCAACAACCTCATCATCATGCGGTGGATGGAGGAGATGAAAAAGGGCGTGGAGATCCCGCCGGTGGGCGTCAGCGACTCCCATGGCACGGACCGATGGCCCTTGGAGCAGCAGGCCGGCTTCATGCAAAGCTGCACGGACAACCGAAACGAGCCCCTCTTCAACTGGTACTACACCATCGTCTTCGCGGAGGAGAATTCCGCCGAGTCCCTGATTGAGCATATGCGAAAGGGCGACTGCCTGGCGGTCAAAGACATGTTCGGCGACGTGCCGGATTTCATTGGCAGAAGCCGACTTGTGAAATACGCCGCTTTTCTCCATGAGGAGTATTTCTCCATCACCCACGCCCTTTGCGAGACGGAGGGGCGTCTGATGCAGGACATTCTGGCGGGAGACACTCAGGCGGTGGAGGCCCTGAAGGCGGTGCGGCGACGGGTCTCCGAATTCCGCGAAAAGTGCTTTGCCCGCTAAAAGACAAGGGAGTCCACAGAAGACACAGAAGGACACAGAAGCGTTCCGCCGCGGTCGCGGCAGAACGCGAATGATTCAAATGATATAAAGCAACTGCGGACTGTTGCTACCACTATTGAGCCGCGGCTCTAAGACAAGGAGTCCACAGAAGACACGGAAGGACACAGAAACGTTCCGCCGCGTTTCCGCGGCAGAACGCGAATGATTCAAATGACATAAAGCAACCGCGGACTGTCGCTCCGGCGCGGCAGAATGCGGATTTTTTTACGGGAAAGAGAGCTTAACAATAGAGTTGTCGTTTTTCGCGGTCAAACCAGAGGGGTGTTTCGGGAGACAGCCGCACATTGGCCACCCACCGTTCGCGGTCCCATGTGCCTTTGGCGCTGCCGAAGCCCCAAAGGGCGCGAAGGCCCTCCAGCGTCATGATGACCCGCCAGTCCTCTGGCTGGAAGGGTGGTGTGTCGGCGGGCGGAAGCACATTGGTGGGCAGCAGAGCGGCGGGGCCCCGCAGTTCCACCAGCGGGGTGGAGGCCGTGGCCATGCGGTTCAGCGCCTGCCAGATCACGGTGTCGCCGAAAAAGGGCCGTGATTCCATGTCCGACACCTTGCTGAAGAGGGGAATGAGTCGGGTGCAGCCGCCAGCGAGGGCCATGAGGATTTCCGCCTCCAGCCGATTGAGGCCTCTGGTGTCCGGCAGCTGTTCCAGCAAGCGCCCTGCGGCGTCTGCCATAAATGGCGTCAATTCATGAGGTTCCGTGGTGATGGCCAGCCATGCCTTGGGGGAGCTGGAGGTGAAGGCGCACCAGCAGCGGCATGCGTCGTCAACCATGGAGGGCGTCACGCGCCGTCGTCGACTTTCCATGGCCTTCAGCTCCTCTGAGGTCAGTTCGCCGTAGCCGGCGAAACGGCTTCCGTCATCCCGTCGCTCCTCGCAGATCAAATACACGGTGACGTCTTCCCGAAGCATGGTTTTGGAGAAGGCGAGAAACTGGCAGAGGAGCATCATGTCGTAGAGACAGCTGTCAAACCACAGCGTGACGTCGTCCGCCCATGTAAGCGCCTCGCGGACGGCGATTGCCTTCGAGGCCAACGCCGAGGCGGCCCGTTCCCTTGAGCCCAGATAGTCGGCCAACGCCGTGGCGCGGGCGTCAAGCCAGAGCAGGTCGTTCCAGTCGGCGGGGGGCAGGGGGCCTTCGAACAAGTTGTCCGTCCACGTCAGATGGGTGCCGGGGAGGAGGCGGGCGGCAGTTTGGGCGGAATAGTCTCCAGAATGAATGTGCAGCATATTTGTAACTTATTTATAATGAATATGTTATGTGTTTATGTGCCGTCATGGGGCATCGGGAGGCATGGCGGACGGCGGAGGTCACAGCTCGCTTTGGGTTCGCATGATGATTTCCTTGCGCATTTCCGGCGAGATGCGGGCAAAATAGTCCGAATAGCCGCCGATTCGCACGAGCAGACTTGGATAGGCTTCCGGATGCCGATCCGCTTCGATTAGCGTATCTGCGTCCACCACATTGATTTGTGTCTCAAAGCCGCCCATTTGGATGAAGGCCCGAATCAACGCCAGCAGCTTTTCGCGGGCCTCTGGAGTGGCAAGGGAGGACTTGCTGAATTTCATGTTGAAGGCGCTGCCTCCCACCAATGGGCTGTGGTTCCATGAGGTGACGGAGCGGATGGCGGTGGTGGGGCCGCAGGTTTCCCGTCCTTGGGCGGGGCCTGCGCCGTCCGCGAAGGGGAATCCGGCGGCTCTTCCGTCTGGAGTCGCGCAGGTCTGTGCCCCCAAAACTTGGTGTTGGATCCAGCAGAACGTGCCGGGGATCCACGGCGAGTTTCCGGGGCTGAAGCGGTATTTCTCCAACTCCTTGCGGATGAAGGAGATAATGGGACTGATGAGGGAGTCCACCTCCGGTTGGCCCTGGCCGTATTTGGGGTATTTTGCAAGAAACTCGCGCCGAAGGGCTTCCGCATCGTGAAAATCGGTTTCGCACTGATGACGCAAGTCCATGAGGGACAGGCGTTTCTCTTCATAGACCGCCTTTTTGATGATGAACAGGGAGTCCACCAGATTGGCGAGGCCGACGAAGGAGCATTCAATCCAATTGTAGCGCGCGCCGCCGCATTCGATGTCCAGTCCTCGTTCCAGACAGTCATGGGTTAGCAGACTCTGCAGCGGGCGGCGCATTCGCGTGGCCCGATCCTGCCGATAATTGGCGTTGATTTTGCTTTCCTCCTTGATTTTCGCCGCCAGCCGCCGCTGGAAGGACGCGATGAGGTCATCGTAGGAGGCGTGTTCTTTGTCCATGGCGTCCAACAGCAATTGATTCAGGTTGAAATAGGGGCTGGCCACGTAGACGTTCGACTTGCCGCAGGGGGTGATTTCCACGCAGGTGGAGTTGATGTAGTCTCCGGACTCCGCGGTGGGGACACCATAGCTTTCCAGTCCCCTGCGGATCGTCTTGTCGCCGAAGAAGGCGGGGTTCGGATTGCCTTCGGCCACAATGGAGACGGCCAGCTCCAGAAGGTCCTGAGGAGTGTCGTCATTGACGCAGACTCCCACTGTCGGATAGGCCAGGCGGCTGAGCCGCGCCGCCTCCAGGCATGCGTAGGAGACTTCGTTGGCGGGAATGTCGCCGCCAATCATGGTGCCGTAGGCAAGGCCGGAGGGGCAGTTGGCGTTGAGGGTCAAATAGAGGCAGGCGATCTGCTCCACGAGCCGTTCGTGGTCAGCCGCAGGGAGAAAGGGAGCCAGCAGGCGGTCCAGCCGACCTGGATTGATCAGATAGGCGTATTCTCCTTTTTCAATGGCAATCTGCGTGAACAAAATCAGCTGCAGCGCCTCGTGGGTTGTCTGAGGGGCATGGTGGACGAGGCGGCGGCACAGCGCGGCCAGCTCCAGATTGTCGGCGGCTTCTGCGGCCAGCGCCGCGTTTGCGATCATCGCCTCCATGCCGTCCAAGGCCGCCAACATGTTGTCATGCAAGGGTATGGGAGAGTTTCGACGGCAGTCCTCCACCGATTTGCGAAGTCCGTCCAGTCCTGCGGCGAGAAGGCGTCCGTAGTCCGGAGCGCAGTGTCCGGACTGGCCTATTGAAATGCCCCACGGCGTCTCCGGCTGGCTGAAATGCCTTTTGGCCGCCTGCATCAACTCCGGCGTGACGCCTTCGGAGGGGCCTAGTCGACCCACCAGAGGTTCCCCTGGCAGACTGCGGAACCTCAAGGACTTCAGCTTCTCCCGCAGCATGACCCCCATGCATCGCTCATCCCGCCGCATCTCCTCCGAAAGGGAGAGAAAGGTGCGGTATTCCACAGGACGGCTGTAGACGCATTCCTCCCAGCAGGCGGCAGGCTGCTGGGTCTGCAGCACCTCCTGCCGAATCTGCTCTATCCATTTGCGTTCAAGAATGTTAGCGGAAGTCATCATCTTTCCACTCCTGATGTTGGAGGACCCTGACGTGGGTCAGCCCAGGGTGTTATACAAAGTTGTAAGTTGTTTATTATAAATAAGATATGATTATATTTCAATGGTTTTGACCTGCCGTCTCCTGAAACGGGGGAAGAGGACTTCCCGTTGGCGAATGGAGGGCGTGGCTCAGACGGCTGAAAGCCCATCTCTCTAAAAGTTAGCATGGATTTCGGATTTTGCCCATCGGAAGCTGGCGATTTGTCCATAAGTTTTGGCTGTTATGGGACGTGGGATGCGGGACGTGGCTCTTCACTTTTCACTTTTCACTCTTCATGGGACGTGGAACACGGCATTGTCATGTCACTGTCTGAGGAGATGGATTCCTTCTGATTTGTCATGATTTTTCTTCATGTGTTGGCTTGAAATCCTTCTGAAATGGAACAAAGTAACAGGATGACGCTTTGCAGACGACGTGGCCGACCTGCGAAGAAGCGGCGGTTGGCTTCAAAAAAGGAAACACGACATGAGAACAATGTGGGTTTCATGGAAAGAATCCATGAGGCGGTTGGGGCTGGACTCCAACTCCCTACGACGTTTGGCTTTTGGGGTTATTTCTATTCTAACAATTTGGTTTTCAGGAGGATGTGTTATGACGCAAGAAAATGTCTATTCGTTTACCGTCAAAGATTGGAAGGGGCAGGACGTCTCGCTGAGCAGTTATCGGGGCAAGGTTCTGCTGATCGTCAACACCGCCACACGGTGTGGCTTTACTCCACAGTATGAGGAACTGGAGGCCCTCTACGAACGGCATCTTGGGCAGGGGTTTGAGATTTTGGATTTCCCCTGCAACCAATTCGGCCAGCAGGCGCCGGGCACGGCGGAGGAGATCCAATCCTTCTGCAAGCTGAACTACAAGACCGCCTTCCCCCAATTTGCGAAAATCGACGTCAATGGAGAGCAGGCGGCGCCGCTGTTTCGGTTTCTGACCGCCAATACCACCTTCCAGGGCTTTCCTCCAGATGGCAAGATTGCCCCTATCCTTGAAAAGATGTTGGCGGAGAAGGATCCCGACTACGCAAAATCGTCCGACATCAAATGGAATTTCACCAAATTCCTGGTGGGGCGGGATGGTCGGATTGTCCGACGGTTTGAGCCGACGGCTTCTCTGGCGGATGTGGAAGCCGCTGTCGTGGAACAACTTGGAAAGACAGGAGACGATGCAGCCTGCAGCGGTGTCCCTACCCATGAAATGCCGCGGATTCTTGGCCATCGGGGCACGGCGGAGGTGTTCACGGAAAACGGCATTCTTGCGTTCAGATATGCGCTGGAGCACGGCGTCACCGGCTTCGAGACCGATTTCCACCTCAGCGCCGACAATGAAGTCATCGTGATGCACGACAACAACATCCGCCGCACCACCACGGGAGAGGGCGAGGTGGAGACCATGACCGTGGCGGAGCTCAAGCAGTTCAAGCTGAAAAACTCCGACGAGACCATTCCCACCGCCGATGAACTGTTCTCCCTCTTTGATTCCCTCAATGGCTTCTACATCGAGCTGGAGATGAAGGCCCATTACGGCGAGCTGTACAGTCCGGAGCGCATGGACATCTATCTGGACAAGCTGTATGCCGCGGCCAACGCCCACCTTTCCCATGGTGAATTCATGTTCACCAGCTTTGACTCCGCCGTCCTCAAGCGGATGAAGGAACGGCATCCGGACGCCAAAATCGGCCGCATCAGCGGGGCGCTCACTCCCGAGGGGCTGGATGAGGCGATTCGGCTAGGCTGTTACTGCATCGCCCCCACCTACGATGGGACGCCCAAGAGTCTGGTGGATCAGGCAAAGGCCGCCGGACTCAAGGTCAATCTGTGGCATTCCGAAACCCTTGAGCTTTGGAAGAGAATCCGTGACATGGGCGCCGATGTGTCCACCAACAACCATCCCGTGGCCGTGCTTCAGGCAATCCGTGAGAACGGGTTGGTGTGAGAGCAGCGAGGGGATTATCCACAGAACACACTGAATAGACAGAAGCGTTCAGCCGTGTTTTACGGCGGCTGAACGCGCATATGCTTTTCGAACCTGCCTCGATGAAGAACAGCGTGTGGCAGAATATCATAACTAATTGGTAATCAATAAGTTGCGAAAACATGTCACAAGGGGATCCAGAAGCGCAGGATGATGCCTGAACGCGAGATGCCAATGGCGTCTGGAACCTCGTTTTCCAGCTGTCCGCCATTGGCGACGATGACATTTCGGGAGGCGATGTTCTCTTTTGCGCAGGTCAGCAGGATGCGGTTCAGGCCAGCCTGACGGCAGTGAGGCAGCAGACAGCGGAGCATTTCCGTGGCAACGCCTTTACGCCGTTCCGATGGCAGGACGCTGTAGCCCACATGGCCGCCGAATTTCAGGAGCTTTTCGGAGATCGGATTTCGGAAATCTATGATTCCCAATAACTTACGGTCATCTTGGCGAATGGCTAGAAAGACTGTTTCCGGAGCATAGTCGTTGCCGAATTTACGACGCAGCCGATGGTCGAAATCCAGCCATTCCTCATAGGATGTGGTGTCTTCCAGGCCGGCGCAGCCGTGGAGGATGTCGCCGTTGGCGAGCATGACCTGCCGATAGGCCATGACGGAGGCGGCGTCGTCAAGGGAAGGTTGGGTCAAGATCAGGGTCATGGTTTGGGCTAAGCCAGGCTCCAATGAAGGAATGAAAGGGATGGCATGGGGCAATGGCGGCGGGTGCCGCGTCGCCGTGGCTCACGGCCAATTCAGAAGCTTCTCCAAGAACCGTTCGGGGTCGAAGAGGCACTCCACGGTGCGGATGGCGTTGGCGCTCATCTTTTTCAGCATTGCGGGGTCGGCCATCTGATCCAACGCGCGGGCGAAGGCGGCGGGCGTGCGCGCCAGCGGCGTCCGTGCGCGGCCGTCTTGGGTTTGGGCAAAGAGCCCCGTCTCTCCAGGGACCAGCCAGTCGGAAAGGCCGCCCACATCGAAGGCGACCACGGGTACGCCGTGGGAAAGGGCCTCCGCCCCCACCATGCCGAAAGGCTCATTCCAAAGAGAGGGAACGGCGCAGACGTCGGCGTCCTTGAAAAAGCGCTGTGCATTGTCCTGCCATCCGGTGAAGCGGGTTCCTTCGGGGGCCTGTGCGCGAAGCCGAGCCTCATCGCGGCCGGCGCCGACGATGGTCAACGTGTGGGGAGTCGTCATCTGCCTTGCGGCGTCAAGCAGCATGCCGACGCCCTTTCCCGCGAGGAGCTGGCCCATGAACAGAATTCGTAACTTATTGTCCGGCAACCAACTATGACTTTCCGCCTCCGCTTTGAACGGTGGAGAGAACAGCGGATAGACCACCTTGACCATTTCTGGCGCAAAGCCGTTCTTGACCAGATTCCCCTTGACGTAGTTCGAGTTCACGAGGGTTCTGACGGTCCGCATCTCCTCCAGGACGGCGGTCAGGGGATGGAGCAGGTTGCGCAGAACCCATTGGGGGCGGGTGATGGCCGCGCAGAGCCGGCAGGGGAAAAAGGAATAGGTTCTTTCGCACAGGTGGTGCAGGGGCGTGTAATAGTGTCGGCGCAGACAGTACAGCTCGTGGTCATGCACATAGAAACGCAGCCTGGGGCCATATTGGGCTTTGAGACGTTGCAGCTCCCCAAGGGACGGCGGGATTTTATGCATCAACACAAAGTCCCGTTCATCAAGGACTTGTGGAGGATCTCCCACAATATCGACATGATGTCCATGGGCCCGCAGCGCGGCGGCCGTGCGTTCGGCGAAGCGTTCAAGCCCGCCATGAAGATGGCTATAGACGCCGGTAAACAGGATGTTCATGTCGTGGGGTTCCGATGGGATTTGGAAAGCGTTTGGAGCCGGTTCACGAGGATGGCGGTTTGGCGAACTCCCAGCAGACGCAGAAGGAGCCGTTTCAGCCATGCGGTGCGCGGCGGGGTGCCGATGGCCAGAAGCCATTCGGGATGATCGGCAAACGCCTTCAGCAGGCGGGAGCGTTCCGGCTCCGCGAAGGAAGGGGTCGCCAGATAGTAGCCGAAAAGATTGAAGGCCAGCGTGGCCTGGAAGTTGCGTTTCAGGTCATGGGGGAGTCGGGCCTCTTGGAGGGTGCCGTAGACGTGGGCGGTCACGTCAAGGATGTCCCACACCCGCTTTGGAGTGATGATGGTGGTCGCGGCCCCTTCTCGGGCTGGCTGGTAGACGTAGAAGGCCTCCTGCGCGATGTACACGCTGGAAAAGGTGGCCATGTGAAGGGGAAGCACGTCCACATCCTCATGGATGACCCTTTCCCGAAAGCGCGGAAGGGAGTCGCGGCGATAGACGAAGCGCCACGGCTGCCAGTTGGCATCCTTTAACCCATTGTGGGCAAATAGGATACGGAAAGCCTCCTGACCTGGATGGACCTGTCCGCCATAGGCGGAGTAGGCTTCGGGAATGCAGGGACGGAGGGAGCCATCGGGATTTCTTTCCTGATATGGAAATTGCATGCAATTGCATGCAGAATAACGGTCCGCCATGGCGGCGATCTGCCCTAGTGCGCCGTCGACGTAGGAGTCATCGGCGTCCAGCCAGACAATCCAGTCGCCCTGCGCCTCGTCCATGCCGCGGTTGCGGGCGATGGAGACTCCGCCGTTGGATTGGTGGACAACGCGGATTCGGGAGTCCTGGCTGGCGAGGGCCTCCGCGATTTGCGGCGTGGCATCGGTGGAGCCATCGTCGACGATGATGGCCTCCCAGTCAGTAAAATCCTGTGGCAGAATGCTTTGTATGGCATGCTGCAAATGGGGCTCGCCGTTGTAGACAGGAATGATGATGGAGAATTTCATGGCTGTCTTGACCTATGGGGCTGGCGGCGCGACGGCGCGGAGTTTGTCGATGAATTCGCGGCGGCTTTGGTCAAGACGGGCGTCCAGCTGCGCATAGGCTTTGGCGCGAACGACTTCCCAGTCTCCAGAGGATTTCATGGCCTCCAGCACCTGCTGAGTCACTTGAGGCCAATTGCAGTTCGTCACGCTGCCCAGCACGGAGCGGTTGAAATTGGCCAGCCAGTTGGCGAGCTTGGAGCCTCTCGCGATGCCAAGGATGGGAGTCCCCGCGTTGGCGGCGAGAATCAGCAGATGCAGACGGCTGGAAAGCACCACGGTGCATCCCGCCGCCGCTTCCAGTACCGCCTCCGGAGTGGTGCCGGTGATGCAGGGAACCTCCAGGGCCTCCATCAGAGGGCGATCCGTCTTGGGATTCATGGGGATGCCGAGGACTTTGCCTCCGACAGACCAGACCGCCTTGACCAGCTCGCGGACTCCTTCCATGTCAGTGACTTGCCTTTGGGCAGAGATGCAGAGGCCAAGGACAGGAGAGGGGGCGGCTGAATACGGCCTTTGCTCTTCGGATGGGTGGGAAGAGGCGGCGGGGCGGAGCAGAATAGCGGTGTCCGCCGTTGTGCCGACATTGGTAACTCCCATGGATGCAAGGACTTCTGCGCTTTGCGGATCCCGCAGCCAGATGCCTTTGCAACGGGGCAGAACGGTTTTGAGCCGTTGGGCAAGGGCGGAACGACGGCGACGCTCCACCCAGTCGACCAGGCCGAGGCATTTCAGAAGGAGACGCTTTTTGCCGTGGACCTTGAAGAACACGGGATTCAGTTCGTCATCCATTCCAACGCCCCAGACGAAGGTGGGCACGTTTTCCGCCTGAGCCATCTCCAAAAGGGTCAGGGCAATATGGGGATAGTCGGAAAGTCCTGTGGCACCGGCCCATACAAAAGCGTCATGCTGACGGACAACGGTGGAAAACCCATCGAACCCCACATCCAAAAAGCCAAAGGGCGGCACGACGTTGACTCCAAGCAGGCTTCCCGTCATCGGATCCGCCGTGGCCACGGTCAGATTCACGTCGGGGAGGGACTCGTGCAGCATGCGGACAACGCAGGCGATAATCGCCTCGTCGCCGATGTTGTCGCATCCCAGCGGGATGCCTCCCAGCAGAATGTTCATATGCCTTTTCCCTGTGTTATGATTTCTGTTCTGTCGATGCGCCGCGCGCGGCGACCCGAGCCCCCGGTGAGCCATTTGGAATTACAGTAACCTGTTTTCAGGATTTTTCCACTTTGTTCTGCTCAAGTTAGGGGGAGTTTTTTATCCATGGGAGACTCGGAACATGTCACAACAACATGGAGAAGCCTCAGTCAACCGGCAAAAACGCAGGTCGTCTTATGAATAAAACTGCATTCATAATATTGCGTTAAATGCAATGCAGAAGTCCAAATTGAAGGAGTCTTGCCAAGCAAGGCAATTGCGGAAACGCGTCAGAATGGCCCTGGAGGGGCCTTTGCCGTTTTAGGTATTAATATACCTAAAAACATGCTCCGTGCCACAGAACGCGCTCTAGTGGCCCTAGCGGCTATGGTCCCTCCAAAATAGGGGCGAACAACGGTCGATGCGCCGAGTTTTGGATATGGCCGTCCCAAGGGCGCGGGAATCTTGCAAATTTTGCAATGAATGCAAATGGGATTTGGAGCTTTCCGCTAACGTTTGAGGGTGTCACGGCGCGGTTTTGGGGGCGGCCAGCAGGATTTCCACCAACGCGAAGTCATGGCGTTTCAGCGGCAGAGTGATGGTGTTGGCGGCGCAAGGCAAGGGCGTGTCGCTCTCCAGGTTTTTGGCGGCGGCGACGGGCTCCGAAACGGTGAGCGTGGCCGAGCCGCTGTCCCCATGGTCATTGGCGACGACGGCAAGAAGCTTTCCGCCGCGGCGATAGGTGCTGACCAGCAGACCGGGCGTGGCGGTGCGGACGGGATTCTGCGGGTTCCAATAGGCGGTGTAGCGGCAGTCGGGTTCGTGGGTGCCGAAGTCGAAGAGCCGTGTGTAGATGGCCACGATGAGGTCGTCATCCGACCCGCGGGGCAGGGTGGGCTTCACCTCATGGGGCAGGAACAGGGCCAGCATGGTTCGCGTGACCCACGTCTTCTCCTCCGGACTCTCCGTGTCCGTGGTGCCGTCCAGCACGGTGGGGAAGAGTCCGCCCTGAAGCCCCTGAAGGACGGCGCGGACATAGCCGGCGGTGAAGCGGTCCTGATAGTCCGTCCGTCCATATTTCCACTCCAGTCCCATGGAATTGGTGGCGAAGCTCAAGGTGGGCAGAATGTTGGTGTTGGTGTGGTGGACGGTCAGCCAGGGCGACGTCAGCCCCCGCTCCACCATGAGGGTCATCTGCCGTTTCCGCCATGCGCGGCTGAGCCAAAGTCCGAAGGAGGGATGGACGGTGCCCTGCTCGTCAATGTAGGCCTGCCCTGTGGCCCATTGGTAATTCTCCTTGAAGAAGACGTTGTCGTTGTACACGCCGCCAAGGCCGCATTCGAGCATCTTGTCGAAATAGAAGATGGCGTAGTCCTGAAAGCTGGGGGTGATGTGGCCATTCCATTCGCCGCGGAAGGCGGGGTATTCGGGCAGGGCGTCGGGTTCGTCGCAGTCGCATGTATAGTAGTAAAGGACGGGGTTGGGCTTGCTGTGGAGAGTGGCGGCGTA
Organism: Lentisphaeria bacterium; assembly: GCA_016288215.1. GTDB lineage: Bacteria > Verrucomicrobiota > Lentisphaeria > Oligosphaerales > Oligosphaeraceae > Tb-RUG-64. Next base: position 9,879 of record JAEEYQ010000063.1, on the reverse strand, counting down.
GTAGAACGCGGCATTGGCGTGGGCGGTGACGAAGGCCTTGGGGTCCGTGTTGTCCTCCAGCCAGGGGACGATTGACGAATCCCCTTTGAGGATGCGGTCCACCCAGGCGGCGATGTAGTCGTGGTCGATGACGCCCGTCCGCAGGGTTTCCGTCAGTTTGCGGATGTAGTTGAAATCCTGCCAGGCGGGATAGCGGGCCATCCAGCAGCTGAAGCAGCCCCAATAGGGCGGACTGGCCAGATTTTGCGCATGCCGTGTGCAGGGGTAGTCCCAAAATTCGCCCCAGCCGCGCCATCCGTCGGGCATGGGTTTCACGGGGGAGGCCATGAGGGCGAGGGTGATGACCCGCCCCTTTTGCGGTGGGAAGCCTGCGTTGAGAAGATGTAGACGGAGGCTCACGTCGCCATTGGGGTGGCGGAAGAGGGTTTGGGCGGGGTGCTCCGCGGAATAGTGCCAGCCCTTGTCCCAATCCGCCGCGAAGCAGAGGCCACGGTCGTCGGTTCCAATCCAGAGATAGGGGATGAAGCCGTCCAGATGGGTCTGCGGCACATCGGTGGCGCGGAAGACGGTGCCTTGGCCGGCGGGCATCTGATCGGCGGGATTTACGCGGATGCCATCTCCCACGGCATGGAAAAGGACGGCGAATTCCTTCTTGAGGGGAATGTCCATGGTGACGGTGTCCGCTTCCAGAGCATCGGGGAAGTGAATGTCCAGCCGTAGCAGCCCGTCCTGTTCCATGTGGCCATGGAGGGTGAAGCCGTCGGCCTCGGCGGTGTAGTCTATGGCGGTGTCCGTTTCGCTGTGGAATGTAAGCTGGCCGTCGCCGAGGGGGCGGCATTGCTCCCCTTGCTGCAGCGTAAGGGTGATGGGATTTGCTAAGATGTTCTCTCCCAAGGAGATAATGCGATTTGGAAGGCCGTTGGAGGCCAAGGTCATGTCCCGCAGCACGCAGGAAAGGGTGTTGCCGTTGCGCCGCAGGGGAGTGAAGCCGGGCAGCAGACGGTCCGAAAGGCCGAGACGATTGTGCTCCCATTCATAGTGTCGAACCACGAACTCGCCCTCCAGAAGAAGCGAGTCCGTCTCTTTGGCATAGACGCCGACTCGGTAGTCCCCTTCCGGCGGCACTTGCAGCAGCGTGGCCTTCTCATGGAGCAGAATTAGCGTATCTCCTTGGGATGCAGATACATAGCCGGATGCTAGAGACAGAGTGGCACGGGCCATCTCCTTGCCCGATGCATCGCTGACGCGCAGCTCCAAATCCGTTGCGGCGACCCGCTGCGGATTCACGGCCAGGTCGGCCACCACGGCGTTCAGGGACGGATAATAGGCCAACGTGCCCGTGACGGGAGTCTGCCCTTGGGCCAGAGCCTTGATCTCCTCTTTGGTCAGACAGCGGGAGTACACCGCAAATTCGTCCATGGTCACTCCGCTGAAATCGCCGCCGAGACTGAGGTCCCGGAGGTTTCTCAGGGTCATGGGCAGCTTGCCCTCCATGTCTTTCAGGCCATTGACGTAAAATTCGAAACTGTTGGGACGCAGGTTGATGGAATAGTGGACCCATGCTCCCGCCTTTTGCCGTGGCATGGAAAGGAAATCAACGCGCGGCTCCACCGCATAGTCATGGAAGAAGAGGTGGAAATGACCGGAGGGCAGCGTCTGGAATCCCAAATAGCCTTCATTGGGCTGTTGAATGGTGTAGAAGCGGCGGTAGTTTTCGACGGGGGTTTCGTCCTGTTTGGCCCAGAAGGAGATGTTGCCCGGCACTGGAAATTGTAAGTTATTGAATTCAAGCATGTTAGAGATTTTTGTAAAATGCCGGGCCTGGCTGCCGGCTGTCCGTCCCTCTTCGATGTCATCGGATGGGGTGGCCTGCTCGAAATCGTCCTCCTTCACGACATAGGCCTCTGGCGTGAACCAAAGTCGCTCTTTGGCGGGCGTGGTGGCGAAGTGCCGTTCAAAGAGGACGGTGCCTTGGGGCTCCCGAATGCAGATGGCCGTGGTGCTGGCCAGATCGGGGGCAGGCTTCATTTCCAGCGGCAGCGGCGCGGTGAGGGCGGCCTCGTTGGCCGTCTGCGGAGCGTCCAGCCAGGCGTTCAGTTCCGAATCCGACATTGCGCCGGCGGCATGGGCCACGGAAGCCGTCAGCGGAGGAACCGCGGTGGCGTTGGGGGCGGCGGCCAGTTGGAAGGCGAGGGGCTGACGGCTTCCCTCTGGATAGGTCTGCCGGACGGCGGGAAGGCCGCGGCGGAAATGGAAGGTGGCGTAGGCGTCCACATCGCTGAACATGCCAATATGGCCATGGGTCGTAAAGGGATACTGCCCCTCTGGAGAAGTGCGGAAGTTGCGTACTGGCAGGATTTTCCAATCAGAGTCCGGAATGGTTTTCAAGCCGAATGCGCCAGCGGGAAAGGCGAGCTCCACCGTCCATTGGTCATTGGCAATGCTCTGGGCATGAACATATTGCGGGCAACGCCACGGGCGGGTGGCCAGCCCATAGCCTGGATTGTGGTGGTTGAGCAGCTCGTCGCCCTTTGCGTTGGTGATGTATTGAAACTGGCCGAAGGCAAGGGAACTTTCGCGGCGGGGCTCCAGCGGCGGCATGAACCACAGTTCGATGGAGTCGTCCAATACGAGATTGCCGCCGCGGTACGCCAGTTTCCCCTTGGGAGGCGTTTCGGAAAGGAAGGCGACGTAGACATGGCTGTCGTCGAAGCAGATGTGGAATTGCGCGATGCGCTGATCGACGGGATTGCCCACGCCGGAGATGACCAGCGCCTCATCCCATTCCCCTGGCGAGAGAACGCCGTCCATGACTGGCGGACGGGTGATGGCCGGCACGGTAAATTCATCTGCCAGAATGCATAAGGAAAGAAGGCAGGCGAGGACGCAGAGGGGCAGGAGGGAGCGGTGCATGGAAATCTCGTGAAAGGTATTGCGTTTTGGTCTTTTCCCTAAGGAGGCGAGGAAAACAAGGAAGGAAAAATGCTCTAAATACTTTGTGCTGAATATGTTACATATGCAATAGATGCAAAAAAGGCGCGGAGATTTACCCCGCGCCGATTGGATCACGTCTTATTCCGCGTTCATCAGCTCGTCGAACGCCTGACGCTCTTTGAGGGCGTTGCCAAGAACGCTCAAGTCCGTGGGAGAGATGAGCATGTCAATGGAGAGGAAACGGTCTTTGGCCGCAGATTTGATGGTGTCCGCCATGGGCAGCGTCTTTCCGGTGACCGCCTGGTTGAGCAGCTGCTTGACCAAGGGGAGAGCCATGTTGTCGACGACGCCGGCCTTGCCGACGTTGGCGTCCATCGGGCTGTCCATGAGAACGCCGATGGACACGCCGAGATTGTCGTCCGCCGAGATGTCAAGCACGATTCCAATGGCGCGGCCGAAGGGTTCGAGAGCCATCTTCATGGGATTGGGCTCCTCGCCCTCCGCCATAGTGGCTTGCTTTTTGATGGCCGCCTGCATGGCGGGGGGCAGGGCGAAGAGCAATCCGCCTATGTTCTTCTCAGAGAGCTGTTTCTGACAATCCTGAAGGGCGGGGGTAAGCGGCGTGGCGGTGCCGGCGGCAATGCGTTCAAGGGCTTCTTTCACAATGCTTTCCCGACCAAACACGAGACATTTGCCGTCTTGCGGAAGGGCGACGTTGCACTCCGGAATCTCTTCGCCGCTGATGTACAGGGTGGGAACACCGGCCAGCTCCTTCACGGTGAGGGTGACGGCCTTGCCCTTTTCGGTCAGAGTCTTCTCAATGACGTCTTTCAGGGTCTCCATCTTCAGTTTGGGTTCATTGAGCTCAAGGATGAAGGTGAAATCCAGATTGTTGAAGATCTGGTCTTTTTCAATGGCCTGGATGTTGTTCAGATTCGCGGACGCCATCCAGCAGGAGACATCCCCCTTCTTGATGCCCAACGACTCTTCAAGCTTGTTGCCATTCTTGATGAGGTCGTTGACGTTTTCCTGCCGCGTCATGCTGAAGGCCAGGGCGGCGGGATTGTTGTTGAGGGTCTCCGAAAACTCGTCAAGCTTGGCTTTGATGGCGGTTTTCGCGGCCTCCGCGTCATTGCTCCAGACAATCATGGAGGCATTGGGGAGGATGGCCGCTTTGACAGCAGGTGAGTTGGGCAGGTCGGCGAACAGCGTGGTCAAGCCGAGGCAGAGAAATGCCCCAAGGATTCGTTTCATCATGATGCGGCTCCTTTCGGTGGGAAGGGAATGATACCATGGCGATGAAGGGTGGCCGACAGGACCATCCAATGCCGAGGACAGACATATAACGGAACAATGGACATGATATTGCCTCATGGCGGCAATGCCGTGGGGCAGGAGTCCATAGAAGGCGCAGATTCGGAATCGTTACTATATTATAAGGTATAGACCCAGTCAATGAGCTGGCGGGCGATATTGTCGCGGATGGTGCCCTTTTCGCAGCCCAAGATGACCACCACGACTCGGCGGCTGTTCCGTTCGCAGGTGGCGCAGAGGCAGTAGCCTGCCTTGTTGGTGAAGCCCGTCTTCATGCCGTTGACGCCTGGGCAGGTGCCCAGAAGATGGTTTGTGCTGTCCAGATTGAAGGGCTTGGTGTTCTCGCGGATGGTGTCGTGGCGGACGCTGCTCCAGCGGGTGATGGCGGGTATATCCAACAGAATGCTAGAGAGATAGGCGATTTCCAAGGGGGTTCCCATGTTCTCCTGATTGCCGGTGGGCAGGCCGTGGGCGTTGTGGAAGACAAAGTTCTGGCAGCCAAGCTCTTTGGCGCGGCTGGACATGACTTGGACGAAGGCCTGTTCGGAGCCCCCCAAGAATTCGGCCAGCAGATAGGCGCAGTCGTTGGCGCTGCGGATGAGCGTGCATTTAAGCAACTCGTTGATGGTGAAGGTCTCCCGCGGATCCAGCCAAACCTGGCGGCCCCCGATTTTTGAGGCGGCGGCGGTGACTTTCACAGGTGTCTCCAAATTCAGGCTTCCCTGCGACTTGTCGATGAACTCGGCCACTTCCAGAACGGTCATCATTTTGGTGATGGAGGCGATGGGCTGGGCCGTGGTTCCGGCTTTCTCCCAATGGATCTTCCGGCTGGTCAGATCAATGGCGATGCCGCCCTTGCAGTTCTGCACAAGGGTGCCCAGCTGTTGGGGGAGCGGGCGGATGTCATTGGCAAAATAGCTTGCGCTGAAGGGAGTTATGGCGGGAACCAAGCTCTTGGGGGCGGGCGGCGGCGGCGCGGGGACGGGCAGGGACACATCGGCGTCGCCTCCCGCTGGCGTGGCGAGGGAGGGCTCCATCGTCGACGGGGCGTTGTTGACTGCTGTGCCCACTTCTGTCGGCGTCGGCTCCTTGGGACGGGACTTTTGGTGTTTGCCCAACAGGAACGAGAAGAACATCAGATGGATGACGACGACAATGACGGGAATCCAGATCTTCAGCATTTTGACGGCGGTGGAATTCATGGCTGGCTGTCCTGCTCGTGGGATGCGGTGATGGGGGTTGAAGGGGCGGTTTTGCGGGAGAAGCGGCGACGGGGGCGGCGTCTCCGCCGACGGGGGGCGGGAGCGGGCTGGAGGAGGGCGGCCTCCTCCGGCGTCGGAAGTGCCTCAAGGGGCTTGGGGTCCCATTGAAAGCATTTCGACAATAAAATATAACTTAAACGCGCATATTTCCACTCTTTATGATGAAACCAGCGCGATGCGGTCTTCGAAGAGGCCAAATCGGGAAGCATGAGCAGAAATTCCCTCATGCGCAGCATGAGAAAGCGGGGGAGGTTGTAGCCGCCATAGACCAGATGGAGGATTTCCGTGACGGTCTGAAGTTTGGCGACGGGATCCGTGGGTTCCCAAAGCGTCAGGGAGCCGGAAAGGGCTTCCATGACATAGGGCAGGGTGGGGACGGCCAGCGCCCAGGCCTTGGACATGGAATGACCGGGCTCGGCCATATAGGCATCTCTTAGAGCGAGAAGCGTTTGCATGGCCTGGCCGGCTTCCGTCCGCCATTGCCGTGCGGCATAGGGCCAGAAATGCTCCAGCAGGCCGTAGTCGTGCATGACCTGGAGAATGGAGGCCGATTTGCCCGTGAAGAAGATCTTGAGCAGCTCCTCAAAGAGCCGTGAGGCGGAGGCGTTGCGGATCAGGGCCACGTGGGAACGGATGGCGCGATCCAGTTCCGGCGTCAATGTAAATCCATATTGCCCAACGAGTTTCAATGCACGGATGAGACGAACGGGGTCCTCCTCGATGCGGAGGTTGGGGGCCCCGATGGAACGGACGATGCCGTCCTTCAGGTCCTGGAGGCCGTGGCAGTAGTCCAAAATGCCTTGGGAGCCGACGCAGTCCAGATAGAGGGCATTGACGGTGAAGTCCCGCCGTTTGGCATCGTCCTCCAAGGTGCCGTAGGCGTTGTCGTTCCAGATCATGACGCCGTCGTCGTCATAGCGACCTTTCCGCTCTTCGGCGCTGGGCTCCCGACGGAAGGTGCTGACTTCATAGATGTCGTCTCCCGCGAACACTTGCGCGAGGCGGAAGCGGCGGCCGATGATGTGGCAGGCGCCGCGGCCGAAAATCTTGCGGATCTGCTCCGGCGAGGCGGAGGTGGTGATATCGTAGTCCTTTGGCTGAAGCCCCAAAAGCAGGTCACGGATGGCGCCGCCGACGATGTAGGCCTCATGGCCGTGGGAGGCCAGTCGACGAACGATGCCCACAGGCTCCGGCCGCAGCTCCAGCGACACCGGGGCCTTGCTGAATGGTGAATGAATTTGAAAGGAAATGCATTCTCTCATGATGGAAAACGGAAACGTGTCTAGAGGAACGTCGGCTGTTGCATGGGGGGATGGAGGATGCGGGCCACGGGACCGAAGGTCATGCGGTGGACGGGGCAGGGGCCATGTTCCTCCAGGGCCCGGAGATGCTCCGCCGTCCCATATCCTTTGTGGATGGCGAAGCCGTAGAGCGGATATTGGCGGTCCAGTTCCTCCATGATATGGTCTCGGGTGACTTTGGCGATGATGCTGGCGGCCGCGATGCTGGCGGAGTGGGCATCCCCTTTCACGATGAAGCGGGCCTCCACGGGAAAGTCCCGCACGGCCAGCCCGTCCACAAACGCCGCGTCAGGCAGCGGGGAAAGGCTCCGCACCGCCTCCCGCATGGCCTCATGGGTGGCCCGCAGGATGTTGATGCGGTCGATGCAGGCGGCGTCCCGTATGGCGACGCCGATGAGGACGCCTGGCTCCTCATGGAGGGCGGCGAAGAGCTCTTCCCGCCGGGCGGCCGTCAGCGCTTTGGAGTCGGCGACGGGCAGGGTGAAGCTTCCATCGGCCGGAAGGATGACGGCGGCGGCCACCACAGGGCCGGCCAGGGGCCCCCGACCAGCCTCGTCCACGCCGGCGATGCGGCAGCCTGGATGCTCTTCCCGATACGCCGTCTCATACGCAAACATCTCGGCCGCAAGGGTTTCTGTGGTCGAATGGCGGGGTTTGGCGGTGGCGGCGGAAGAAGCGGGCATGGCAAATCAGGAGGCGGACGATGACCGGACAACCTCAAAACATCAAACATCCCAAGGGCTCAAACCCCGTGGGAGAAAACAAAGCGGGGGAAGGAGACGACTCTCCTTCCCCCTGTGACATCGATGCAAACGGCGACCGCAGCCTGGCTGCCGTCATAGGAACGGGACTACGTCCGTTCATCCATGCGGAGGCGCGGCCACGGCCAGATTCCCCATCCGACAGGGGAAAGGAGCGATTAGTGGAGGCGCTTCTCCTTGATGCGGGCGGCGTTGCCCACCTGGTCCCGCAGATAGTAGAGCTTCGCGCGGCGCACGCGGCCCTGACGGGTCCGCTTCATGCTGGCGATGCGGGGGGAATGAATCGGGAAGATGCGCTCCACGCCCTGTCCATGGGAGACGCGGCGCAGGGTCACGGTCTCGGAGATGCCGCCGCCGGAACGGGCAATCACCGTGCCCGTAAAGGCCTGAATACGCTCTTTGCCGCCTTCAATGATCTTCACGCCGACTTCCAGAGTGTCGCCCACGGCGAACTCCGGAATGTCCGTCTTCAGATTTTCGCGGCGCAGCTCTTCAATTGTGATTTTCTTCGTTTCTGTTGCCATCGTTTTCACCTGTCTCTCTTAACCGAACCAGCAGGTCGGGGCGCCGCCCCGCCGTTCGGACCAGACGTTGCTCCTGCCGCCATTTTGCTATTTCGCCATGGTTTCCTGACAGGAGCACATCAGGAACTCGCATGCCCCGGAACACCTCCGGGTGTGTATATTGAGGATATTCCAATAAGGAATCTCTTCCAAAAGACTCATCCACCGACGATTCGTCGCTGCCCAGAACTCCAGGCAACAGCCTGACCACCGCATCCACCACCACCACGGCGGCGATGGCTCCGTTGGTCAGAACGAAATCCCCCAGGGAGATCTCCTCGTCGAAAAGGCACTGCCTGGCCCGCTCGTCAACCCCCTCGTAATGGCCGCAGACCATGACGATGTGAGATTTCGATGCAAGCCGTCTGGCGGTGGCCTGCGTGAAAGGGGCGCCTTGGGGCGTCATCAGCACGGTGTATGCCTCGGCGTCCGCCAGCTCCTCCACACAGGCAAACAGCGGTTCGGCACGAAGAACCATGCCGGCGCCGCCGCCGTATGGACTGTCATCGACCGTCCCGCGGCGGTCAATGGCGTAGTCTCTCAAATTGATCAAGTCAACCTGTACCTTGCCTTCACGGCAGGCCCTTCCCAAGATCGACTCCTGAAGAGGCCCCTCGCAGATGCGGGGGAACAGGCTGACGATGTCGATATGCAACAGGGGCATCGGACTCTTCAGTCCATGACTTCCACATTGACATGGCGGCCAAGGCGGATGCCCGCCCCGCTGACCAGGGCGCGGATGGCGGCGATGGTCTTGCCGTTCTTGCCAATGATCTTCCCGATGTCCGTCTTGACGCAGGTGACCTGAATGACGTCGCCTTTGTCTTGGGCGACGGTCTCCACGCTCACCGCATCCGGATTGTCGACAAGAGCCCGCGTCACATACAGGACAAACCCTTCAAGATCCGCTTCGGAAGAGGGGACTTCCCCCTTCTCCTCCGGCTGGACGGACTCCGCTTCCGCCTCCGCGGCGGCGGTCACGCCCTCCGCGTCGGCTTTGTCGCTCTCCGAACCCGGGAAGAATTTCTTGATAAAGGAGAATGCCATGTGATGCTCCCGTGGAGGAATCAGGCCTCTGCCGGCTTTTCGGCGGCCGGGGCAGCCTGAGCGGCGGCACGGGCGCGCTTGATGATGGCGCTGACGGTCTCGCTGGGCTGGGCGCCGCGGGGAATCCAGTAGTCAACCCGTTCCAGATCAATCTTTTCGGAATTGTGACGGGGGTCGTAGACGCCGATGATCTCAATGAAACGTCCGTCACGGGGACTGCGGGAGTCCGCCACAACGATACGATGGCAAGCCGCATTGCGCTTGCCGGTTCTGCGAAGTCTGATTGTTACCATGCTTTCATTTCCTTGTTGGGGGATCGTCACACACGCAGACATACTCTCTCCAAAAGGGGAGAGCAGGCCCGAATGGTAAATAGTATTGTCCAATAATATATATATTTGTCCAGTTTAAGCAAATCGACGAGTCTCAATTCGCGAAAAAATTAGGAATTGGGAAATTTTGGAATTAGAAATTAGGAATTAGGAATTAGGAATTTGTCTAGAAGCTCTAGAGGCTCTAGAAGCACTAGAAGCACTAGAAGCAGTAGAAGCACTAGAAGCAGTAGAAGCACTAGAAGCAGTAGAAGCACTAGAAGCTTTAGAAAAACTGCTAACTTCTAACTAAATTCCTAATTCCTAATTCCTAATTTCTAATTTCTAATTCCTAATTTCTAATTCCTAATTCCTAATTCCTAATT